>NZ_JBITFF010000034.1:0-50740 GCF_044455885.1 Streptomyces sp. NPDC051109
CCGCATGGAACACCGACCCGAGGCCCTACGTCTGGACCAAGACCGCAGACGAGATCCTCGAACGCCTCGCCAGCTATCTGAACAGAATTCCTGACGCAGAAGACTAGGGGAGGGCCGGAGCGGAGAGGCGGAGGTCCGCGGGCGGGTTCCCGGTGATGCTGACCGCTTCCGGGCGCAGGTCCGCGGGGGTCGGCATGGCGCTGCCGGGGAGCTGGACCGCGGCAGCGCCGTGGGCCAGGGCCGAGGCGAGGGCCTTGGGTCCGGTCCCGCCGGCGATGAGGAAACCGGCCAGGGAGGCGTCGCCCGCCCCGGCGTCGCTGCGGACGGCGGCCACCGGGGCCGTGCCGTGGAAGGTGCCCTCGGCGCTCACCAGGAGCTGACCGTCCGCGCCGAGCGAGGCCAGCACCGCGCCCGCGCCCCGGGAGCGGAGTTCCTGGGCCGCCCGGGTGACGTCGCCGAGGGTGGCGAGCGGGCGGCCGACCGCCTGGGCCAGCTCCGAGGCGTTCGGCTTGACCAGGTCCGGGCGGGCCGGCAGGGCGGCGGTCAGGGCCGGGCCCGAGGTGTCGAGGGCGACCCGGGCGCCGGCCTCGCGGGCGCGGGCGACCAGGCCGGCGTACCACTCGGGTGCAAGGCCGCGCGGGAGGCTGCCGCAGGCCGCGATCCAGTCGGGGTGGCCGGCGGCGGTGCGGACGGTCTCCAGCAGGAGGGCCGCTTCCTCCGCGGTGAGTTCGGGGCCGGGTGCGTTGATTTTGGTGAGGGTGCCGTCCGGTTCGACGAGCGCGATGTTGGAGCGGGTCTGGCCGGCGACCGTCACCGCCGTGACGTCCACGCCCTGTACGCCGAGCAGTTCGGCGAGCAGCGCGCCCGGGGCGCCGCCGAGCGGGAGGACCGCCGTCGTGAGGACTCCCGCGGCGGCCACCGCGCGGGAGACGTTGACCCCCTTGCCCCCCGGGTCGACGCGGTCGCCGGTGGCGCGCAGTACCGCGCCGCGCTCCAGCGGGGGGACCTCGTACGTCCGGTCGAGGGAGGGGTTCGGGGTGACGGTCAGGATCATACGAGCACGACTTCCGTACCGGCGGCCTCGATGGCCGCCTGCTGGGCAGGGGCGAGCCCCTGGTCGGTGATCAGGAGGTCCACGTCCGCGAAGGAGCCGAAGCGCGCGAAGTGCTCCCGGCCGGCCTTCGAGGAGTCGGCGAGGAGCACCACCCGGCGGGCGGCCGCCATCGCGGCCCGCTTGACGGCGGCTTCCGCGAGGGCGGGCGTGAAGAGGCCGTGCTCCGAGAAGCCGTTCGCGGCGAGGAAGGCGACGTCGGCGCGGATCTCCGCGTAGGCCCGCAGGGCCCAGGCGTCGACGGCGGCCCGGGTGCGGTGGCGGACGCGGCCGCCGACGAGGTGGAGGTCGATGCCGGCGTGGTCGGCGAGCCGGGCGGCGACGGGCAGCGCGTGGGTGACGACGGTGAGCGCGGAGTCGACGGGAACGGCGGCGGCGAGCCGGCCGACGGTACTGCCCGCGTCGAGGACGATGCTCCCGCCCTCGGGGAGTTCGGCGAGCGCGGCGGCCGCGATGCGCTCCTTTTCGTCGGCGCGGGTGGCCTCGCGTTCGGTCAGGTCCGGTTCGAAGTCGAGGCGGCCCGCCGGGATGGCCCCGCCGTGCACGCGGCGGACCAGGCCGGCCCGGTCCAGGGCCTTGAGGTCGCGGCGTACGGTCTCGGCGGTGACCCGGAAGCGGTCGGCGAGGGAGAGGACGTCGATGCGGCCCGCCTCGCGGGCGAGCCGGAGGATCTCCTGTTGGCGTTCCGGTGCGTACATGTGGGTTCACGTCCGTTTCTACGGATCAGCCCCCACTGTACGCCGATATCAGATTAAAACCAAAGCAAACGGGCATGTCCGCCAACAGAAGCGGACATGCCCGTCGGGCGGGTGCGGGTGGCCGGTCAGCCGGCCGGGACCGCCTCGGGCGCGGCCGGGGCGTCCTGCGTGCCGCCCTCGCGCTGGTCCATCGGGATCTGCTTGCGCGGCAGCACGAACATCACCGCGAAGATCACGACGAGCACCGCCACGACCCACCACAGCGCGCCGCGGAAGGCCTCGACGTACGGGACGCCGAAGATCCTGTCGTCGTCGATCGACCCGAAGAAGACGACGGAGGTCAGGGCGAGGCCGAGCGCGTTGCCCATCTGGCCGGTGGTGTTGATCAGACCGGAGGCCGACCCGGCGTGCTCGCGCGGCACCTGGGACAGGATGGTGTCGTTCAGCGGGGCGACGATCAGGCCCATGCCGATGCCCATGACGACCAGCGGGGCGGCCATCTGCCAGGAGACGATCTCCATGCCGTAGCGCTGCGACTCCCAGATGTAGAGGAGCAGGCCCGCGGCCATGACCAGCGCGCCGGCCTGGAGCACCTTGCGGCCGAAGCGCGGGACCAGCTTCTCGACCGAGAGGCCGGCGGCGACGGAGACGGCGATGGAGAAGGGGATGCCCGTGCTCCCCGCGTGCAGGGGGGTCCAGCCGAGGCCCATCTGCATGTAGAGCGTCCAGACCAGGAAGAAGATGCCGGTGGCCAGGCCGAAGGCCAGCTGGACCGCGATGCCGCCGGCGAAGCTCTTGACCTTGAAGAGGGAGAGCTCGACGAGCGGGGAGCCGTCCTTCTTGATCTTGTACTTCTCGTACGCGATGAAGGCGGCGAAGACGAGCGGCGACGCGATCATGCAGGCGAAGCCCCACAGCGGCCAGCCGTTCTCCCGGCCCTGGGTGAGCGGGAAGATCAGCAGGACCAGTGCGGCGGTGGCCAGCACGACGCCGACCAGGTCCAGGCGCAGCGCCCGGGGGGCCTTGGACTCGGAGATGAACTTGCGGCCCAGGATGACGGCCGCGATGCCGACGGGCAGGTTGATCAGGAAGATCGTGCGCCATTCGAGGCCGAAGAGGTTCCACTCGGTGAGCAGCGCGCCGAGCATCGGTCCCGAGACCGCGCCGAGGCCGACGATCGCGCCGAACATGCCGAAGACCTTGCCCCGCTCCTGCGGCGGGAACGTGACGTGGATGATCGCCAGGACCTGCGGGACCATCATCGCCGCCATGCCGCCCTGGAGGAGGCGGGAGGCCACGAGCATCGCGGGGTCGGCCGCGATGCCGCAGAGCAGCGAGGCGGCGGTGAAGCCGGCGACGCCGACGAGGAAGAGGCGCTTGCGCCCGTAGATGTCACCGAGACGGCCGCCGGTGATCAGGCCGGCGGCGAAGGCGAGCGCGTAGCCGGCCGTGATCCACTGGATCGCGCTGGTCGAGGCGCCGAAGTCCTGGCGCATGCTGGGTATCGCGATGTTGACGATCGTGACGTCGACCAGGTCCATGAAGGACGCGGTCATCACGATGGCGAGCGCCAGCCAGCGGCGGCGGTCGGTGGGCGGACTGGGTGGCTGGGACGTCTCGGTGGTCATGAAGAGAAACCTAGAGGGCATCTAGGTCGGTTAGTGTCCTATTTCCCAGGCAATCTGGAGGGCATGACCGACACCCCCGCACGGCTGCTGACCCTGCTCTCCCTGCTCCAGACCCCGCGCGAATGGCCCGGGAGCGAGCTGGCGGAGCGGCTGCGGGTCAGCCCGCGCACGATCCGGCGCGACATCGGGCGGCTGCGGGAGCTGGGGTACCCGGTGGAGGCCACGCTGGGCGCGGAGGGCGGGTACCGGCTGGTGGCGGGAGCCGCGATGCCGCCGCTGCTGCTGGACGACGAGGAGGCGGTGGCGATCGCGGTGGGGCTGCGCGCGGGCGCCGGGCACGCGATCGAGGGGGTGGAGGAGGCCTCCGTACGGGCCCTCGCGAAGCTGGAACAGGTCCTGCCGGGGCGGCTGCGGCGCCGGGTGGGCGCACTGCAGTCGGCCACGATCGCGGTGACCCGCGGGGACGGGGCCAGCATCGACCCGCGCACGCTGACCACGATCGCGGCGGCGGTGGCGGGGCCCGAGCGGCTGCGGTTCGCGTACCGGGCGCGGGACGGGGCGGACTCCCGGCGGCTGGTGGAGCCGTACCGGCTGGTGAGCACGGGGAGCCGCTGGTACCTGGTGGCGTACGACCTCGACCGGGGCGACTGGCGGACGTTCCGGGTGGACCGGGTGGCGGAGCCGTTCGCCACGGGCGCCCGCTTCGCCGCCCGGGAGCTGCCGATGGACGCGGCGGAGTTCGTACGGCGCGGGCTGCACGGCGGGGAGACGTACGCGGTGGACGTGTCGTTCGCGGCCCCGGCCGAGGTGCTGCCGGGGTGGCTGCGCCAGCATGCCGAGCCGGTGGGCGGGGGCTGCCGGGTGCGGTTCTCCAGCGGGGATTCCCCGGAGTGGGTGGCGGCGCGGCTGGCGCTGACCGCGGTCCCCTTCACGGTGCACACGCCCGACTTCCTGGCCGCCGCGGCCCGCGCGCTGGCTTCACGGCTCACCGCGGCCGTGCCGCCGCAGGGATGAGCAGGGGCGAAGGGGAGCCCCCGGCGCCTGGGGGGGGTAGGCACCGGGGGGTCGTTCTTGGGGGCGCGGGTCAGGCCACCGCGTCGAAGCCCGTGTCGCGGGCCATCCGCTTCAGCTCCAGCAGGGCGTGCTTCTCGATCTGGCGGATCCGCTCGCGGGTCAGGCCGTGCTGCTTGCCGACCTCGGTCAGGGTCCGCTCGCGGCCGTCCTCGATGCCGTACCGCATCTTGATGATCGAGGCAGTGCGCTGGTCCAGCTTGCCCAGCAGGTCCTCCAGCTCCTCGCTGCGCAGGAGGGACAGGACGGACTGCTCCGGGGAGATCGCGGAGGTGTCCTCCAGCAGGTCGCCGAACTGCGTCTCGCCCTCGTCGTCCACGGACATGTTCAGGCTGACCGGGTCGCGCGCCCAGTCCAGTACGTCACCGACGCGCTTTTCCGTCGAGTCCAGCTCGGCGGCGATCTCGGCGTGCTCCGGGTCGCGGCCGTTCTCGCGGTTGAACTCGCGCTGGATGCGGCGGATCCGGCCGAGCTCCTCGACCAGGTGGACGGGGAGGCGGATGGTGCGGGACTGGTCGGCGATGGAACGGGTGATGGCCTGGCGGATCCACCACGTGGCGTACGTGGAGAACTTGAAGCCCTTGGCGTAGTCGAACTTCTCGACGGCGCGCACCAGGCCGGCGTTGCCCTCCTGGATCAGGTCGAGCAGGGGCAGGCCGCTGCGCGGGTAGCGGCGTGCGACGGCCACGACGAGGCGCAGGTTGGAGCGGATGAAGACCTCCTTGGCCCGCTCCCCTTCCGCGGCCAGCGCTTCCAGCTCCTCGCGCGCCGGGCTCTCGCCCTCGCGCTCTATCTCGCCGTCGAGGATCTGCTGGGCGTACACGCCCGCCTCGATGATCTGCGAGAGCTCCACTTCCTTGGCCGCGTCGAGCAGCGGGGTACGCGCGATCTCGTCCAGGTACATGCCCACCAGGTCGCGGTCGGCGATCTCCCCGCCCACAGCGCGGGCGCTGCCCCTGGACTGACGACGGGCGACGGCGCGGGTTGCCATGCGTGCTCCCTTGCAATGAGTTAGGTCGCGGTGCGGCTGCTGGGACGCGGCTCCGCGTCCCTGGACACTCTCCCGAGTGCCCGCTTCCAAAGGAAACAACGACTGGAATCGGGACAGAATTCCCACGCTGGTCCCTCTTTTTGGGGATCTTGCAGTATCCTGCCCCGCCACCGCGCTCATATGACCGCCGTCACACTCCGCGGCATGTGCCGCGGCTGCGCACCCCGCCACATTCCGCCCTTGAAGACGGCCCCCGCCCGCTTCTGGTTGCCTGGCCCGGCCAGCGAATCGCTTGATAAGCGACAAGTGACCCATCCACCCCAAACCGGCACCCTCCGGCGCCTCGCCCCACCCGTTCGGATGAGAGGCGGGCACACCCTGCGGCTGGTCGCCCCGCTCGTGGCTTCCGGCGAGCCGGGCCGGCCCCGAACACGACCGACCCCGTGTCGTTCGGATCCGAACGACACGGGGTCATCAGTCATTCCCGGGGTTCCCCCAGCCGCGTCAGTGGGCGATCACCGGGATCTTCACCTCGGCGTCCGCGCCCGCGCCGTCGCCGGAGGCGACCGGACCGCCGGCACCGGGCCGGCCCGTGGTGATCAGCGTCAGGGCGATGGTCGCGCTGGTGACGAGGATGCCGACGGCCCACCAGATGGCGGTGGAGTAGCCCTCCACCATCGCCTGGGCCTGGATCAGCTTCGCCGCCGGGCCGCCCGCAGCGGCCTCGGCCGCGTGGTCGGTCAGGTACGCGGTGGTCGCCGAGGCGGCGATCGTGTTCAGCAGGGCGGTGCCGATGGCGCCGCCCACCTGCTGCGAGGTGTTGACCATGGCGGAGGCGACACCGGCGTCGGCCGGGTTCACCCCGTGC
Source organism: Streptomyces sp. NPDC051109 (assembly GCF_044455885.1). NCBI lineage: Bacteria > Bacillati > Actinomycetota > Actinomycetes > Kitasatosporales > Streptomycetaceae > Streptomyces > Streptomyces sp. NPDC051109. The sequence goes on from NZ_JBITFF010000034.1 coordinate 6,368, forward strand.
GTGGCCAGCGACATGGCCGGCATGAACGCCGTACCCATGCCCAGGCCCAGCAGCAGCTGCGCCGGGAGGATCAGCGCCGGGTACGAGGACCCGACCTCAAGCTGGGTCAGCAGCAGCATGCCGGTGGCGGCGAGCAGGAAGCCCGGGCCCATCAGCAGCCGGGGCGGGACCCGGGTCATCAGACGGGCGCCGATCTGGGTGGAGCCCGTGATCATGCCCGCGATCATCGGCAGGAAGGCGAAGCCGGTCTTGACCGGCGAGAAGCCCTTCACGACCTGGAGGTAGTACGTGAGGAAGAGGAACAGGCCGAACATCGCGATGACGGCCAGGCCGAGCGAGAGGTAGACACCGCCGCGGTTGCGCTCCAGCAGGACGCGCAGCGGCAGCAGCGGGGACTTCACGCGGGACTCGACGAACACGAAGGCCCCGAGCAGCACCGCCGAGCCGACGAACATGGCCACGGTGACGACGTCCGACCAGCCGGCCGACTCGGCACGGGTGAAGCCGTAGACCAGCGCGACGAGGCCGAGCGTGGACAGGACCACGCCGGGGATGTCGAGCGGCGCGCGGTTGCGGCCGCCCGCGGGCTCGCGGATGACCATCCAGGCACCCATGGCCGCGACGATCGCGAACGGGATGTTGACGAAGAAGGTCCAGCGCCAGTTCAGGTACTCGGTGAGGAAGCCGCCGAGGATCAGGCCGACGGCGCCGCCGCCGCCCGCGATCGCACCGTAGATGCCGAAGGCCTTGGCCCGCTCCTTGGCGTCGGTGAACATGACGGCCAGCAGGGAGAGTGCGGCCGGGGCCAGCAGGGCGCCGAAGGCACCCTGGAGGGCGCGGGCACCGAGCATCATCGCCTCACCGTTGGCGGCGCCGCCGAGCGCGGAGGCCAGGGCGAAGCCGATGAGGCCGACGATGAAGGCGTTCTTGCGGCCCCACTTGTCGGCGATGCGGCCGCCGAAGAGCAGCAGTCCGCCGAAGGCCAGCGCGTACGCGGTGATGACCCACTGGCGGTTGCCGTCGGAGATGCCGAGGTCGGTCTGGGCGGACGGGAGGGCGATGTTCACGATCGTCGCGTCGAGGACGACCATCAGCTGGGCCAGGGCTATGAAGACGAGTGCCTTCCAGCGACTGGGGTCGGCAGCCAGCGGCGCAGGCGCGGCTGTTTTTGACATGGGGGTACCCACTTACTGTGCGGAATGACTGAAAAATTATCTTTAAGTCGGGTTTACGACGCTAACGGGCGCGACCCCGGGCGTCACATGGTTTTCTGCCTCAGGTCTTCCAAGGTGGCCGCCTCGCCCGGTAGTTCGGAGCGGGCCGGCGCCCGCAACCCGTCCAGGAACAGCTGGAGATGGCGGTGGACGAACCCGTCCACGGCCATGCAGGTGACGCCCGGGAGCGGTCGGCTGAGCTGGGAGAGGGCGACCATCAGGTCCCCGACGCCGACGTCCGTACGGACCAGCCCGGCCGCCTGGCCCGCGGCCACCAGTGTCTCGACGGCTTCCGCCAAGGCCTCGCGGGCCGCGATGAGTTCGGGGTGCTCGTGGTCGAAGTCCCCTGCGAGCATGGGGCACAGGGCGCCGATCCGCTCGTCCGCCGCGGCGTGCGTGAAGCGGCACAGCGCGGCGAAGGCGTCGATTTCCTGGGCGAGGGAGTCCTCGGCCTGGACGGTGACCCGGTCCATGACGAAGAGCACGACGTGGTGCACCAGGGCCGCCCGGTCCGGGAAGTGCCGGTAGAGGGTCGCGTTGCCGACGCCCGCCCGGCGGGCGATCTCGTCGAAGGGCGCCGTCGAGCCCTGCTCCACGAGCACCTCGCGCGCCGCCACCAGGATCCGCTCGCGGTTGCGCACGGCGTCCGCGCGCGGCCGCGGGACCCGGGTGGGCGCCGCGGCCGCCGGGTCCGCCCGGCCCGCCGGGGCCGCGGACGGGTCCGCCGGCAGTTCCACGGCCGCCTCCGGGGCGGACACGGCCGCCGCCGGGGTGGTGGGGCGCTTCATGCGAGGCCTCCCTCGGCCTGGGTCTCGTACCCGCCCCCAAACGGGGAGTCGGTCCCCGCTTTGCGGGACTCACGTACAAACGGGGATCGCGTCCCCGGTTATTTCACTCTCCCGCGTGACCCGGGTCACATCGCGATTCCCGTTCGGACGTACTCGACGCGCGGGCGCGCCGCAGCCGACGGAGGGTAATCGCACAGAGCGCAGTCCGGGCCCGGCCGGCTGCCGCGGACCCGAAGGCGATCTCCATGCCGCAGACCCGCCACCGGATACGCAGACCACGCCGCGCCGGCGCGTACATCGGCCTCACCGTGCTGGCCCTCGGTGTCACGGCCACTGCGAGCACCGGAATTTCCAGCCGCAGCCACTCCGCGGCCGGGCCCGTTGCCACCAGCGCCGAGTCCGCCCTGGCGCCCTGCCGGATCACCGGCGCGATGGGCGTCCAGATGTCGGAGGGAATGCCGACCCCGCCCGGGTACTCCCGCTCGACCGGCGAGGTCCGCGCACTGAACCTGATGATCGACTTCCCGGACGCCAAGGGCGAGGGCACCGCACTGGACCGCATGGCGGAGTTCTTCCCCCAGACCTCCGAATGGTTCCGCACCAGCTCCTACGGCCGCCTCACGTACCGGGCCGAGGCGCCGATAAGGACCTGGCTGCGCATGCCGATGCCGTTCGCCGCGTACGGGATCGAGCGCGGATCCGCGTACGAGCCGGGCTACCGGCAGCTCGTCGAACACATCGCGAAGGCCGCCGACCCGGAGGTGGACTTCAGCCGCTACGACCTGGTCAACGTCCTGGTCACGCCGAACGCCGGACCGTCCGCCCTGGACACCGTGCTCTCGGTCACCTTCTCCGGCAACGCCGAGGCCCCGATGGCCGACGGCGTACCGCTCGCCAACACATCCTTCGTCTACAGCCGCCAAGACGACGGCTCGGGCACCTACCGGGAGTCCGGCTACCGGGTGCTCCCGCACGAGAACGGGCACGTCTTCGGGCTGCCCGACCTGTACACCTCCGACGGCGGGGGCGCCGTCGGGCACTGGGACATCATGAGCGAGGACTGGGGAGCCAACAACGACCTGCTGGGCTGGCACAAGTGGAAGCTGGGCTGGCTGGACAGCTCGCAGATCAGCTGCGCCGCGAAATCCGGCGTCAGCGACCACACCCTGACCCCGCTCGGCGTGGAGGGCGGCACCAAGCTGGCCTTCGTACCGCTGTCGGACACCGCCGGGTACGCGGTGGAGGTGCGCACCCGGGCCGGGAACGACGAGGCCGTCTGCAAGCCCGGTGTACTGATCTACAAGGTGGACTCCCAGGTGGACACCGGGCGCGGGCCCGTCACCGTCTCCGACAGCGCGATCGGCAGCGGCGGCTGCACCCGGCGGCCCAACGTGCACGGGGAACTGTCGGACGCGCCGTTCCGGCCGGGCGAGACCTTCACCGACGAGCAGGCCGGCGTCAGCATCTCGGTGGTGGGCGAGCTGCGCAACGGCAGCTTCCAGGTCCGGGTCACCCGCCCCTGAGGCGCCGCCCGGCCACCGGGACGAGCGCACGACGACGAGACGACAGCCGACACGACGACCCGACCAACCGACGACCCGACCAACCGACGAGCCGACCAACCGACCAACCGACGAGCCGACGAGCCGAGGAGACACAGGATGACGACCGGCACCCCCGAGGAGCGGCTCGCCGCGGCCGGGTTCACCCTCCCGAAGACCCTCGCCCCGCTGGGCGCGTACGTGCCCGCGCTGGTCAACGGCCACCACGTCTACACCTCCGGCCAGCTGCCGATGGCCGACGGCGCGCTGCTGCTGACCGGGAAGGTCGGCGCAGAGGTCACCGAGGAGCAGGCCAAAGGGCTGGCCCGGCAGTGCGCGCTGAACGCGCTCGCCGCCATCGCCTCCGTGGCTGGCGACCTGTCCGCCGTCAAACGCGTGGTCAAGGTGGTCGGCTTCGTGGCGAGCGATCCGCGGTTCACCGGCCAGCCGGGCGTGCTCAACGGGGCCAGCGAGCTCTTCGGCACCGCCTTCGGCGACGCGGGCATCCACGTGCGGAGCGCGGTGGGCGTGGCGGCGCTGCCGCTGGACGCGCCGGTCGAGGTGGAGGTCGTCGTGGAGCTGCACACCCCGATGGGCGTCTGAGGCGCGGCCCGGCCGGGCGCGGGGTCAGCCGGACCCGCCGCGGTACTCCTCCCAGGTCCACAGGAGCTGGCGGCGGGCCAGGACACCGACGGCGTACCGGCGGTACGCCGCGGTGCCGCGCACGTCGTCGATGGGGTTGCAGGCCGCGGCAGCGAGGTCCCCGAACTGTTTCGCGATCGACGGGGTGAGGACCTTGCGGGACTCCCAGAACCCGCCCTCGTCCAGGGCCGCGGCCAGGAACTCCTCGGCCGTCTTCGCCCGGACCGGCGTGGGCGCCGCCGAGCCGATGCCCGTACGGACGCTCCGGGTCGCCGGGTGCAGGGCCAGGCCGAAGGCGCAGACGGCGATGACCATGGCGTTGCGCGTGCCGACCTTGGAGAACTGCTGGGGCCCGTCGGCGGTGGCCACGTGCACGGCCTTGATGAGCTCGTCGGGGGCGAGGGCGTTGCGCTTGACCCCGGTGTAGAACGCGTCGATCGGGATCAGCCGTGAGCCCCGTACGGACTCCACCTCGACCTGCGCCCCGGCCGCGAGCAGCGCCGGGTGGGCGTCACCCGCCGGGGAGGCCGTACCGAGGTTGCCGCCGACGCTGCCGCGGTTGCGGATCTGCGGCGAGGCGACGGTGTGCGAGGCGAGGGCCAGGCCCGGGAGCTGCGTCCGCAGGTGCTCCATGATCTGCGTGTACGGGACCGACGCGCCCAGCCGTACGACGTCCTCGCCGATCTCCCATTCCCGCAGCGGACCGATGCGGTTCAGGTCCATGAGGTACTCCGGCCGGCGGTGGTCGAAGTTCATCTCGACCATCACGTCGGTGCCGCCGGCGATGGGCACGGCGGTGGGGTGCTCGGCCTTGGCGGCGAGCGCCTCCTCCCAGCCGGCGGGGCGAAGGAATTCCATGGGTGTCCCATGGACCGGGGCGTTCGACCTCAAACCGGATCAGGCGGAATTCCCCCGGGTGTCGACCGCCGCTTCGGGGCGTCCGGCCGCACGGCGGGCCGCGGCCCGGCGCAGCCGGGTCTTCGCCGCGCCGCCCCGACGCTTCTCCAACAGGCCCCGGCCGCACGTGGTTCCCCGCCCACGGCCGCCACCCGGACACCGAAGCGGGCCGCCAAGGCAGGTGCGCGGGCCGGGAGTTCGGCGCGGGGCGCCCCGAGCACCCCGCCGAACGGCACGCGCCGGCGCAGAACACCCCACCGGGAAAGGCGGGCAGCGGCGCCCCCCGACCCTGCCCCCGGCGGCGTCGGCCATATCCGGGCGACCGCGCACCGGACGATCCGCTAGTCTGTCAGCGGTCACGCCTTCGTAGCTCAGGGGATAGAGCACGGCTCTCCTAAAGCCGGTGTCGCAGGTTCGAATCCTGCCGAGGGCACATGGGAAAAGGGCACCTGCTGAATCAGTAGGTGCCCTTTCGCGTGCCGCGGTGGTGGGGGTCAGGCCACGAGGTCGGCGTAGAAGATGACGTTGTCGGTGCGGTGGCCGCCGGGGTGGCACCCCCGGTCCACCGGCCCGGGGTTGTCCGCGTCCGGGTCGGCGTCGGGGACGCCGAGCTCGCCGGTGGCGGCGTCCACCTCGAGGTCGACCGTCTTCTTCGCGTCCACGCCCGCCGCGTCGATCTTCAGGCCGGTCGGCTTCGACGGTGGGAGGGCCGTTTCGTGTCGGCCACCGGGGCCGCCGCGGACGCATTGCCGACCTTGGGGTCCGGCGGGAGCTTGGAGCCGCCGCCGCTGCCGCAGGCGGCCAGGACGCACGTGACGGACAGCGTCAGGGTCGTCGTCGCGATCGCCCGGCGGGTGCGGCGCGTGCGGGGCACGGGGGTGCTGGGCATGGGGTTCTCCGGGCGGGGAAGGGTCGCCGGGCGGGTGCCCGGCGCCGGGGGCCCGCTTCTCTGCGGTTCGGCCCGTCGACCAACCCGACGTTACGAGGGTCGCGTTTTGGTCATCCGTCGGCAATGCAACGGTTGTCCGAAGTCCCTGGTGGGGACATGCGCCAGCCCTCCCGGCCGAAACCGCGAGGGCTGGCGATGCGATGCGTGTCGTGGGTCGTGGGTCGTGGGATCAGCTCAGGCCTCTGCTGCGTTCGCCGATGCGGTCACCCTGCGGGGTGCCGGCCCGCTTCAGGGCCGCCTTCGTGTGCGCTCCGCCCTTGACCTTGCTCCGCACGAGACCGTCGAAGCCGTGGCCTGCCGGGCGCGGCGGCCGATCCGGCTCCTGGGCCTGGAAGGCCTCTCGGAAATCCTGCCTCTGCTGCGCTTTGCTCATCCCGTCGTCAACTCCCTCGGGAAGCACCCAATCGGACTATTCGGATCGTATGCAGATATGCGGAGCAACGCACCCGGACCGACCGTAAAAACTCCCGATCAAGGACTCGGTGGAGCCGGGCGCTCCAGCGGCCCCGCCAGCCACCGGGTCAGCTCCTCCGGGCACGGCGTCCCCCGCGGCAGCTGGTACTTCGCCGCCACCCGGTACACGCCCGGCCCCGGCGCCAGCAGCTCCGTCCACACGTCGCCCGCCGTGTCCGGAGCCGCCTTGAACAGGCACCCCGCCGTGTTCGCGTACTCCTTCGGCAGCGTGCCCGAGCCGCCGCCCCCGCCCCCGCCGCGCGCCTTCGACGCGAACGTCTCCTGCGGCGGCGGCACCGGCTTGCCCGCCCCGTCCACCAGGCCCAGCCACGGCGAGTGCGGGATCCGTACGAGCACCCGCCCGGCCGCCTTCACGTCCACGACCAGCTGGTCCGCGCCCGCCCGCACCACCGTGGCCGGCCCGGACACCAGGTCCGTCGGCGCGTCGACCTTGAACAGCCGCCAGTTCCGGTCGCCCCACACCTGCTGGAGGTACGGGAGACCCTCGCTCACCAGCTTCGCCTCGTCCTCCCCGCCCGAGTCGGGTTTGTCGGCCGACAGCACCACGTAGTGCACGGCCCAGCGGTCCAGCCACTCCCGGTAGCTCACGGCCGTGAGGGTGTCGTCGTAGAAGAGCGGGTTCCGCTCCAGGTCCGCCTGCCGGTTCCAGCCCCGCGCGAGGTTGACGTACGCGGGGAAGGCGGAGGACTCGCGGTGGCTGCTGGCCGGGACCACCTCGACCCGGCCGCGCTCGGCGCCCGCCTTCTTCAGCTGATCGACCAGCGGGGCCAGCTCCCGGTTCCAGGCGGCCACCGGGGTGGTGCGGACGATGTCCGTGATGCTGTTGGCGGTGATCCAGACGTTGATCCCGATGAACGCGAACAGCACCGCGTACCAGTGCCGGCTGCGCGGGACCGCGTACGGGAGGGCCGCCAGCAGCACGGCCCCGCCGAACAGCATGACCAGCCGGGTGACGTTCGAGCCGACCTGCGAGTCGATCGCCCAGGTCAGCAGGACCCCGAAGGCGTACACGGCGGAGGCGATCCGGACGGTCTTCCACCGCTTCGGTACGAGGAACAGGATCGCCAGCCCGAAGAGGAACGGCGGCGCGGCCGAGCCCAGCTTCATCGGCTGCGTCCCCGAGAACGGGAACAGCCAGGCCGACAGCCCGACGACCGCCACCGGGGCGAGGCCGAGCGCGTACGCCCCCGGGCGCCGCCCGCTCAGGAACAGCGCGGCCGCGATCACCCCGAGGAAGAGCCCCGCGACCGGGCTGGAGGCGGTCGCGAGCCCAGCCAGCGGCGCCGCCACGGCCGCCTTGGCCCAGCGCCGCTCCGCCCATTTGCGGGGCCAGCAGAAGACGGCCGCGACGGCTCCGAGCGCGAACATCGCGCCGAGCCCGAAGGTGACGCGGCCGGACAGGGCGTTGCACAGCAGCCCGTAGACCCCGGCCAGAGCAGGCCACAGCGGCTCGCGGACGGTGCCCCGGCAGCGGGTCAGGATCAGCGCGAGCAGTCCGGCCGAGACCGTACCGGCGGCCATCATCGTGGTCCGCACGCCGATCATGTACATCACGTACGGGGACACCACGCTGTACGAGACGGGGTGCATGCCGCCGTACCAGGCGAGGTTGTACGCCGAGTCCGGATGGCGGCCGACGAACTCGGCCCAGGCGTCCTGCGCCGCCAGGTCGCCGCCGCTGTTGGCGAAGCTGAAGAACCAGATCACGTGCAGGAGGGCCGCCACGGCGGTGGCGACGAGCACCGGGTGGCGACGCAGCCGGCCGAGCGCGCGGGAGGCGACGGGGGCGACGGGAGCCGGGGAGGCCGTAGCGGCGGCGGTGGCGGCGGCCCCTATGCCGCCGGGTGCGGCCTCGGGCACGTCGCCGACGCCGGACGCACCGGATCCGCCGGCGGCCGCCGGTGCACCCCGGTCGCCCTGGCCCTGCTGCTCAGCGGTGGTCACTGCACTACTCCCCGGATTCCCCGGACTCCCCGGGTTCACCGGAGCATCGATCGAACTTCTGCGTACCGTTCCCGGTCGCTAGACGCGCGGCGGCGCCCCGGGGTTGCCCGGGGCGCCGGAATCACGCGGTGTCGCGGCGAGCGGTCACGTCACCACTTCACCGTTTGCGGGGGCGATCAGCCGACACGGGTCAGTTTGCTGCCGATGCCCGGCGCGGCGAGGTCGCTCCGCAGCGCCACCGGCACCTTCACCTGGCTGGCCCCTTCGCCGACGGTCAGCACGCCGACCTCGGTGCCCGCCTTGGCGGTCTGCGGGAGTTTGCCGTCCCCGGCGGTGAGCTTGACGGTGACGGTGAGCGACGGCCAGCCGACCGCTTCCACGTCGGCGGTCGCGACGACCGGGGTGTGGCCGCCGAGACCGTCGTCCACGTAGCCGACGACGTCGCCCTTCTTCACGACGGGCGCGTTCACCAGCATCTTCTGCGTGGCCAGCATGACCTGCTTGCTGGACGCGATGGCGGTGTCGAGGATGGGCACGCCGTGCTGGCCGAGCACCGCGCCGACGATCAGCTGGTTGGTCTTGCCGACCGTCTTCTCGGCGGCGAAGAGCAGGTTGCCGCCGGCCTTGGTGGTGGAGCCGGTCTTGATGCCGAGCGCGCCGTTGAACGGGATGAGGGTGTTGTAGTTGCGCCACTTCTTGCCGGACGGGTCGGTCCAGTCCGGCAGCTTGGTGATCGCGATCAGCTCCGGCATCTCCACGATCTTGAGACCGAGCTTGACCTGGTCCTCGGCGGTGCTGACCGTCGTCGCGTCCAGACCCGAGGGGTCCGTGTACGTGGTGTTGGCCATGCCGAGTTCCTTGGCGGCGTCGTTCATCTTCTTGACGAACGCCTCCTGGTCGCCGCCGGCGTCCCAGCGCGCGAGCAGGCGCGCGATGTTGTTGGCCGACGGGATCATGATCGCGGCGAGGGCGTCGTACTCCGAGACCTTGTCGCCCGCCTTGAGGGTGTTGACCGTGGACTCGCCCTCGGAGTCCTTGTTGCCGTCGTCGACCGCCGTCTTGTCGACGTCGATCATCGGACCCTTCTCCCCCTTCTTGAGGGGGTGGTTCTTCAGGATCACGTACGCCGTCATCGTCTTGGCGACGCTGCCGATGGCGATCGGCTTCTGCTCGCCGAAGCTGCCGACGGTGCCGAGGCCGGCGGCGGCCATGTAGGCCTGGCCCTCCTTCGGCCAGGGCAGGACCGGGTTTCCGCCGTCGAAGGTGTACGAGGACTTCGCGGTCATCGTGAGCTTCGGCTCGGGCATGGGGCGCACGAGCTGGACGACGGCCAGGACGATCGCGAGGAGCGCGACGAGCGGGGCGTAGATCTTGAACCGCCGGACGGCCGTGCGCAGGGGGCTCGGCGGCGGGGGCGGGTTGTTGGTCAGGTCCGCGAGCATGTCGAGCGGCGGCTTGGGCGGCAGCGGCTGCTGCGTGGTCCGCTCGGTCCGCTCGGGTACGGGGGCGGGGGCCGCGGCGGGGGCCGGAGCCGCTGCCGCGGGGGCCGCCGGCGCCGGCTTCGGAGCCGGGACGTCGTCCTTGCGCAGCGGCACGTACGTGCTGGCCCGCTCCCCGCCGACCGCCTTCGGCGGCACGGGCCGGGAGCCCGCGGGCTTCTGCGGAGCCGGTGCGGAGCCCTTGGCGTCCGGCTTCACGGCCCGGAACACGGCGGTGCGCTCGCTGTCCGCAGCCTCGTCGGAGCCCTTGCCCGCGCCGCCGGGGCCGGACGCGGACGCGGACCCGGATGCGGACCCGGATGCGGACGCTGACCCGGACCCGGACCCGGACTGGGAGTCCACCTTCGGAGCCCGGAACACGGCGGTGCGCTCGCTGTCCTCCGCCGACGCCTTGCCGGAGGCCTCGGCTGCGGACGGCGAACCGGAACCCGCGGCCTCGGAGCCCGAACCGCCCTTGGCGGGAGCCGAACCCGGCTTCACGGCCCGGAACACGGCGGTGCGCTCGCTGTCCTCCGCCGACGCCTTGCCGGAGGCCTCGGGGGCGGCCGCCGAACCGGAGTCCGTGGACGCGGCGCCCGCGGGCTTGCGCGCGGAAGCGGAAGCAGAAGTGGAACCCGAAGCCGGGCCCGGCCTTTCCGCCGGTCCCTCGCCGGCGGCCGGCTTGTCGGCGCCCGACGCCGAACCGGAATCCGGTCGGGCGGTTCCGGCCGGCTTGGCGGCGGAAGCCCGATCCGGCTTCCCCGCAGGGACATCAGGTCCAGCAGGCTTCGCAGCGGCCGACCCGGCACCGGAACCGGTACTGGAAGCGGAACCTGTGGCGGCGGCATCCGGGCCGCCCGGCGCCGCACCCGGCCGTACGGCTCGGAAGACGGCGGTGCGCTCACTGGCGCGCGCCGGCGACGACTTGGCCGGCGCATCGGCGGCGGCCGGCCCGTCCGCGCCGGAGTTCTTGGCGGAGGAGGCCGGATCCGGCCTCCCGGCCGGGCGACCGGCGTCGGCCGCAGCGGCACCGGAACCGGAACCCCCGGCAGGGGCGTCGTCGGTGGCGGGTCCCGAAGCGGAACCTGCTGCGGGGCCGCGCTCGGGGCCGGCCGGCTTCCCGGCGGCGCGCGCCGGGGCATCCGTACCCGCCCCGGGCCGCACGGCCCGGAACACCGCGGTGCGCTCGCTGTCGCGCGACGGATCCCCGGCCGGGGTCCCGGCCGCGGCGTCCTCGGCGGGGGCCGCAGCCGAGCCCGCCTTCGGAGCGGCTGCCGGCGCCGGGGTGTCCGTACCGGCCCCGGCCGAGGCCGCAGCCGACTCCGGCTCCCCGGCGTCCGGGTTCGACGCGTCCGACTTCGACTCGGCGTCCGGCTTCGACTCGGCCCGCTTCGACTCGGCGTCCGGCTTCGACTCCGCCGGCTTCGGGGCGCGGAAGACCGCCGTGCGCTCGCTGTCGGCCGGTGCCGGGTCCGAGTCCACCCGTCCGGAGGACCCGGTCTCGTCCTCGGTCCCGGCCACCCATGCCGCCACCGCCTCGCGCAGCGGATCCCGGCCCTCGGCCGAGGCGGCGGCGGAGGTCTCGGACTCGGGTTCCCGCGGCCGGAACACCGACAGCCTCGGGTCACGCTCCGCGGAGGACATCGCCGCCCCCGACGCTCCTTCATCAACCGACTTGTCGGGGGACTCGCCCGCCACCAGTTCCTCCTCGATCGCCACCACGTTCGGCTGTCCGAATGTCTAACAGTGTCCCGTCTAGGGGGCATCGCCCCCGTGCTAGACGAGAACGACATAGCTGCCAGTTCCCCCACAAAGCGACCAGGCGCTCTCGACAGATGAATGTGAGAGGCGTCACCCTGTCACTCATCCACGCGGGGAGGCATGGATGGGCAGGAGCCGCAGAACAATTCCGGAGGAGCTTCTGCTGCTCGCTTTGGACCCGACCACGGGTACCACGGCGCAGCCGCAGTCGCTCGACCTCGGCCTGGCCGGGGCACAGCTAGTAGAGCTGGCTCTGGCAGGACGGATAGCCCCTGACGGGGATCGTATCGCCGTGGTGATGCCACGGCCGACAGGAGATCCGACCCTGGACTCCGCACTGGAACTGCTGCGCAGGCGCGGCAGCCCGGTACGGGCCGTCCACTGGATCGGCGGACCCCGGCTGGGGCTCCGCCAGATTTACCTCGCTCATCTGGAGCGCTGCGGCATGGTCCATGCCGTCGCGGGCCAGATGTGCGGAGTGCTGCCGACGACTCGCTACCAGGCGACCGACACGGCGATCAGCCGGGAGATCCGTGCCCGGCTCGACAGTGCGATCCGCACCGGCGTACCGCCGGACCCGCGGACCGCGGCGCTCGCCGCACTGGCCCACGCGGTCGGACTCGGCAAGCACCTGTACCCCGGCAACGAGGGGCGGTCGTCCAGGTCCCGGCTGCGGGACCTGATCCGGCACGACCCGATGGGCGGTCTCGTGGCGCACGCCGTCATGGACGTCCAGAACGGTGTGGCTGCTCAGCCGCGCCGTGACCGTGCACCGGCGGCCCCGCCGGCCGCCCGGGCCACGGCGAACGGCGTACCGATGCAGGCGCGCCGGACGGGCGCGATGGCCCGCGCCGGTGTGGCCGCGCACTGATCAACGGCTTTACCGATTCACCGCTCCACCGAACCGCCATGGCCGCAACCGGCATCCCCGATGACCCGGTTCGGGAGCCGCCAGCGCGCGGGATGGCGGGGCCGGTCCGCCGGCCCCGCCATCCCGCGCGTCTGCATTTCCGGGCCGTTCTCCGGCGCCGCCCCGCCCTTCGGTGGCAGTCTGCTCACCATCAGACACGCAGAGAGACAGAACCAGAAGAAGGCGGAGGTGCCGTTCAAGTGGCGTCCAATGTCAACCCCACCGTCCGACGCCGCCGACTGGGCATGGAGTTGCGCAAGCTCCGCGAGGACAAGGGCATGACGGCCGAGCAGGTCGCCGAACGCCTGCTCGTCTCCCAGTCGAAGATCAGCAGGCTGGAGAACGGCCGCCGTTCCATCAGCCAGCGCGACGTCCGCGACCTGTGCGACGTGTACGAGGTCGAGGACCGCCGGCTCGTCGACTCCCTCATGCAGATGGCCAAGGACTCCCGCCAGCAGGGCTGGTGGCACGCCTTCGGCGACATCCCGTACAGCGTGTACATCGGCCTCGAAACCGATGCCGCCAGCCTGCGCACCTACGAACCCCAGATGGTGCCCGGCCTGCTCCAGACCCCGGAGTACGCCCAGGCGCTCATCCGCGGCGCGCTGCCCGAGACCGCTCCGGCCGATGTCGAGAAGCGCGTCCAGGTGCGCATGCACCGGCAGAAACGGCTCTCCGAAACGGACAACAACAATCCGGAAGTCGGGCCGTTGCGGCTGTGGGCGGTCATCGACGAGGCCGCGCTGCGCCGGCACGTGGGCGACCCGCAGCTGATGATCAAGCAGCTTGAGTACCTGATACAGCAGTCCGAACAGCCGTACATCACCGTGCAGGTGATGCCGTTCTCGATGGGCGCGCACCCCGGCGTGAACGGCCAGTACGCGATCCTCGAATTCCCCGACGCGTCGGACTCGACGGTGGTCTACATCGAGGGCGTGACGAGCGATCTGTACCTGGAGAAGGCGAACGACGTTCAGAAGTACAGCGTGATGTACGAGCACCTGCGCGCGCAGGCCCTCAACGTGGAGCAGACGCGCCAGTTCATCGCGGAGATCATCGACCAGTACGCCGGCAAGGGAAGTAGGTAAAAGGGGGAGAAAACCGGGCAGGTGGCGAGGGGGGCCGGTACGGTACACCGTCACTCCCCAGCCACAGAAGTCCTGAATGGAATATGCCACTCGGTCGGGTGAATGACCCCTTCGCCCGTCGGAAGGTGCCGGTAGCGTCGATCACGTCGGTCAGAGAAGCGAAATGGCCGACACCTCACTGGCACAACTCGCTGAACCGGAGAGAAACATGGCTATTCGTCAGGGCGCCACGGACAACTGGATCAAGTCCTCCTACTCCGGCGGAAACGGCGCGTGCGTCGAGGTCAAGTCCCCCGTCGTGGAGGCCATCGCGGTCCGCGACTCCAAGGTGCAGGACGGGCCGTCCCTCACCTTCGCGCCGGGTTCCTGGACCTCGTTCGTCGCCGACGTCACCGAGGGCCGGCTGGGACGCCTCGTCTGAACGTCACGGCGTACCACCCCGCCGATCCCTCCTCTGCATCACGCGCCACGACCGCATCACCCGCACCACTGACTGAAGCCCTCTCGACTGGCCCGCCGTCCCGGCCGAGGGGGCTCGGCCATGTCCGGGGCCGGATTCCGACCGCCCCGGCCGCTCCCTAGCGGAGCTCCCCCACGTACCGGTCCGTTCCCGGAACCGTCGGGATGAACGGCGCCACCAGCTCCACCCGTCCCACTCCGGCCTCGGCGACCTCGACGTCCAGGCCCTGGAACCGGTCCCAGCAGGTACGCGGATCCGCCTCCAGGAACCACAGCAGCGTCAACCGGGTGTCGACCCCCTCGACCTGCTTGACGTACGTCATCCGGTCGCCGGGCAGCGGGGTCGGCCGGAAGACCGTCACCATCGCGGCCGGCGAGCCGTGCAGCCGCTTCGGCAGGGCGCGCGAGCGCAGCCACTCCAGCAGCTCCGCCCGCTGCTCGGGGCCGTCGGCGTCGACGACCTGGAGGACCAGACCGGCGTACGGATGGTCGAGGGCGTGGAAGTCGCGCGGGCCCGCCGCCCCGTCGCGGTAGACCGTGGCCTCGTGGTCCTGGAAGGCCGTGAAGACGTGGGTGCGGTCCTGATAGACGCGGCCGTCGCGACCCAGCCGCTTGTTGATGGCGACCGTCCACTTCATGTGCTCGTCGTAGCGGCCCTCGGTGACCCAGTACGTGGAGAGGTAGCACCCTGCCGTGACGGGCTGGGCGACGGCCGATTTCTCGGGGTAGCGCAGCTCCTGGAGGTCGCGGGTGGCGACCCAGCGTCGGCCCGCGTACATCCAGGGCATGGCCATCGCGCCGGCGTAGTAGTGGTCGTCCTCGTACCAGCGGTTGTACGCGTACTCGTGGCCCGGGCGCGGTTCGACCATGGTGATCAGCGCATGGCCGGGGCGGACGCCGTACGGGCCCACCGCCGCCAGGTCGGCATAGGTCTCGGGGCGGGTGTCTCGGCTCTGGTGTTCCGTCGTCATGCCGAACGGTCTAGCTGATGAGACGTCAGATGGCGAGGGGGTGTGCGGCGTTCCACCCCTTGACATATAGGTGCCGTATGCATCTTTACGTGGCTAGGATGCGCGCACCCGCCTCCCCCTAGGAGCCCCCGTGCCGTCTCCCGCGTCCTCCCCCACCGCTCCGCCCGCCGCGCCGCCGCCCGCGTTCGCCGCCCGCGCCACCGCCGTCGCCGGGTCCCCCATCCGCGAGATCCTCGCGCTCACCGCCCGCCCGGGGGTGATCTCCTTCGCCGGCGGCCTGCCCGCGCCCGAGCTCTTCGACACGCAGGGACTGCGGGCCTCGTACGACGCCGCGTTCGCGGAATCCGCCGGCCGGGCGCTCCAGTACTCGACGACCGAGGGCGCGCCGGAGCTGCGCGAGGCGGTGGCCGCGCGGGTGACGGCCCGGGGGCTGGAGACCTCCGCGCAGGACCTGGTGGTCACCACGGGGTCCCAGCAGGCCCTCGCCCTGATCACCTCGACGCTGGTGGAACCGGGCGACGCCGTCCTCGTCGAGAACCCCACGTACCTGGCGGCGCTCCAGTGCTTCGCGCTGGCCGGGGCGCGGGTCATACCCGTGCCCTGCGACGGGGAGGGCATCCTGCCCGACGCCCTGGAGGAGATCGTGGCCCGGGAGCGGCCCAAGGTCCTCTACTCGGTGCCCACGTTCCAGAACCCCACGGGGCGCACCCTGCCGGGCGCCCGGCGGGCTGCGGTGGCGGAGATCGCGGCACGGCGCGGCCTGTGGCTGGTGGAGGACGACCCGTACGGGGAGCTCCGGTTCGAGGGGGCCGAGGTGCCGTGGCTCGCGGCGTACCCGGGGGCGCAGGACCGTACGGCACTGCTCGGGAGCTTCTCGAAGGTCATGGCCCCGGGGCTGCGGCTGGGGTGGCTGCGCGCACCGGAGGCGCTGCGTCGGGCGGCGGTGGTGACGAAGCAGGCGGCGGACCTGCACACCTCGACCGTGGACCAGCTGGCGGCGGCCCATTACCTGCGGACCTCGGACCTCGACGCGCACATCGGCGCGGTGCGCGCGGCCTACCGGGACCGGCGCGACGCCCTGCTCGCGGGGCTGGGCGCGGCCCTGCCGGCGGGCTCGGCCTGGAAACGGCCGGAGGGCGGGATGTTCGTGTGGGCCCGGCTGCCGGCGGGGTACGACGCGACGGGCCTGCTGCGGGCCGCGATCGCGCGCGGGGTGGCCTTCGTCCCGGGGGCGCCGTTCCACACGGGGACCCCGGATCCGCGCACCCTGCGGCTGTCGTTCACGACGCACACGCCGGAGGAGATCGGGGTGGGCCTGGAGCGGCTGGCGGGAGTGACGGGGGCGGGGTAGGCGGGCCCGGCGGGCGGGCCGGCAGGGGGCCGCGCCCCTTCCCAACCCCCGGCCGAAGCCCTAGCCTGACGGACCGTCAGATGGACCCGCGCCAGGAGGCACGCACATGCTGCTGCAAGGGAAGACCGTCATCGTCTCGGGCGTCGGGGCCGGTCTGGGGCACCAGGTCGCCGCCGCCGTCGTACGGGACGGCGGGAACGCCGTGCTCGGGGCACGGACCGAGGCCAATCTCGCCAAGTCGGCCGCCGAGATCGACCCCGACGGGACGCACACGGCCCACCTGCCGACCGACATCCGCGACGAGGGGCAGTGCGCGGCGCTCGCCTCCCTCGCCCAGGAGCGGTTCGGGGGGATCGACGCCGTCGTGCACGTGGCCGCCTGGGACTCGTACTTCGGGGGGCTCGAAGACGCCGACTTCGGGACCTGGTCGCAGATCATCGACGTCAACCTGCTGGGGACGCTGCGGATGACCCGGGCCTGCCTGCCCGCGCTCAAGGCGCGGGGCGGCTCCGTGGTCATCGTGGGGACGCAGTCCGCCGTGGCCGCACCCAACGAAGTGCAGCAGGCGGCCTACGCCGCCTCCAAGGGGGCCCTGACCTCCGCCATGTACTCCATGGCCCGTGAGCTCGGGCCGCACCGGATCCGGGTCAACACGGTGCTGCCGGGGTGGATGTGGGGGCCGCCCGTGCAGGCGTTCGTCACCTTCACCGCACACACCGAGGGGGTTCCCGAGGCCGAGGTGCACCAGCGGCTGACCGACCGGATGGCGCTGCCCGACCTGGCCACCGACGGGGACGTCGCCGACGCCGCCGTATTCCTCGCCTCCGACCGGGCACGGGCGATAACCGGCCAGTCCCTGCTGGTCAACGCCGGTGAGCTGATGAGATGACGGATCGCAGCCCCCTCGGCGGCCTGGCGTCGGATCGTATGCTCACCGCATGACTCCGACCGACAACGCGATGCGCAGGGCGCTCCGCCGGGCCCGCGACGGCGTCGCCCTCGACGCCACCGAGGCGGCCGTGCTCCTCCAGGCGCGCGGCGAGGACCTCGAAGACCTCGCCGCCTCCGCCGCCCGGGTCCGCGACGCCGGCCTCGCGGCCGCCGGGCGGCCCGGCGTCATCACGTACTCGAAGAGCGTGTTCATCCCGCTGACCCGTCTGTGCCGAGACAAATGCCACTACTGCACCTTCGCGACCGTCCCCGGCAAGCTCCGCCGGGCCGGCCACGGGATGTACATGTCGCCCGACGAGGTGCTCGACATCGCCCGCCGGGGCGCCGCGCTGGGCTGCAAGGAAGCGCTCATCACGCTCGGCGACAAGCCCGAGGAGCGCTGGCCCGAGGCGCGGGAGTGGCTTGAGGCGCAGGGGTACAGCGACACCATCTCCTACGTGCGGGCCGTCTCCATCCTCATCCTGGAGGAGACGGGGCTGCTGCCCCACCTGAACCCGGGCGTGATGTCGTGGGCCGACTTCCAACGGCTCAAGCCCGTCGCCCCCTCGATGGGGATGATGCTGGAGACCACGGCCACGCGCCTGTGGTCCGAGCCCGACGGCCCGCACTTCGGCTCCCCCGACAAGGAGCCGGCCGTACGCCTGCGGGTGCTGGAGGACGCCGGACGGTCCTCCGTGCCCTTCACCTCCGGGCTGCTCATCGGGATCGGGGAGACGTACGAGGAGCGCGCGGAGTCGCTGTTCGCGCTGCGCCGCGTCTCGCGCTCGTACCACGGCGTGCAGGAGCTGATCATCCAGAACTTCCGCGCCAAGCCGGACACGGCGATGCGCGGCATGCCCGACGCCGAGCTGGACGACCTCGTCGCCACGGTCGCCGTCGCCCGGCACATCATGGGCCCCTCCGGCTGCCTGCAGGCGCCGCCCAACCTGGTCGACGGGGAGTACGCGCGGCTGATCCGGGCCGGCATCGACGACTGGGGCGGCGTCTCGCCGCTGACCCCCGACCACGTGAACCCCGAGCGGCCCTGGCCGCAGATCGACGCACTGGCCGGGCAGTCCGCGGCGGCCGGCTTCGAGCTGCGCGAGCGGCTCTGCGTGTACCCGGAGTTCGTACAGCGCGGCGAGCCCTGGCTGGACCCGCGGCTGCTGCCGCACGTACGGGCCCTGGCCGATCCGCAGACCGGCCTCGCGAACCCGGACGCCGAGGTCGTCGGCCATCCCTGGCAGGAGCCCGACGAGGGGTTCGGCTCGTACGGGCGCACCGACCTGCACGCCACCATCGACACCGAGGGCCGTTCCGCGGACCGGCGCGAGGACTTCGACCACGTCTACGGGGACTGGGAGGCGCTGCGCGAGGCGGCGGCCCCCGGCATGGTCCCCGAGCGCATCGACACCGACGTGCGGGCGGCGCTCGCGCAGGCCGCCGACGATCCGACGAAGCTGACCGACGACCAGGCCCTCGCCCTGCTGCACGCGGACGGCCCGGCACTGGACGCCCTGTGCCGGATCGCGGACGACCTGCGCAAGTCGGTGGTGGGCGACGACGTCACGTACATCGTCACGCGGAACATCAACTTCACGAACGTCTGCTACACCGGCTGCCGCTTCTGCGCGTTCGCGCAGCGCCGTACGGACGCCGACGCGTACACGCTGTCGCTGGACCAGGTCGCCGACCGGGCGCAGCAGGCGTGGGAGGTGGGCGCGGTCGAGGTGTGCATGCAGGGCGGCATCCACCCCGACCTGCCGGGGACGGCGTACTTCGACATCGCGCGGGCGGTGAAGAAGCGGGTGCCGGGGATGCACGTGCACGCGTTCTCGCCGATGGAGGTGGTCAACGGGGCCACGCGGACGGGCATGTCCGTACGGGAGTGGCTGACGGCCGCCAAGGAGGCCGGGCTGGACTCCATCCCGGGCACGGCGGCGGAGATCCTGGACGACGAGGTCCGCTGGGTGCTGACCAAGGGCAAGCTGCCGACCGCGGACTGGATCGACGTCGTCACGACGGCGCACGAGCTGGGCATCCGGTCCTCGTCGACCATGATGTACGGGCACGTGGACCAGCCGCGGCACTGGCTCGGCCACTTCCGCACGCTCGCCCGGATCCAGGAGCGGACGGGCGGCTTCACGGAGTTCGTGACGCTGCCCTTCATCCACACCAACGCCCCGGTGTACCTGGCGGGCATCGCCCGGCCCGGTCCGACGGTCCGCGACAACCGCGCGGTGACGGCGATGGCCAGGATCCTGCTGCACCCGCACATCACCAACATCCAGACGAGCTGGGTGAAGTTGGGCGCTGAGGGCGCGGCCGAGATGCTGCGGTCGGGGGCCAACGACCTCGGCGGCACCCTGATGGAGGAGACCATCTCCCGGATGGCCGGATCGAGTTACGGCTCGTACAAGTCCGTACGGGACCTCATCGCGGTCGCGGAGGCCGCGGGCCGGCCCGCGAAGGCCCGCACGACGCTGTACGGGGAGGTGCCGCAGGAGCGCATGGAGGCGGCCCGCACCTCGGACGGGCACCTTCCGGAGCTGCTGCCGGTGCTGGACTGAGAGGGAACGCGGGAACGCGGGAACGCGGACGGCCCGGCCGGGGCGATGCCGGCCGGGCCCTCCTCGCAGTGCGACCGCCCGGTCAGCCGACGAGGAGGTCCTTCTTGAGCTGCTTGAGCTCGCGGGCGTCGATGCCGAGCCCGTCCCTCAGGTAGCGGTCGAAGGTGCCGTACTTGGCCTCGACCTCGTCGTAGCCGGAGTTCAGGTACTCGGCGCGCACGTCGAGCATCGGCTTGTAGACGGCGGCCTGCTGGGCCGGCAGGTGCGACAGGACGGCGTCGTTCGCGGCCTTGCGGTAGTCGTTGCTGGCCAGGTAGTCGGCCATGACGGTGTCGCTCGGCACGCCGAGGGCGGTCAGCAGGGTGGCGTTCGCCCAGCCCGTACGGTCCTTGCCGGCGGTGCAGTGGAAGAGGACGGCGCGGTCGCGGTCGCGCTCCAGGCCCTCGAAGACCCAGCCGTACGCCTTCTTGCCGCCCTCGCCGGCGACCATCGCCCTTTCGGCGTCGACCATGGCCTTGACGGCCTCGTCGGGGGACTTCGGCAGGGTCTGGAAGGAGCCGGAGCCCGCGAAGACGTCGGCGACGGTGTACGCGGCACCGGCCGGGACCCTGTCGGGGCCGGTGGTGCGCTCGCTCTCCGTGCGGAGGTCGAAGACGGTCTTGACGCGCAGGCGCTGGAGCTTGGCCAGGTCGGCCGCGGTCAGCTTGTCGAGGGCGTCGGAGCGGTAGACCTCACCCATCTTCACCCACTGGCCGGTGGTGGTGCGGTAGCCGCCCGCGTCGCGGAAGTTGACCGCTCCTTCGAGCCGGATCAGGCGGTCGGCGAGGCGCAGTCCCACGCCGCGGTCGGACTTGAAGTCGAACCACTGGCGGTCGGCGGCGGGCAGCCCCGACACGACGGCGGCGCCCTGGGCGCCCCCCTTGGCGACGACCTTGCCGTTGGCCTTGATCTCGACCCGCTTGGTGCCCGGGGCGTTCCACTTCAGTGTGAACCGGCCGTCCCCGCCGGCGGTGACGGTGGCCTCGGTGAAGGGGACTGAGGTGCGGCTGTGGTGGTGGCCGGTCCAGGGGAGCTCCCAACCGGTGGAGGCCGAGGCGGCGGTGGCGGCGGGGGCTGCGACCAGGGAAGCGGTGAGCGCGGAGGCGACGGCGGTCGCGGCGAGGAGTGCCTTCTTCATGCCCTTGAGGCTGTGGGCCGCCGGAGAACTCTGCATGAACGAGACATGGCCTGAACCGACCGGCTCCAAGGCGAGTGGCAAAACGTGCCACCTGTCGATCAAGGCGCGCCACCTGGGCGTCTACTGGCCGTTTCGGACCGGATGTGAACGAGATGTCGCGGAACCCGGGCACGGAATCCAGCCGTTCCGCCCGCGCAAACGGCTTGCTGGACGACCTGGTTCCGGATTCGATCAGACGTGTCCATTACAGTGCGCGCCAGAGCACGCCGGGGCGGGGCAGGGGGATCGCGATGGACGACACGACGACCGAGAAGCACTCGATACCGGCCGGCACCGGGACCGGAGGCGGAGCCGAGGCGGTGGGCACGCCCCGCATCGCGGGCGGAGCCGCGGCCGCGGCCGGGATCGCGGCACGGGTCGGACGCGGCCCCGGAGCACCCGACGGCCGCGCTCCCGGCGCAACGCTCGGAGGGCGGGCCGGAGTCCTCGCCGGTCTGTGGGGCCGGACCGAACAGCAGGACTTCCGCAGCCGCGTCCGCGGGGCGCTCCTCGGCTCCGCCGCAGGCGACGCCCTCGGGGCCCCCGCAGCCGGGCTCTCGCTCGACGCCGTCCGCGAAGCCCACGGCCCGCAGGGCCTGACCGGGCCCGTCCCCGGCCCGCACGGGCCCCGCGGCACGGTCACCGCCGCCACCCAGCTCACCCTGTTCACCGTCGACGGGCTGATCCGCGCCCACGTACGCCGGGACACCGGCGCCTGGCACCCGCCGACCGACATCCACCGCGCGTACCTGCGCTGGGCCGCCACCCAGCACGACTGGGGCCCCGACGAGCGCCGCAAGGACAACGGCTGGCTCGCACAGCAGGAGTGGCTCTACGCCCGCCGCGGCCCCGCCCGCGCCTGCCTGACCGGCTTCGCCGACGACGTCCTCGGCACCCTCGACCAGCCGAAGAACCCCACCGCCCGCGACGCGGCCGCCGCCGCCCGCTCCGCCCCCTTCGGCCTGCTGGTCGGCTGGGAGCCCGGCCTGGTCCTCCAGCTCTCCACCGAGTGCGCGGCGCAGAGCCACGGCCACCCCGCCGCGTACCTCACGGCCGGCGCCTTCGCCGTCATCGTCCACGGCCTGACCCGCGGCGACTCCCTCGACGCGGCCGTCCAGCGCACCCTCGGCCTGCTCGGCGCCCGCCCGGGCCACCAGGCCGTCACCGACGCCCTCCAGCGAGCACTCGCGGCCGTCCCCCAAGGCCCGCCCTCCGCCGACTCCGTCGCCGCCCTCGCCCCGGGCGGCGGCGAAGGCCACGCCGCGGAGCAGGCCCTCGCCGTCGCCGTCTACTGCGCGCTCGTCGCCGAAGACGTCCCGCACGGCCTGCGCCTCGCCGTCAACCACGACGGCGACTCCCCCGCCACCGGCGCCCTCTGCGGAGCCCTGCTCGGCGCCCTGCACGGCGAGACCGCCCTCCCGGGCGCCTGGCTCGCCGACCTCGAAGGCCGGGCCACCCTCCTGGAACTCGCCGACGACTTCGCCCTCGAAATGACCCAGGGTCCCTCACTGCACGGCCCGAAGGCCCCCTCCACCGGCTGGCAGACGCGCTATCCCGTCGGCTCCAGCTGGCGCCCCCTCAACAATCCGGCCGGCAGGCCGTAGCGTGGCCCTCCACCGAAGAGCCACGGAGGTGCCCCCAGCCATGCGGATCGCCACGACCGTCTTCCTGACCGACCACACCGTCACCCCCGTCCGCCTCGCCCGCGCCCTTGAGGAGCGCGGGTTCGCCGGGCTCTACCTCCCCGAGCACACGCACATCCCGGTCGCCCGCGACACCGCCGCGCCCATGGGCGGCGAACTCCCCGAGATGTACGGACGCACCCTCGACCCCTTCGTCGCCCTCGGCCAGGCCGCCGCCGTCACCGAGCGGCTCGCCCTCGGCACCGGCATCACCCTCGTCACCGAGCACGACCCCATCGCCCTCGCGAAGCAGATCGCCACGCTGGACCACCTCTCCGGCGGCCGCTTCACCCTCGGGATCGGGTACGGCTGGAACGTCGAGGAAGCCGCCGACCACGGCGTCGAGTGGCGCACCCGCCGCGAGCTGGTCCGGGACCGGATGGCCCTGATGCGCGCCCTGTGGGCCCCGGAACCCACCGCGTACGTCGGCGAGTTCTCCTCCGTCCAGGCCAGCATGGCCCACCCCAAGCCGGTCCTGGCCCCGCGCGAGCTCGGCTCCGGCCAGCTCCTCCACGGCCCCCGGACCCTGATCGGCGGCTCGGCCGGCCCGAAGCTCTTCGCGGCCATCGCCGACCACGCCGACGGCTGGCTCCCCATCGGAGGGGGCGGCCTCACCGAATCCCTGCCGGTGCTGCGCCGGGTCTGGGAGACCGCGGGCCGCGACCCGAAGACCCTCCAGGTGGTCCCGTACGCGGTCCACCCGAACCCGGGCAAGCTCGCCCACTACGCGGACCTCGGCATCGAGGAGGTCGTCGTCCAGCTCCCGCCGGCGGAAGAACCGGAGATCCTCCGCGTTCTGGACGACCTGGCGCAGTACCTGTAAATCCGTCGACGCAGGTGCGCGGCCGGTCAGATGATGCCCCCGAAAGGGGGCTGATCCACATGCCGGGCCAGCAGAAGCGCAAACGGAGCAGGGAACGCGCCCACCGCCGGGCGAAGGCCGTAGCCGGCCACTGGGAACCGCTGTTCTCCACGCAGGAGCACGCGGAGATGAAGGAGTACGCCCGCCGCCTCATCGCCGAGGGCGAGGTCACCAACCCCGAGAGCCTGCGGATCGACCAGTTCTGCGGCCGCCTCACCCACCCGACCACCTACCGGGTGAGCGTCTTCGTCCCGCGGGACCAGGCCTGACCGGCCCCGCGTGATCTTTGATCACCATCGGCCGAGCTCTGCCCAGACCGTCTTGCCGATCACACGGTCCGCGACCCCCCAGTCGGCGGCGACGGCGTCGACGATGCGCAGGCCGTAGCCGCCCTCGGCCTGGTGGGCGTGCGGCTGGACGGCGGGCCGCCGCTCGCGGCGGGCGTCGGACACCTCGATGCGGAGCACGCCCCCGAGGAGCACGAGCCTGAGCTCGAAGTCCCGGCCGGCGGCATGCCCGTGGATGACGGCGTTGGCGGTGAACTCGGCGATGATCCGCTCCGCGTCCTCGGACAGCGGGGTGCGGTGCGGAATCCCCCATTCGTGCAGCTCGACCATGGCGAGACACCGCGCGAGGCGGGCCCCGCGCCGGGTACTGCTGAAACGCTGCGTGAACGCGCGTACGAGGGGCTGGGCGGGGGCAGGGGCTCCGGTCATGGGAGCAACGTCCCGTGTGGGCGGGGCGGTTGCCAGAAAGGCGACCGCTACTTTTCATCTGTACGAGTTCACGTTCTGGACAGGCGCGGTTACCGCCCGTGAAGCTGAACGCGGGAGGTGACCGCGATGGTGAGTCACGACGAGAACGGCGGCGGCGAGGCCGACCCGGACAGCGACCTGCGGAGCTTCGGGGAAACCGTGAAGGCCTTCCGCAAACGCGCGGAACTCACTCAGGAGCAACTGGCCGAACGCGTCCGGTACTCGGTCCAGTACGTCGGCTCGGTCGAGCAGGGCCGACGACACCCGTCGGTCAAGTTCGTGAACCGGTCCGAGGAGGCTCTGGACGCCTTCGGCGTCATCCGCATCGCCTCGCATCGACTGAATCGGAAGCGAGGTCTGGCGAAGTGGTTCAAGAGGTGGGCGGAGTTGGAGCAGGAGGCGATTGCCCTCAATACGTACGAATGCCGCTCGGTTCCGGGACTGTTACAGCCTGAGTCGTATGCACGGGCGCTGATAGGCGACGTTCTGCCGCTCCCCACCCCCGAGGAGGTGGAGGCTCGCATCACGGCCCGCCTGGAGCGTCAGCAGATTCTCCACCGCACGCCGTACACGATCTGCAGTTTCATTCTCGACGAGATCGTGATCGAGCGACAGATCGGCGGACCGGAGGTGACGCGTCAGCTGATCGACCACTTGGTGGAGTGCGCACGGCTACCGAACGTCGACCTGCAGATCATGCCGAGGGTGAGCCCCCACCACGCGGGGCTCGGTGGCCCCATTTGCCTCCTCGAAACCGAAGACAACGAGTGGCTGGGCTACAGCGAGGGACAGCAGTCGGGACTCATCATCTCTGACCCGAAAGACATCAGCCTCCTCCATCAGCGGTATGCCAAACTTCGTATCCAGGCCCTCAATCCTGCTGACAGTGTGGGCCTGTTGATGCGAATGCGAGGATCCCTGTGAACAGCTCCCCGTTGCGATGGTTCAAGAGCAGCTACAGCGGAAGCCAGGGCGACAGCTGCGTCGAGGTCGCCCTCTCCTGGCACAAGTCCACGTACAGCAGTGGCGACGGTGACAACTGCGTAGAGGTCGCCGCATGCGCCGACGCCGTCCACATCCGGGACTCGAAGGTGCCGGCGGGCCCGGAGCTGGCCGTGCACCCCACGACCTGGGCTGCCTTCCTCGGCGGCGTCACCGGAGCCTGAGCTCCGGCCGGCCGGCGTCAGTGGGAGTCCGGGGGTTTCCCGACAGTCCACTGTCCTTCCGTGTCGG
Organism: Streptomyces sp. NPDC051109; assembly: GCF_044455885.1. Lineage (NCBI taxonomy): Bacteria > Bacillati > Actinomycetota > Actinomycetes > Kitasatosporales > Streptomycetaceae > Streptomyces > Streptomyces sp. NPDC051109. Next base: position 32,083 of record NZ_JBITFF010000034.1, read on the forward strand.
TCCGGGCCGTCAAGGGCGCTCCCTGCGGTCGCGTCGCTTCGCGATGGCCTTCGGCCACCCTTGACTGCCCGGCCCGCCCCGGAATGCCATAAGACTGCCGGGAAGCCCCGAAGGAACGGTCAGGGGGGACGTATTCCCACACGGGCAGCTCAGGGATGCCGCCCTCCCCACCCTGTCCAGCCACATCCAGCCCACCCGGCCCACCAAGCCGGGGCGAGATGACGCGCGGGGAGGCCAGAGCCTCCGGAAAGCCCTCATGACGGGCCTTTCCGCATCACGGCGGCCCACCCCGCACCAGACACCGACCAGACCCCCATGCCCCACCCCTGCGCACCGGATCGCTACGCCCTTCTCCCGTCTCAGCGTCCGGCGACCGCCTGTGGCCGGACATAAGCCGCCCACCACTCGCACAGGCCACTCGCGGCACGCGACAGCGGGTCGTTTGCCCCATTCGTCCAGCGCTCGAGGCTCCCAACGACCATGAGCGGAGTGAGAGGTTGAGACATCGGGCATCAGGCTCCTCCTCGCTCCCTCTCACCCCCTTTTCGCCCCTCTCAGCCGCCATTTGCTCCCCAAACGGGCCGCAGACGCCCGAAAGCGGCCCAAGGATTTCGTCTGGGCGGCCTATGTCCGGCCACAGGCGGTCGTCGGTCGCTGAGCCGAGAGGAGCGCGTAGCGATCGGGCGCGTCCCCGGCCTGGCCGGGCACGTGGGGTGCCGGGGAGGGAGTGCGGAGGGACAGGGGGTGCTGGCCGGCATATCCAGGGGCCCTGGTCGGAACACGAACCTCCCGGCCATCCTTCGGGGGCTTCCCGGCAGTCTTATGGCATTCCGGGGCGGGGCGGTCGGTCAAGGGTGGCCGAAGGCCATCGCGAAGCGACGCGACCGCAGGGAGCGCCCTTGACGGACCGACCCGACACGGAAGGACAGTGGACTGACGGGACGCCCCCGGACACCCCACCAACCCCGACCGGCCGGGACCCCGCCCCCCGCATCCCGGTCCGCCTCCCGACCCCGCCTCTAGGCCCCCGCCCCCCGAAGCCCCCCGCCAGCCTTCACCGATCCCGCCCCCGAAGCCCCCGCCCCGCCCCCGCCCCCGCCTCCTACCCCGCCGGCCAGAACTGGGCCAGTGCCGCCTCCTTGTAGGGGGTCGGGGTCACGCTCAGGTCGCCCGCGAAGGGGCGGTCCAGGGCCATCACCAGCAGCAGGCTGAAGCCGATCAGCCCCGCCACCGCCGAGACGAACAGCAGCTGCATCTTCAGGCTGCGCAGGCCGAACAGGAAGGTGAGCGGGAGGATCACCAGCGCGCCCCCGTACACCAGCACCTGGAGCAGCACCGGCAGGGACGTCTCCGCCATCGTGACGCGGGCGCGGCGCTGCGCCGCGATGTCGTTGAGGCGGCCCACCGCCTCCTCGTAGAAGGTCTCGTTGCGGGTTCCGGAGGGCTCGTACGCCTGGAACGCCCGGTACAGCCCGTGCGTCTGCTCGGCGGTCGCGTCGTAGCTGGGGCGGCCGTCCCGCATCATCGGCCACTGGACCTCGACGACGGCGTGCACGTAGGCGCCCACCGCCTGCTCCACGCGGGCGCGTTCGGCCGGCGGGAAGGCCTCGGCGCTGCGCACGACGAGGGCGAGGTCGGTGGCCTCGGTGGCCACGACGGTCTGGGTGTTCTCCAGCTGGGTCCAGAGCGTGACGACGACGAAGGCGAGGATGATGCCGTAGATCGCGCCGAACATGCCGAGGGCGACGCCGACCATCTCGTTGTGCTCGCCGCCGGCCAGGTGCGGGAAGCGGCGGCGGGCGGCGAGGCTGCCGGCCACGGCGAGGGCGACGAAGCCGCCGACGAGGAGGATGCCGAGCGTGAACGTGCTGAAGGTGTTGAGCAGCCACAGGATCATGGCCTGCTCAACGATCAACTCCGCCTGAGGGCCCGCCGGGCGTCCTGCCCCGGGCCTCGCCGCATTCTCGTCCGGGTCAGCGCACCGACGGGGCCTTCGGGAGCCCGTCGAGGGCGTTGCCCGCGCCCGCGAGGGAGCCGTTGGTGGCGCGGGTGGCGGAGCCGGCGGCGGAAGTGGTCACGGCCAGCGCCGTCTTCGTGTCGTCCACCGCCCGGCCGGGGTGGTTGGCGATGTCGGTGATGCGCTTGGTGACGGGCTGTTCCTCGATGGTGGGGCCCGTCGTGTCGGCGTGGGCGGCGAGGGGGGTCAGGGCGAGGGCGGCGCCACTCGTGAGGACCAGGGAGGCGAGGCGGCGCTTCATGACGTTCATGCCGTACCCAACGACCCTCCGCCACCCGGAGTCACCACCGGGCCGGGCCCCCTCGGGGTGAAGTCCGGCATTGGGTCCGCGGCCCGGATCGGGGGGATCGGTCCGGGCCGCGGGGGGACACCCCGAGTGTGCGGCGGGGTCAGTCCTCGACCACCAGGGCCGGAGTGGACTTTGTCAGGATGGCGCCGCGGAAGAAGGCCGGGTTGCGGCGTTCCGTGATCAGCATGATCACCAGGCCGAGGGCCAGGAGGCCGACGCCGATGACGAAGACGCTGCCGACTCCGAGGACGGTGGAGCCGGAGCCGTACGACGGGTTCCACATGTCGATCAGGGTCTTGAGGAAGACGGCGGCGAGGAGGAGGCCGCCGAGGACCGGGAAGACGCCCTTGAAGAACAGGTCCCGGGCGGAGCGGCGCAGCTCGCCGCGGAAGTACCAGGCGCAGGCGAAGGCCGTCAGCGAGTAGTAGAAGCAGATCATCAGGCCGAGCGCGAAGATCGTGTCGGTCAGGACGTTCTCGCTGACCAGGGTCATCACGGTGTAGAACGCGCCGGTCGCGACGCCCGCCATGACGGTGGCGCGGCCCGGGGTCTTGAAGCGCGGGTGGACCTTGGCGTAGGAGGCCGGCAGGGCCTCGTACGTGGACATGGCCAGGACGGTACGGGCGACGGGGATGAACGTGGTCTGGAGCGAGGCGGTCGCCGAGGCGAGGACGGCGACGAAGAGCAGGATGCCGAGCACCGGGCCCATGACGGGGCCGGCGAGGGCGGCGAAGACGTTGCCGGAGGTCTCCGGGTTGCCGAGGCCGAGGCCGGCGGTGCCGGAGCCGACGGCCGTCTGGGCGGCGATTCCGGTGGCCAGGTACGAGCCGACCAGGACGACCATCGCGATGAGCGAGGCGCGGCCCGGGGTCTTGGCGGAGCCGGTGGTCTCCTCGTTGGTGGCCAGGCAGGCGTCCCAGCCCCAGTACATGAAGATCGAGAGGGAGAGTCCGGCGGTGAAGGCGCCCATGGACTCGACCGCGAAGGGGTTCATCCACTGCCAGGAGAAGTCCGGGCCGGTGTCGAAGGTGCCGGCCGAGGCCTTCTGGAAGGCCATCGCGACGAAGATGGCGAGGACCGCGAGCTGGAGTCCGACCAGGGTGTACTGGACGCCCTTGGTGGCGGTCATTCCGCGGTAGCTGATGGCGGTCGCGGCGGCGATCAGGGTGAGGCAGGTGGCGATGTGGACGAGTTTGTCGTCGTCCAGGGCGGCGATCGACGGGTTGTTCGTGACCTCGCCCGCGAGCAGCCAGAAGTAGGACGTGGCGACTCCCGCCAGGTTGGACAGCACGATGATCGTGGCGATCACCAGGCCCCAGCCGCACATCCAGCCGATCCGCGGGCCGAAGGCCTTGACGGTCCAGGTGAAGGAGGTGCCGCAGTCCGGTACGGCCTTGTTGAGCTCGCGGTACGCGAAGGCGACGAGCAGCATCGGCAGGAAGCCTGCCAGGAAGACCGCCGGCATCTGTACGCCGACCTCGCCGGCGGTGGAGCCGAGGGTCGAGGTCAGGCAGTAGACGGGGGCGACGGTGGAGATGCCGATGACGGCGCTGCCCACCAGGCCCACGGAGCCCTTGCCGAGGCCCTTGCCGCGTACGTCGCCGTCGCCGCCCTCGCCGTCGGCGACGCCGTTCACCGTGTCTGCGACCCGAGGCCGAACGTCCAGCTGTGTCATGGGTCAGGACGTTAGAGGCTGCGTTTTCCATATCCGGAGGGATTGAGTCCGACGCGCTACCGGCGGGAACACCTTGGATTATTGAGGCGATCGGTGTCCATCGGCATGCAATTCAAGGTTCACTCGGCGGCCCGCCCCCTGCACGACAGGGGGCGGACACCGCGTTCCGGAATGCGGAAACCGCAGCCATGCCCCTTTTGCCCCTCTTTGAACTTTCCCGTGTGACCTGGGTCTCAGGCTCTCCCAGGGCCGGACCGGCGGCTTCAGCTCGTCCAGACGATCGCCTGCGTCTCGCTGTACGCGTGCAGCGCGTACGAGCCCACGTCCCGGCCCACCCCCGAACGTTTGAAGCCGCCGAACGGCGCCTCCATGTTCCGGCCGATCGTGTTCACGCCGACCCCGCCCGCCCGCAGCCGACGCGCCACCCGGAAGGCGCGCGCCGAGTCCCCGGACCACACGTAGCTCAGCAGCCCGAAATCGCTGTCGTTGGCCAGGGCCACGGCCTCGTCCTCGCCGCCGTCCGCGCCGTCGAAGGGGACCACCACGACCACCGGGCCGAAGATCTCCTCCCGGACCACCCGCATGTCGTTCGTACAGTCCACCAGCAGCGTCGGCGCCACGTAGAAACCGCGGCCGTCCCCGACCACCGGCCGCTCGCCGCCGTACGCGATCCGCGCGCCCTCCTTGCGGCCGAGCTCGACGTACGACTCCACCCGGTCCCGGTGCGCCGCCGAGATCACCGGGCCCACCACGGTGCCCGCCGCCGCCGGGTCGCCGACCTTCATGAAGCCCAGGTAGCCGGTCAGCTTCTCCACCAGCCGCTCGTACACCGACCGGTGCACGATCACCCGGGTCGGAGCCGTGCAGATCTGGCCGGAGTAGAAGGAGAAGGTGGTGCCGATCCCCATCACCGCCGCGTCAAGGTCGGCGTCCTCGAAGACGATCGCCGCGCCCTTGCCGCCGAGCTCCATCAGCTGCCGCTTCATCGAGCGGCCGCAGACCTCCGCGATGCGCTGCCCGACGCCCGTGGAGCCGGTGAACGACACCATGTCCACGTGCGGGGAGTCCACCGCGGCCTCGCCGACCTCGACCGAGGCACCGCAGACCACGTTCACCACGCCGGCCGGGGCGCCCGCCTCGTGCAGGGCCTCGGCCATCTTGAACACCGACAGCGGATCCTGCGGGGCCGGCTTCACCACCACCGTGTTGCCCATGGCCAGCGCCGGGGCCACCTTGCCCGCCGGATTCGCCCACGGGTTGTTGTACGAGGTGATGCAGGTGACCACGCCGACCGGCTGGCGCACCTCAAGCGCCCCCAGGATGCTCGCCTTCCCCATCGGCCCGGCCTCGGTGACCTGCGGCGGCAGCCCGCGCTCCACCGGTTCGAGTGCGCCCTTCGCGTACCGCCTGAAGCGCGCCACCCCGACCCCGACCTGCATCGCGCGCGCGATCCCGGTCGGCGCGCCCGTCTCGGCGCGGGCGAGGGCCGACCACGGCTCGTACTCGCGCTGCATGATGTCGGCGGCCCGGTCCAGGATCGCCGCCCGCGCCTCGGGGGCCGTACGGGACCAGGTCTCGAAGGCCTCCGCGGCCGCGCGCGCCGCCTCCTCGACCTGGGCGCGCGAGGCCTCGGGCGCGAGCCCGACCACCGATTCGTCCGCCGGGTTGACCACGTCGTAGTGGCCGCCGGCGGGCTCGACCCACTCTCCGCCGATGTACAGCTTCTGCTGCAGGGGCTCGCTCAACGGGTGCTCACCGTCCTCGTGTCCCGGCCCGAGCGGAGCACGGTCCCGGGGACCGCCCCGGTGATCTGGTCGTCCCGTATGGTCTCCACGCCGTTGACGCGTACGGACACGATGCCGATCGCGCGCGCGTCCAGCCGCGGGCTGTCGCCGGGCAGGTCGTGGACGAGCGTCGCGGGGCCGGCCTCGATCCGCTCCGGGTCGAAGAGCACCAGGTCCGCGTGGAACCCCTCGGCGATCCGGCCGCGCTCGCGCAGCCCGAACAGCTGGGCCGGGTCGTCCGTGAGCATCTTCACCGCCTGCTCCAGCGGCACCAGCTTGCGGCCGCGCAGGCAGTCCCCGAGGAAGCGGGTCGTGTACGGCGCCCCGCACATCCGGTCCAGGTGTGCGCCGGCGTCGGAGCCGCCGAGCATGACGTCCTCGTGCTGCCAGGTCTCGGCGCGCAGGGCCCAGCTCGCCGGGTCGTTGTCGGTGGGCATGGGCCAGAGCACCGTGCGCAGCTCGTCGTTGGCGCAGATCTCGACCAGGCACTGGAAGGGGTCCTGGCCGCGCTCGGCCGCGATGTCGTTCACGACCCGGCCGGACAGGCCCTCGTTCTCCTTGCTGTACGTGTCCCCGATGACGTAGCGGCCGAAGTTGGCCAGGCGCCGGAAGACCCCGGCCTCCTTGCTGTCGGCGCGGCGCAGCATCTGCGCGCGTACGTCGGCGTCGCGCAGCTTCGCGATCCGCTCGGGTACGGGCAGGGCGAGGATCTCGCCCCAGCCCGGGATCAGGTTCAGTGCGCAGAAGGTGCCGAGCGACATGTTCATCGGGGTGAGGATCGGCATGGTCAGCGCGACGATGCGGCCGCCGGCCTTGCGGGCGCGCTCGCTCGGTATGAGCTGGCGCGGGACCCGTTCGGGGACGGCTGCGTCGATGGTGAGGACGTTCCAGTTCAGGGGGCGGCCGGCGGCGGCGCTCATCTCGACGAAGAGGTCGATCTCCTCGTCGGCGAACTGGTCGAGGCAGCCCGCGACGATCGCTTCGAGCTGGGTGCCCTCGTGTTCGGCGACGGCCTTCGACAGCGCGAGCAGCTCGGCGGGCTTGGCGTGCCGGGAGGCGACGGGGGCGCCGTCCCCGTCGGAGTGGGTGGCGGACTGGGTGGTGGACAGGCCCCAGGCGCCGGCGTTCATGGCGTCGTGGAAGAGGTCGAGCATCTGCTGCATCTGCTCGGGGGTGGGCTGTCCGCCGACGGCGTCGGCACCCATGACGTGCCGGCGCAGCGCGCAGTGGCCGACCATGAAGCCGGCGTTGACGGCGATCCTGCCGTCGAGGGCGTCGAGGTACTCGCCGAAGGTGGACCAGGTCCAGTCGACGCCTTCCTCCAGGGCCTTGAGGGCCATGCCCTCGACCTTGCTCATCATGCGGCGGGTGTAGTCGGCGTCCTCGGGGCGGTCGGGGTGCAGCGGGGCGAGGGTGAACCCGCAGTTGCCGCCGGCGACGGTGGTGACGCCGTGGTTCATGGAGGGGGTCGCGTACGGGTCCCAGAACAGCTGGGCGTCGTAGTGCGTGTGGGGGTCGACGAAGCCGGGGCACAGGACCAGCCCGCCGGCGTCCTCGGTGGTCCGGGCCTCCTCCGTGAGCGTGCCCGGCTCGGCGATGACGGCGATCCGCCCGTCGCGCAGGCCGACGTCCGCCACGCGGGCGGGGGAGCCGGTGCCGTCCACGACGGTGGCGCCCTTGATCAGGTGGTCGAGCATGACGTCCCTTCTCGGTTGCGTTGGGGCTCCGCCCCGGACCCCGCCGGATCCGCCGGGCTCCGCGGGCCGGGCGTTCCCGCGGCCGTCCGCAGGGTGGGGCCGGCCGGGGGGCGGGCGGCAGGCCGCTGCCGCCGATGCCCCCGGCCGGCCCCGCCCGGGCCGGAGCGCGGGGCCCCGGCCCCGGGGCGGCGGTCCGGGAAGACGCCGCCCCTGCTTCTCCCGCCGGCCGGGCGGACGGCCCGGTCAGGCGGCTTCGCGGAAGCGCGTCGTGCGGTGGACCGGGTCCGTGTCGATCTTCGGGATCACGTGCTCGCCGATGAGCTTGACGGTAGTCATCGTGTCCTCGTACGAGACGCCGGTCGGCAGGCCGAACGACAGCTGGTCGGCCCCCGCCTGCTCCCAGCGCTTGCACTGCGCGAGCACCTCGGAGGGGTCGCCGCAGATCAGCAGCTCCTCGGCTATCAGCAGCTCGATGATCTCCGCGTTGTACTCGGGCAGCGTCTCGGGCCACTGCGGGATCGCCTCGGGCCGCGGGAAGGTGTCGTGGTAGCGGAAGACCAGCGACTGGAAGCGGTTCATGTTCGCGTTGACCGCGATCTCGACCGCCTTGTCGTGCGTCTCGGCGCAGATGGCGGTGGAGGTGACCATCACGTTGTCGTTGACGAACGCGCCGATGGCCTTGGCCTCCTGGATGGCCGTCTTGTACTGCTCCAGCACCCACTCCATGTCGGAGACCTTCTGGACGCTGAAGCCGAGGACGCCGAGGCCCTTCTTCGCGGCCATCGCGTACGAGGAGGGCGAGCCGGCGGCGTACCACATGGCCGGGTGGGCCTTGCCGTACGGCTTGGGGAAGATCTTGCGCGGCGGCAGCGACCAGTGCTTGCCCTGGAACCCCTCGTACTCCTCCTGGAGGAACATCTTGGGGAACTCGGCGATGGTCTCTTCCCAGATCTCCTTGGTGTGGTTCATGTCCGTGATGCCGGGCAGGAAGCCGAGGATCTCGTGGCTGCCCGCGCCCCGGCCGGTGCCGAACTCGAAGCGGCCCTTGGAGAGGTGGTCGAGCATCGCGACCTTCTCGGCCACCTTGACGGGGTGGTTGACCGGGGCGAGCGGGTTGAAGATGCCGGAGCCGAGGTGGATGCGCTCGGTGGCATGGGCGAGGTAGGCGAGGAAGACCTCGTTCGCCGACAGGTGCGAGTACTCCTCCAGGAAGTGGTGCTCGGAGGCCCAGGCGTACTTGAAGCCGGACTTGTCGGCCTGGATGACGTACTCGGTCTCCTCGATCAGCGCCTTGTGCTCTGCCTCGGGGTCGACCTTGGACCGCGCCTCAGGCACGTATCCCTGCACGAAGAGCCCGAATTCCAAGGGGGTTCACCGTCCTTTGATTTCTGACGTACCGTCAGATTTGATGTGTCGACTGTTCCATCGCGGAAGCGGGAGCGTCAATACCTGACGCTCCATCAGATGAGGCACGCCTCCCGCCGGCCGGGCGGCGGGTCACATGACGCTGACGCCCGCCATCCAGCCGCCGTCGATGACGAACGGCTGGCCGGTGATGTACGAGGAGTCCTCGCCGCTCAGGAACAGGGCCAGCTTGGCGATCTCGTCGGCCCGGCCCACCCGGCCCATCGGCACGACCCGCCCGTAGAGCTCCGCCATCGCGTCCCGGGCCTCGTCGGTCATGTTCGCCGGGTCCAGCAGGCCGGGATTGGCCATCGGGGTGTCCACCGCCCCCGGGCACATCGCGTTGACCCGGATGCCCTTGGCGGCCAACTCCAGCGCGGCCACCCGGGTCAGGCCGACGATCGCCGCCTTGGTCGCCGCGTACGCGCCCACGTACGCCATCCCCGTCAGTCCGGTGTAGGAGGAGGTGTTGACGATGGTGCCGCCGCCGGCCGCCTCGATCTCGGGGGCGAAGGCCTTGATGCCGAGGAAGGTGCCGACCTGGTTGACCTGGATCAGCTGCTGGAACTCCTCCAGCGGGGTCGAGACCAGCTCGTTGAAGCGCAGGATCCCGGCGTTGTTGACCAGGCCGCTCACCGGGCCGAAGGCCTCCTTCGCGGTGGCGACGGCGGCGGCCCAGTCCTCCTCCCGGCTCACGTCCAGCCGTACGTACCGGGCGCGGTCCTCGCCCGCCTTCTCGGCTATCTCCTTGGCGACGGCGGCGCCCTGCTCGTCCAGCACGTCGCAGAGGAGCACCTTGGCGCCCTCGGCGGCGAAGAGCCGGGCCTCCTGCTCGCCCTGGCCGCGCGCCGCGCCCGTGATGACGACGACGCGCCCGTCCAGCTTGCCCATGCCCGTACTCCTAGTCGTAGAGGCGTTCAGTCGTTGAGAAGCGGGCCGACCTCGGCCCCGAACGCGGTGATCTGATCGGTCAGTTCGGCGCGGTCACGGCTGCGGAAGCGGACCTGGACCTGGTCCACGCCGAGGGCCCTGTACGCACGGAGGGACTCGGCGAGCGCCTCCGCCTTGCCGGTGAGGGTGCGGCGTCCGGTGTCCCAGCCGGGCTCGCCGACGTACAGCGCCTCGGTGATCGCGCCGAACTCGATGGGGTCGGTGACCCCGGCCGCCGCGCGGAGCTCCTTGATCCGGGCGATCTGCGCGGGCAGCCTGTCGCGCGGGTCGCCCTGCGGGAGCCAGCCGTCGCCGCGCACGGCGGCCCGGCGGACGGCGGCGGGCGAAGAGCCGCCGACCCAGACCGGGATGCGGGCCTGGACGGGGCGGGGCAGCTGCCCGAGGTCCTTGAAGGAGAACAGCTCGCCCTCGAACTCCGGGTACTCCTCGGGCCCGAGGGCGGCGCGCAGCGCGTCCAGGGTCTCGTCGAGGACGGCTCCGCGGCCGGCGAAGTCGGCGCCGAGGGCCTCGAACTCCTCCTGCACGTGGCCCGCGCCGACACCGAGGATGAGCCGGCCGCCGCTGAGGTGGTCGACAGTGGCGTACTGCTTGGCGCTGAGGAGCGGGTGGCGCAGGCCGAGGATCGCGACGTGGCTGAGCAGCCGTACGTGCTCGGTGATCCCGGCGAGGAAGGCGAGGGTGGCCACGGGGTCGTACCAGACGGTGCTCATGGGGCCGGCGAGGCGGCGCGGGATGGCCACGTGGTCGCAGGTGGCCAGGTACCCGAACCCGGCCCGGTCGGCGGCCCGCGCCACCTCGGCGAGGTCGGCGGCGGTCGCCGGAGCCTCCCAGGGCTCGGCGTAGATGGTGCTCTGCGACTGGATCGGGAGCTGCATCCCGTAGACCAGCCGGCCTTCCGCAAACACGCGCGCCATGCCGCCTCCGCTTCGTCTTCCGCCGCCGCCCGCCGACCGGGCCGCGGCCGCCGACCCGTTTCCCGCCGGTGCCGGGGGCCATCGTCGTAGCTGACGGACCGTCAGGCAAGGGGTTCGACCCACCCGACGGGTGCGCGGACGGGGCGAGGCCCTGGCTTCCGGGCCGGGACGCCGTGCATCCGGAAGAGACGGCCCGGGGGATGTGCGGGCGGGGGCGGGTTGGCTAGGGTGCCGCGGGTGGATCTGTTTCTGACGCTGGTCAGCGGAGTGGCGTGGACCGTCGTGTACGTCGAGGCGATCCGGGTCGGGCTGCGGGACCGGACGTACGCGATGCCGGTGGCCGCGCTCGCGCTGAACTTCGCGTGGGAGGCGACCTACGCCGTGGGCGACGTCCGCGCCGGGGTCTCCGCCCAGGGCGTGGTCAACGTGGTGTGGGCCCTCGCCGACGTCGTCATCATCTGGACGTACCTGCGCTTCGGGCGCGCCGAGCTGCCCGAGTTCGTGACGCGGCCGCTCTTCGCGGCGTGGAGCGTGCTCGTGTTCGGCAGCGGCTTCGCCGTGCAGTGGCTGTTCCTCGCGCACTTCGGGACGCACGACGCGACCCGGTACGCGGCGTTCCTGCAGAACCTGCTGATGTCCGGGCTGTTCATCTCCCTCTACGCCGACCGGCGCGGACCGCGCGGGCAGTCCCTCGTCATCGCCGTCGCGAAGTGGCTCGGGACGCTCGCCCCGACCCTGCTCTTCGGGGTGGTCGAGGGCTCGCCGTTCATCCTCGGGCTCGGGATCATGTGCAGCGTCTTCGACCTGGCGTACATCGGGCTCCTGCTGCGGGAGCGGCGGTTGGCCGCCGCCCCGGCCGGTCGGGAACCGGCCGGGACGGCCGTGTGACACCGGCCGGGAGGACGGAGCCCGGCCGTCAGAAGCCCGCCGGGCCCATCACGACGACCGGCTTCGCCGCCGGATCCAGGGTGGTCAGCAGCTTCTTCATGGCCTCCTTCGAGATGCCGATGCAGCCCTGCGAGGGGCCGTTGTGGTCGACGTGGAGCCAGATGCCGCCGCCCTTGTCCTCGCCTTCCGGCTTGACCAGGTCCAGCGGCGAGAAACCCTTGCGGCGGTTGTAGTCGATCGCGATGACGTACTCGAAGGCGCCCGCGAGGGACTCGCCGTTCACCCCCCGGCCGGTGGGCACGAACAGCCGGTTGTGGTCGTACGGGAACTTCGTGCCCGGCGGCTTCTCGAGCAGACCGCCGGCGTCGCTCAGGGTGAACACGCCCACGGGCGTGGTCAGGTCCCCGTCCTCGCGTTCGGCTGAGTTCCAGCCGCTGGCGCCGTTGTGCGCGGGCCAGCTCCCGGCGGTGCGGACCCAGTCGGCGCCGGCCGCCGGCCGACTGTAGAGGGTCGCCGTGGACTCCGAGGAGTCCCTCGCCTTGCCGGCGACGAGGAGCAGCTGGCGGGAGTCGGCCGGGATCCGGGCCCGTGTCTCGTCGCTGACCTCGGACAGGCCGTCGTCGGGATCGGAGGCTGCGGGCGCCCCGGGAGCACCGGGAGCGCCGTGGGCCCCGCGGCTGGCGTGGGTGGCTCCGGCGGCCGGGGCGGCATCGGAGGTGGCGGCGTCGGCGGTCGCGGCCGACGGCGGAGTACGGGCCGCGTCCCCCGGGCGGTCGGTCCGGGCCGAGGCGGGGGTGCCGGGCCCGTCCTCCTGGACCGTGAAGGCCCAGCCGGCCCCGAAGGCCAGCAGGCCCACGGCGGCGGCGACGGCCACCCGCCGGGGCGAGCGGAGGCCGCGGAACGTGCGGAGTGAACGGGGACTGCGGGAGCCGGCTCGGGGGTGCTTGCTCATGCCTCCGACGGTACACACGGGGATCATCAGGATTCCTGAGGCGACGCCGTCCGGTGCGGCGCAGGTGTGACCGGAAAGCGCACCCGGACCGTCAATCCGCCGCCATGCCCCCGATTGGCCCGCACGACCAGCTTCGCGCCGTGCGCCCGCGCGATCGAGGCGACGATCGAGAGCCCCAGCCCGGCGCCCTCCCCCGCGGTGTGCTGCCGCTCGGCGCGCCGCCGGAACGGCTCCAGCAGTCGCGGCACGTCGTCGGGCTCGATCACCGGCCCGGTGTTGGACACGGTCAGCGCCCCGTCGGCGGAGGTCCTCACGCTGATCCGCCCGCCCGGCCGGTTGTGCCGTACGGCATTGGCCAGCAAGTTCCGCACCAGATGGCCCAACAGGGACCGGTCGCCGACCACGCTCACCGCCTCAAGGCTCCGTACCACGGTCAGCCCGGCGCCCCCGGCCGGCTCCGCCTCGTGCCCTGACCCGGGCTCGGCCCGCTCCGTCTCCGACCGCTCCGTCTCCGACAGCTCCGCCTCCGCGAGGGCCGCGAGGTCCACCGCAGCGGTGGCCTCCAGGCCCTCCTCGGACACCGCGAGCAGGAGCAGCGACTCCACGAGGTGCTCACTGGACTCGGCGACGCCGATCAGCTTGGCTCGGATCCGGGCCACTTTCTCCGGCGGCGGGCCCCCGGCCAGTCCGATCTCGGCGGCCGCCCGCTGCACGGCCAGCGGGGTGCGCAGCTCGTGCGCGGCATGGGCGGCGAACCGGCGCTGCGCGCCCACCAGGCTCTCCATCCGGTCGAGCATGCCGTCGAAGGTGTCGGCCAGCCGCTTGAGTTCGCCGGGCGGGGCCTTGAGGCCGATCCGCTCGTGCAGGTTCTCCCCCGAAAGGCGGCGGGCCGTCTCGGTGATGACGCCGACGGGCCGCAGCACGCGCCCCGCCATCCACCAGGCCAGCCAGATCGACGGTACGGCGAACACGGCGAGGGCGATGAGCGAGACGACCAGCAGCTCGTGGAGGGTGGCGGCTTCGACGGCGGTGGAGAGGTTGCGGGTGGCGGCCCACGTCTGGAGCTGCTCCCGGGTGGGCGTGGCGGCGCCGGGCGGAAGCCGCTGGGCGGGTACCGCCTTGAGCGGTTGGCCCTCGACGGCGGCGCGTTCGAAGGCGGTGCCGGGGACGGCGGTGGTGACGGCCCCGCTGATGCGGGTGTAGAGGCCGCCCCGCAGAAGCACGTTGATCAGGGCGATCAGTCCGCCGCCGGCAAGGACGAGCAGGGAGCCGTAGAGCGCGGTGAGACGGGCGCGCTCGGAATGGAGCACTGCTCTCATCGCGGATCGGTGATCGGATCGGTGATCGGATCGGGGAGACCGGCAGTCGGACCCGCGATCCGGTACCCGGCCCCCGGAACCGTCTCGATCAGCTGCGGCTCGCCCAGCTTGGCCCGCAGCTTGCTGAGGGTCACCCGTACGGCATTGGTGCTGTACGAGGTGTCCTCCTCCCACACCTGCTCGATCAGGTCGTCGTTGCCGAGCACGGCCCCCTCCGCCCGCAGCAGCGCCTCCAGCACCGCGAACTCCTTGCGCGACAGCGCGAGCCGGTGCCCGTCCCTGCTGGCGCTCCGCCGGGCGGTGTCCACGGCGATCCCGCACCGCTCCAGCACCGGCGGCAGCGCGGGCCGGGTGCGCCGACCGAGAGCCAGGACGCGGGCGAGGAGCTCGTCGTACGCGAAGGGCTTGGTGAGGTAGTCGTCGGCGCCGAGGCCGAGCCCCTCGACCCTGTCCCGTACGGTCCCGGAGGCGGTCAGCATCAGGACGCGGGTCAGCAGTCGCTCGCGCACCACCTGGCGGCAGACCTCGTCCCCGTGCAGGCCGGGCAGGTCGCGGTCGAGGACGAGGACGTCGTACTCGCCGAGGCGCAGGCGCCGCAGGGCCTCCAGGCCGTCACCCGCCTCGTCGACGGCCAGCGCGTCGCGGCGCAGCCCGTCGGCGATCATCTCCCGGAGGAATTCCTCGTCCTCCACCACCAGAACTCGCATGCCGCCCTCTCTACCGGATTCTCGTATTTCCTCGTCATAAGCAAGATCGGAGAGAGAAGCGAAATCCGCCTCGGGTGCAGGGTCTGGCGCATGAATCGATCCATGACCATGACCACGGCCGCGGTGCTCACCGGCCTGACCCTCTTCGTCACCGCGTGCACGGGCGGTGCCGGCTCGGACGGGAAGGAAGGCAAGGACGGCAAGGACGGGAAGAAGGACGGCACGTCCTCGAAAGCGTCGAGCGGTGGCGGCGGGCAGGCCGGCGGCGCCGACGCCGACAAGGCGCTCAAGGCGCGCAAGTGCCTGCGCGAGCACGGCATGGACGCGCCCGACCCGGAGCCCGGCCAGGACCCGCGCGGGATGACGCTGGGCTCGGGCAGCGAGGACCCGGAGGCGCTGAAGAAGGCCTTCGAGGCGTGCGGGATGCACGCCCCCGGAACGGGCCAGGTCTCGCAGGAGGACAAGGACAAGGCCCTGAAGTGGGCCAAGTGCATGCGGGACAACGGCGTGAACGTCCCCGACCCCGAGTTCAACGGGAGCGCGATGAGCGCGACCAAGATCCCCGAGGGCCAGGAGCAGGCCTTCCAGGACGCCCAGAAGAAGTGCGAAGCCGCGTGAGGCGGCGCGGCAGGTGGCTGCTGGGATCGCTGGCCGTCGTACTCGCCGTCTCGGGCGGCGGGTACGCGGTGACGGCGGCCCAGCCGCGGGCGGACTCCGACGGGTCGAAGGGCCGCCGCGCGGACGGACTGCCGCAGCAGACGGCACCGGTCACGCGCGGGGACCTCAGCTCCGGCCTCACCGTCGAGGGCATCCTCGGCTACGCGCAGGAGCGCAAGCTCGCCGCGGGCGGCCCCGGGGTGCTGACCTGGGCCGCGGGTGCGGGTACGGCGATCGAGCGGGACGGGAGACTGTACGAGGTCAACGGCAAGCCGGTGCGGCTCATGTACGGGAGCACGCCCGTGTACCGGCAGATGAAGACCGGGGACAAGGGCGAGGACGTCAAGCAGCTCAAGCGGAACCTCCAGACCCTCGGGTACGGAACCGGGCTCGACCCGGAGGACGGCACCTTCACGGCGGGTACGGCGACGGCCGTCAAGCGCTGGCAGAAGGCGCACAAGGCGGCGGAGACGGGCGAGGTCGGCAAGGAGGACATCGCCTTCGCGGCCGGACCGCAGCGGGTGCAGAAGAACGACACGGCGGTCGGCGACGAGCCGGCGCCGGGCAAGCCGGTGATGACGCTGACCGGGACCGAGCGGATGGTCCGCTTCCAGCTGGACGTGGCCAAGGCCGGCGCGGCGAAGACGGGCGACAAGGTGACCGTGAACCTGCCGGGCGGCGGCACGGCCACCGGGAAGATCGACTCGGTGGGCGGCACGGCGAACCCGGACGACCCCGACGGCGGTGGCCCCGGCGGCGGCGGCGGAGGTGGTGGCGGCGGAGGTGGCGGCGGGAAGCCGAAGGTCGAGGTGAACGTGTCCCTGGACAACGCCTCGGAGATCAAGGGCCCGGACCAGTCCCCGGTCTCGGTCCGGCTCACCGGCGAGACCCGCAAGGGCGTGCTCTCCGTACCGGTCAACGCGCTCCTCGCGCTGTCCGGCGGGGGCTTCGGCGTGCAGGTCGTCGAGGGCGGCGCGGTCCGCGACGTCCCGGTCGAGCTCGGCATGTTCGGCCGGGGCCGCGTCGAGGTCAAGGGGGACGCCCTCAAGGAGGGCATGCAGGTGGGGATCCCCAAGCAATGACGGCGACAGCGGCCACGGCCGAGAACAGGCACGCGCGCGCCGTCGTGGAACTGGCGGGCGTCACCAAGGAGTACCCCGGCGGGGTCAAGGCCCTGCGCGGGGTCGACCTGACCGTCCTGAACGGCGAACTCCTCGCCATCGTCGGCCCGTCCGGCTCCGGGAAGTCCACCCTGCTGCACATCGTCGGCACCCTCGACCGGCCGAGCGCCGGCGCGGTCGCCATCGCCGGGCACGACATCGCGACGCTGTCCGACCGCGCCCTGTCGGCGCTGCGCGCACGCCATGTCGGGTTCGTCTTCCAGTCCTTCCACCTCGTACCGGGCATCAGCGCGCAGGCGAACGTGGCCGAGGGGCTGCTGTACTCCGGCCTGTCGCGGGCCGAACGCGGCCGACGGGCGGCGCGGGCCCTGGAGCGGGTCGGCCTGGGCGACCGGATGGAACACCGGCCGCACGAGCTGTCCGGCGGGCAGAAGCAGCGCGTGGCGATCGCGCGGGCAGTCGCGGGCGAGCCCGACCTGCTGCTGGCCGACGAGCCGACGGGCGCGCTGGACTCGGCGTCGGGGCGGTCGGTGATGGAGCTGCTGCACGAACTGAACGCGGATGGAGCCACCATCGCCGTGATCACCCACGACCACGAGATCGCGGCGAGCCTGCCGCGGCAGGTGCGCATCCGGGACGGGGAGATCGTGGCGGACGTGTGGAACACGGCGGGGGCGGGGGTGGGGGAGCAGTGAGGGCCGCCAGGAAGCTGCGCCCGTCCCGCCTAGGCCCGCGGGACGTGCTGCACGTCGGCTCGGCGGGGCTGCGCTCGCGCCCGATGCGGGTGTTCCTGTCCGCGCTCGGCATCGCCATCGGCATCGCGACGATGATCGCGGTGGTCGGGGTGTCCTCGTCCAGCCAAGCCAAGCTGCTGCGCGAGCTCGACGAGCTGGGGACGAACATGCTGGTGGCCACGCCGGGCCAGTCCATGTTCTCGGGGCAGGACACGAAGCTGCCGAAGGAGGCCCCGGGCATGATCTCCCGTATCGAGGGGGTCGAGTCGGTGGGCACGACGGGCGACATCGCGCAGTCCGTACGGCGCTCGGAGAACATCCCGAAGGAGGAGACGGGCGGCATCGGCCTGAAGGCGACGAAGGACGACCTGCCGGAGGTCCTGCGCGCCCGGATGCAGAAGGGCACCTGGCTGAACGGGGCCACCGGACGCTACCCGTCGGTGGTGCTCGGGAACGTCTCGGCGGAGCGCCTGGGCATCACGGAGCCGGGTCAGCAGGTGTTCATCGGCGGCCGGTACTTCACGGTCATCGGCATCCTTGACCCGATCCCGCTGGCCCCGGAGATCGAGCGCTCGGCGCTGGTCGGCTGGGAGGCGGCGGAGCAGCTGCTCGGCTTCGACGGCCATCCGACGGCGATCTACGAGCGCTCGGCGGACGACCGCGTCGGGGCGGTCCGCGGACTGATCGCCGCGACGGCCAACCCGCAGTCGCCGAGCACGGTTTCGGTGACGGACCCGTCGGCGGCGCTCCAGGCGAAGGCCGCGACGGAAGGGGCCTTCAGCACCCTCCTCCTCGGCCTGGGCGGCATCGCCCTGCTGGTGGGCGGGGTCGGGGTCGCGAACACCATGATCATCTCGGTGCTGGAACGCCGCCACGAGATAGGCCTGCGCCGTTCGCTGGGCGCGACCAAGGGCCAGGTCCGCATCCAGTTCGTGACGGAGTCCCTGCTCCTGTCGGGCCTCGGCGGCCTGGCGGGCATCGCCCTCGGCGCGGCGGCCACGGCCGCCTACGCCCGAGCGGGCGACCTCCCCTGGGTGGTCCCCCTCTGGGCGGTGACGGGCGGCTTCGCCTCGACCCTGGCCATAGGCACCCTGGCCGGCCTCTACCCGGCAGTCCGCGCGGCCCGCCTCTCCCCCACCCTGGCGTTGCAGGCGGCGTAGGGGGCGGTGAAGGGCGGAGGGAGCTTCGGGGGGCGGGGGTCTTCGGTGCGGGGTCGGTGAAGGCGGGCGGGGGGGGTCGGGGGCGGGGGTCTTCGGTGCGGGGCCGGGGAAGGTCGGCCGGAGTGTCGGAGGCGGGAACCTTTGGCGCGGGGTCGGGGAAGGCCGGCCGGAGTGTCGGGGGCGGGACTCATCGGCACGGGGCCGGAGAAGACCGGCCGGAGTGTCGGAGGCGGGACTCATCGGCACGGGGCCGGAGAAGACCGGCCGGAGTGTCGGAGGCGGGACTCATCGGCACGGGGTTGGTGGTGTGTCCGGGGGCGTCCCGTCAGTCCACTGTCCTTCCGTGTCGGGTCGGTCCGTCAAGGGCGCTCCCTGCGGTCGCGTCGCTT
>NZ_JBITFF010000035.1:0-50244 GCF_044455885.1 Streptomyces sp. NPDC051109
AACACCCCAGACCCTTCGTCTGGACAAAGACGGCCGACGAGATCCTCGACAAGGTCGCCGCCTACTGCCGACGAATCTCTGACTCAGATCACTAGTGACCTGAGTCAGAAACGGTGGCAGTACGCGCCACTGCGCGATCAGCCAGGCGATCGGGATCGTGCCGTCGGCGGCAGGCTTCGGACGCCGACCTGCCTGGCGGACGCGCAGGAGAACGAAGTGCGAGCTCATCGCCGCTTTCGAACCTTGCACCAGGTCAGGCCCCCCTTCTGCCGTCCGGCAGCCAGCACATGCTCGCGTAATGACACGGGCCGGGTGCGGTAACAGGGCAGCCGGGGGGCCGAGTCCGCCGTAGGCGGGCTGGAGCGGGTCGACGGCCTGCGGACGCAGGCCCGGCGCCGGTCTTCGCGACCGTGGCGGAAGTCCGCGTTCGCGCCGTAGCCGGTGTCCGCGACCAGCACCGCGGGCCGCAGCCCGACCCCGGCCAGTTCGAGTATCTACAAGCGGCGCGAACACCTCCGAGGCGAACTCCTCCAACCGGCCCCGCACCGCGGCACGTTCGCCAGCCCTCATACAACCAGCGAACTACCGCACACCCGACGTGACAAGACCAGCTAGCAAAGCACTACGGGGCGAAGGAGAACCAGTTGACGTTGACGAAATCGGCGGCCTGGCCGCTGTCGAAGGTCAGATAGACGTCATGGGTTCCGGTGGTGCGGCCGATGTCGGCGGGGATGGTGCGCCATGCCTGCCAGCCGCCGGTGTTGGCGACGGCGAAGCCGCCGACCGGGGTGGCCGTGGGGCTGTCGAGGCGGACCTGCACCAGGCCGCTCACTCCCCCGGCGGCCCCCGAAGCGACGCGGGCGTCGAAGCGGGTGGCGCCGGTGGCGCCGAAGGCGACGGCCGAGAACTTGAGCCAGTCGCCGTTGGACAGATGGCCGACGTCGGATCCGCCGCCGCCGTCGGAGCAGGCCTCGACCTGTGCTCCGGACTGGGCGTTGAATGTCTCGGCCTGGATGGTGGTGAAGGCGCTGACCCCGCCGCCCGGGGCAGTGGCGGTCGGCGTCGGAGTCGGTGTGCCGCCGCCGGCCACACCACCGACCGTGATCGTCCAGCGGCCGGGGCTGCCGGACTGCACCTTGCCCTCGAAGTCGACTCCGGCCGGGTGCACGTCGTCGTACGGGAAGGCGTACCCGAGATGGTCGGGGGTGGCGTTGTGCAGGATGCGGGCGTAGTGGTTGGTGCGCGGCCGGGTGTAGAAGGCGGCGGGGTTCTCGGCGGTCGGCTGGTGGGGGTTGTCCAGCAGGGTGGTGCGGTTGAAGGCGGCGGCGAGCCGTGCGCTGAGATTGCCCATCAGGTCGTTGCCCGTGGTGAAGGGCGCGTCGCTGCAGGAAAAGATCGAAAGGGTGGACGGCTTGGCGAAGGTGCCGACTCCGGGGAAGGCGAGGACGTCGCCGTTCACCCGGCCGGTGACGGTTCCCCAGGTGAACTGCGTGTCGATGCGCAGGTCGGTGGAGCGGTACTTGTTCCATACCTCGTCGACGTAGCCGTCGAAGTAGCCGCGGAACAAGGCGCTGTTGCCGCGGATCGCCAGATTGGGGCTGAGTACGCGCAAGTCGCGGCCGCCCGCGGTGACGATCAGCCGGCTCCAGTCGCTGCCGTCGGCGGCGGACTGGGCCCGCAGCGCGGCGGCGACCCGGGACAGTCCGTCGGCGGGTAGCCCGCGCACGGTCTGGGTGCCCTGCCCGGTCTCCAGTTGGAAGGCGATCGGCAGCGAGACCATGTCGACGAACGTGATGTTGGCGTACAACTGGTCGCTGTTGAAGGTGAATTCGCAGAAGTCGTGAGGGACGTTCGCGTTGGGGTCGGTCGGATTGCTCACCGACGGCAGGGCCAGGCCGCCGCCGCGGTTCACCAGGAAGGTGAGCTTCATGCCGACGGAGAAGTAGATACGGCCGCTGTCCAGGCGCGGCAGCGTCACCCTCCGCGCCCCGGCGCCGGGCGCGTTGAGCGGGATGGCACAGTCGACCCCGAGCGGGGTCTGATCGTTGGCCGGGGCCGGCGGGTGGTACAGGCCGGAGCCGTTGGCCTGGATGAAGGCCCAGGTGCCGCCGGCCGCGGGGTCACGGCCGAGCACATAGGCGTACACCGTGCTGTTGCCGGTGGTGTTCACCAGGTCCAGGGGGAGCGTGGGGGTGGTGGACGCGTCGGCGCTCACCTCAAGCCAGGCAGCCGCGGCGGGCACGGCCAGGGCCAGGCCCGCTGTCACGGCGAGGAGTTTTCTACGGGGCATCGTTCGCTGGTGGCGAGCCGTCACGGGGGGGGTCCGTTCTTCATGAGGTCGGGCGGGGAGCGGTCGGACGCAGGGACGGGGGGAAGGGTGGGCGGCGGGGCTGGCGGGTCAGCCGACCGTCCACTTCTGGTTGGTGGCACCGGTGCAGGACCAGGTCTGCAACCGGGTGCCGTCGGCAGACGAGTTGCCCTTGGCATCCAGGCACTTGCCCGCACCGGCGTTGATGAGGTCACGGGCGGCGGTGTACGTCCACTTCTGGGCGTTGGTGCCGTTGCAGGTGTAGAGCTGGACGGCGGCGCCGTCGGCGGTGGAGCCGCCCGCGACGTCCAGGCACTTGCCGAGGGCGCGGACGGTGCCGTCGCCCCCGATGGTCCACTGCTGGGCCGCGCTGCCGGTGCAGTCGTGCAGCTGGACGGGGGTGCGGTCGGCGTCGGAGCCGCCGGCGACGTCGACGCACATGCCGCCGATGCCGCGGACCGGGCGTGCGGCGGGGGCGCCGGAGGAGGAGGCGCGGACATAGTCGACGGTCATCGTCTGCGGGAAGGACGTGGAGGCGTCCGGGCTGCCGGGCCAGTCCCCACCGACCGCCAGGTTGAGGATGACGAAGAACGGGTGGTCGAAGACCCACTTGTTGCCGCCGGTGTCGGCCGGCGTGAGGGTCTTGTACGTGGTGCCGTCCACCGACCAGACCAGGGAGTTCGGGCTCCAGTCGACGGCGAACACGTGGAAGTCGTCGGCGAAGGCGCGGCCGCCCGGCAGGTTGTACGCGGCGCCGAGGCCGCCCGCTCCGGAGTACCCGGGGCCGTGCACCGTACCGTGCACGGTGTTGGGTTCGCGGCCGACGTTCTCCATGATGTCGATCTCGCCGCTGTTGGGCCAGCCCACGCTGCCGAGGTCGTTGCCGAGCATCCAGAAGGCGGGCCAGACGCCCTGGCCGCGCGGGATTTTGATGCGGGCCTCGAAGCGGCCGTACGCCTGGGTGAAGGTTTTGGCGGTGTTCAGCCGGGCCGAAGTGTACTGGCACTGCCCGTACCAGCAGGCGAGGCGGGCGTCGGTGTTCTTCCGCGCGGTGATGACGAGGTTGCCCCGGCCGTCGAGCGCGGCGTTCGAGGTGCTGCTGGTGTAGTACTGCAGCTCGTGGTTGCCGAAGCCCGAACCGCCGGTCTCCAGCGTCCACTTGGTGGCGTCAGGAGCGCGACCGGCCGCGCCGTCGAACTCGTCGGACCAGGTCTGCGATGCGACGGCGGCACCGGCGTGCGGGGCGACCGAACGGGTTAAGGACATGAGCACGGCCGCGACCAGGGCGGTGGTCACGAGGAGCACCACTCCGCCGAGAGAGCGGCGACGTGCGCGATGAGCAGCAGCCATGGGCACGGTTCCTTGTCTGGGTGGGGGGAGGAGGGGGCCAGGCCGGGCGAGCCGTGAAGGGTGACAGAAGGGGTACGAGAGCGCTCTCAATCGCGACGCAATCTCACCCGAGGCAGTGAGTATTACGGAGGGGTAACCGTCATGGCAACGTCAGACGTCACTCCTCGCACGCCTCTGAGCTGCGGTTTTCTCTTGTGGCCTTCGACTTAACGCTCTCTTAAGGCTGGCTTGATGCAGGGAGATGTGAATCGGAGCCTCACGTGATCGTCGGCCGGACCGCCGCTGCGGGTAATCCGCGCGCGGGCGTACGGACCGCCTGCTCCCGGCCACGAACCCAGCCCCAGCCGACGGTTCCTCGTTCATGGGCAGGTGTCCGGCTCGCGCAGCCCGTCGATCGGTGTACCGGGGTTGGTCCGGCGCCAGACACCTCGACGAGCAGCGCCGCCGGCTCCGTACGGGAAGCCGGGCGACAGGTCCTTCCGGGTGCTCGTGCCCGGAAGGACCTGGTGCCGCGCCGGCCTCAGGCGTGTGCAGGGTCAGGCGGTGTCCAGCGTCAGGCGGTGTGCAGAGTCAGGCCGTAGCGGCCGAGGATCTCGTTGATCGGCTGGAACCACGTCTGGCCGCCGGACGAGCAGTTGCCCCAGCCGCCGGAGGTGACGCCCTGGGCTTGGTCCCCGCTGAGGAACGAGCCGCCGGAGTCGCCTCCTTCGGCGCAGACGCTGGTCTTCGTCATCTGGTAGACGGCACCCTGGCTGTAGTTGACGGTCTCGTTCTTGGCGAGGACGGTGCCGCAGTGCCAGTGCGTCGTGGACCCCGACCGGCAGATCGAGGCGCCCACGGGTGCCTCGGCGGAGCCGCGTACCAGCTGGTCCGGGATGGTGCCCCAGCCGAGCACCACCGGTACGGTCCACCAGCCGCTGTGGATGCCGATGTACGCGTAGTCGTTGCCGGGGAACGAGGATCCCTGGAAGGTGCCCATCGCGGACCCGTCCCAGCCCCGCACGGCGGCCCCCGCCTGCCCACAGTGCCCAGCCGTCACGAAGCCGCCGTACACGGAGAAGCCGATCGAACAGCGGACGTTGCCGGTGTAGTACGGGTCGCCGCCGACGGTGCCCGCGGCGTACGTGCGGGGCGCCTGCGCCGTCTCGGCGACGGTGACGGGACCGCCGGCCCGGGCCCGGTCGACGAACGCCCGTACGGCGGGGGCGTCCCGCTCGGTACGTACGACCGTGACGACGACGCTGTTGGTCCGCGGGTCGACGTGCCAGCCGGCCACCCCGGTGGGGGCGCGCAGCGCATCCAGGCGCGCTTTAGCGCGGTCCAGCGCGGCGGCGCTGTGCCGGACGAGGCGGGTGTCGGCACCCAGGGCCCGCACTTCGGACTCCTCCGCGCGGTCGGTCACCGCGACGACGAGCCGGCCCGTGGACGGCTCGTACCACGAACCGCCGTACGCATCACCCGCGGCCTGCCGTGCGGTCTTCTCGACGGCCGCGGCGGCCTTTTCCGCGCTCAGCCGCTCCGCGGCCTGGGTAGCGGTGAGCCCGAGGTCCCGGCGCATCGCGTCGAGCAGTCCGGCCGAGGCGGACGGCGCTGTGGCGGACGATGCCGCGGCGGGCTCCGGAAGCGGGACGGCGCTCGCCACACCGGCGCGGGCGGCGCCCAGGCCGACGGTCAGGAGCAGGGCGGCGACGGTGGCGCGTAAGGGGCGGGCGTGTTTCACGAGACCTCCTGGCGTGGGGGATCGAACGCTTGAGAGCGCTCTCACAGAGTGTCGGGCGCTACGCTAGCCTCCCCTGTTTGTCAGGTCCATACCAAATACGGATTCGCTGCGGCGGGACCCGCGCGACCACTCGGTGAACCGAGGACTCCCCCGGCGCCGAGGGGCGACTTCGTCACCGGCCTGACCGACTCGACGTCGCGGTCGTGGACTGGTGGAATGCACGGCCGACCTCGACGCCCAGGTCCGCGCACTCGCTTCACAGGGACAGGGCGTGTCCGCAAAGTCGGTTGGTCGTTGCTCCGCTCTTGGGGCGTCGTCATGAACTGACTGATCAGGCTTGGGAAGTCATCGGGCCTTTACTGGCTCCGCCCCGGATGGGGCGTCCGGTGCGGGACCGGCGGCAGGTCCTCAACGGGATTGTGTGGAAGCTGTCCACGGGGGCGGCCTGGAGGGACCTGCCCGAGCGGTATGGGCCGTGGACTGGCGAGGCGACCGGCCGGTCCCGCAGCGGACTGACCACCGAAATCCACCTCGCCCGCGATGCCGCGGCCTGCCCCTCACGTTCACGATCACGGGCGGGAACGTCAACGACTGCACGCAGTTCGAGCTGGTATGGCCCGCATCCGCGTCAAGCAGGGCGGGCCGGGCCGGGCCGGCCCGGCCACGGACCCGTCCGGCCCGGGTGGCCGGCGACAAGGGCTACTCGTCCCGAAACGCCCGCGCCTCCCCCACCGCCCCGCCTACCGGCGACGCAACGTCGTCGAACGCTGCTTCAGCAAACTCAAGCAGAACAAGGCCCTCGCCACCCGCTACCACAAACGAGCCCGCAGCCCGCCACCACCAAGCCCTGGTCACCCTCGCCTGCCGCGGCTATGGCTCCCCACATGGCATTGCGGACACCCCTAGCACTCAGCCGCGCGCCGTGAGATCGTCCGCAGGTGACCGACGCTGCCGATGGGGCTATGACCTTGAGACGGCCGGACGACCGCGCGGCGTCCGCCCTGCGCTTCGCGACGGAACTCGTCGCGTGGGTGGCCACCCCCTGGGCCCTGGCCAGCCACTCGTGGCTGCTTGCCGCCCTGTCCGTGGTGGCCCTGATCGGCCTTCCGACGTTGTTCTCCACCCCGGGGGACAAGGCCAACGTGATCGTCGCGGTGCCCGGATGGGCCACGATCCTGCTGGTGCTGCTCCAGCTCGCCGCGGCCGTGGTCTCCTCTTGGCTGGCCTGGCCCGCTTGGGCGGCCACCCCCGTGACCCTGCTGGCCGCCGCAACCCTCGTCACGGAGCGCCGCCGCTGGCGGTGGCTGGTCTCCGCGAACCGACTCGCCACCTGAAGCGCTCACCCGCCGACCGGAGCGCTCAGTCACAGTGGGCTCAGCCTCGCTCTGCTGTCCGGGTACCTACAGGTCGAACGCGATGTGTTCCACGTTGGTGAACTCCGCTAGGAGGCCGTCGGCTCGGCGCCTGCGTTCCTTGAAGTAGACCTCCTGGAGGCCCTCGGCGGCGATGTCACGCAGCTGCTGCGTTCGCCCCGGCTCCCCGTCGTCGGTGTGGGTGCTGTTGCCGTCCTTGATGTACCGGGCGAGGTTGAGGTCGTCGCCCTGCTCCTCGCGTACGCCCTCGCCCCACAGCACGGTCTGCGTCCCCTCCCACTCAACGAACCCAGGATTCACGCCGAGCTTCCAGCCGCCGGGCAGCGTCTTGCCGTCACGGTAGGGCAGGAAGTCCAGCGGGGACGGGCTGTCGGCGGCGTAGACGGCGCAGTCGGAGAGGATCGCGACCGGGTACTGGCCGGTGACGGCGGCGTGCTTGACGAGCTTGCGGCGCAGGTTGATCCGGGCCCGGGAAATCACGGCGGAACGGATGTCCGGGCGCCAGGTGGGACGGGACAGGGCCCGCCACGGCTCGCCGGGGCGCCAGCCGTCGCCCCGCGGGGCCGCTCGCACAGCTTGCCGATGCCGTCCTTGACGGTGGCCTTGACCGCGGACACCACGATCGCCATCTGCGGTTCGCGCTGGCGGTAGCCGCCCATCGCCTCGACGAACTCCGGCGGAGATAGGTCGGCGGCGACACCCAGGCCGGCCGTCGTCGCCAGGTAGGCGTCGCGCAGCCGGCCGTATCTGTTGTCCAGGTAGCGGCCGTTCTCGTTCCGCACCCACGCCGCGATCGGCGCCATGTCGTAGCCGAGCTCCTGGGCGTAGGCCACGGTCGGCCCCGGGCTCAGGTGCCGGTCGGCTGGGGCAGCAGCAGCTCGGCCAGCGTCCCACCGCCGGGCGCCAAGGAGAGCTGGGCGGTGCCGCCGTGGAGTTCGGCCACCCAGCGGACGATGGCAAGGCCGGTGCCGGTGCCGGTGCTCGCCGGCCCGGTGGCGCGGCGCTCGAAGACCCGGGTGCGGTCCTTGGCCGGGACGCCGGGGCCGTGGTCCCGTATAGCGACGCGGCCCGGGGTGACACTCACGTCGACCGGGGTTCCGCCGCCGTGTCGAAGGGCGTTCTCCACGAGGTTGCGGACGGCCTGGGCGAGCAGTTCGGGGTCGCCGTCGACGATGGCGGCCTCGGTGATGAGCGTGACACCGGTGTAGTCGGGCATTTCCTCGACGGTCTGTTCGACAAGCTGGTCGAGCCGTAGCGGGGTCAGCTCGATGTCATGGGTGCCGGCTTCGACGCGGGCGCGGGCCAGCAAGCCGGTGACCAGGCGGCCCAGGCGGTCGATCAGTTTCACGGCCTCGTCCAGGGCCTCCGGAGCCCGGGCCGGCGAGGTACTGCCGCCTTCGACCACCAGCCGCAGGGTGGCCAGCGGGGTGCGCAGTTCGTGGGCTGCCTCGGCGAGGAACTGTTCCTGCTGTTCGAGTCCGCGCAGGGCAGGTCGCATGGCCCGCCCGGACAGGAGGTGGCCGACCGCGGCGGCGGCCAGCACCAGGGCCGCGCAGCCCGCTGCCAGCCAGTGCAGCAGGTGGGTGTGGGCGGCCAGGCTGCCGGCGGGGTCGGCTCCGACCAGGACAGCGGCGCCGATCCTGTCGTCGTCCCAGACGGGGGCCGCGGCCCACCGGTATTCCCGGCCGTCGACGTCGGCGCTGACCAGGACGGTCTCCTGGTCGTGCTGGACCTGCTGCCAGATCTCGTCCAGCGCAGCCTGGTCCGGCAGCGCGGCCCGGGAATCGCGCGCGTAGCGGATCTGCGGCCGGGCGTGTTCGGGCGCCTGGAGGACGCCGAGCATCTCGGCGCTGCGGGCCAGGTCGTCGTCCGACAGGGCGTCGAGGTGCAGGACGCCGCGGTCGAAGTACGTCGTGCGGGCGAGCCCGTCCGCCCGGTGGCTGACGCCGTTGTCGAGCTCTTCCGTCCGGGACCGGCCGTCGGTGCGCGCAGCAAGGACGGCGAGCACCAGCAGGCAGGCGGCGGTGGTCGCGGCGAACAGCACGGTCATCGCCCAGCGGGCGCGGTGCACGCGCGTGACGGCGGGGGTGCGCGGCGTCACAGGCCCGTAGCCGAATCATCGATGCGGTAGCCGACACCGCGCACCGTCCGTATGAGCTCGGGCGGGCCCAGTTTGCGGCGCAGTTGGCCTATGAGGACGTCGACGACGTTGGAGAGCGGTTCGGTCTGCTCGTCCCAGCAGCGTTCGATGAGGTCGGTGCGGGTGACGACCTCGCCGGCCCGCAGCATCAGGACCTCCAGGACCGAGAACTCCTTCGGGGTGAGGGTCAGGAGCACGCCCGCTCGCCGTACCCGGAGGCGCGGCAGGTCGAGTTCCAGGTCGCCGACGCGCAGCTCGGGCAGCCGTGCGGGCTGGCCGCGGCGGCACAGGGTGCGGACGCGGGCGCTGAGTTCGGCGAAGGCGAAGGGCTTGACGAGGTAGTCGTCGGCGCCGTGCTCGAAGCCGGCGACGCGGTCGGTGACCGCATCGAGGGCGGTGAGCAAGAGGACGGGCAGGGTGGAGCCCCGCCTGCGCTGGGCGGCGAGGAGGGTGAGCGCGTCGCCGTCGGGCAGGGTGCGGTCCGCGATGAGGCAGTCGTAGGTGTTGACCGCGAGCTTGAAGTCGGCATCGGCGAGATCGCCGGCGAAGTCGACGGCGAAGCCGGCTTCGCGCAGGCCTCTGATGATCACGGGGCCGAGTTCGGGGTCGTCCTCGAGGACAAGTACGCGCATGACGGGCGAGCCTACTGGGCCGAGAAGGGCATGAACGACGCTGTAGCGGTGCTTAACCGTCATGTCCGGCCGGTGTCCGAGGGCGCGATGCCGTTGAACCGCCGCCGGACGGAGTTCCGCGTGCCGGGGGCGGGGTGCCTGTGTCGTCGAGGGCCGGGGAAACTGGGACTCTGCGGCCGGGCCGGGCTTCCTCATGTTGGCCTCATGAGCCGGCTGAGAGTGTGCGGGCATGGCAAAGATTCGTACTCGTGTAATCGGCGTTACCGCCGCCGGCCTGGCCGCTACGGTCGCCGCGGTGTTCTGCGTCCAGTCCGCCCAGGGAACGGGCGCCCTGGCGGGAACGCCGCGTGCCGAAGTCCGCGTGGACCAGGTCGGCTACACGCCCGGTGAGACCAAGCAGGCCTATCTCATGACCTCCGTCCCGGCGTCCACGGCGTCCTTCCGGGTGCGTGACGTGGACGGGAACGAGGTGCTGAGCGGCAGGGTCGGGGCCTCCACGGGCCGGTGGAACAACACCTACCGGGCGGTTCACACGTTGGACCTGTCCGGCCTGACCGAGCCCGGTGACTACCGGGTGGAGGTGTCCGGGCCCGTCAACGCGGTCTCCCCGCAGTTCCACGTCGCACCCGCCGGCGACCTGTTCGGCAAGCTCGTCCAGGACAACGTCGGCTTCTTCCAGGCCCAGCGCGACGGAGCCGACATCGTGCCCACCAGGCTGCGGCGCCAGCCCTCCCACCTCGCGGACCGCCAGGCCACCGTCTACGACACCCCCGCCTACGACGACGGCGGGAACGTGCTGACCGCGCCCCTCAAGCCGGTCGGCGGCCCCGTCGACGCCTCCGGCGGCTGGCACGACGCCGGCGACTTCCTCAAGTTCACTCATACCGCCTCTTACTCCACCGCCAGTCTCCTGCTCGCGCAGCGGACCACGCCCGTCGGCGGGAACGAGCTGGCCGCCGAGGCCCGCCACGGGCTCGACTGGCTCGACAAGATGTGGGACGACAAGTCCCGCACCCTCTACGTCCAGGTCGGCCTGGGCAAGGGCGACACGGACGACGGCTCCGGCAAGATCCGCTCCGACCACGACGACTGGCGCCTGCCCGAGGCCGACGACGCCCTGCAGGTCACGCCCGGCGACCCGAACTACATGATCAAGCACCGCCCGGTCTTCCGCGCGGCACCCCCCGGCAAGCCCATCAGCCCCAACCTCGCCGGACGCGTGGCCGCGACCTTCGCCCTGGCCGCACAGCTGGACGCCGCCGACAACCCCGCCCGGGCACGCGCAGAGCTGGAGAAGGCCGCGCACATCTACGCACTCGCCGACACCACTCCCGGCGACCAGCTCGTCACCGCCTTCCCGCACGGCTTCTACCCCGAGGCGTCCTGGCAGGACGACATGGAATTCGGTGCCACCGAGATGGCCCTCGCCGCCACGGCCCTCAACGACGGCCGGGCGGCCGACTGGGCCAAGCAGGCCGGCCACTGGGCCAAGCAGTACCTCGCCTCCGACACCCTCGGCACCCTCGGACTCGGCGACGTCAGCGCACTCGCGCACGCCGACCTCGCCAAACTCGTCGACTCCGGCGCCCAGAGCACCGAGGCCACCCGCGGCGGCCTCGTCGCCGACCTCAAGCGCCAGCTCGACGACGGCAGCTCCCGCGCGGCCAAGGACCCCTTCCGGGCCGGCGCCGTCTACACCGACTTCGACTCCGTGCCTCACGCCTTCGGCCTGGCCGCCACCGCCCAGCTGTACCGGCGTGTGACCGGCGACTCCCACTACGACGCGTTCGCCACCCAGCAGCGCAACTGGACGCTGGGCGCCAACGCCTGGGGCTCCTCCTTCGTCATCGGAGCCGGCAGCACCTTCCCGCGCTGCCCCGAACACCAGCCCGCCAACCTCGCTGGTGACCTCAACGGCGAAGGCGACATCCTCCGCGGCGGCGTCGTCAACGGCCCCAACGCGGCAGACAAGCTCAAGGACCTCAACTCCTTCCCCGGCATGCGCAAGTGCCCGACCAACGACGGCAACCCCTTCGCCGTGTTCGACGGCCGCGGCGGCGGCTTTATGGACCACGTAGGCGCCTGGCAGACAGTCGAATCCGCAGACGACTTCACCGCCACCGCACTGCTCTCTTTCACCCTCTCCGCCGCATCCGGCCCCGAGACCGCCCGCAGCTGAAGACCGAGCCACAAGCAACACGCCACCGTGCACCGGACGAGCTGAAGTAAGACCGCGGCAAGATCCGGCTTTGCGCGCAATCGCATCAGTGAATGTCACCGGAGCGAAGCCGGCGACGGACCGGCCCGGCCCTTCCGCTGCCCCGCCGACCCCACTGAGGCATCGGCGGGGCAGCACCGCTTGTGGACGGCACGGCCCTGGTTGAGGTTCTCTGCCTTCCCGTTTGCGTGACGGTCCTTGAGCGGAGAGAGGCCACCTTGCCGCCCGCACCGAGGTCGCCCTCCAACTCGTTGACGGAGAAACCGGCTTGGCCACTGCTGACCTCGGCCCCAACGTCGCCCCGGGGGGGTGGTGCGGCCGCGCCGGCAGCGGCGAGTGCGTCGTGGGTCAGCGGTCGCCGCCCTCCCCCGTCGCACCACGACGGACGGTCGAAGGTGCGCAGCGGGGCACCGGCCGCGCTCAACGCGCCCGCCGCTCCGCCTCCGCCTCTCCTCCTCTTGCGCCCGCCCCGACTCCGCGCCACACCGCTTGCCCCTTGACGGCCAGGACGAACTCCATGTCGGCGATACGCGGGCCGACCCGCTGTACCCACGCCTCATCCCCCGCCGCCTCCGCATCCGCCCGGCCGTCCACTGCCCGCGCATGGAGCTGGAGCAGCGCCTCGTACCCCATCGCCGTAAACCGCTCACGCCGCCGCAACATCTCCTGCACGACCCGCAGGTCACCCAACTGCGGCGCCGCCAGCTCCCTCCGCCGCCCGGACTCCAACGCCGCATGGTCCACGTCCGGCCGCACACGCTTCTTCTTGTCCATCAGTCCTTCGCCTCCCCGGCCCGTTCCCGCGCGGCGAGCACGTTGCGGAACCGGATGTCCGGTCCCGAGCACTTCGGCTAGTAGGGGGGCGCGGTCGTATCGGTTAAGCGTCCGCGGCATCCTCACCGCCGCCCGGGGACCCCTTGGGTATGGCTGCGGACGCGCCAGTCGTCCCTGCCGGTGTCGTGGGCCAGCAGGTACCACAGATCGCCGGAGGCAGGGAGGTGCTGCGGTTCGACCCGGCGTGGAGCGGTGGTGCCCGCGCGAGTGGTGTAGTCGAACGTGAGGACCTCGTGGTCGCGGCAGGCGACGGCGAGGGTGGCCAGGAGGGCGGTGTCGGCACGCGGTCCGCTGGTCTCCCAGGCGGTTCCGACGACCGTTTACGGGAGGGCGGTGGCCTGGGAGGGCAGCGGGTGGGGCCGGAACTGTTCGCTCGCCGTTCGAGCTGCGTCCTTCCGCCGCAGGCTGACCGGGACGGAGCGCCGGAGGGTCCAAGAAATGGTTTGCCGACCCGGTGGCTGTGTGTCACCGTTCGGCCGAGACCGACAGTTGATCATCGGCGGCCGGTCGATGTCGACATGTCGGCGGCCTCTTGGGGATCCACCGGAGAGGTGACGAAACGATGGGAAGCGGTGCCGTGGGGAACAGTTACGAGGACGAGTGTCGCCGGTCGTTGGCCGAGGAGCAGGCGAAGAGCCTTGCCGAGACCAACAACTGGGCACATGTGGACAGGGAGCGGGTCCACCAGGACTGGGACGTCTTGTACCGGGAGATCACGGCTTTCCTGAATGGTGGCTCCCTGCCCGCAGACCAGCAGATCCAGGAGCTCGTCCGCAGGCACTTCGACATCGTCTGCCGGTTCTACACCCCCTCCAGGGACGCTTACGTCGGCATGTCGCTCTTCTACGCCGAGGACGAGGCCATGAGGGCGTTCCACGATTCCTACCACCCCGGGATGGTGGAGTTCATGGGCGCCGCGATCAGGGTGTTCGCCGAGCAGGGGAGCGGGTTCGCGCCCAGTGCAGGGGCCGAGGCCTCGGCATAGTCGGGCGACACGGGCCAGGACATGCATGAGCGGGTGCGCCCGGACCGGGGCCCGGGCGCACCCCCGAAGGGCAGGGCGGGGGTTCAGGCCCAAGGGCTGCGACAGCCTCTGCCTTGCTCTTTAACGCCGCGACGGGGTCGCGGGGTGGTCGACTTCTTGCTCCAGGACGCGGTGGGGCCCGTCTTGCGGGGCGTGTGGAAGTGCCGGCAGGTCACCGCTCGACGCCCCCGGCTCCCGGGCGGTCCAGCCGGCCCGGGAGCACGCAGGCACGGCTAGCCGCGCGGACGCCCGCCCCGGCCCCGGCGGAGCCGTACGACAACCCGCACGGCCTCGATCGCGACCTGCGCCGTGTCCGACCGGTCCGGCGCCTACACGGAGACCAAGGTCAGCACCGCCTATACCGCGAGCCCTCCGACCGCCCTACCCGCCAACCGGCGCCTCAAGAACAGTGCCCCACCAGCCGAAACAGGCCGGTAGAGGCGCTTCTCGGTGTCGGCCCGGTGGAGCCGAGGACCACACTCTCGACCCGACATATCCATCACAGTCGCCTGCGCAATTCTTCTTACGCACTACCGCAATTCGCACACACTGGCCCACCGTGGGGGCCAACACCGACCGGGTGGCGGGCACTTCGACCATCAGCTGAGCAGCCACCATCGGCCGGTCGCCACGGGACCCCCCGCCCCGCCGACCGCAATGCGCCGCAGCAGAACCGAAATCCAGCAAGCCGACGCCGAGCGCCGCCCCCATAGCGCGCTCCCCCGCACGTTCACCCGACCGCGGTGCCAGCGCATCGGCGCCGCACGGGTCCCATGCAAAATCCCGGGGCGCCGCGCGCACGGCGCATGGGGGTGGGGCAGCATGAACGGATGGACTCGATCTCTCCCCTGGTGGCATCGCTGGCACTCGAACCGCACCCCGAGGGCGGTTGGTTCCGGCGTACTTGGCAGACCGGCCCGCAAGCCGCCCGCGGCACCCGCGACGGGAGCCGACCGTGCGCTACCGGCATCTACTACCTCCTGCACCCCGGAGAAGTCTCCCGCTGGCACCGCGTACGGTCCGACGAGATGTGGCTGTGGCACCACGGCGCGGCCCTCACCCTCCGGCTTGGCGGCAACGCCACCGCACCCGAGGAGGCAGACACCGCGGTGCTGGGTCCCGATGTCAGGAACGGGCAGCAGCCCCAGTTCCTGGTACCGGCCGGTGTCTGGCAGACCGCCGCCCCGGCCGGACACGAACCCGTCCTGGTGACATGCATCGTCGCCCCCGGGTTCGACTACGACGACTTCGAGATGCTCTGACCCGAACGCAACACAACCGCGCAGCGACGGCATCGTTGTCGGCGCCTGCCCTACGAGCGGGAAGGAGAAACGCCATGGTCGAAAGCTTCGGTATCCCCCGGCCGGGCGCGGCTCACAGTGGCATCGCGCGACTGCACCGTCGACGTCCGGGCTGTGGTTGGGCCGGTATTGCACGCCCACTCCGATGTCCCGGCCGCCGCGGAGGTTGGCGAACACCTCTCCTGCTCGCGCAGCCACACGATTGCGTCTTTGCGTATCCCAGCTTGGCACCAGCGTAAGAGGCCCTAACAGAGCCTCGGGGTGCCTCAGCGAGACTCTCCTCCAGAGGGGCGTCGAGTCGGTCACCCCCTGGTCCGTCAGCCGCATCATGACGGTTCCCGTCATGATGCGGCTGAGGGAGCCCAGTTGTACGAGGCGGTCCGGGTCATGGCCGTGGGTGACCTGGTCGGTGATTCCCGGCCCACCCAGCAGGCAGATGGCCGTCAGCACGCCCCCCGTCAGACCGGTTCCGCCTCATGGACAGCCCCTTTCTCCCGGGTGGCCCCAGCCGCGGCGGGCGCCGAATAACCCGGTTGGAGCGGCAGAACCTCGAGCTGGCTGGCCCGCCTGACGTAGCCCGGGCTGATCTCGAAGTCGCCCGAGCGGCCACCGGGCTCTGATCAGAGCTCTCAGTCAGTGCGGCTGAGACGCGCTGCCGGCAACGCTTCTTGCGTACGACCGGCCCGAAGAAGAAGGCCACGAACGCCGACGGTCAGCGCCCAGAACAGAAGTGGAAGAGCGGCGACTCGTTCCATACCTCCCATGCCGAGGCCGAGGTAGTGGTCGGAGAGAAACAGCCCGAAGGCGGTGATCGCTACGGCTCCCAGCAGGATGGTGCCCCACCGCAGGGGGGTCGGTACGTGTTCTGCCATGCCGAACCCCGCCACGATGAGACCTATGTTGCCCGCTGCCATGATGAAGAGGGCACCCAAGACATGCTGGTTCTCGTTGACGTCCGCTGGAGCCAGCCCAGCCAAGACGAATCCCACACCGGCGCCGGCCAGCAGCAGACGGGCCACAGAGGCTACCCGTCCCCTGCGCAAAAGGGCACCACCGGTCAGGGCGACACCGACAACCAACAGCATCCCCAGAGCAACGAACGAAACATTCATCAGACCGTGGTCGGGGGAACAGATGTACCGCGGCGCAGGGTCTGGCTGCAGAGCACAGTGCGCGTTGCCCAAGTCGCTGATGTTGTTCCCCGCCCAGCTGTACGGTGTGGCCCAAGCCGACTCGGCGATCCGATGGATGATGAAGAACTGCACCACGCCCACGATCCATGCCGAGTACCCGATCCGGACTCTCACCTGTCCACCTTCCGCCACGCGAATATCGTGTGGTCAGCCGATCACGCGGCGCCGGACCCAGGCACTCCGACAAGCCCCCGGAACAGGGTGGGGAAGACCCTACTGCGACCGGAGGCAGAGGTTCCCAGAACGAGCGCCATCAAGTAGCGCCACAGGTGATGCACACGGTTGCGTCGCTCACACTGACGCTGAGCTGCACAAAGTGCTCCAA
This sequence comes from Streptomyces sp. NPDC051109, assembly GCF_044455885.1. NCBI lineage: Bacteria > Bacillati > Actinomycetota > Actinomycetes > Kitasatosporales > Streptomycetaceae > Streptomyces > Streptomyces sp. NPDC051109. Next base: position 16,419 of record NZ_JBITFF010000035.1, read on the forward strand.
TCGCCTCGAGCCACACGGTCGCCCCCTGAGAAGAGGGCAGACAGACTCGGCCTCCTCGATCTGTAGGAGCGCGGAAGCGCAGGGTCTCGTCCATGATCGGGTCGGAATCACCACCGGTTGGCATGACGGTGGTGGGCGTCAGGTCCTCCACGTGGGTCCTGGAGTCCCGGAGGGTCTCCGATCACCCCGGGGCTGTCTTCCGCGCGTACTGCTTGCCCGGCTCGGTCTGGCGCCGGTCGTGCCCCTCGGGGTCCTCTGGTGCCGGCGGGAGCTGCGGGCGCGCAACCCGGCGAGCGACCGCGATGCGCTCCGCACAGCCGTTGCCGTCCCGACCTCCTCGCCACCGTGCTTGGCCCACTGCGCCCTGTGGGCAGCCGGGGCCGTCTGCGTCCGCACGGTGCGGCAGCGGCGCTCCCGGGGCTCCTGCTCCTCGCGGGCCTCGTGGCGGGCCCCTGATTGGGCGCGAGGACGTATCGGAGGGCCAGGAGGCCGCCGTCCGTGCAGTGCCGGCCTTGACTCAGAGCATGCACCCCCGGTGGTGGACGAGGTGGAACTGGCGGGCCGTCTCCAGCTGCTCTCGGCCTGATCCGGGGGAACGGCGCGGCCAGGGCTGCAATCGGCTCGTAGAACCGCTGGGCGGAGCGCCGGTTCTCCTACGGCATCGCGTCGCGCATCAAGCGGTTCTGCCGGGCCTGCGAGCGGCAGACATCGATATCGGTGACCACGAGCTGACCGCTGCCTGGGCACAGGGGGTGCTTCTCGCCCTCGGCGACCTTGTCTGAGTTGCAGTGCTCGCGGATCTCGAGGACGCTGTCGCCCATGATCCGGCGCCAGGTACGGCAGCAGGGGCAGGCAATCGGCTTCTCGGCGTTCGGAGACATACCCCCAAGCCGTCGCGGCCGCCCACGCCGACTTCGCCGACCTCCAGGAGGCCGGCGGCCTCCCCGCCACCGACGGTCCGCATCCGGCGGCCGGACGAGCCGCTCACCCCGATTCAGGCGGCGAGGACCGCCCGGTGCTCTTCCGCCGCTACGCCGACATCCCCCGAGAAGTGGCGGCGCCGGTCGCGCGGGAATGACGGACAGCCGAAGAGTGCACCTGCCGTGAGGTGTGGTCAGCGGGTGAGCGGACGGGCCCGGGCGGGGGTTCCCCGGTCGGGCCAGGCGATGTCGTCGACGGCGAGGAACACATCCAATTTCTGTCGCAGGCTCCGTGATCTTCCACCCGTTCGGGTAAGGCTGCCGATCTTCAAGAAACCATCGTGCGACGCCACCACGTCAACATGCTGGGCCGATACTCCTGCCGCCTGCCGGGTCTGCCGGAAGAACTCGCGACCCCTGCGAGAGCCGGGCGGCCGCGCAATGGAGCCACACGCCGATCGAGTCGACACCGGCACGGTGACCTTCGTCGGCCCCCCTGCTTCGACACCCGCGCAGACACGGACGGCTGGAGCAGCCCGGCGGCCGCGGGAGCCGTTCGCGGGCTGTCGCCCCCGGTGGGGCCGGCGACGGGCAGCTCGATGCGCGGCCCAGGCCATCGGGCCACGTGTCACCGAGCTTCGGAGGGACTTGTGACGCGGGCTACCGGCCCCTGAGCAGGCCGCCGACCGCCGTGATGCCGGCAGTGATGGCGCGTTCACCGACATTGCCGAACCCCAGGACCAGCTGTACCGGCTGGGTCGCATGCGAGGAGCGGCACGTGCTCATCCCGTAGAGACGGACGGACCGGTCGTATGCTGCGGCGATGAGGGCCTGCTCGTCGGCCGGTCCGTCGAGGTGCGCGACCGCGTGGAAGCCTGCCGCGAGGCCGGTCACCCTGACCTTGGGGGCGTGTTCGGCGATCGCCGCCAGCAGGGTCGTGCGCCGTGCCGTGTAGGTCGTGCGCATGCGGCGCAGGTGCCGGTCGAAGCGGCCGGACTCGATCATTCTCGCGAGGGCGAGCTGATCGAGCGTGGGCGACCCGCGGTCGCTCAGCTGCTTGTGCTCGGTGATCAGCTCGGTGAGCGCGGGCGGGCAGAGCACCCACCCGATGCGCAGCGCGGGCGCGAGGGATTTGCTGACGGTGCCTATGGATATTACGCGGTCGGCGGCGAGTCCCTGCAGTGCACCCACCGGCTCCCGGTCGTATCGGAATTCGGCGTCGTAGTCGTCCTCGATGACGACGGCGTCCCGGCTCCTGGCCCACTCGATCAATGCGAGCCGCCGCTCGGGTGCCAGAGCGACACCGGTGGGCCACTGGTGAGCAGGGGTCAGGACGACGGCGCGGGCGTCGGTCGCGGCGAGTGCGTGCACGTCGATCCCGCGTTCGTCGACCGGCACCGGGATCGCCGACACGCCGGCCCAGGACGCGGCGGAGGAGACCGTGGCCGGTGAGCCCGGGTCCTCGTACGCCACCGTACGGATACCTGTCCTGGCCAAGGCGGACAGGGCCAGAGCCATGCCCTGCGCGTAGCCGGAGCAGATCACGATGCGTTCCGGATCCGCTGCGGCGGCGCGCACCCGCCGCAGATATCCGGCCATGACCTGGCGCAGCACCGCACTGCCGCGCGGGTCTCCGTAGTCGAGGGCCGCTCTCGGCATGGTGCGTGCCGCTTCGCGAGTGGCCCACAGCCAGTCGGTGAGCGGGAAGCTGCTGAGGTCCGGGACGCCCCACTTGAAGTCGGCCACCAGGTGTGGAGGTGCCGAGGGCGGGCGCGTGGGTGCTGAGGGTATGCCTGCGCCGGCGGCGACCCGGGTGGCTGAGCCGACGCGTGTCACGAGGTACCCCTCGGCTTGGAGCTGGGCGTAGCACTCCTGCACCAGCCCGCGCGACAGCCCGAGTATCCGGGCGAGTTCACGGGAGGACGGCAGCCGCTCGCCGACCTGCAGCCGACCGGTCCGGATCGCCTCCCGCAGCCGCAGTTCCAGCTGGGATCGCAGCGGCTCGCCGCTGTCCCGGTCGATGACCAGCAGCAGATCAGGTGACAGACCGGACCACTCCAGAGGCATGAAATTGGATCTTACTGGTGACCCACTCGGTCTCTAGCTTTGCCGTATGACAAGGATGATCAACTCTCAGACTCAGAGCGCCGGTTCGCGACCGCCCCTGGTGACGCGGCCCCTGCTGCTGCGTTTCGTCTCGATCATCGGTGCCTCGACGAGCTTCTACCTGCTGTTGTCGGTCGTCCCCCTCTATGCCCAGGCGTCCAGTGGAGGCCACGGCAACGCCGCAGGACTCGCCACGGGCACGCTGATGCTGGCCACTGTCGGAGGTGAGCTGGCCACTCCCTGGTTCGCTGCCCGCTTCGGCTACCGCCTGGCGCTGGTCGCCGGGCTCGTCCTCCTGGGTGCGCCCGCGCTCGCGCTGACCGCTTCCGGGAGCACGGCGTCGATCACGGCGGTCTGTGTCCTGCGCGGTCTGGGCTTCGCGCTCACGGTCGTCGCGGGTGGCGCCATGACGGCCTCGCTGATCCCGCCCGAGCGCCGCGGTGAGGGGCTGGCACTGGTCGGTATCGTGTCGGGGGTACCGTCGCTGGTGGCCCTGCCACTGGGTGTGTGGCTGGTCGCGCACGTGGGGTACGGACCGATCGGCATCGCCGGCGCCGTGGCTGCGCTGGCCGCGATCGCCTCGGTGCCGGGCCTGCCGGACCGCGAGCCGACCTCGGGACGCTCTATCGGGGTGCTGGCCGGGTTGCGAACAGCCGCTCTTCTGCGGCCCGCTGTCATCTTCTCGGCCACTACGCTCGCTGCCGGAATCATCGTCACCTTCCTCCCCCTTGCCGTACCGTCGGCTTCCCCCGGAGTCGTAGCCGGGGCCCTGTTCGTCCAGTCCGCTGCGTCAACCGTCGCCCGCTGGGGCGCGGGCCGATACGGCGACCGGCACGGACCGGCCTCACTCGTCCTGCCCGGCCTGGCCGTCTCGGCCGCAGGAACGCTGCTCACCTCCCTGACCCACAGCCCGGTCGCCGTTGTCGTCGGCGTGGCCCTGTTCGGGGTCGGCTTCGGACTCACCCAGAACGCCACGCTGACGCTGATGTACGCGCGTGTCCCCGCATCCGGATACGGCACCGTCAGCGCCCTGTGGAACTTCGCCTACGACGCGGGCATGGGCGTCGGCGCCGTCGGGTTCGGGGTGCTCGCCGGCCGGACGGGCTACGCACTGGCCTTCACCCTCACCGCCGCGCTCATGCTCACCGCCCTCGCCCCGGCCTGGCGCGATCGCCCCACGACCGGCTCCCGCGCATGACGACACGACCACACACGAACGGAGCCCAAGGCTCCACCACCAAAGGTGCCGAACTCAATCTCGTCTACGACCTGACCCCGTTCGGCAACCCGGCATCGACGCCACCACGACACCCCTGTCGGCGTACTCGTTGAACGGCTCTGCCGCAGATCCTGTGGGCCGGCTGTCTGGGGCCGCGGCGGCGGGTGCGGTGGTGGCGCGGGAGCGGGCCGCCGCCAGGGGGACCCTCACGCGGGCTCGGCCGGGGTGAGGGAGGCAGGGTCGCATCCACGAGCCGCCCGACCATGGTGGAGGTGAGCCGTCCCTTCCAGGAGGTGTCGGCCTGGAGACGGGCCAGGTGCGCGGCGAGGAGGCCGGTGCCGCCCTGGTCGCGGATCCGGTCACGCGATGGGCCCGCAGGGGCCACTGGCCGGGAGCCGGCCAGGATATTCACCTGAGTCTCGGTCAGGACGTCCTTGACGACGCCGACGATCGCGGCGTGCGCGGGCCGGCCCACGCCGAGCTGCTCCAGCGCCTTCGGGCGGTCGCCGCCGTCGAGGTCCCGGGGCACGCTCAACCCCACGGTCAGAGGGCCCCAGGAGCGCTTCGCGTCCACGCTGGCGGGTGGCGCCCACGGGCTGGCGGCCTCCGCACCCGCGCAGCAGCAGGCGGGAGGGAGTGCAGGGCCCTGAGCCGGGGCAGGAGCGGGCGCGGGACGCGTCCCGCGGTTCGCCGGAGCTGCCCATGCGCGAGGCCAGGACGTCCCGGGCCGGCGGCGCTGCAGCAGCAGGGTTTTGCCCCGATTTAGGGGGATGGACCCGTGGGTTCGCGCTCAACCCGCAGGGTCGACCTCGGCGGGCTGCGCCAGCAGGGCGCGTGCCAGCCACTCCAGCTCCGCAGTCGCGTCGGGCGCCGAATACTGTCCGCGCACGCGGGCGACGAGCCTGCGGTAGCGCTCCGCCCCTGCCTCGATCCCGGCCTCCAGGCTGCGCATCACGGCGGTCCGATCGGCGTCGCCGAACAGCTCGGACAGCACCTCGGCCGCCTCCGGCCCTTCCGGGGAAACCCCGCGTTTTATGACCTCCGCGACGGTTTGCACCACCTGCCTTGCCCACCAGATGGGCGCCCCGGGGGGACGACCCTGCCCCGGTACGGGCGTGTTGAGCTCCATCCATGTGCGCAACCGGGCGCGAAAGCCGGGGTCCCGCACCAGTTCGGCCAGTTCGATCCAGGCGTCGACCTGCTCGGGTGTGGGATCGTCGGGCAATTCGATGCTGAAGGCGTGTATGCGGTCGCGCAGGCGCGGCTCGAGGTCGAGACCGCCGAACACCTCCTTCTTGAACTCGTCGATGATCTGTTTGCGTTCGGCGGCGGAAAGCCGCGCCAACCGGTTCATCAGTGCTGTCTCCTCAGCGGTGGAACCACGTGTGGCCACGGTGGACAGGACGGCCCGGCTCACCTTGAGCGAGCGGATCTGCGCGTCGAGCGCGGCCACGTGCGCGTTGGCGACCTCGGCGACCGTGGTCCGACCGCTCAGCACCCGGCACACGTCGTCGAGCCCGAGGCCCAGCTCCCGCAGGGTGCGGACCAGCTCGACGCGGGCCACGGACTCTGCGTCGTACAGCCGGTAACCGCTCGCGGAGCGGGCCACGGGCGGCACCGCTCCCTCGTCCGACCAGAAGCGCAGGGTACGCACCGGAAGTCCGGTGCGATGCGCGAGCTGGCCAATGGTGAGCACGTCGGGGCGTTCGTCGTCCATGGGTGAGATCCTGGATCTTCCAGCCGCTGGAGACTCAAGCGCCTCAGTGCGACATTCCATAAGTTCTCCGGAGCTCTGCTGAGTTCCCTCACCACCGCCAGAGCAGACAACTGCGCCTCCTCACCTTCGATCAGGCCGCAGATTGATCAGATCGGATGAGAAAGCTTCAGGGATTCCGAAGTGACGTCAGTAACTGGCCGAGCACGCGAACGAGAGGGAACCCCACGCCAGGGATCAGGACACCAGCAAGAGCCACGGGAACTCACGGGATGTCGCACCGTCGCACGCGGTCATCGTGGGGCGTCCCTGAGGGATCATCGTTTTCTCTCTCGTAATGGTCGGGTCCGGACTGCCGTACGTCCGGTGGTGGCGCGGCAGAGCGGCTGTGAGGCCGGTCCGGGACTCCCGCGGGGTTCGATTGCCGCGCGGAGGTGGGGCGGACCGGCGGGGTGCGCACCGGGGCAGACCGTGACCCCGACACTCTCCAAGTCCAGCGCCGACCGGATCATCGACCCCAACGGGCCGCAGCTTGCCCTCAAGCAGCGGCAGCGCTTCCGCCATGACACCCTGCTCATCGTCGACGGCACCCCCCTCGTCCCCACCCGGGATCACACCGTTGCCGAGCGGTCAACTACCGCTGCTCGACGAACCACCAAGTCGTCATCGATGCCGACACCCGCTGGGTCGTCGCGGTCGGACGGCCGGTGCCAGGAAAACGCAACGACTGCAAAGCATGGGCCGAATCCCGGGCGAAGGCAGCCGTGGGAAGGCCACGACAATCGCCGACGACGGTTGCCCGGGCACCGGACTCGTCATCGCAAACCGCCGCCCCGCCGGCGGCGAGCTCTACGAGTGGAAGCAGGAGCACAACCGCTCACACAAGCAGGTCCGGCCCCGCGCCGCGCACGTCTTCGCCCGGATGAAGACCAGGAAGAACCTGCGGGACTGCCGCCTCAAGGGCGACGTACACCACGCCATTCTAGGAATCGCCCGCCTTCACAACCTTCTTCAGGTTGCGTAGTCAGACCGCCGACTGGCCGATTCAGCACACCCAACGGGCTGCAAGACCAACTGCGGGACAGCCCAGGCGCTCGTGTGGATGACGATGGATGTGAGGTCTTGGGACGCTCCCAGGGCAGAGTGACCAACAACGTCCATCTGAGGTCCCCCATCCGGCAGGCACGGCGCAGTACCGGGCCCCGGACGGCGTAAGCCCGCACGGGAACGACCGGTGCCCGAGCCAGCCGGCCCCGGCTCCACAGGCGCCACCCCGGCCTCCACCGACGCGTCCGCATCGCAGCCCAGGCGATCACGACCGGCGACGTAGGTCGCGCAGGGTCTCGTCGCGCCCAGCGCGCGGTCCCTGCCGCAAGAAGCGGCCGGTGGCTGTGTGAGCAGCTGGGGGGCCGGCAGTGTGCCCGGCTAGGCCATCCACGTGATGCGGGTGATGGTCAGCGCCTCGGGGTCGCCCGTGAAGAACTCCACGAGCACCGGGGCCCCGGGTACCGGCAGGTCGTAAAGGTCTCCCCACGAGTCTGCGGGGCTCGCGCCTTCGGGGAGCTGTCCGGCCTCGTGCGCCCCCGTGATCACCGGCAGGAACCGCACCACCGCCGCGAACACCTCCGGCGCCTTGTCGGCCATGGCCCCGAGTACGGCGGCGGCCTGATCGGTCAGACCGTGGCTCACCGGTGGTGCGCCAGGGCCGCCAGGACCTGGTCCAGGTCGCGGACGCCGGAGCGGCCGCCCGCGCGCAGGGCCGCAACCTCGCTGCGGTCCGCGTCGGTCCGGGTGGAGTCGGCCGTGGCTCGCATGTGCCAGCGCTCCATCACCGCGAGCTGGCCGTCGCCGGCCTGGGCCGCGAGCAGCTCCTCCAGGAACACCCCCTTGCGCCCCGGGGCAAGAGCGGCAGCGATGGCGTTCGCGGTGCGCGGGACACCGGGCTCGTGGCGGTCTTCCGTTATGGCGCTCACGTCGTGCTCCTTCCGTCGGCACCACCGTACCGGCCCGCCCCGTCGCTGTGACCGAGTACGGCGCATGGCGCCGAAGGGGGGCTGCGATGCGCTCAGTCCGCGTACTGCCGAACGTTCACGAGGTGCGCCGAATGAGCGTCATCTCTCGCTTGTGGCCGGCGTGCTGCTCGGTGGCGGCCTGCCCGCCCGCGGCCGCCCCGGGCAGGGGGACCCGTACGCTGCCGTGCAGCGGCAGACACATCCGGCACCCGTTGTCCGCGTCAGTGACGACCACCGCCGCGGCGACCGCATCTCCGGTGCCCGTACGACCCCCGCCGGTGGCCCGGGAGCCCGAGCCGCCGCAGCCGGCGGCCGCCACCAGCGCCATGCCGGCCGGCACGGCCGCACTCGTCTTCCACGCACCGATCCGCCTGCCTCCTCACGACGCCGTGGTTGATCGTGGCCACTTGGACGCCGCAGACCCGCCGCGGGCTCCCCCGCCCGCGCCGTCCCCGGTGACGACCACGCGGTCTTCGGCGTGACTGATTTACGCCGTCGGCCTCGTACCGACCCGGAGAATCTCAGGAGCAACAGGCGGTGAGGGAACGTGCGGTCGGTGGTGGTGGGATGCGCCGCCGCCGTACGGCGGTTCACCGGCCCCCCCAGTACGGCGAGAGGCTCCACGATGACAACGAACCGCGTCCGGCGCTACGCAGCCCGCACGCTGACCACGACGATCGCGGCCTGCGCCGTCGCGGCGGCGGCCACCCTTCCGGCGTCTGCCGCCGACCAGCCCACACGGCAGCTGCTCATGGCGGACTGCGCCTCGGGCGAGGGCAAGTGCACGTTCAACTCGCCCCGGTTCGAGGAGGCGTACCTGGGCGAGTTCCGGCAGGTGTCGAACTCCCTCTTCAACTGCAGCACGTCCGACGCCACTCAGGCGATGACGTGGGACGACACGGTGGGATCCACCGACTCCCTGGGCGTCTCCGTCACCGCCGGAGGCAAGATCGCGGGGATCGTGGACCTGAGCATAACCGCCAGTTACAGTCACAGTTGGTCGAGCTCCCACTCGGAGAGCAGCTCCCTCAACATGACGGTCAAGCCCGGCGAGGTGGGCTGGATCTCGCGCGCCCAGGTGATGCAGAAGGTCTCCGGCACCTGGCAGACCCACTACGACAGCCCCAAGTGGGGGCACTACTACTGGTACTTCCAGGACACCATCACCGGCCCGGTCCAGAACGGCACCGATGGCAAGAGCAATGCGGTCGTGGTGAAGAGCCGGAAGATGACCGCCGCGGAGAAGCGTTCCTGCTCCGAGGGGTCCCGCACGGGCGGCACGTTCGTCCAGGAACGCTGAGCCATCGCCCGCGCATGACCCGGCCCCCCGTCCCGCCCCGGACGGGGGGCCGCCGCGCTCGCGTGTCGAAGTTCGCGATCTTCACTCTTTCGGATGGTCGCGCCGATAAACTGCCCGTCGGTGCGCCGCAGTTCGCGTGCCGTGCCGTGCCGTGCCGTGCAAGACGACACGCACGCACACGCGTCCGCCGCACAGCCGGGCGCCGAGAGCCGGAAGGGCGATGGCGCAGGGGCCGATGACACACCCGCACGACGCCGGTCCGGCACAGACCGATGCCGGTACCTGGAACTCCTTCCTGTCGGCCCCGGAGCTCGCCGCCGTCACCTCCGCCGGGTTCGACCCGCTCGGGCACGTCCTCGGCACCACCGTCTTCACCATCGGCTACACGGGCGCCTGGGGCTGCCCCGGTGCGTGGCCGGCCCCGTCCGCCGACGGTCACCCGAAGCCCTCCCGCTGGGCCTCCACCTACGAGCCCCTGCCCCAGGCGCTGTACACCGCCCGCAAACGGGCGCTGGTCCGTGCGGTGGACGAATGCCGCGCGCTCGGCGGGGACGGGATCGTCGGGGTGAGCCTGGACTTCGACCACGCGCGGCTCGGGGACCTGGAGTGCACCGTACGGGGCACCGCCGTCCGCGCCCGCTCACGGATCCGGCCCGGCCTGCCGTTCACCTCCCACCTCGGCGGCCAGGACTTCGCCCGACTGATCCACTCCGGCTGGGTGCCCACCGGACTCGCCTTCGGCCTTGCCGTCTGCGGCCGCCACGACGACTGGCGCACCACCCGCAGGACTCGCTGGACCGCCCCGAACGAGGAGCAGGCTGGTGCTGCTCGCCTTGGCCGCGGCCACGGTCAAGCGGTCGGCCGTACCGTTGACCGCCTCAACGAAGGCTGTCGAGTACAACTCCCCCCGTCGCTTCCGGAGTCGCCTGCCTGCCAGTGGCCTTCGGGGGTGCCCCGAATCGCGCCAGGTAGTGCCACACCTTCTTGACCGCCTGGGGGTCGTAGCGGCCGGCGCGTGCAGCATTTCCGACGATCCGAGGATCGAGCACGCCGTCGACCGCGATCTGCGTGGCCAAGTCGACGTACTCCTGACCGCGGTAGTCGGGATGACGGCGGAGTTCCTCAATCATGAGTCGGAAGCCCGGGTGCCACTCCACTGGGCAGCCAGTACGCACAGCCGCGGCCTCAACGGTCGTATCTCGGTAGCAGGGGTCCAGGACCAGCGCCTCCACATGGTCGCGCAGCCGGACTGGCCCGTGCACCTGCGCCTCGATGTAGTCGTCGAGCTCGTCCTGACTGTCGGCCAGGGCAAGCTCAATGAGCCCCATGCGGGCCGCAACACCGAAATCTGACGGTTCGAGGAAACTATCCGGATAGCAGAACGTGGTCCGCGCGAGCGTCTCGGCAGTCAGCCGGAAGTGGGCGGAGCCGAACCGCGGCGCCGCGCCGACCGGTTTGCGACGGAAGTTCAACGCGCCGTAGACAGGCCGTTCATCCGCGGTCCCTTCGTCATAGGCCCCGCCGAAGATTCGGCTCTCCCAGCGCCACCGATCGCCACCTGGATGCGCGGTCAGTCCACCGTTGCTGGTCCCCGTGACGAACTGCGAGCGGTAGGTGCCGTCTTCGGCCATGACGTCCAGGATCGGCTTGGCGTGCAAGAGGCGGTCCGGGTGGAAGTTCAAGGTCACCCGCAGCGCCGAGTCCAACGGAGGCCCCGACGCCAATTCTGCGACATGTCGAAGGGCCCGTTCCTGCGATGTCTGAGAAGCTGAGGGGCTCATCGGCACAGTGTCCCCCAACTTGATCATCGGGTGCACATGAATTGCCCACCGCCAGCTTGTCCGGGCGTCGCGGGACGCTTATCGCCAGACGCCCCTGAGACCTCGCTTACTTTGGCTTTGGGGGTCGCTGAGCAGTTCATGACGGATCTGGTGGAGCGGCTGGTCCCGGACGGGTTGTGGGAACCGTTTCGGCGGGTGGAGCCGCCGACTGAGGTCATACGCCCGCTTTGGCCTGCAGCCACTTGTCCGCGGCATCCCGCCGATACGCTCCCGCCGAGGTCCACGACGCCGACACCCGGACAAGCTCCACGCGGACAAGGGCTACGACCACGACCACCTGCGGCGGTGGCTCAGCGGTCGGAGGATCCGGCACCGCATCGCCCGCAAGGGCGTCGAGACCTTGCAGCGTCTTGGCCGCCACCGCTGGGTCGTCGAACGCACGTGTCCTGGCTCGCCGGATGCCGGCGTCTGAAGCGGCGATACGAGCGCACGGCCGAGCACTTCCTCGCCTTCGTCGGCATCGCGGCAGCCCTCATCGGCTACCGCCGCCTGGCGTACGCCAACGACCAGGGTCCGCGGTGCTGCCCGGTCGCGGTCACCGCCCGCTGGAACCGGCGCAAGGCGGATCAGGATCCGGCCGAGGGGCTGCCGCCGGCGCCGGATGCGCTGCGGCCATCCATCGTTGGCCGTTGCGGAACCGGAGGGTCAGTGGTGACCGACCAGTCGGGAGCCCGCTGACAGTGCAGCTCGACTGCCTGAACCGGTTTCGCACCGCGGCCGCCCCGCACTCGCCCGAGAAGGTGAACCTGGGCGCGCGTAGCCGCGCTGCCGGGAGCGACGCGGGCTCACCGGGGACGATCCTGGAGCGGTGCTCCACCTCAGGCCTCACATGCTGCTCTTCGCGCTCGTGGTGCTCCTGTCCCTGCTCACGCTGAGCCCCGTGTACGCCGCTGATCCCCCTCGGGGCCACTCCTGCGATCCTGACCGGCTCGCCGGCGCGGAGGTCACCACGTCGGCGGAATTCGTCCACCGCGGCCAGGACAACAGCGTGCTCACCAGCGTCGCGGACATCAAGATTCCGGCAGGCTGGGAGCGGACCCCTGACCTGCTCCTCGACACACACGCCCCCCTCTACCGCGACGCGCTGCGCTGCCTTTTGGGAAAGGGGGCCACCGTCCAGGCGTACCTGCGCGGGAAGCCGTACGAGGACAGCGAATGGCGGTTGAAACCGCTTTCGGTGAAGCTCTCCGGCGCATGGGTCGCCATCCACTACGAGGCTGTCAACTGGGTCCAGGGACTCGACACCTACGAAGTGGGCCTGTGGACCCTGACGGCAGGCAAGGACGAGTGGGAGATCCGGCTGAGAGCTCCCCCGAGTCTGGCCAAGGCGACGTGGGAGAACGTACGCGTACGGCTGGGCGGGCCCGCCGCCATGTCAGCGTGGCCGCCGCCGACGTTCGGTGGGGACCGCACGGAACTGACCTGGCACAACAGGACCCAGATCGCCGTCCCCGGCGTCCCCGACGTCGCCTTCAGACCACCTGCGGCGCAACAATGGGCGGCGTTGACCCAGACAGACGGGGATGCCTGGCAAGCCCTGGGCATCTTCGGCGCATCAGGGGCGTTCTCGGGGGTCGCGACCGCCGTGCTCGCCTTCGTCGCCGGCAGGCGGTTGCGTCGGGGCATGGGGCGCCGTCCCCTTCCGGCGGAGAACGAGGCGCTGAGGGGGCTGTACGCATGGTCCCTGATCCTGGCGCTGATCACTCTGGTTGCGTACATGGGCGACGACCTCTACCGGCTCCTTCACGGCCAGATCGGGTGGAAGGGCGATTACGAGCCGACGGTCGACCTGTTTTCGGCACTGTTCATCGGACTCGTCCTGTGCTTCTTCGGGCGGCTGAAGAGATGGCTGCTCGTCGTCGTGTGCGCACTCGCCGCCTGCACGGCCTCCCTGTGCGTAGCCGCCGAGATGTCCCGTTCCGGGCTGCTTCTCACCAGTGACGTCGAGATCCGCGGTACCGGTCTCGGGCTGGCGGTGCTGCTCGACTCCCTGCCGGTCTTTCTGTGGTGCCTGGGCATGGTCGCCAGCGGTCAGCGACTCCTGATCCTGGGCGGCAGAGGCCTGTCGCAATGGGCGCAGGTGTGGGTCGCGGCCGGTACGACGGCCATGGCCATGCTCTGGGCGTTCGTCTCCCTGGACCGCAGCTGGGAGCGCAGGTCCTGGCTCAACGACGCCGCACCAGCCTCCTTCGGCTCGCCGTGGGTCACGGCCTACGACGCGTGGTGGTGGTGGTTCTCGGCGAACGCGCTGTCGACGCTGGTGGACATCGCCCTCTTCCTGACGCCGTTGGCTCTGGTGGGAGCCCTGCGGGTGTGCAGGGCCGAACAGCACCAGGCCGATTCCTTCACGCCCAACGCGGCGGAGAAATCCGTGTTCGTGATCTTCTTCGCCATCGTCGTGGTGCCCAATTTCGCATGGTATTTTGGATTCTCCGGTTACATTACGACGCTGATCCTAGCCATCGCCGCGGCGTGGGCCCTGCTGGCCATGGGGCTGTCGAAGTCCGTGCTGGAACAGCCAACCGAAGGCAATTCCCCGCTGGGCGAGGTCATTTCACGGACCGACCGGTCGCAATGGATGCGCCTGGCACGGCACTACCGGGAGTTGCAGGCCCGGCTGCAGCAACCCGGTTCCGGATCAGCGGCCGAACAGTCCGCTTCACAGCAAGCCGTCGAACGGGAGATCGACCAGCTGGACCAGTGCCTGCCGGAAGGGGTCAGGCCCATCGACCTGCCGTTCGCTATCGGCCCCATGGCCACGTGGTGGGGCAACGCCTGCCGGTGCGCGCTCATCGCCTGCATCATCGGCCTCCCCGCCACCGGGCTGATGTACTGGATCGACTTCGTCCGCGGCGATTCGTGGCGCGTGATGGCGGAGAACCCCACAGGGTTCCTCCAGGCGGTCCTTGACGTCATCTACTGGCACGTGACATGGGTGGGCGGAGGCTTCTTCCTGGGCGGGTTGTGGCGTGATCTTCCCGGCCGACACGGGCCGACGAAGGCCGTCTACGTGTCCGTCGCCCTCGCCGTCCCGGTCGGATTCCACCAGCTCATCGCCCAGATCACTGGCGACGCCATGCAGGGCACGATCGCAGCCATCGCCGCCTTCGCCTCGGTGATGACCTGCACCGGCCTGGTCATGGACCTCCAGACGTTCCAGAGCGAACGACGCTACTGGCCGTCCAACGCCGGCCTCGTCCTGTACGTCTACCAGATGCGCTTCGCCTCCGTGGCGTTCTGCCTGGCTCAGATCGTAGCGCTGCTTACGGTCTGGAAGGCGTTCAAAGAGGGAGGTCCGACCGCACCCCCTTCCCCCCGGTAGCGGCTCTCCGCACGCCGCCGTCACCGGTACCGACCGGAGACTCGCGGGTCGGCTGACGAACGGTGCAGATGATCCGACCGTGGCCACTCCCGGCTACGGCCGCCTGGTGGGGCAGGCAGCCGGTGTCCAGGCCCACAGCGGGAGCGGATGGCGGGCGAGCGCCGTCCATCCGGTGATGTGGGGGGCGCGGAGGCCACCGAGGGAACGGGGCACGGGAAAGGGGCCGGGACCGCTTCTGCAGTCCCGGCCCCGTCGCGTGAGGCGGGAGTCTCAGTGCTTGAAGGTGTCCTTGACCTTCTCCTTGGCCTCCCGGGCATCGCCCTTGGCCTGCTCCGCACGGCCCTCGGCGGTCAGCCGCTCATTGCCCGTCAGGCGGCCGGCGGTCTCCTTGAGCTTGCCCTTGGCCTGCTCGCCCTTCGCCTCGGCCTTCTGCTCACCAGACACAGCTGATCACTCCCTCTTCGACGGAACGCCTTACAACGCCCGTATGACCGCTGGACGGCTTCCCAAACAGGTGCGCTCCTTCGGAGAGCTGGCGGGGCCGGCCCGCGGGTATGAACGCGTGACGGTTTCCTGCGGACGGTGCACGCCGATGTTCCATCCGCGCCCGCTCCCGATCCCGCTGCCGTGCTCGCTCTTGATCCGCTCGCAGAGTCGGGGGTGAGGCCGCCCGGCTCTCTGCGGCGGCTTTCCGGCTGATGCTGACCATCTCCGACGCTGTTCGCCGCGCTGCACAGAGGAGACGCATGGGCAAGGAGGCGGAACGACTGCGGCAACCTACCGAGGGTTTTCGGGTAGCCGTCGGGTAGTGGCGGTTGATGATCCCTGCGGTATGCCGGTGGGTGAGGTATCCGGAGGGGGGCCTGACCGCTGAGCGGTCGGGCGTTTCGTGAGGGGATCCGGCTTCTGGCTGGCGAGAGGTGCGCGGCGGGTGGGAAGACCGTAGTGGCCGCGAAAGAGCAGCGGGTGAGCGTGCGGTCGGTGGAGCGCCGGCGCCGCGCCTGGCGGCGCGAGGGCGGCATGGAGGCCTTGCGCTCGACGGGCCCGGCGAACTCCCCGACCGTCACCGATGCCCAGTTCGCCGTGCTGGAGGAAGAGCTCGGCAAGGGGCCGTCGGCGCACGGCTTCGAAGACGAACCCTGGACTCTGGCCCGCGTTCAGAACGTGATCAGTCGGCGTCCGCGGGTAAAGCTGCGACGTCGCGGACCTGCGGGCGCTCGTCCGAACTCGTCGACGCCGACGTGCTCACCCCCCGACCTCGGCAAAACATGCCCACTGGCCGACCTCGCCGACGTCCACCGCCTCAGCCAGGCCGGCCGGATCCGGGGCCGAGGTCCTCGCCTTGCCGTGAGCCTCCGTGTGTCCGGTCGGCTGGACGCGCGTTCTCGGCAGCCGCGGCCGGTGACGGCCGCGTGACCGCCGCGCTGCGTAGTCCGGGAGAGGGCTCATGGCCAGGCGCCCGGCGCCCCGGCTCAGGTTCCGGGGAGGATGCGGCGGGTCTCGTAGGCCCACATCGCGATCTCGACCCGATTGCGGGCGCCGAGTTTCGCCATCAGGCTGGCCAGATGCGTCTTCACCGTGCTGAGGCTGATGTGCAGCGCATCGGCGATCTCGGTGTTGGTCAGCCCGCGAGCGACGGCGAGGAGCACCTGCTCCTCGCGGGCGGTGACCGGGGAGACCGGCTGGGCCGCGGGCCGGCCGGCGGGCAGGTCCGAGAAGGCCTGGAGCAGACGGACGGTGACGCTGGGCGCGATGAGCGCCTCACCGTCGGACGCCGACCGTACGGCCTGCGCCAGAAGGTCCGGTCCCGTGTCCTTGAGGAGGAATCCTCGGGCGCCGGCACGCAGTGAGCCGTACACGTACTCGTCGAGGTCGAACGTGGTGATGACGACCACGGCCAGCGGGTCGGCGACGCCCGGGCCGGCGATCAGCCGGGTGGCCTCAAGCCCGTCGAGTACGGGCATGCGGATGTCGAACAGGCAGACGTCCGGACGGAGTTCGCGTGCCAGGCGTACCGCCTGCTGTCCGTCGGCGGCCTCGCCGACCACCTCGATGCCGGGCTGGGCGTTCAGCATGATGCGCAGCCCGGTGCGGATGATGGTCTGGTCGTCAGCGACGAGGACGCGGACGCGAATGGCCATCGCTCTCCCTCCTCGCCCTCGGCAGCTCGGCTTCGACATGCCAGCCCTCGTCGGTGCCTGGGCCGGCTTGTAGTACGCCGCCGAGCAGAGCCGCGCGCTCGCGCAGTCCGGCAAGTCCGTATCCGTCGCGACCCCGGCCGGTGCGTTGACCGTTGTCGCGCACACTCACCCGTACCGTACGCCGTTCCGCGGTCACCCGGACGACGACCTCGGTCGCACTGACCGCATGGCGCATCGCGTTGGTCACCGACTCCTGCACGATGCGGTAGACGGCCGCGTCCACGGCCGGGGGCAGCGCGTCCAGCTCGCCGTCGAGCCCCAGGTCGACCCTGAGACGACCACCCGGCGCGCGCACCAGGCGCTCCAGGTCCGCCACGCCGGCAGGTGGCGCCAGTTCGGCGCCGACCCCGCGGTCGCGCAGCGCGGCGACCATGGCTCGCATCTCCTCCAGCGTGCGCGCCCCTTCCTCCTCGACTCCCTCCAGCGCCTCGACGGCGGCGGAGGGGTCGGTGCCCGCGAGCACCCGGCCCGCCTGGGCGCGGATCACTATGGCCGAGACGTGGTGGGCCACCGTGTCGTGCAGTTCCCGGGCGAGCCGCTCACGCTCGCGGGAGCGTACCTGCTCCCACTCCCGCTCGCGAGCGGCCACCCGGAACCGCACGGCAGCCCCGATCAATCCGGGCAGCAGCAGGAAGACAAGGCCCGCGAACTGTTCGACGGCCGGAGTCTCGTCCGTGACGGCACACAGCGCGAAGGCCGCGAAGATCACCGCGCTGCCCAGTACGATCTCCCGTCCCGATCCCCACCGGGGCAGCGCGTACACCAGCACGAGCACGACGGCGCCGGTGTGCAGGCCGACGGGCTCGCGCGGCGCGGCGACGAGCGAAGCCACCTGGAGCAGGATCACCGAGCCGAACCCCAGCGTGACCATCGCCAGCGGGCGGGTCCGGCGCCACAGGGGCAGCAGGCACAGCCATACGGCGAACACCACCGCCACCGGCCGCCACACGACGTCCTCGCGCAAGGTGGCCTCCAGCACCACAGCGCCCAGGCCCGCGGCGAGCAGCACCCAGTCCCTCCGCACCCGGGCGGGTGTGCCGGGCGGCCGGGGCTCGGTCCACAGGGTTCGCAGGTCGTCTCGGAGCACGGTTCCCAGCCTAGGGGCCGCGCAGTGCCGCGCATCGGCCGAAAGGACGGGGCGTCACTCCGACTTGAGGCCGACGGATCCGCGGCCCGCGAGCCGATGCCGCAGAGCGCCGTGGCGAGGAGCCTCGGCATCGGCGGCCGTACAAGGACGGCCGACGAGGTGGTTGGAGGACCCGATGCTCTCGAAAGCCCTGTTGCGCCTGGGCACAAGCGCCGCCATCCATCCCTGGCGGGTGATCGCGGCGTGGCTGCTCGCCGCCATGCTCGCCGTCCTCGCCGCCGTCGCCTTCGGCGGGCGGACCGCCGACTCGATGACCGCTCCGGGACTGGACTCCCAACGGGCCGCGCAACTGATAGAGCGGGCCGGCACGGGTCAGGAGGGGATGACCGCCCAGGTCGTCGTCACCCCCCGCGACGGCGGTGCGACCTTCTTCGGCAGCGACAGCGACAGCGCGCGCATCGCTCTCACGCGGCTGCAGACCGAGGTGAAGCGGCTGCCGCACGTGCTCGGCACGAGCGACCCGGCGCGGGCACTCGACGCAGGCGGGGACACCGCCGTGCGCGGCGGACTCGTCTCGGCCGACGGACGGATCGCGGTCGTCCGGGTGCAGTACCCCGACCAGAGCCGACTGTCGGCCGAGGACCTCGACGCCCTCGTCGATCTCGGCGACCGGCTGCGCGCCGAGCTGCCCCTGCGGATCGAGATGGGCGGGAGCCTCTTCTACGCCTTCTCCGACCCCGACGGCGGCGCAAGCGAGTTGATCGGGATCCTTGCCGCCGCCGCGATCCTGTTCCTGGCGTTCGGTTCGCTCGTCGCCGCCGCGCTGCCGATCGGCATGGCGGTCTTCGGGCTGACCGTCGGCGTTGCCACGATGACGGTACTGGCGGGGGTGACGGACGTCCCCGCCTTCGCACCGGTCCTGGGCAGCATGGTCGGGCTCGGAGTGGGCATCGACTACGCGCTGTTCGTGCTCGCCGGACACCGGGAGTACCTCGCGCGCGGGCTCGACCCGCACGAGGCAGCCGGACGGGCGGTGGCCACGGCGGGGCGGCCCGTGGTCTTCGCCGGCGGCACCGTCGTCGTATCGATCCTCGGCATGGCGGTCGCGAACGTGCCGTTCATGACGGTGGGCGGTCTGGCAGTCTCGATCGTCGTCCTGACCATGGTGCTCGCGTCGGTGACGCTACTGCCGGCCTTCCTCGGCGCGGCCGGCCCGAGGCTGGGCCAGGCCGGCCGGATCGTCCGGGCTCTGCGGGCCAGGCGGTCGGGCCGAATCGACCGACGGCGGGACACGGCGGCGGGCGCCGCCTCCGCCGTCGGGTGGCGGCGCTGGATCGGCCATGTCAGCCGGCACCCGGTGCTGTACGCGGTCGGCGCGGCGGCGCTGCTGCTGACGGCGGCGCTGCCCGTGCTCGGCCTGCGCGTCGGCCTGCCCGACGACGGCTCACTGCCGCAGAGCCGTACGGAACGCCGCGCCTACGACCTCGTCGCCGAGGGGTTCGGCCCGGGCACCAACGGTCCCCTCGTCATCGCCGCGGACCCCTCCGGCGATCGGGGAGTGGTGGACCGTCTCGTCACGGCGGTCGCCGCGGATCCGGGCATCGCATCCGTCGCGCCGACACACATCGATCGGGCCACGGGCATCGCGACCCTCGTGGTGTTCCCGACCACCAGCCCTCAGGACAAGGCCACGGCCGACACCATCACCCGGCTGCGCACCGAGGTGCTTCCCACGGCGATCGGGGAGGGCCCGGCCAGGGCCCACGTCGGCGGCGCCGCCGCGAGCCTGTCCGACGTGGGCCAACGCACCAGCCAGCGCCTGCCGGTGTTCATCGCCGCCGTGCTGGCGCTCTCGTTCCTCTTCTTGACGCCGGTCTTCCGCTCGGTCGTCGTACCGCTCAAGGCGGTGCTGCTGAACCTGCTGAGCATCGGCGCGGCCTACGGGATCATGGTCGCGGTCTTCCAGTGGGGCTGGGGAGGCGCGCTCATCGGACTGGAGGCGACGGTTCCGGTCGTGTCGTTCATCCCGATGTTCCTCTTCGCCATCCTGTTCGGCTTGTCGATGGACTACGAGGTGTTCCTCCTCGCGCGTGTCCGTGAGGAGTACGTGCGCACCGGCGACAACGGCACGGCGATCGTGGAGGGCGTCTCCGGCACCGCCCGGATCATCACGTCGGCCGCCCTCATCATGGTGGCGGTCTTCCTGTCCTTCGCCGTCGCCGACGACCCCTCCGCCAAAATGTTCGGGCTCGGCCTGGCCACCGCGATCTTCATCGACGCCACGGTCGTACGTATGGTGCTGGTACCGGCGACCATGACGCTCCTCGGCCGGGCCAACTGGTGGCTGCCCACGTGGCTGGACCGGCTGCTTCCCCGAGGCCCGGTCGGCATCGACACCGCCGACGCCACCGACGCGAAATCCACGGGCGAGGGTCCTCGTCCACGGCTGGTCGAGAGTTGACCCCACTCCCTGTCCGGCTCCCCCTCCAACTGACGCCGCTGTTCGGGGTGTCCAAGCGAGGAACAGGAGCCTTGGTCTCGCGTCACGCGGTGGGGCGGGATCCGGGCGCGTGACCGAAGGTGCGGCGGTAGACATCGAGTCAAGGGGCCGTCGGCGCACTGCACCGCACAGGGCCTGAACACGTAAGTGACGAAGGCAGGGGCTCGGCCAATCCAGTGTGCCGGGGTTGGCGGAATCCGCCTTCGAACCGCTCCCGCCCACACGGTCACGCACCACGCCGCAGGCCCGCCGCACTCGCCTCGTCCCTCCCTCCCGCCCCGCCATGACCCAAAGCCCCCGTCAAGCGCCACACGGCCACCACACCTGCGGGTGAATCAGCCTTCGGTGTAGTCGGCGCTCTTGGCGCGGTGACACGGCCGCGCGACAGCAGAACAGCGACCGCACAACAGTGACCGCACGTGACGGACGACAGCCTCCGCATCCACCCGCATGTGACCGTCGGCGCGCGCGATCGGGACGGAGCTGTTCTGCTGGAATGCGGGGTCGCCGAGTGGTGTCTGAGAGAGGGTCGGATGGGTACGTATCGAGTCGCACAGGTCACCTCCCCCGACGGACGGTTCGAGGTCGTCGAGCGCGAGGTGCCGCAGCCGGGGCCCGGCCACGTGCGCATCGCCGTCGATGCCTGCGGCATCTGCCACAGCGATGCCGTCTTCGTGAGCGCCAAGGTGCCGGGGGTGCGGTTCCCGCTGGTCCCCGGCCATGAGGTCGCCGGCCGGATCGAGGCCTTGGGCGAAGGGGCACAGGACCGGGGCTGGCAGGTCGGTGACAGGGTCGCCGTCGGCTGGTTCGGCGGGAGCTGCGGCCACTGCACTGCTTGCAGGCAGGGCGACTTCATCGTCTGCGAGAACCTCAAGGTCCCGGGCTGGGCATACGACGGGGGGTTCGCGGAGGCGGTGATCGCGCCGTCCGACGCCCTCGCCCGGATCCCCGACGCGCTGGCCGCCACCGATGCGGCACCCATGGCCTGCGCGGGCGTGACCACGTACAACGGGCTGCGGCGCAGTTCCGCGCGGCCGGGTGACCTGGTCGCCGTACTCGGCATCGGCGGCCTCGGCCATCTCGCCGTGCAGTACGCGGTGGCGATGGGCTTCGAGACCGTGGCCATCGCCCGCGGCGCCGACAAGGCGGAATTCGCCGAACAGCTCGGCGCACACCACTACGTCGACAGCACGGCGGGGACGAGCGTGGCGGACGCACTGCGGTCCCTCGGGAGCGCCAAGGTCGTGCTGGCCACCGCCGCCAACTCCGGTGCCATCACCGCGACCGTGGACGGCCTGGCGCACCGCGGCGAGTTGGTGGTGATCGGCGCGGCCCCCGAGCCGCTGGAAATCAGCCCGATGCAGCTGCTCATGAGCGGACGCGTCGTGCGCGGCCACCCGTCCGGCACCTCGCAGGACGTCGAGGACACCATGGCCTTCAGCGCGCTGCACGGAATCCGCCCGATCGTCGAGACGGTACCGCTGAGCCGGACCGACGAGGCGTACCAGAAGATGCTCTCGGGTGCCGCGCGCTTCCGGATGGTCCTCACCGGCTGACCCGGGTACGCCGCCCCGTGGGACGCGGGAGGATCACGCCCGCGCCGCCAGGCCTCTGCCTCCCGGCGTCGTCACGGGCGGAGTCACAGGGTCCAAGAAGGAACGGTGCGCCAAGCAGCACGGGACGGGTCCGCTCAACTACTCCCCTGGCGCATCCGAGTCGCAGCGCGAGGGGAGGGTAGGAGTCACCGGCGTTTCACAAGGCAGGCTGACACCGACCCCACCTGCCCTCCGGCGGCCGGCGAACCCTCCCCGCCACCGAGTGGGCGGCCCAGGCCGGAGCGGGTCCTGAGCCGCTCCGGCCTGGGCCGGCCCGCAATCCCGGTGGATCAGTGCGCAGCATCAGGCACGGTCCCCAGCAAGGCGGCGGAGCGGCCTCATCCCCAGTACACCCGGGCGTTTCATCGGTGTCAGGACCTCCTCTGGGGGCGGCTCGGCGGTGGTCTGCGCGAAGGCAAGGGCGGTGGAGGGATACGCGCCGCTCGGCCGCTTCGCCGAGGTTGCGCCCAGGTGGAACCGGTTGGCGGCCTGGACGGCAGGGGCGCCCCGATGCCGGCGCCTTCGGCGAAGAACGGAGCACGGTCTCGGCAGACGACCTCGATCCCGTCGGGTGTGCCGACGGGTGAGGCCCGCGACCGGTTGGACAAACGTCTGCCGCTCGCGGGAAAACGTACCCGCAGGTGAATCGCCGGACACGGGGCTGCAGCGTCACCCGCCGCCCTGTCACGGGGAAGTCAGCAGGAAACTGCAGGTAGGGACCGTGCACAGGCCAGCTTCCGCAGCCTCGGCAACGAGCCCTTGTCGTCCGACACCTGACACTGACTCGGATCAGCTCGCCGTCGTCCTGTACCGACACCAGCGTGCAGTACCTCGCACACAGTCCAGCAGCATCAGCCCGGACGAGGTCGTCACTGGCCCTTGCCGGACGATCTCGTCGGACGAAACAGCAGGATCAACGGTCACAGGAGCCTTCAGGAACGAAACCACTGGCTACGGGCGCTGCCCGCCGTTCTCCGTGTCGAACGTGTAGAAGCGGTGATGGTCGAGCAGGTCGGCCGGGGTCACGTTGTTCCACGGGCTCAGGACGGCCCGCAGGTCGACCACGTTCGCCGTCCGGACGGCGGGCAGGTAGCCCGACTTCGGGTGCTTCGCCTGCCACTCGGCCCACAGCTTGTCGATGAAGGCGTGGTGCAGCCAGAACACGGGGTCGTTGGGAGAGGCGGCGGAGGTCATCTGGCCGCCAACCCACACGTGCACCCGGTTGTGCAGGTTGACGCCCCGCCAGCCCTCCAGGGCGTTGCGGAACCCGTCCGAGGCGCTGTTCCAGGGGGCTGCGTCGTACACCGGCAGGGCGATCACGGAGTCCACGTCGGCGCGCGTCGGTAGCTGCGGGGTCCCGGAGCCGAGGCCGCGTCGCAGGTACGTGCGCCGGTCCACGCCCACCGTCAGGGCCCACTTGCCGCCTTGGAAGGCGAACGGCCCGTCGAGTACTTGGCCGTCGCGCGCCCGGCGGGTGCCGCCCATGAAGTCGGAAGCCCATAGTGAGGCGTTGGCCGTACGGTCGGCCGTCCAGTCCCAGTAGGGAAGGGAGACGTTCTTGTCGATGCGCTGGAGCGCCGCCTCGAAGTCCAACAGGAACCGGCGGTGCCAGGGCAGGAACGAGGGTGAGCGGTGGCCTATCCGGTCGCCGAAGTCCGAGTCGTTCAGCAGGTACCAGTTGTGGGCGTTGACGTACCGGTCGTAGATGCCCGTCCGCTTGAGTTCGAGGACCGCGTTGACGAAGGCGCTCTTCTCGTCCGACGTGAGGGTGGCCTGGTTCTTGCGGACGGTCACAGCTTGGCCTCTTTGGCAGCGAAGGGGACGAGGTCGGCGCCCTGGAGCTCGCGGACGGCGGCCCGGGCGGCCGAGAGCGGGTCCGGGAAGGTCTCGTAGTGGTTGACGACGGTGACCCAGCTGCCATTGGCGTTGGGCATGATGTGCAGGTCGTTGCCGTCGACCTTGACCGTGGGCATCACCATGCCGTGGTGGCCGCCCGGGCCCACGGTGATCTGGATGCGGTGGCCCTCGTAGGTCTCGTCGATGGTGCCGGTGGGCAGGGAGACGGGCGCTCCGGACGGGCCGGCCGCCCCCGAGGCCCCAGCCTCTGGCGCCTCGGGGGTCGACTTGGAGGAGCAGGCGGCCAGTCCGGCGGCCGCGGCAACGGCGGAGCCGAGCCCCAGCGCCCGTCGGCGAGTGATCATGTTCATGGCTTGAATATGTATCAGAAGCCTTCGAACATTCGATCGATGGCCGGCACACTTACGGCCCGGTCGGGATGGAATGCCGGCGGGTGCATGCCGGAGCCGAAGCGATCTTACGTGACCATGACAGCCGGTGCAGGCCAGCGTCGCCCAGCACCGCCGAGTCGTCGGCGTCAGATCGACCGCAGCATGAAACCCTCCCGTATCCAGGGTGGGGGAATGCTCCGCCTCCGAACCGCGAAGAGGACGACCCGTCATGAACCGCAGCAGGCAGGCAATCCATCTGGCCCGACACCTGTCCCAGCTCACCGCCGTCCGGGTCGAGATAGCCCACGACAGCGGTGCCCGGTGGAGCCTCCAGTGGCAGGACGGCCCGCGCCGCGAGGAGATGCGGGCACACCTCGACGCCGCTCTCGCCGCCGATGACCGCTACACCGCCATGCGCGACCGCACGATCGCTTGCTTCCGCTCGCAGACGCGACAGGCCTGGGCGGCGCGGGCCGCCGCCGCCCACCGCGAGGGCATCCTCTCCTCGGCCATCGCCGATATCGCCGTACACAAAGGCGAACAGGAGTCCGACGAGGCGAACGCCCTGTGGCGGTACGTACGGGAGCTGTGGGAGAACGCCTCCTACCCGGAACGGGCCAGCGCCCCCGAGGACGTCCCCCTCATCGAGCAACTCGTCGCCGCCAGTACCCGGGAACTGCCGTCCGGAGGCCACACGATCAGCGAGCTCTACATGGCGCAGGCCCTGCTCGCGTAGTGACGGGGTCAGGTGTCAGCGTCCCCACCACTCACGGGAAGGGGGCCGTGCTCGGGTGTGGTCGTACGTGGTCCCGTCGCCCTTCGTCGTGGCTTCGACCGTACGGGTTCCGCCGCCGCCGGACCAGCCTGTCGGGCGGGCGCCCGCCGTGGCACCGAGTAGCCTCCCGTTCGTGGTCTCCAGCTCCCGGAACACGGCCGTCGCCGGTGTCCTGCACGGGGCGACGGCAGCCGATGCCGCCCGTCTCACGGCTGACCCCGCGCTGAGCGCGGTCATCGTCCCCGACGGCCGCCGCGAGCCGTGGCTGCAGGAGCTGGCCGATCTCGTGGCCGGGGAACGGCTGGTCATCCCCCGCACCAACCTGCCCTCGGTCACGCCCGACGAGTTCACCGGCTGGGCGCACACCGCACTGGCCGGTGCTCCCGCCTCCGTTGCGGCTCCCCTGGTCGATGCCATGGCTGGGATCCTGGCCCGGGTCGTGGAGACGGCGGGGACGGACAAGGCGATGGTGCGCGTGTTCACTGAGGCCCCGACGCGGCGGTGCGGCTTCCACGTGGACACGGTGCCGCCACAGAGTCCCACGGTCGGGGCCGTACGGGTGTACAACGGCCCGACCACCGAGTACGTCGCCTGCGAAGACGTCCTCGGCATGGGCGAGTTCTACGCCTACCTGGCACGCCGCGAACGGCTGTCGCGGCAGGCGGAGCGCGAGCGACGGGCCGACAGACCCGATGGGACCGCCCTTGCCGAGCTGTGCGCGATGGACGGGAGCCCCTCGTTCCTGCGGCCGGGTGCCGTCGTCCGGCGGGTGCCGGCCGACGCGACCGTCTTCTTCCGGCACCTGGACGTACGACGGCACTGGTCCGCGCATCCGGTGACCGACGTGTGGATCCACCGCTCTCCCATGCGCGGCAACGCACGGCTGGTGCTCAACGTGTCCCCGGTCCCTGGTCGGGGGTGAGCAGCACGTGCGTGAGGGAGCCCGGCAAGGAGTCGTCCAGGGTGCTCAACAGGCGCAGGACGCGGGTCCCGGCCCGGGCCGGCCCGTGGTGCGCCGCGAACCAGGCCCGGGGCCGCTGCCCGGCGTCGAGCACGGCCCGTACCGCCGCCACCGCGTCGTCCTCCCCGTCGAAGAACACCCCGGTGAACGGGTTGACGTACTGCCAGCCGCCGAGGATCGCCCGGTTGACGACGACCGGCACGTCGAGGCACAGGGCTTCGGCGAGCACCCGTGGCGAGGCGTCGAGCACGGCCGGTACGAACAGGGCCCGCGCCCCCGCGATGACCGCGAGCAGCCGCCGCCACGGCAGCGGCCCGACCATGCGTACGCCGCGGATCGGCTCCGCCCCGGGCGGCGCGTCGACCACCAGGATCCGCAGCCCCGTCTCCCGGGCCAGCCTGCGCAGGCAGCGCGCGGCGAGCGGCCAGTTCTTGGCCTCCTGCCGCCACGGCTCCCGGCCGGACACGTGCACGATGTCGGGGCCTGCCGCTCCCTCCGTCCCAGCGCCGCCAGCCCCGGCAGCCACCCGGGCCGGATCCACGCGGAGCGGGTCCGTGAAGTCGGACTCGCTCGTCAGCAGCCGGGGGCCGGCCGGCGGCAGGAAGTGCTCCGGATCGCGAAAGCAGTGCAACCACGCCTCGCACAGCAGCCCGTAGTCGCGCTCGTCCCGCCAAGGCGATCCGGGGAAACCCAGATAGCTGGTGACTCCGGCGAACCGGACGCCGGCGCGGGCCAGTTCGGCCAGCCGCAGGTGGTGTGCGTGCGTCACGACGGGCGCACGGACCAGGACCCACGGCAGGTGTCCGCCACCCGGCCCGGTCACCCGCAGGAAGGGCGTGCCCCCGCCCGGTCCCGCGGCCACGCCGGTGCTCGCGCCAGTGTCGAGGCCCGTACCCGCAGCAAGGTCCAACCGTCGTCCCCCCACTCGAATCGGCAGGAGAGGCCATGATCCCGACCATCAGACGCGACTTCTACACGGATGGCAACGGCGGCACGCGGATCGAGATCTTCGACGAACTGAGCGAGACCGCCAAGGCGGCCCTGTACACGTTCTTCCGGAGGCTCGGCGCACCCCACCTGATGGACGAGGTCGTCCTGCCCCTGTTCTGCGAAGGCGATTCGCAGGTCTTCGCCGCCGTCCGGGACCGGCCTTGGCCACCGTGGGGGCTGGGCGCCCGCAACATCGTCGCCGTCGTGCAGACCCACCTGGTAGGCGACGGATGCTGGGGCCTGAGCCCCGTGCACGTCGCCGACGAGGACCTGACGAACGTAGGACTGTGCGCCGCCGTGTACAAGGAAGCCCTGGAGACACTGGCCGTCGACCCGAACGCCGAGGTGCACTACCTCGTCGCCGAGGAATCACGGCTGGCGGACCTGACGCTGCGCCGCGTCGGCTTCGAGCGGACGGAGGACGCCTTCCTCACCGAGGCCGCGCGCTACCTCACGTACCGCGCCCCGGCCGGTGAGCTGCTGAAACGGCTGGGCCTGGCCGAGGCCGACACGGTGGACGTGCTCGCGGGGGCCCTGGACGACGAGGTGTTCGCCCTGAACGCCGCCTTCCACAACACGGTCTACCTGGGCTCGCGTGCGGAATGGGTGGTGGACCGGCCCTCCGTCCCGTCCGAGATCGCCCGGCTGGTCCGCGGCGGCCACTACAGCAAGCCCGCCGGGGTGCCGACGGGCACCGGCCGCT
Source organism: Streptomyces sp. NPDC051109 (assembly GCF_044455885.1). Lineage (NCBI taxonomy): Bacteria > Bacillati > Actinomycetota > Actinomycetes > Kitasatosporales > Streptomycetaceae > Streptomyces > Streptomyces sp. NPDC051109. The sequence continues at coordinate 43,893 of NZ_JBITFF010000035.1, forward strand.
ACGAACGGGATCCGGTCGCCGAGGTCGCCCAGGGCGTACGGGAGTTCCTCAGCGCATCCGAACTCGACGAGTTCCGCGCGTACGTGCTGGGCCGGGAACCCGACTTCAAGCCCGCCACGGTGCGGATGTCCGGGTCCGGCGGTTCGGCGGTGGTGGACGAACGGGTGCGCCGCAGTCTGGTCCTCGACGAACTGGGCCCCTACGAAGCCCTGTTCACGGAGCGCATCAAGGAACACCTCCAGCAGATCAGCGGCCGGCTGAACCTTCCTGCATTCCCGCTGGGCCGCATCGAACTCCAGGTGACCGCCAACGGCGACCGGGACTACTTCGGAATGCACCGCGACAGCGACGACGGGGACACCCGCGAGCTGACCTTCGTGTACTTCTTCTCCGGAGAGCCCCGCAGGTTCTCGGGCGGGGAGCTGCGGGTGTTCGAGACGGTGCCGGAGGACGGGAGGTTGGTCGCCACGGACCGCAGCCAGACGATCGTGCCGCGCGCCAACCTCGCGATGTTCTTCCCGAGCAGGCACGACCACGAGGTACTCCCGATCCGGGTGCCGAGCAAGGCGTTCGCGGACGGCCGCTTCAGCGTCACGGGCTGGATCCACCGGCAGTGAGCGACCGGGAGACCGGAGCCAGCCGGGCGGGGGCGGCGCGGGCCGCGGCACGGGCCCGGGCCCAAGAGCAGGCCGGGCGGGCCGGGGCCGGTGCCGACGCCATCGCCTGGGCCGTGGTCGCCCGCGTGGCGCTCCCCGCCGGCCGGGCACGCCCCGAAGCCCGCGCCCTGCACCACGCCCCCTTCCCCCGGGTCGCGGGGCTCCTCGCGCGCGCAGTGCGGCCCGACGCAGGCGGCGTACGCGTCCGGTACCTCTTCGCGTCCGAGCCCGCGGCAGCGGCGTTCCGGGCCGCGCACGACCCGGCACTCGGCCGTCTGGGCCCGCCCGTCACCGGTGCCGTACGGCCGGTCTCCGGGGCGGCGGCGCCGACCACTGGCACCGCGCCCGTGATCATCATCGCGCCGCCGCGCTCGGGCAGCACGGCCCTGTACGAAGCCCTCGCCCGGCACCCCGGCCTGTGGACGGTCGGCGGGGAGAGCGAGAGCGTCATCGAAGGCGTACCGGGGCTGCACCCGGCGGCTGGCGGGTACGCGTCCCATGCCCTGGACGCCGCGCAGGCCGACCGGTACGGCGGGGCCGTACGCGCGGGCTTCCTCGCCGGGCTGCGCGATGCGCGGGGCCGGCACTGGCCGGACCACGGCGGCTCCCCGGATCCGCCGCCGAGGCTGTTGGAGAAGACCCCGGAGAACTGCCTGCGGCTGCCGTTCCTGCTGCGGCTGTTCCCGGGCGCCACCGTCGTACACCTGCACCGCGACCCGCGCGACACCGTGGCCAGCATGGTGCGGGCCTGGACCCATCCGGGGTTCGTCAACATCCCGGACCTGCCGGGCTGGCCCCGCCGGGCCTGGCACCTGCTGCTGCCGCCGGGCTGGCGGCGAGGGCTCGGCGACGACCTGTCCCGGATCGCGGCCCGCCAGTGGGCGGCTGCCACGGAAGCGGTTCTGGACAGCCGTGCGGCCGGGCCGCCCGACATCCGCTGGGTGGATCTCGACTACGCCGAGCTGAGCGCGGCTCCGGCCCGGACGATCCGGTGGCTGGAGCGGGAACTCGGGCTGCCCGCCGGTCCGCCCGGCCGGGACCTCCCGCTCTCGGCGACGACGATCTCACCTCCGCGTCCCGGCAAGTGGCGCAGTACTCCCGGCTTCGACCCGTCAGCCCTCGACACCGTGGCGTCCACTTGCCGGCGCCTGGCGAACGGACGTACCCCGCCCATGTCCCGAACCGTCCGCGGCCTGCCCCGGCGCCCTTCCTACGTGTGCTGGCTCAACGACGGCGCCGCGGAGGACGGCTCCCCCGTCGCCGGCTCCGTGGACGACGCCTCGGCCCCGACGCCCGGCCCCGAGCCGGAACACCCGCTCCTCGACCCGGCCGTGGTCCTCCAGGAGGGGGTCACCATCCCCTTGGGGCTCGCGCGCCGGGCTCGGTTCCGGGACCGGTTCCTGCCCGACCGGCCGATCCTGTGGACCGACGACCCGTCAACCGGCGCACTCGTCCCGTTCTGGGTGTCCCTGGAAGACTTCTGGGCGCTGCGCAGCCTGGTCCCGGGACGGCCCCTTTCACCGGCGCTCCCCGCGCGGCTGCGCGCCGCCCTGGCCCGGGCCGGGGCGCTCGGCTCGGCCGGGCTGCGCGCCCGGGACGCGACCAGGGCCGAGACCGCCCTGGCAGCGGCCGCCGCGGACTTCGAGCGCAACGACGTGTGCCGGATCGACCGCATGGTCCACCCCCGGCACCGCTCGGCCCTGCTCGACTACTACGAGCGGCTCATCGCCACCGGCTCGTGGCCGCTGGGGGACGCCCAGGTCTCCGGCCGCTACGGCTGGTACAACGAATCCCTGTCCCGTTTCTTCCACCATCAGTTCCGCGCCCTGGTGGGGCGGATCGCGGGCCGGCCGGTACGCCCCTCGTACTCCTACGTCTCGGCGTACCGCGGCGGCGCGGTCCTGGGTCGTCACGTGGACCGGGAGCAGTGCGAGTACACCGTGTCCCTGCTGCTCGGGGAGTCGGGCCCGGGCATCGAGGGCGGTTGGCCGCTGCAGCTGGGAACCCCGCAGGGCGAGGTCAGCCTCGTCCAGCGGCCCGGTCAGGCCGTCCTCTTCCGGGGGACCACGGTGCCGCACGGGCGGCCGCCGCTGCCCGACGGGAGCACGCACACCTCGCTGCTGTTCCACTACGTTCCCGCCGAGTTCCGCAGGACCCTGTACTGAAACGGCTCCGGCTACGGCTACGGCTACGGCTATTGCACCGCGAGCAGGCCGATGCTCCGAGCCTCGGCTTCCCGGACCTGCGGCGCGATGCGCTCCCACCCGGCGACCGCGCGGCGTCCGACGGGCGGCTGGGTGCGCTGACGGGTCCGGGTGAGGCCCGCCGGCGCCGGGCCTGGCCCGAACACGGCAGCCGCCGCGTCCGCCGTCAGCAGCATGTCCCAGACCAGGTGGACACGTTCGACGGGCCCGCCGTTCTCGGCGGCGTGCACGCAGCCGTGGTTGACGAGGTACACCGATCCGGCCTCCAAGTGGTGCACGTCCCCGTCCAGCGTCAGCGTCGCCGCGGGATGGGTGGTCAGGGGCAGGTGAAAGCGGGCCCGGATGCCCACCGTGCCCGAACGCGACCGTACGACGCTGTGCTCTTCGTGGGGGGACAGCGAAGCGCCCGGCCCCAGCACGTTGACCCGGAAGTTGACCAGGTGCGGCAGGGACCCGATCAGCGCGGCCAGGGCGGGGTGGCGCGCGCCGTGGTGGAAGCGCTTGCCGAAGCAGGACAGGTCGTGGTCGCGGGAGAAGTCGTCGCAGCGGCCGGAGGCGTTGAGCAGGCTGAACTGCTCGACCCGGCCGCGGGGACCGGTCCACGCCGTCACGTGGCCGGGGGCGCCGGCCAGCGAAGGGCGCTGCCGCGATCGCAGCAGCGCCACCTCGGCGGCCAGGCTCGCGGCGGTGTCGGGCCCGGCCTCCAGCAGCCGCAGGCAACGGATGCCGGGGCGGTGGTAGTTGGCGTCCCGGATGCCGTGGAGGATCTGGCGCAGGCCCTGGTCCACGTCGTCTTCGTGTGCTGTCAACGGAACGGGCACCTCTCCAGGAGCAGGTCGAGGTCCGGGAGTCGCGCCGGAAGCGTCGCGAAATCGGCGAGCTCCGCCGAATCCAGCCCCGCGCCCGTCAGGCCGACGGACACGGGCGGCGGGACCGGCACCCCGACCGAAAGGAAGTAGTCGTGGAACTTGCTCCCGTCACCGCTGGGCAGGTCCCGGTAGCGGATCCAGACGGCGGGGATCCCGTAGGCGTGGCCGAGGATGATCCCGTGCAGGCTCGACGAGGCGATCAGAGGCGCCCGTACGAGCTGCTCGACGACCTCCTCGACCGGCCGCTGCACGTCGACGAGCCGCCAGCCGGCCGGAGTGCCGAGCCGCGCACCAGCCTTGTCGGCGAAGTGCGGCACGACGGCGGGACGCCGCCCCGTACCCCGGCCGCCACGGGGCAGGAAACGGGGGACCAGCAGGGCGGGGTCCCCGTAGACCGGCGGACAGGCCGCGCCGGAGCGCAGGGCCGCCTCCCGGGTGAGGGGACCGCGTACGGCGACCAGATCGGCCCGCGGGTCGATGTCCTCACCGGCGCACATCACCCCGGCTCCCCAGACGACGGCGCCCGGTCCCGCGAGGGAGATCACGCTGCCGGTGACGAAGTGCTTTCGCCCCGGCGCGTGCGGCGAGACCCACCGGGCCGGGGCGCCGCAGATCCGCCGGACCAGCCAGGGAGTGAGCCTGTCGCCGACATTGCCCTGACTGGGAGCCCGGCACCAGAAGGCGGGCACAGCCTCGACCACGGCTCCCACTGTAGTGAGCGGACCGCGCTGTTCATCCGTACCTACCACGGTGACGTCGCCTGGTTGCGCTACGCGCTGGCCGCCATTCGGACGTGGTGCCGGGGTTTCTCGGAGGTGGTAGTCGTCACCCCGCGGACCGGGGCGGCCGCGGTGCGCCGGTGCGTCGGCGACGGGGTCCGCTTGGAGTTGGGCCCGGACCACCGCGACGACTACCTGGGCCAGCAGGTCAGCAAGCTGTACGCGGATCAGCTGACCGATGCCGACCTCATCTGCCACGTCGACTCCGACATGGTCTTCTTCCGCCGCGTCTCCCCCGCCGACCTGCTCGTGGACGGGCGTCCGTGGATCGTCCGCCGCCCCGTCAACGAACTCGGCCGGCACCGGCCCTGGCTCGCACCGACGCAGGACTTCCTCGGCCACCAGGTGTTGTTCGACTTCATGCAGCACCCTCCCTTCACCTATCCGCGCGCGCTGTACGGGGAGCTGCGCGCCCTGTGCGCGGACCGCCACGGGATCCCGCTCGACCGGTACGTGGCGGGCCGCCCGCCGCGCGGGTTCTCCGAGTTCAACGCGCTCGGCGCGCACGCCTACGCGGCTCACCGGGCGTCGTTCACCTGGTACGACGCGAGTTCGGGCGCGGCGCCGGAGCTGTGCCGCTGGTACTGGAGCAGGGCGGGCATCGGCGCCCGTCTGCGTGAGGAGCTGGACCGGGTGGTGGCCGGGCCGGTCGGCGTAACGGAGTGGTGGACCCCGGTCGCGGCTGGAAGCGTGGGAGCCGCGCCATCCCACGACAGCGGAGAGAGGTACCCGAAGTGGAACAGGCACAGCTGACGCTCGACGAGGTCCTCGAATACATCAAGAACAGGCCGGAAACGACGCGCACCTACCAGGTCCCGCAGGGGGTGATCGCCGCCCTCCCTCTGACCGAGCACCCTCACATGCGGCTCCTGGGCGCGTCCGAGATCCAGGAACTGGCCGACTACCTCGACACCTCGCCGAGCTCGCTCAAGGGCCCCTTCAAGGTGTTCGACGCCACGTGTTCCTCCTGCGGGCGTCGCATCACGTTCCTCGACTTCGCGAAGACCGCGGTGGACCTGGGCATGCACGCGAAGGAGGCCCTGCGCGACGTACTGACGGGCAAGAACGGCGAATGGATCACCATCCGCGGCCGCGACGGCGGCCGCCCGGTAGCCTGCGCCCAGTGCGGCCACGATGTCCCCCGACTGAGGAAGAACGGCTCGTACTCCGAGTACTCGTCGAGCTCGTACGCGTACGCCTGACCCCCCGCCGGCGTCAGTCTCCCCGGCCGCCGCCGGGGAGGCGGTGGCCGGGCTGGTCGATCGGCATGGGGGGCGAGTGCCGGTCAGGTCAAGGCCGGCGCCTGGCGGTGGGTGATCAGGCGGCAGGCGTGCCTGAGAAAGGCTTCGTGGATGTGGGCTCCCGTGGGGCGTGCCGCGTCGGGCGATGACGGGGAGGATTCGGCGGGCCCGGACTGGTCCCGGTGGACATCGTGGTGGTAGTCGCGGTCTGCGAAGACCGATTCGGGCTTGCGGCGCGGTCGCTGCCAGACCCCGGCCTCCCCCGCCAGCATGTTGAGCTCGACTGCCGCAGCGCGCCCCGACTCAAGCCGGGGCTGTCGGATTGACTGATTCGGCAGTGCGGCGGTACTCGGCGTTGAGGCGCTGGGCTTCCTCAAGCTGGTCTTCCAGGATGATGATGCGGCAGGCGGCCTCGACGGGGGTGCCCTGGTCGACGAGTTCCCGGGCGCGGGCGGCGATGCGCAGCTGGTAGCGGGAGTAGCGGCGGTGTCCGCCGGCGGAGCGCAGTGGGGTGATGAGGCGGTGTTCGCCGATGGCGCGGAGGAAGCCTTGGGTGGTGCCGAGCATTTCGGCGGCCCGGCCCATCGTGTAGGCGGGGTAGTC
>NZ_JBITFF010000036.1:0-42911 GCF_044455885.1 Streptomyces sp. NPDC051109
GCCCGCGCGGTCCGGCACCAGCCGCTCTTCGCGCCCGGCAGCGGCTGGTCGTACTCCAATACCAACTACCTACTCGCCGGTCTGGTGATCGAGGCAGTAACACGTCACAGCGCGCCCTCCGAAATCAATCGGCGGATTCTCGCCCCGCTCGGCCTGAAGGACACCTCCTTCCCCTTGACCGACCCGGCCATTCACGGCCCTCATCTTCACGGTTACGACCTCACGGGACACGATGTGACCCGATTCAGCCCGTCCTACGACTGGACCGCCGGCGCCATGATCTCCACCGTCGACGACCTGGCCCATTTCCACCGGGCCCTGTTCACTGGCAAGCTGCTGCGCCCCGCCCAGCAGCGCGAACTCCTGACCACGGTGCAGTTCCCCGAGGCTCCGTCCTACGGACTCGGCGTGCAGCGCATGGACCTGCCGTGCGGCTCGGAGCCGGACACCAAGCCGATCAGTGTCTGGGAGACCGACGGCGGCGGACCGGGCTTCACCAGCGTGTCCCTCACCACCTCCGACGGTGAGCGGCAGCTGGTCCTGGCCGCCAATGTCTACGACCTCGGCCAGGACCTGAAGGGTGAGCCGCCCGTCCCGCGAAGCAAGGGACTGCTGAAGGCGCAGATGGCGACCCTGTGTGACTGAGACAGCGTCATGTCAGCGCGGGTGAGGTCGCAATGCCCGCAGTGAAGCACCGGCCAGGATGCGGGAGGCGATGACCGGCCACTCAGTGGTCGCGAAGGACGGGTTCGTGGGCGGCAGGCAGACGGGCTGCTGGACCTCGGTGACCCGGCTGCTGCTCACTTACGAGCAGGTACGCCCGTACGGGATCTTGGCGACCGAGGGCAAGGTCGGCGATCCGAGGAGGGCAGGCTCCCGCACGCCGCTACGGCAATCCACGACACCGCAAGGCGACACGATTCCTGCTCTCCCTCGCTCGGATCGGGAATCCGAACCTGTGCGTCCGACCCTTGTCGGTGCGGAGAGCGTGAGCAGGGGGGCGACTCCGCCCTCAATGTGCTGAACGACTTCCAGACGTTCAAGGACGCCAAACCGGGCAGCCCCCTGTTCGAGCGCGGCGCAAGCACCCCGAGGGCACGTTCGAAGAGGACGCCCGAAACGACCGGCTCCCGACCGTGTCCTGGATCATTGCCCCCACTGCGCAGTCCGAGCGCCCTGGCGCGCTGCCCGCCGCAGGCGCGGACTTCATCGTCGGGCAGATCGAGGCGATCACCGACAACCCCGACGTGTGGAAGAAGACCGTCGTCATCGCCGGCTACGACGACAACGGCGGCCTGTTCGACCACGTGCCCCCGCCCGTGGCACCGAAAGGCACCCCAGACGAGCATGTGAACGGCCTGCCGATCGGCGGCTTCCGCGTCCCGTGCCTGATCGTCTCGCCTGGACCGTTGGCGGCTGGGCCGCCGGCGAAGTCTTCAACCACGCCTCGGCCCTTCGGTTCCTGGAAGCCGTGACCGGCGTCAGGGAGCCGAACATCAGCGCGTGGCGCCGCCGCGCATTCGGCTTCGGCAACCCCGCATCCCCCCCGCGCCTGTCCTACGGTGCCGCGAATGACCTCGCGCAGGCTCGGCGGCAGGTGGCTCAGCTCCCCAAGCCTGTCCTGCCTGTGTGGGTGGATGCTTCGTGGGGGGATCGGCGCGTGTACGGGTCGGAGCCGGACGATTGTGACTCGGGCCCGCAGCCGGGCCACATCTACGTCGAGTTGGTCAGTGGACCCCTGGACGGCCTGTTGCTCGATGTCACGGGCTGGCCTGCCCAAGAGGTCGTGGATGGGACGCTGCTGATGTCGGATCACGGCGCGTTCGGCCCGCGGGGCGGTCCGACTACGAACCGGCCGCCGGGATGGTGGCCGGCCCGTGTGGCGGGGCGACGTCCCGTAGTCCAAGCCGGCTGCCGGGTGCGGGGCCGGCTGACCGGGTCCCGTACGCTGCAAACGCTCGTGGCTGGTGCCACCGCTCTGCCCGCCGCGCGCCTCGATCGAGCGTGGGGCGTCTTTCGGGGTCGGAGGTCAGGCTTTGATCTCGTCCAGGAGCATGCGCAGGCTGTGCTTCTCCGGCGGCAGGGCATTCATCGCGGCGGTGGCATGCGCGACGCCGCCCGTACGGTCGCCGGAGCGCGCGAGAGTCAGCCCCCGGTGGAGTTCGAAGTGGGTCGCGAAGCGCGGCAGGCTCGCAGATAGCTCGGCGAGCGCCTGGTCCTGTGCTTCGGTTGGGGCCCTCTCTTCGTCGAGACGGGCGAGGAGGAGGAGCGGAACACGTTCAGGCGCCCCCACGGCAGTGCGTAGTCCGAGGTTTGCTCGTACGAGCCGGCCGTATCGGAGATGCGCCGCCCTCGCCCGTCGAGGGCGAGGGCGGTGGTGCGGGCGCCGCGTCACGCGGCGTGGGTTTTGCCGTAGATCGCGTTCAGTTCGGTTGGCTCTCATAGGTACGCGCTTCGCAGGCCGAACGACGGGCACACGCGCCAGCACAAGCGCCCTGCGGCCCGCCCCCCATCAGGAGGCGATGAGCGCCGCCGCTCGCCGCGACGCCCGCGCCCTGTCCCGGATGCGACACTCGAACGCCTGGCTGTGGTGACGACACCCGGGCACCGTTCACCGAGTGGACCGCCTGATGTCGAGCGGGTGGAGTCCATGAGTGGGCTCCACTCAGTGGACTCCACCCGGTGCGCACCGAATGGGGAGGGCTCCACTCTCGGGCGCACCGTAATGTCCCGCACCGCACGGGGTGTGCACCATGCGACGAAGCACGGCACCGTCGTCTGCGCCCGCTGCGCCGCAGCTGCACCGGGCGAGCCTACGCACCCACCCCTTGACCAGGTCCGCCTCACCCTCTCGGCCACATTCGGCTCCACCCCCTTGACCACGTTTCGCCACCGGCAGGTTCCTCCTTGACACGGCGGCTCCGGCCGCGGTCACGAACTGATCAAGGGGGTGTCTGATAGGGCCCGCCACCGCATCGCGCACCGGGTGCGGTGTACCGCCCGGCGGTGGAGCCCCCCAACGGGTGCGGTGCGCACCACCGCAGTTTCCGGTGCGCAGGCGTACGTATCCCAGTGCTGTGCGAGGTACGTCGCGAACCTGTGCCGCCGGCACCTGGCACGCACGACCTGGGCGTTCGCGTAAGGGGTCTGCTGGTGGCGAGGCGGGCTGGGGCGCTGGCGCTCCATGTATCCGGACCACGTCGCCAGAGAACAGCCGAGAAAAGGGATTGGGTAGTCAGAGCTGTTCGGCCTGGTCCCGCTCGGCCCAGGTGAGGGCAGCCGCGAGGGAGCGGAAAGCGTTGCGGTAGATGCCGGGAGTGGTGCCGGTATAGCGATGGAAGTGGTGCCGCAGATTCGCGGGTGTGCCAAGACCGGTACGGGCAGCGATGCGCTCGATCGGGTCGTCGGTGCGCTCCAGGAGCCGCTGGGCGAGCTGGATGCGGGCGCGGAGCAGGTACTGGAGCGGGCTGAGTCCGGTCTCGGTACGGAATCGCCGTGTCAGTGTGCGTGGGCCGAGGCTCGCGTGGCCAGCGATTTGGGTGAGGGTCAGTGGATGTTGGAGGTTGGCTTCCATCCACCGGATTGCCTCCTCGAGGTTGCCGTCTGAGGGGATGATGGCCGAGGGGGAGACGTTACCGACGGAGCCGTCCGCCGGGGAGTGGAGCTGAAGGAAAGCCTGCCTCTCGGTTTCGATGACCACGGCTTCGCCGTGGTCGATGGTGACCAGCCGCAGACAAAGGTCGAGGCCTCCGAGGACCCCGGCAGCGGTGTGAAAGGGGCCGTGCGATACGACCGAGCCATCCGGGTCGACCTCAATTCGAGGGTATAGGCGCGCCAGCTCCGCGGCGTGGCGGCGGCTGGTGGCAGCGGCTCGTCCGTCGAGCAGACCGGTGGCGGCGAGAACGAAGGTGCCGGTATCGATCGCGCCAATGCGGCAGCCACGCGCGGCGGCGGTACGCAGGGCGTTTGCCACGGCGGGCGGTGGTGCGTCACGGAAGCTTGCGCAGCCGGGCAACAGCACTGTATCGGCGTCTTCCAGGCCCTCCAGTCCCCAGGATGTCTCGATGCGGAAGGCAGCGGGCCCGCCTGTTCTCTCGAAGCCCGGCGCCGTGCAGATCCGCAGGTCGTAGTTGACCCACGGGTGGTGCCTGGCAGCGGCGGCGAAGACCAGGCCAGGGGTAGTGAGCTGGTGGCCGGGAACTCCGTCGAGCGCCAGAACTGCGATCAAAGACATGTCCCGAATTTAGCCGAGAGTGACATTCAAGCGGCTGTTTAGCGGCGGCGTCCGGCTCGGAGGATGGGGATCAACACGAAGCCTGGAGACTCCCGGCCGTGCCCGTTCCTATGCCCCTTACGAGAGGACTGACGTGCGTCTTCCCCCATCTCATCGCCCCATGCCCGATCTCCGTTCCACACGCCGGCGCAGCCTGACGATGCGAGTCGCGGCCGCAGCCGGTGTGGCTGCCGCGCTCGGGGCTACGCTCATGACCGGAAGCGCCAGTGCCATCGTGAACGGCGATGACTCTACGGAGCGTTACTCCTTCATGGCGTCGATCCCCCTGTCCATCCCGCTGGAGGACGGGACGGTGTTGAAGGCCGGGTGCGGGGCGACGCTGATCGACCGACAATGGGTGCTTACGGCTGGCCACTGCGTGGACCCGAACATCGGGGTGACCCAGGAGGGTCTGGTCCGTGTCGGCAGCGAGCACCGCACGTCCGGCGGTACCGTCCGCAAGGTCGACAAGGTCGTCATGCACCCGGGGTACGCCTTGGGCCAGGCCGGCGCGCCCAACCAGAACGACCTTGCGTTGGTACGTCTGGACCGGCCGGTCGTCCATCAGCCCATCCGGATTGCGAAGCAGGCGGGACCGGTGGGCAACCCCACTCGGATCCTCGGCTTCGGTACCGTCGTTGGCGCCGGTCACCCCAAGGACTGGGTGTTCCCTGAGCGGCTCCAGCAGCTGGACACCCGCCGCGGTTCCGAGGCTGAGTGCTTCAATCGAGCCGGGGAAACCCGGCTGTGCACGGTGAGCCCCACGCCGGGTGCCATGGCATGCAACGGGGACTCCGGCGGCCCGCAACTGCAGCGCGCCAGAAACGGCCGCTGGGAACTCATCGGTACGACCTCGGGCGACGGCGACAACGACCCGACGTGCGCTACCGGGCCCGGCCTCTACACCAACGTGCCGGTTTACGCCGACTGGATCCGAAACACGATCCGCAAGGCCGGCTGACACGACAGGCAGGGGCTGGGGGCCCGGACACGAACCTGACGACGGCACGAGCGCCGACCTGGCTATATTCCGAAGGTGTCAGTCATCGCTGTCCTCGCGCACGACAGGGTTCCCGGCCCTCACCTCACCACCCCCGGAATGGTGTTCGGAGCTGCGTCCCGTCACCATCCGGGGGTGGGATACGAGGTACGACTCTGCGCAGCCCCCGGTCTTCGGGTGTTCTGCTCGCCGGATCCGACGCCCATCAGCCTCCCCTGGGGCCTGGAAGGCCTCGTAGGAGCTGATGTCGTGCTGATCACCGAGCACCCCGGCCACCTGGACGAGCCGCCGGAATCAGTTCTCGCAGCGCTGCGCGCGGCAGCAGACCGGGGCATCCGGGTCGCAGCTGTCGGAACCGGCGTATTCACCCTGGCGGCGACCGGCTTGTTGGACGGGCGCCGCGCAACAACTGGCTGGCGCCATACCGAAGAACTCGCGACACACCACCCCCGGCTCCAGGTCGACCCGATCGGCACCGTGGTCGAGGACGGCTGCTTCCTCACAACGGCAGGGATTTTCGGCGGACTGGACATCTGTCTGCACATCCTTCGTGATGACCACGGCGCCAGGGTGGCGGGAGAGACGGCCCGGGAACTGATCACACCACTGCAGGTCGATGCGGACAGGGTCCAGGACACCATCGAACGAGAGATCATGGACAGCTCGGGGCTCGAACCGACCCTCCGGTGGCTGGAATCCCGGCTCGACCGGGCCGTGTCACTCCCAGAGATCGCCGCGCACGCACGGACCAGCACGAGCAGCCTCACGCGCCGCTTCCGTACCCATACCGGTCGCACCCCCCTCCAGTACCTGCTCCACGCGCGCATCTCAGAAGCCCAGCGACTACTCACAGAAACCGACATCCCTGTTGAACGGATCGCCGCCCGTACCGGCTTCACCTCACCGGCGGTCCTGCGCCGCCACTTCCGATCCCTGACCGGGCTCACACCCCGCGCCTACCGTCAAGCCCATCGCGCCAAGCCCGCCCAGGAAGATCAGGGATAACCGTCCTACTGCACGGGTTCTTCACCGGCGGCCATGCACTCCCTGACCGCGGTGGAGATTGTGCTGCGCGACCACACCCCGGGCGCGGCAAGAAGCCGCTGCACCAGCTCATCAAGCAGGGCGCCGAGACCGGCATCCTGACTGCCCGGCAGGCGGAGTACCTCGACTACAGCCGGCACATCCGCAACGGCATGGCATACGCCCGGACTACGCACACGGCGATGGTGGTGCCGATGGTGACGACCTCGTTCACGATTGTCTCCGAGCTCTGCGCCGCACCCCTCGAATGATCACGGCTCGATAACAGGCGTCACACCACCGGCTTCCTCGGCACCTGTAGCAGGTGAATGCGGGACTCTGCCCGGAGTCCCACGCCCACCCGCGTGAGGAGCCTCGACCATGACGTACGCCAGCAGCGCCCGGCATCCCGAGCCGGAGCAGCGCCCGACCTGGTCAAGGGGTGCCGAGGGACCTGCGGACGGCCGGGAACCCGGTGCCGCGTCCAGTGCCGTGAACGATTCCAATGCCGTCCCCATCACCGCAGCTCACACCGCGCGGCAGGGGTCTGCCTGGCACGCTGACACCTCTCTCCCCACCCCTGAGACATCGGCGAGGGGGAAGAAGTCCACTCCCACGGTCGGGAAGGTACGGGCCGATGCGCTGCGGATGCTCGGGTGTGTTCGGATCGCCACGGTCCGGCAGATGGCGCAGGTGATCACGGAAGAGGGGTCGGACGGCCGGTCGTAGGTGCGCAGGGCGATGGTGGAACTGGCGGAGCTCGGGCTGGCGGAGACGAACGGCAAGGACGGCAAGCACCAGATCTGGAACCTCACCCCGGCCGGGCAGAAGGCTCTGGCCGATGGCAACGAGCTACCGCCCCGGCCCAAGGCCGGCACCGGAGCGAAGGCCGTGAGAGCCGGGTTCGGCCCGCACGCCATCGCGGTGACCGACACGATCCTCGCCGACACCGACACCGTCCTCGGCGGGCGCCGGGAGTACCTGACCGACTGGCAGGTGGAGGTCAACCACGCCATCAAGGAGACCGGCCTGTCCTTCAACACCGACGCCGTCCTCGCCGTGCCGACCGAGACCAGCGAGGTCCGCCTCTTCGAACTCGACAACGGCACCATGGCCCAAGCCCGCCTCGCCAAGGAGGTCTGGGACTACGAGCGCTACGCCGGCCACCGAGTCTGCGAAGGAGTCCGCGGCACCTACCCCTTTTGGCAGCGCCACCGCTACACCCGCTCCACCACCTTCCTGGGGCTGCACGTCGTCCTGGCGGGCAAGGCTGAGCATCTCCTCGACAACCGCCTCCAGGCGCTCACCGCCGCCGTCCGGGGCATCACCATCGCGGTGTGGGCCAACACCCTGCCCAGCCTGAAGCGCGGCGAGCCCTGGTACGAGAACGGCCTCGACGACCCGCACCGACGTCGCGACCGCTACCGCGAAGCCGTCGGCCGCTGAAACCGCTGTACGACTTCTACTCGGGGCCGTTGCCGCGTGGTCTGGAGGCGTGTCCCACCTGGCGTGGCAGCGGTGATCTTGGATAGCAAGGCATGGCGTCGGCGCGGGTGCGGGTGGACGGGTGACTGTCCGCCCAGGGGACCGCATCCGGCCCTGGCAATCGAGTGGCGTGGCCATCGCACCCGTGATCTGGCCGCTTGCCGACGCGTTGCTGTGTGTGAAGAGGTCACGGGTGACAGTCGTCTGACAGGAGTAACTATGGCCATTCGCACGTTGAGGCGGCGCTTCGCCGCCCTCGGCACCGTCCTTGGACTGGGCGTCGCAGTCTTCGTCACAGGGGTCACGCCGGCGTACGCGCAGGCACAGGTGGAGATCACGAAGACCCATGTGGGGGAGTTCACCCGCGGCGGCGTGGGCACCTATCGCATCACGGTCCGTAACACCGGTGCCGAGCCGACCAATGACTTCGGTACCCAAATGGAGGACACGTACCCGCCGGGATCACGTTCCTGGAGTCCCGTGTCGTCAGTGACACCACCGGGACCGTTGAGTGCGAGGGCAATATCCCCCAGCCCCCCGACCGGACGGGGCTAACTTGCCGATCGGGCCGCATGAACCCTGGCGACAGCTACGTCATCGAGGCCGACGTGTTCATCCCCAGCAACCAGCAGCCCTGCACGGTCACCAACACCGCCAGGGTCATCGAAGCAGGAACCACCCCTCGTCTCCTGGACACGGCGAGCCACACGGTCAACGTCTGCAACGGGGGTAACGGTGGCGGGTCCATCCTCCCGATCAACCTCAATGGTGTGCTTCCGATGTTCAACAACATCACCACCAACAACAACATCCACAGCCCAGGCGCAACCAACGTCAGTGGCCAGACCTTCGGGCTGAACACGCCCTGATCCTGGCCGCGGACTGGAGTCGGCTGCGGGGGTAATGCCTTCGCTGTACCTGCCTTCGTGGGGGCCGCCACCGCCCGGCGGCGGCCCCGCTGCTGCGCTCACTCCTGGCCGAGATCCGGATGCCAGACAGCCGGCCTGCCGCTAACCCGCGGGGCGGTGCTTCTCGCTACCCAATAACGGTCATAGTGACGGTTCCGTGAACTCCCTGGGGCGTCTGGTGGCCAGAGTGACGGCGGTAAGTCCACCCGGGTGAACTTGACCCCGAGGTGGCGTTGACGGCCGCGAACGCTGCCTGGAGGGCCCCATGGAGGACTTGCGGGGCGGCACCTTCCCCGGCACGTAGCGGCCGAACTAGATGCCGGAGACGATCAGCTCACAGACCTCTTCGACCGTTACCTTCGAAGTGGCAAGATCAATAGCGTCAGCTTGCCGCACCTCTTGAGAGAGCGCCTTCATAGGCGTCGCCGACCGAGCCGATCGAGGCGGCGATACCGGCAGCGTGCAGATGCTCGACGAGCCGGAAACTCGTGTACTGCTTGGGTGCAAGGAGCCGTCGCAACATCGCTTGTCTGGAGCGAGCGTAGTTCACCGTCGAGGAGTCGGTGCCCTTCGGGAAGAACTGGCGAAGCAGCCCGTTCGTGTTCTCGTTTGTGCCCCGCTGCCAAGGGCTGTGGGGGTCGGCGAAGTAGATGGCCATGCCGGTGTCGGTCTTCAACTGGGTGTGCTGGGCCAGTGAGAGTTGTTCGGTGTCAGAGCTCCACGACGTGGACGAACCACTCGATGCCGGAGTCGTCACCCTCGAAGACATGTTCGAGCCGTACTCCAGCAGCTTCGTAGATCGGCAGCCACTCCTCCCTGCGCTCAGGAGGAACACCTTGGCCAGTGAGCGCCTGAATGACGTCATGTACCACCGTGTGCCGATATTGCGACGGGATGGCGTCGACTCGGCCGAGCTTTCCGTAGTAGTCCACGTTGAGCAGCAACCGCTTGGGGAACAGCGCGCTTAGGCTGCGCAGAAAGGCCACGGCCCCGCTGTCGCCGCCGCCGAAGAACTCATTGACTACCGACTTGCAGTGGACGACCTCCACCTGCTCTCGCAGGTCGGCTGGCAGCACCGCGGCGAGGTCGCGGCCGTCGCCGTGAATGATTTTGATCCGGTCCTCGAGGCCCAACCGGCTGACGCGGGCGCGCGCCGCGTCGCACATCGACTCGACCACGTCCACGCCCCAGCCCCGGAATGCGGCATCACGTTCCGCCAGGGCTGTGAGCGTGGTTGCTGGGCCGCACCCGATGTCGAGCATCGCGTGGGAGGTCAGGGTCCGCATGATGGCGAGCACGACGGGGTTGGGAGGAGGGCCAAAACGGCCGTACGCCTCGGACTCCACGACCCGATTCACCAGCGAGCAGCCGCGGTCTTCCCGGCGGAGGCTCTCCTCGAGGCTGGTGATGGCCGGACCGTAGCCGCCGATGAACTTGTCCAACTGGAAGCCCAGGAAGTACTCGTCAGCGAAGGTCGCCGCGAGCCGGTACTCGTCACCAGAGCGGGTGACGAGGTCGGTGCGCTGGACCAGGAACTCCAGCAGCGCCGCGAGCAGGTCCGGCGTGTAACCGAAACGGCAGCCAAGTCGCTCGACCGTGCTGCCATCGCGCAAATGATCGAGCAGCCCGACCCGGTGCAGGTGGTTGAGGGTGCTGGCCAGGTAATAGCCTTCGATTGCATCGAGCACCGACGCCTTGGGCCGGGGCTCCGTGAATGGGTTCACACAGGGCTCCTATCAAGTCGCGGGGCCCGCGCGGACTCCGTCGTGTCGAGCAGGACGCCGAGGCGGCACAGGTCGCCTGCGAAGGATCGCAGGCTCCCGTGCTGGTCGTCGTGGCGGGAGAGCCAGTGCGATAGTTCCTCACCGGATCGGGGCGCGGCGAGCCAGGCCACGAATTCGAGGGCGATGCCGTCGACGTCGAACGACCGGACGCGATCCGGCTGCGCCGCGTCGACGAATAGCAGAAGGTTGCGGTCCGGTGCGGTGGGAGCGACGGCTGACGCCGCCTGATCCAACTGCAGGCCGTCCAGCAGCGACGGAACGTCATGCATGTCCCGCAGCAGCCCCGCCGACGGGCTGAGCCGGCACGACGGGACCCCTTCGCCGGCCTCGTCCGCAGGCTCGGCCAGCGTCTTCGCCCGCAGCCCTTCACCCATGACCAGGAAGCGGACCGTGGAGCAGATCGGGTGCGCCGCTCCCCACGTGTGCCGGACGAAGTTGACGAGCAGCGGGCCGTCGGGAAGGGGCACCGACGCCGCATCGGCGAACGTGTGCAGCTCGCGGACCAGTGAGCTCAGCCGCCCGTCGAAGTCGTGGAGCATGCGGCGCAGCAACGAGTGTCCCAGGGCGTACAGCAGCGGGAAGGCCCGGTCGACGAACAAATGCCGCGACCGGGTCAGGGCGGTCGGGTAGTAGTGGTGGTTCATGAACAACTGCGGGAGTTCGCTCATCACCCGGCTGTCGTCGGGTTCGAGCGTGGGGAAGTTGAAGTCGCTGATGTGGCCGTCGTAGGCGAGGCGCTCGCCGTACTCGTCGTGCAGCGCGGTGCCGGGCTCGGGAGTCAGCAGGTGCAGCTGCAGGTTGATCAGACCTGGTGAGCGCGCCGTGCATTCGCCGAGCAGGTCGAGGGTGGCGTCCTGATCCTCGCTCGTCTCCTCGGGAAACCCCGTAATCAGGGAAACGGTCGACTTCATGCCGAGACCGCCGGTGAGGTCGAGGGTCGGGTGGACTAGGCCGAGATCGAGATGCTTGCGGCTGATCTTCTGCATCCGGGCGGAGCCGGTTTCGACGCCGTAGTAGATCGAGCGGCAGCCGGACTCGTGCATGGTGGCCAGCAGGTCGCTGTCGACGCAGTCCATGCGGGCCGAGCAGGACCAGGTGTAGCCGCGCCCGGCCACGGTCTCGCAGAAATGGCGCACCTTGTGCTTGTTGGCCGTGAACATGTCGTGGGTCAGCGCGAAGTCGTTGATACCGTACGTGCGGTTGAGGTGGTCGAGCTCGCTCACCAACCGCTCGGACGACTTCAGGCGGTAGCGGCGGCCGAAGAACGACGCGGTCGAGCAGAAGGTGCAGCTGAACGGGCAGTCGCGCCCGGCCTCCACCCGCAGCGAGTGCAGGCCCAGCTCTGCGATGGGGTAAAGATCGTAGGCCGGGAAGGGCAGCTCGTCCAGGTCGCCGAACTGCGGGATGTCCGCGGTCGACACGATCTCGTCCCCCACCCGGTAGCTCAGCCCGGACGTGCCCGACAGGTCGTCGGCGCAGGAGCGATCGAGCAGGGCGGGAAGCACCGCCTCGGCTTCGCCACGTACAACGATGTCGAAGGCATCGAAATGCCGCAGCAGCTCGCGATGCAGGATCGTTGCGTGCGGACCGCCCAGCAAGATCGGCAGGTGCGGCCGCTGCCGCTTGACGTGAGAGGCGACCTTCGCCGTGCAGATGAGGTTACAGCCCAGTGTCGTGAGACCGAGCGCATCGGGTTCCTCATCGAGCAGCGCCCACGCGAGCCCGCGGTAGAACGTCTCATCAAGGCGAAGCTGCCGACGGTGCAGTGCCAGACTCGGATCGAACACCGCCGCGGTGTGCCCATGCTCACGCGCCACGGCTGACAGCGACAGGAGCCCGAGGTGCGGCTGCAGGTCGAACGGTGCGTCCGGACGAGCCTGATTGATGAGCACGTTGTCGCAAAGAACGATCCGCACAGCCCGTCAGTCCTCTTCGTGGAAGGTGAGTACCCCAACCTCGGCCATCCGGCGCACGGCTGTTCGCAACGCCGACCGCAGCGGGTTGTCGCCCGCGGGAAGCAGCTGCCCAAGGGTGTGCCCGCCGTCGACACGGCCAAGCAGGTCGCACAGGTGCACATCGACCTCGAAGATGCGCAGCTGCAACGAGTCCCGGTCGCCCCAGTAGGCAAGCAAGCGCGGCGACGCAGTCAGATCGGCCAGTGCCCGCCGATCCGTCTGCAGGGCCTGGATGACGTGGGCCGGGTCGTGGGCGAAGGACTCGATGAGCAGCAGACCCCGGATACACGGCACGAGACTGTCCGCGGCGCGCCCCTCCTGGTCGAGTAGGGTTGGGTCGATGGGCCGTCCCTGATCGGGCAATGAGGCCTGCAGCGCGAGCCGTTGTTCGAACCAGATGCGTTCGTGTTGGAACAGATCGAGCAGCCCCGGGTAGTGCGTGGTCCCAATTGAGGCTAGCCAGCCGGGGAAGAACGCGGCGAAGTGCCTCGTGCGCTGGTTGCGGTCGACCCGGTCGGTCCGGTCGCACTGATGCTGGGCCTGGTAGGCGGAGAACAGTTCGAGGTCGAGACCATAGTGATCCACCAGCAGGCGGGTGTACGGAAACGTATGCCACAGCGTGTTGTTCTGTACCTTGGTGACGAAGCCCGCAAAGGTACGCACACGGTTCAAGTCCAAGCCTAGGAACTCTCGCCGTTCCTGGCCGGTGAGGTCCAACCCGGACAGGGCGCGCTGGAGATCGTTGCGGGCCAGGTCTAGGAACGGCGGATCGACGACACAGCGCGCCAGGAAATGCTGAACCGCCGCGGTCGTCATACGGCTACTCCGGCCACGGCCAGGCTGCCCCGTACCCGCTCAATCTCTCCGAGTAGGGCCGGGATCGGGAAGTTGCCCGACCAGTTGTACTCAAGAGTGATCGCCGCGACCGGAGTGCTGCGCAGCACCAGCGAGAGCAGGTCATGAACCTCGTCGGGGGCGCGCACGGTGTGGTCGTCCCACCAGGCCCCGTCCCGCGCACTCACCCCAGAGATGTGGAGCTGATCGATCCGGTCGAGTGGAAGCCCCAGCAACTCGCTCACCGGATCGAGCCCGAGGTTGCGGCAACTGAGGTAAAAGTGGGCCAGGTCGACGAGTAGCCGTGCCGGGCACGCGGCGCATACCAGGTTGGCGAACTCCGTGGGTGACATCGTGGTGCCGGGCGGCGCGAAGTAGATCGGCGGATTCTCAAGTAGCAGCGGTACGCCAAGCCGGTGCCGGTAACGGTCCACGGCGCTGATCACCCGATGCGCGGTCTCCGCGTTCAATGGCGGATTGACGGAGTAGCCGACGTCGTACAACGGCACTGCCGCCCCGTCGAAACCCACGGAAGACCCGGAGGTCACGAACGCCATGTGCTCGCTCAGCCAAGGAACACTCGTCTTACTCACCCACGCCGCGATCGAGTCCACGATCTCTGCCTCGGGCGGCACGTCCCCGGCCAGGGACAGCGAGGAGCTATGGAGCAGCAGCGGCATTTCGTTGGGCAGGCCGAGCGGCCTGCGGTCGTAATGGAGAAGCTCGAAGGGAACCTCGACGTAGTCGATCTCCCCGGGGTGGTCCGCCAGGAAGGGCCCTACATAACTGCTGTAGGAAAGGCCGACTTTCGTCGACCCGACCAGTGAAAAGGGTGCGGTCGCAGTGCTCTTCACCTCGCGATCAGTCCTCCGTGACCATTGCGTCGGGCAGGCTGGTCAGCATCGTCGAACCGATCTCCTCGAAGCGGATGGTCAGCGTGCCGTTCTTCTCGAGACACCTGGTGACGGCGTCCACGTCCAGCGTGAACGACACCCGCGCCCTGTCCTTCGCGAGGTTGACCTCGACGTCGCCCTGCCGCTTGTTGCTCTGCTCCGCCATCGCAAATTCCTTTCCACGTTCCTGCTGGCCAAGACCTAGCTGGAGCATACGGGAAAACCGTGCTGTTCCCTCAGATATCGCTATTCGGGCGAGGCGGCGGTTGGTACTGATGAGTTCGCGTAATCAACTGTTGCCAGCAACGCCCTGGAGATGCCGGCCCTCGTCGTAGCCGACGGCCCAAGCAACGTGATTGAGACGTCAGACATCTCGCAACAGGTCGGCGCCTCGCTCGTTGCGCTTCAGGGCCCATCACCCGATCGGTGGCCAACTCGAAGAAGCTCACTGAAGGAAGTTCCGCGATAGTCGCAGTCACTTCCAGGTCCAAGCCTGTCCAGATGTTGATTCTGCTAGGCCGCGGTGAGATGGGCCAGGCAGGTGGTGAAGAAAGCCACTTGGATGCCAGGACAGCCGGGGGGCTCAATTCGAGTCGCACCGTAACCGCAGTGGTCCCAGTTGGGTGATCCCGTCCTTATGCTCTTGATGCCCCCTGTGCTCAGAGTTCCGCCCCAATCCGGCCGTCTGGCGGGAGCGCGGCCGGAACGCGGATCCTAGCTGTCTGCGGCCGAGTTGGATCAACTGCGCGGGTTGAGAGCTTGGGGCAGATCCCGGTTGGCGGCCCGGGCTGCGTCGAGTTCGGCCTGTCGCTCCTCCAGATGGCGCATCACCTCAGCGTTGCGTTGTCCGAGGCGGTTGATGGCGGCTTGGATGTCGGCGACGTCGGCCCGAGGTCCCGCCTGAGCTGTTTAGTGCTGGCGGCGAGGGCGGCGAGGGCGGCGGGTCAGAGGGTGCCCATCCCGCGCTCGATCAGCCACGCCGGGGGATCGGGCGGCGGCTGCTGCCGGGCGGTGGCGGCCTCGCGCTCCTCGGCGGCGGCAAGGGCCCTCTCCGTGCGGCTGAGTTCGCCGTAGGCGACCAGGGTCCGCAGCCGGGGGAGGTCGGGCGGCAGGACGGACATGCTCAGCCCCCGTACTGCGCCTACCGCGCAGCCCTGCATGACGTGCACAAGGGGTTCTCAGAGGGCTACCCATGTGGCGCAAGGCGGCGACAGACGTCACAGCAGCTCAGTTTTTCGTACAACACATGTAGCAACATCGCTGGATCGGAGGACCCGCTCGCCTACCTGCCGTGCCAAGACGTCCGCGTTGACCGGTCCTGGCCAGGTCAAAAGAGCGCGCGGTAGCAGAGGGCGGCCACGGCGCTCACCGCGGTGGTAGGCCGGCCGGGCCGGTTGTGCGGCACGGTGTTGCCAGCCAGGGCCGTGAGCCCGAGGACTGGGTAGTCGACCGTGATCCCGCCGTGGCGGTCCCACGTCACGTCGTCCTCAAGTCGCCCCAGTTCGGCCATGGTGCGGCCGCGCAGTTCGGGCCGCAAGTGCAGCGGCGCGACCCGGCCCAGCACCGTGGTCAGCAGGGTAACGTCGCAGTCGTCCGTGTCCAGGTGGAGCAACACCTCATCGTCGCCCTGGTAGTAGCCGTAGGCCGAGAAGGTGGGGACGAGGAGTCGGCTGGATAGGGCACGGGCGACGCCGGTCATTGAGACGTGGAGCCGGGACAGGAGCTGCCCCGTGGCCGCCGGGGTCTGCTTGCGGACTCGGCGGCACTCTTCCACGGGGGTGCGAGGGCCGGCGTCCGGGATCCGGGCATGCGCGTGACGTTCGCGTGCTTCGTCGGCGAGTCTGTCGTGGAACCCCATGTCCCACAGACCGTCGAGGTGCGCGTATCCGAGCGTCCCAAAGGACCGACGATCGGCCGCTGTCGGTACGAAGGGCAGGAGGTCCGTGGTGTCGAGCGGGACGATCTCGGGTGCGAGCTGGTGCATCAGCCGTCCTCTCGGATGTGGCTACAGAAGCGACGTGAAGTGCAGGGCTACGACCGCACCCAGGGTCGGCAGAGGGCGTCCTGGCCGGTGATGGGGTACGGACCGCCCGCGCAGGGCGAGGACGCCATGTCGGGGGTAGGCGACGCGGCATCCGCTGTCGGCGTCCCAGGAGGGACCGGCCTGCAGCCGGTCCAGTTCCGCCTGGGTCTGACCGGCCAGTTCGGGGTGGAGATGGAGCGGACCGACGCTGCCCAGCGCGGTGGCCAGGATCGCCAGATCGGACTTCTCGACGTCGACGTGCAGCCAGATCGCGTCGTCGCTCGGGTAGAAGTTGTACCAGCCGTACGACGGTACAAGCAGTCGACCGGTCAGGGCTCTCGCTAAGGGCACCAAGGCGAAGTGAAGTCGCGTCAGCAGCGGGCCGTCAGATGCCTTGGCCTGGATCAGCCCGCCGACCCGGCGCGCGGTCGGGTACAACGTCGCCGCTTCCACGGCGATCGCCTCGGCGGTCGCGCCGTTCCAGAGTTCGCCGAACGCCGCAAATCCCTGCTGGGCGAGGCTTTCCCGCTGGATGCGAGCCACGGCTGGCAGGCCAACGGTGAACTCGTTGGGGACTGACGGGGTCCATCCGCGTTCGCCGGCCGCGGCCGATCCGAGGAGCATGCCTACTCTGCTCCGGCGGCGCGGATGACTGGCTTGTCCATCATCACCATCTGGTTGGGGTGCTGCCGGCCGGACTTCGCGATGCCGTTCGGCCACGCCACGTTCGGCGTGAAGTGCGTCCACTCGCTGTCGGCGGGCAGCGTGATCGCGCCGCGGTAGGAGAAGTGGGCCGACCCGCCGGAGACGTCGGCGGCCAGCAGTTCGTCGACGCGGCCCTGTGCCGCCTTCTCGATCCGCGATACCTCGATGACCTCTCTGGGTAGGACGTAGTAGTAACCCTCAGCATCGGCAAGGACCACAGCGTCACCCTTGGTCTCGCTCATAAGCTCACCCTTTCCAGTCGGTGCACGCTTCGGAAATAGAGCATCACACACCGTAAGCTGCGCTACGATCCGACATTGCGTCCGGACGGCTGATGTGGTCCGGTTCCCCTAATCCGATGCGCTCCTCGGGCTGACCGACGTGCAAGGACGTCGCGCTCGTGCCAGGTCGGCCGCAGTACCGCGGCCACGCGCCAGCACGAGGAGCCCGCTGGGCGCTGACTTGGCCTTTCAGCGGACTGGCTTTAGCCACGGGTTGTGGTTCTGGCTCAGGTTGTGTGGCCCGTGTACTGTGTGTGACCGCTGCCCCGACAGTTCGGGGCTGTTAAAGAGGTCTTGCTCCGGTTGGAGAAGCTGCTGTTCCCGTCGATCGACGACGTCGCGGTGCTGTCGGTGGACGTGAACATCGCGGTAGTGCGTGTTGATGTGCGGTGCACTGCCGCGGGTGCCTGGTGCCCGGGTTGTGGAACGTGGTCCTGTGGGGTTCACAGCTCCTACGTGCGGTTTCCCGCTGATGTTCCAAGTGCGGGACGAAGCGTCGTACTCCAGCTGCGGGTCCGTCGGTTCACCTGCCGGAACGCTGAGTGTGGACGTCGCACGTTCGTCGAGCAGATACCGGGCCTGAACCGAAGGCACGGCCAGCGGACCGAGCGGCTGCGCACCACCCTGGCCGCCATCGGTCTCGCCCTCGGGCCGGGCCGGCGCCCGCCTGGTCCACGTCGTCGGCGTGCCGGTCAGCCGTAGCACGGTCCTGCGGCTGGTCGACGCACTTCCCGGGCCGGAGGTGCCGGCCCCGCGAGTGGTCGGCGTCGACGAGTACGCCTCCCGAAAAGGCCGGAACTACGGCACCGTCCTCGTGGACGTCGAAACCCGCAGGCCGATCGACCTGCTGCCCGACCGGGAGTCGTCGAGCTTAGAGGGCGGAACGTGAGTTGATGTGCGTTTCGGCTTGGGTGCAGCTCGGGTTGAGTGACCGGTTGCGATGGCGTGCTTGACGCCCGTGGCATGGTGTCTGAGCTGGGGCTTTGGCCATTCACCGGCTGTGCCGGAGCAGTCGCTCGGTCGAATCTACACCTTGCCTGATCGCGGCGATTGCGTCGCTGGCCCAGGGTGGTGATGTCTACGCTGGCGGCGTGACAGTGGTGTGGGTGACGGGCAATTCAGGGACTGGTAAGTCCACGGTCTGCGGGGTGTTGCGAGCGCGTGGCTACGTCGCGCTCGACGCCGATGAGGACGGCTTCAGTCGCTGGATCGACCGAGCCACGGGCGAGGTCGTGATGGATGCTCCGTATCCCGTTCCCGAGGGCTGGCTCGATCGATACGGGTGGGCGATCGTCCGCGAGCGCGTTGAGACCCTCGTCGAGGAGTCTCGTTTCCGAATCGCGTTCTTGTGTGGGTCGGCGGAGAACGAGGCAGAGGTCCGCGATCTTTTCGACGTCGTCGTGTGCCTGGTGATCAACGAGGACACGCTCCGCCACCGGCTCGCGACCCGCACTACGAACCCATTCGGTCAACACCCCGAAGAGCTCGCAGCGTCCCTGGAGTGGAATCCTCGGATGCGAGCGATCTACGAAAGCCGTGGCGCGACGATCATCGATGCGTCCAAGCCGGTGACCGAGGTGGTGGACAGCGTCATCGACGCAGTTCAGGAGCTGAGCGGCGGTGCGTAAGTTGATGTCCGTTCCGCGCTTTCGGAAGGGGCAAGCACGGTGTCGTCGGCAGGCTACGGCCGTGGCTGGGTGAAAAAGCCCTGCTCGGTCTCGGCCAGGATTCCGCGCTCGGTCAGCCGCTTGAGCTTCAGGCGGGTGTTGTTGATGTTGTTGGGCGCGATCTCCAGGTCCATCGCCTCGCATACCTGCCGCGCCCGCAGCGGCGCGTCGGCCGCGGCGAACACCGCCATGATCTGCTGGTAGGCCGGATGGTCCGACAGCTTCGGGGCCGGCGGCCCGGGCGCCTGCGGATCGGGCAGCATGACTGGCCGGCCGCGTGGGCGGCTGCCGGGCTGCCCGGTTCCCCGGCGTCGCCCCGTCCATTCGGGGGCTGGATCGTCTTGCCCCCACCACACAGAGACACAGAGTCCCCGTCAGCACGCTGACGGAAACTCATGAACGATCGAGGCTGGGCCATACGAGCTACCTCTTGTGCGTTCGCACCCTCCTTGGGCTTGGCGTCAGTAGCTTGGTGAGTACATACCCTGATGGGCGGCGTCAGTCCGGGAGGAGCGTGCCATGCCCAGATTTTTCGTTGTCGCGACAGCAGTCGCGGCAGCCATCGGCCTGACCCTGGGAAGCACCGCTGTGGCAGAGCAGCCACGGGCACGGCCGGCCGGGCGCTATCTGAACCTCCACCAGTGCGTCTTCGTCGGCAGCGGCGGGCATTACACGAACGTGCTGCCGAACACGGCGAATACCGCCTTCAACACGGGCACGAACGTCTCCAACACACCGGACAGTGCGCTCTCCTGCGGTCCGGGCGGCGGGGGCTGGAGGCCGGCGCCCGCCAACTCTGCAGTGAAGGCCTTCGATCTCAGCGCTGCGCGGTACCTGAACGTACACCAGTGCGTGTACTTCTCTCCCGGGCAGCACTACACAGCCGTGCTCCCCAATACCCCGAACGTCAACTTCAACACCGGCACCAACGTCTCCAACTCGGCCGATACGAAGCTGAACTGTGGCCCTGGTGGGGGTGGCTGGCGGCTGCTCCTGGCCAACTCCGCCGTCGCGTCGTTCGACCTGGCCGACACCCAGTACCTCAACCTGCACCAGTGTGTGTGGACGTCGAGCGGGCAGTACTACATGGGCCTCCTGCCCAACACTCCAAATGCCAACTTCAATACCGGTACCAACGCGTCACGCACAGCCGACGCGG
The DNA here is from genome assembly GCF_044455885.1 of Streptomyces sp. NPDC051109. NCBI lineage: Bacteria > Bacillati > Actinomycetota > Actinomycetes > Kitasatosporales > Streptomycetaceae > Streptomyces > Streptomyces sp. NPDC051109. The sequence continues at coordinate 19,991 of NZ_JBITFF010000036.1, forward strand.
CGCTGAACTGCGCTCCGGGCGGAGGAGGTTGGACTCTCGACCGTATCAACTCGGCATACCGCCCCCTGGGTGGTTGAGTCCGGACTGACGAGATCGCCGGATGCCGCCGATGATGCCGTGGGGCCGGAGCGTCCGGCCCCGGAGCGAATCCGATCGTGAGCCGCGGCCGTGGGCCGCTCGGGCACGCCGCGCACATGTCGGCGGACCGGCACTGCCGACCGTGGCGGCGCGCGGGTGACGGCGCAGTCGACCAAGTGGAAGCAGCGCTGCCACGTCACCGGCCACGACGGGCCCCCGGCGGCGGCTGCGAGACGTGCAGAGGCTGGGAGGGACGCCCTTTCAAGGACATGCGGACGGAACTCTCAGGAGCGCCTGTGCCCATGCCCGTGCCGGCCCCACGGCCGACACCCAGCGTGCCGGCGCAGCCCCGTGCCTCCCACCATGTCGGCCACTGCGAGTGCCTCGCCTGCGAGGGCGGTACCGGTACGTGTGACAGCCCGGACGACCACGACCGGGAACCCGCTCATTGGCCGCACTGACTCAGCGCCGCTCGCGAACCGCTCCCCGGTCGACAGGCGGAGCGTTCGGCGGGACGATGGAAAGACCGATTGAGGCCGCCCGAGGCTGCTACCGGTGGTGGCGGCCGTTCTCGGATGCGGGGCCCATGGAAGGCCCACCGCTCAGGGTCTGCTCGGCGGACCCCCCGGGGCCTCGGGACGCGGTCCCCATGGAGGCCTGTCCCAAGAAACTGTCCCGCCCGCACCTCTGCCGACGGCCCCGAGCCATGTTGTCTGTGAGCTCCCGGACGGGAGAGAACCATGAACCGATGTATCGGCCTGGCCGTGGTGGCGCCTGTGATGGTGTCGTCGCTGGCGCTGGGCTCGGTGGCGTTCCTGCCAGGAGCGGCCCAGGCGGCAGTGCCCACCGCCTCGTGCAGTGTGAAACAGAGCGCCCAGAAACCGGACGAATTCGATATCGAGGGGCAGGGTTTCAGGCCGGGAGAACCCGTGAATGTCCAGACCAAGACGGGTTTCGGGGTCATATTCATCGCGAAGGCTGACGGGACGGTCTCGACCGGGGCTGCCAAAGATCAAGCCCCCTTTACCATGAAGCAGGGAAACGGGCCCAAGATCTCATGCGGCACCGTCAATGAGGACGGGCAGAAGGATGCTCAGGTCCAGTACCGCACGGGGTACCGGCAAGGAGTCGCCGACACGAAGGCGGACTGCAAGAAGGAACCGCCGAAGCAGGGTGTCGCCCCCCTGGACCCGAACTACGAGAAGGGCTACAACGCCGGCTCGGCAGCCGCACTGGCACAGTTCTGCAAGTAAGGGTGCGCAAGCATGGTTTGTCTGTGAGCTCCCGGACGGGAGAGAACCATGAACCGATGTATCGGCTTGGCCGTGGTGGCGCCTGCGATGGTGTCGTCGCTGGCGCTGGGCTCGGTGGCGTTCCTGGCAGGAGCGGCCCAGGCGGCAGTGAGCCTTTTCCAACCTGGCTGTGTCGTCGGCGCGTTGGTGGGTGAGGGCTGTACGGAACGGCGAAGCTCCTGGTAGACGGGTTCTCGACCAAGGCGACCTGAAGGACACAGCATGGTTGCTGCGGGCCCGTCATTGCGCGCGGTGGCCGCTTGGACGGCGGGCGGCCACCGACACGTCCCCTGCGAGCCGGCGAGGACACGACCTTCGCCCGAATGGATAGCCCGGCGGCAGATCTCCTGCTACGGGTTCCAACCGCGGCACCACCAGGGGGACACCTCGTGATCGCGCTGGTGCGCGACCCGTGGGGACGTCCACAACGTGGGCCCTGAGGGTGCAGTGCAGCGGGACCGGCTGCTGGACGTTGCGGCCGGCTGCGGCGGCACGGACGTGGAGTTCACCCCGGCCCCGTAGCCGGAGCGCCCGCCCGCGTGGGTCTGGGGGCGGTCCCAGGGTTGACGTGCTCGGTGCCGGACCGGCGCTGGCGTGCGGCCGGCTGGGGGTTAGGAGTTCAGGTAGCGGTTGAGGTAGCTGCGGGCGGCGGTTTCGCTGGTGCCGAGGGCGGTCGCGATCTTCTTGAGCGGTACGTCGCGGGCGGAGAGTTCGTACACCGCGTCCTGGCCGGTCTGGGCGATGACGTAGCGGAGGTCGGCCAGGGCTTTCAGCGCGGTCAGCGGTTCCCGGTCGGCCAGGTCGTCGAGGGCGCGGACGAGTTCGGTGATCAGTGCGGTGAGCTCTTCGGGGAGGGGGACGGCGGCGTCCCGGATCACCGCCAGGTGGGCCTCGTAGTCCGCGACCGGCCCGGACAGGTCCACATCCGCCTCATACAGCGGCCGGTCTGCCAGCAGGGCGTTCCAGTCGAGCGGGTACTCGGCCGCGCCCCGCCACCCGCACGTGCAGCTGCCGCGCAGGAGTGCGGCCCGGGGGCGGGCGCGCCGGCCGTCGTAGGCGTGCCACTCGGTTGAGGACGGCTTGCTGGGGCCGCTGCCGACGTCGAAGTAGACGGGGCCCGGCTCACTGCCGTCGGCCAGCAGCACTCCGACCGACCCCTCGTGTGCGGCACCCAGTGCCCGCAGCACCCTGTCGTACGGAGACGGGAGCACCACGCATCGTGATCGGCTATCGAGTGTTCGGGGCGCGTGCCGGACGTCTGGCGTCAGCGGCCTGCATCTGCGTGCTGACGGCTGGTTGCACCACGGGGGCAACTGGCGGTTCCCTCGGCAAGGGGGACGGCGCTGGCGCGCCCGCCCCCGCCAAGAGCAGCCCTGCGGCTCTGGTCATGTATCCGAAGCTGCTGGAAGCAGCGGTCCCGAGGGGGATCAACATGCCTCGGGGGCTGGAGGAACGCAGCACGCAAAGCTGGGACATGTCGAATCCCGCCATCTGCCAGTCCAACGGCTGGCGAGACGAGATGTGCGCCGAGGCCATCGCCACGGCCGCCGGAGGTGCCACCGACTACCACACGCAGAACATCAGCGTTCAGATGATCTCCTTCAATGACGCGGCCGACGCCGCGCGCTTCTTCAAGGGGACAGGCACGGAGGACGATCTCGGCGCCAACCCTCCGGGAGACGCCATCGACGCCTACGCACTGCCGGCCGGAGACAGGGGATGGACGGGCCGCGGCATCACCGTGCGACAGGGCTCCGTCGTCGCGAAAGTCGAGTACGCCTGGACACCCGGCGCCGAGGTGCCGGGTCGGCTCATGGACATCACCAAGATGGTGGTGGACCGCGTAAAGCAGACCCAGAGCGGCAAGAACCCGACAGCCTCACTGCGCTGAACAGCAGCTGCGCCCCGCCCGGTGAACTCGCGGGCCGCATGGTCGGCGCGACCTTGCGGGCCCTGACCACCCCGCCCGGCGCCCCGATGCCCGACGGCCCCCGCGTCGCAGCCACCGCCGCCCGCTCCCGCTCCACCACGGCCCCGGCCGCCGCTGCGCCCGGCCAGTCGGCGCCCGCGGAGCCTGCGGTGGCCGCGCACCGTCAGCAGCATGCACCGGCCAGGGGTGCGGGGCGTACGCGGTGACGGCCGTCCCCGGTCCGGTGTCGGCGGCGACCAGGGCGGCGGTGAGACCGGGGACTTGAGTATCGGAGGCGGTGCGGCGGGGGCGTGGTCTTCGGCGCCGGGGGTTGGGCGACGCGGAGTTCACCCGCTGCGGGCGCTGTACGCCACCGCGCCGGCGGGTGCGCTGCCGGGTTCCCGCCGTGCACCCGCCGGTCGGCAAGGGCAGGCGCATGCGTGCGAACTACGGTCTGGTGTGCGAAGAATTCCGGAGAACGGCTGTTACCTGATCCGCTGGTCCGGCCGGGTGAGGCGGCGGGCAAGTGCGCCTGGTGGTGCGCCGGGGCGTACGAACAGGAATCACGGCTTCCGGTGTGGGTGGGTGTAGCGCTCAGTGAATGTCAGGGCTACGATCAGCCGGTATGCGTGCATTATGCAGGTGAGTGTGACGGATATGTCCGTGTCTGGTAACCGGCGTATGCGGGGGGTGCGCCCGGGGTCGTGTCGGGTCGAGAGTGTGGCCCTCGGCTCAACCGGGCCGACACCGAAAAGCGCCTCCAGCTACCCGTTTCGGCTGGTGGAGGGCTGTTCTTGAGGGAGCGCCACCCATGTCGCATGTTTCTTCCTCCGTCCGCCGTATCGCCGCCACCCTCCTGGCCGCCGGCACCGTCGTCGGCGCCGCAGCTCTGCCGGCGGCCGCGCAGGACCACGACCGCCACCACCAGCAGCGGCCGCGGGTGGAGATCTCCCGGGTCCAGGCCGACAGCCCCGGACGCGACGACCGCTCCAACCGGTCCCTGAACGCGGAGTGGGTGGAGATCACCAACACCACCCGCGACGCGATCAACCTCCGCGGCTGGACCCTGCGGGACGAGGACGGCAATGGCTACCGCTTCGACAACATCCGTATCAACGGCCGGGCCACCCTCCGAATCCACACCGGATCCGGCCACAACACCCGCACCGACCTGTTCCAGAACAGCCGCGACTACGTCTGGGACAACCGCGCCGACACCGCGACCCTGCGCGATGACCGCGGCCGCACCGTCGACACCGAGTCCTGGGGCCGCCGCCACCACTGACCGGTGCCAGGTGTCGGCGGCCGCCTGGACGGCGGGCTGCCGCCGACACCGCACCTGAGACAAGCGCCTCGACTTCCGCCGGCCGGACAGGCAAGGGCACGACGGTGCGCCCTGTCTCTCCCGGGCTCGGCGACGTGCGCTGAAAGCCAGGGCTAGGGGCGGTGGGCAAGCGCGGCATCTTGCCCTGCTGCACCGGTGTCGTCCCGTCGTCGCGTACTCGGCCGGATGTGGCCGGCTCGGAGCGGTGGGGCCCGGGAGCCAGGGGGGAAAGGGTGGCGCCCGGGCCGGTGTCGCGGTACCGCGGGGGAGCGGTGTGCATTCCGGCGCGACAATCGGAGAAACGATTTACCGGTGAGAAGGTAACGACGGCAGCCAGCCCCGGCCGGCTGCCGTCTGGAGAAGCCGGCCGCCCTCGACAGGCGTTGCGGCCGGATCCGGTCCCGCGCCCGTGCGCTCGACGCATGCCTGGTCGGCCACTGGATGTCCGGTTCCTCGGAATGCCCTGCGGGCGCCTGGAGGACTCTGTGTTGGCTGCTTTCGGGTGGGCACATGCGGTGGCATGACTTTGTTGCTGCTGTTTCTGCTGCCTCTTGGTCTGGCCCTCGTGCTGCTGACGACCGGCGAAGACCACAAGCACGGCCGGCACCGTCACACGCGATGACCGCCCGCCCTGGCCACCAGGCTGGCCAGCCTCGCCGCGCATCCGTGGGCGTGGGCATGGGTGCGGGGTGCGCGCGGTGGTCCTGGGGGAGATCGGCTGAGCGCCGGTGGGGTCAGGGCCGGCTGGTCGAGGGCGCGGTGAGCATGGCTGTGACGGTTTTGCCGTCGGGGTGGATGCGGATGTCGGTGGTGGCGAGCTGGTTGACCAGTCGCCAGCCGAAGCCGCCGGGTGTATCGGGGGCCCAGGCCGTGATCCGTGGCGGGGTGGTCGAGCGGTCGCGGACTTCGACGGTGACGATTCCGGTCCAGGCGGTGATCTGGAGGGCGGTGGCGCCGCCTGCGTGGCGGTCGGCGTTGGAGATCACCCACTGCTCCGTGCGGTGGGCAGGTCCGGCTCCGTGCACCTGCTCCCTGACGGGATGGCAGGGTCCAGTACCATGCACTCCACTAATTGAACGTGCTCAAATCCTGGGGGCCTTTGGTGGGGGAAGGAACGACGGGCCGCTGGCTCGCCGTCGTGCTGTGGTCGGCGCTCGCGGTGGAGGTCGGGGGGCTGGTGGGAACGTTCGCGTTGGCGGACACCACCAGGCTGATGCCGGAATTCGAGGGGACTCTCGTCTTGGTGTGCGCAATGCTCCTCGCCATGACCCTGGCGGTCCTGCCGATCGTGGTCGTGGTGCTGACGCTGCGCAATGCCCGGAACACCACTGCCGTCTGGCGGGCAGCCGCCTCGTGGATCCTCGCGCTCGCACTCCTGGTCATGCTGGTCAGGGCGGGCTCGGGGCCCTGGGTCGTCTGGTGCGCCGTCGCGATGGCCGCCTCAAGCGCGGCCACTGTCCTGTGCACCGGCAGCCCGACGAGGCTGTCGATCCAGCCGCCCCGCGCCGCAGTCGCAATCGCCGTCGTCGTGCTGGTGGCGTCGGTCTGCGGCTCCTACTCCGGGCCCTACACGGACTATCCGGGAGTGTGGACCGCCTCGAACGACACTGCGTCTCTGACCCTGGCCGAGCAGATGGAGCACGGGGACGGTGGTGAATACACCCTGCGGGTCGGGACGTGCACGGAGCAGGGCAGATGGGCCTTCGACTACCCGCAGATGTCGACTTCGGTTCAGCTGTGGCTACACCGCGAGGGCGCGCTCGCGTGCATCCCGGGCGGACCCGCGACCCAGGTGCACATCGTCGACGGCAACCGGGCGGCTCCGGTCATCGCGCTTCCCGGGCTGCTTCTGACGAAGCAGTGAGCGGCACGGGGCGCGGCGTGGGGGCCGGGTTGCCGATCGGATCAGCGGCGAACCGGCCGAAGCGGGAAACCTGGTCATCAGAGAGAACTGGCAGAACGGGAACGGAAACCCCTGACGTAGCAATACAGCCCAGTCACCGAACCGGTATGAAGATCGCGGATCTAGCGCCAAACCCGGCCGGATCCTCCCCGGGGTCGCTGCGGCGGCCCCACGATGTGCACCGGACCACCTGGCTGATGACTCGCGGCTGAGTAGCCGGTTGGCCAGGCTGGCCAACTACGACGCTCCTTACCGTGTTGGCGGGTTGATTCCGGTCATTCGTACGATCGGGAGACCCGGGGGCCTGGGTGTGGCTGGACGGCGCTCATGCCGAAGGTGTGGCTCTGACTGATTGCCGCCCAGTGCCCCGCGACGACACGGCCACTCATTGGGATGAGCGAACCAAGATCGCTGCGTAAGGACACGTCGGCGTGGTCGTCTGCAGGGACCAGTCAACCGATCGACGAGGGAGGCTCGGGTGCCCGAGCTCTGGGCGGGGACGGATGCCGGCAAGGCCGCGCATCACTGCGCGGTGCATGTGGTCCCCGCCCGAGAATCGGACGACAGGCAGGCTCTCGCCGGGGAGACGCTGGAAATCGTGGTGGGCGCTCGTGACGAACTCACGCTGCACCCGGCCCACGTTCACGGCCTCACCCAGCTCCTGCGCCAGGCCGTCGGCACCATCGGCGCCCCCAGCACGCCCGGCGGCGGCCGGTGCTTCCACTGCGACGGCACCGGCCTGGCCCGCCCGCTGGCCGGCGGCCGGGCAAGCCTGAGGCGACCCTGGGCAAGCACCCTCGAGAAGAGGCTTGCCCAGAGGCCGATTACGCCATCGCGGGGGCCACGGTCTCCAGGACGACGAGCTGTTCCGGGTCGACGGGGACGAGGTCGGCCTGGCGCAGCGAGCGGAGTGTGGTCCCGTCGGCGCACAGCCTGCACAGCCCGGCCAGAGGGAACGGGGTGGCGCCGATGCGGGTGTGCGAGGAGGAGCTGTCGTAGACGGGCCGGTAGCAGCCGGGGCACGGCAGACAGTCATCTACCTCGTCCCCGGGCGGGGAGTCCGGGTTGAGCAGCGGCACGATCCGCGGGAGGTTCTCCCCGGTGGCTTCGTAGGTGAAAACGGGCACCGTCTGTATCCGAGTTCGGACACCACTTGTCGATAACAGAGCCCGAAAATGTCGGTGAGAAGTAACGCCACTGCGAAGTGGACGGAGCCGACTTATTCGGCGGGTTCGGCGATCAGCGCCGTACCGATCTTGCGGAAGCCGAGTCGGGCGTAGACCCGCGCAACGTCGTCGTCACTTGCCGACAGGAAGACGGTTGCCGCACCCCGCGATCGGGCGTCGGCCACCAGTGCCTCGGTGACCGCGAGTGCGAGACCGCGACGGCGAGCTGCGGGGAGTGTTCCGACGCCGACGATCTCGCTGACTCCTGTGAGTGGTTGGTGCTGGCCTGCGGACAGCGCTGATCCATGCTCGACAGCTGCGGCGACCGCCGTCAGACCTGCCCGGATACGCACGATCGTGCGTTCCACCGATCCGTCGGCGACCCGGGCGTCGATCGCTTCCGCCAGTTGTGGTGCTCCCGCGTGACCGACGTGGGTTCCAGGCTCGGCGAAGGCGAGGTGAGGAACGGCCAGGGCGCTGGGCAGTATCGGATCGTCCGCGCCTACGATTCGCACGGATATGTTGCCGGACAACTCCTCCAATGGAGTTGCGGGAGTACCGGGATCGAGCACCATCAGCGGATGTTCGTGGACCATGAGTCCCGACTCCTCCACTGCTGCCCGCAGCGTGGGCGTGGTCTCCGCGACCCATTCGAAACTCTCCGGGATCCCCAGCTCCCGCTGGCGGGCACGGACCTTCTGCACGTCGGTGGCCTCCAGAGGTCCGGTCCATCCCCGTGCGGGACGTGCGTAGAACGGCCAGCCCTGGCCCTCCCGCACGAACAGGGTCAGCGGCCCGTGGTCCTCAACTCGGGCGCCGTGGCGCGGGACCGCGTCGTAGTACTCCTCGAGCTGGTCCAGCAATGCCCGCTCGGGATGATCGTCAAAATCAGTAGAAGTCACGCCGGGCATCCAAGCAACAGGGCACCAGTGGCGCCACTTCATTTCAAACGGGCGCCGTCGATCTCGGCGGGGGAGGAGGTGATCAGGATGCCGTTGCCGGACTGGCGGACGTCCAGGTGCACCATCCCCAGAACGGAGTGGAACGCGGTGCCGAACCACTCCGTGGACGGCCGGACGCTGTTCTCGCGGCGCGGCTTGTGCTGCTTGTGACGTCCCATGCCCTGCCTCGCAGACGTGACCTCGTGCACGGGCCGGTCGGTCCGCTCCACCCCAACCGGTTACCCGGCACCCCAGGTACGCCGCAGGGCCGGCCTTCACCCGCCCGGCCCACCTGGGCAAGCCTCTCCGGCTGGAGGCCGCGTCGGCCCGCTGGAGGGTTGCACCGGAAGGAGGCTGGAGGGTTGTCTGCACGGTTGCACTAGGCGGGGGACCGAAGGTGTGACCGGGAGTGGGACCCCCAGAATCTGGTGATCTTGCATTCGTGCAGGTCAGAGGTCATGGGCAAGCCCCCTTCGCAGAACGACACCTCTAATTCGTTAGTAATTAGAGGTTCTGGATCTCTGAGGGGCCCGGGGCGGCGTTGTCCAGCCCGGGGCAGGACGTGTGTGGTCCGGTCGGTGCCGTGGTGACCCCTACGACACCTCCGACCGTGCGAGGTCTTTGCAAAGACTGGTGGCGCTGGGCGTCGGCCGGTCCTCGCACGTTCTGCCCCCGCGGGCCCCTCGGGTTCGGGATCCTCGATGGATGAGCTGCCGCATGGTGACGCGTTCTTCCTCACGAGCCTTGAGCTCTGGACACGGCGTGCGCCCGTGCGGCCTTGCGGTGCCGCGCACGGCTGATGAGGTGGCGGACCTTGGAGTCCTGGAATTAGTGCGCCGTGCGGTCCCGTGTGCTCGCGTTCGAGAACAGCACCGGCGAAGGGGCGGGATCCATGGATGTGTTCTGCGGGATCGACTGGGCGGAGGGGCACCACGACGTCGCGCTCGTCGACGGCACCGGCAAGCTGCTGGCCAAGTGCCGCATCGGCGACGACCTGGATGGCTACCGGCTGCTGCTGGACCTCCTGGCCGAGCACGGGGACACCGCCGAGGCGCCGATCCCGGTGGCGATCGAGACCAGCCGCGGTCTGCTGGTGGCCACGCTGAGGCAGGGGCCTCGGCAGATCTTCGCGGTCAACCCGATGGCGGCCTCCCGCTACCGCGACCGCCACGGGGTGAGCCGCAAGAAGTCTGACCCCGGCGACGCGCTCGTGCTCGCCAACATCATCCGCACGGACATGCCGATGCACCGGCCGCTGGCTGCCGACACCGATCTTGCCCAGGCCGTGGCCGTCCTGGCCCGAGCCCAGCAGGACGCGGTCTGGAGCCGGCAGCAGCTCTGCAACCAGCTCCGTTCCCTGCTGCGTGAGTACTTCCCGGCGTTCCTGGAGGCGTTCAAGGACAAGCAGGGCGGTCTGGCCCGCCCGGACGCCCGCCGGATCCTGGCGGTGGCACCGACGCCCGCGCTGGCTGCCAAGCTGCCGCTCTGGCGCCTGACAGCCATGATGAAACGGGCCGGCCGCCGCAGGAACATCGAGGCCGATGCCGAGCGGCTGCAGCAGCTTTTCCGCCGCGAAGCCCCGCACCACGTCCCGCTGGTCGAAGACGCGATGGGCAAGCAGGCCGCGGCCCTGCTTCTGCAGCTGGACGCCGCCTGCGAAGCAGTCGCCGATCTCGGCGAAGCCACGGAGGAAGCCTTCCGAGCCCATCCCGACGCCACGATCATGCTGAGCTTCCCCGGCATCGGCTCCCAGATCGGCGCACGGATCCTCGCTGAGATCGGCGACGACCGTACCCGGTTCGCCACCGCCGGAGGGCTGAAGGCATACGCGGGCGCTGCCCCCATCACCCGCGCTTCCGGCAAGCGCCACTACGTCGGACGCCGGTTCGTCAAGAACAACCGGCTCAACCACGTCGGCCACCTCTGGGCCTTCGCCTCCCTCAGCGGCTCGGCCGGCGCCGACGCCCACTACCGGCGACGACGGACCGGCGGGGACTGGCACATGCAGGCGCTGCGGCACCTCTTCAACCGCATGCTCGGCCAGCTCCACCACTGCCTCTTGGCAGGGGTTCCGTTCGATGAAGCGATCGCCTTCCCTGCAGAGCCCCAGCCAGCAGGAACAGCCAATGCGTGAAGCAGAACGGGGCAGCTTGTCCACGGGCGGCAGGGGAGACGATCATTCGGCCATGAGACCCGAAGTGCAGGCTTTCGTTGCCGATGGACCGCTTCCCGACTGGGACGCGAGCGAGGAAGAGATCGACCGGCGTGAACGCCAGCTGAGGACGATCTCCCGTCCTGTCACCTCCGAAGAGGCGACTGCCCTGGCCACCTGCTTCGGTCCTGACGACTGCTACGGCGTCGCCTGGACGCTCGTTCACCTGATCGAGACGGCTCCCAGCCCGGTGCCACAGTGGGAAGATCCGGGTCCGGAAGCTGGCGACTGGGCCGAGGTTCTGCGGGGGAGATGGGGCGGCGGCTTGACGGCTTAACTACATGAGGTGTCTTTGTCCGCGATAGCCGGAGGAAGAGGTCTGCTTCGGGTTCGGGGCCGGCGGAGGTGTCAGGGGTACATCTCGTCCACCGAGTGGAGCCCACCGAGTGGACCCGATGCCGGGCGCCGGTGCGGTGGTGCGCACCGACGACGCGGTGGACTCCACTCGGTGGAGTGGAGTCCACCGCATCGGAGTGGAGGACACCGTGCGCGGCATCCACTCCACTGAGTGGAGCCCACTCGGTGGAGTGGACGACATCGTGCGGGAGTGGATGCCATCGCCGGGGAAGATGGCATCCACCCGGTGGGCGCCTGCCGCATTTCTCCTTGACCTCGGCCCGTGACCCTGTTGGCCAATTCCACAGGGGGCCCTGCAGGTCAAGGGGAAACGTCGTGTGTCAAGGGGAGATGCAGTCCGAAATGTCTGCTCGGTGGTCTGCGGTCAAAGGGTCATTGGGCGGTCGCAGTCGGCGGAAGTGGGAGGTGCGGCTGCTGCCCCGCGGTGTCTCGGTGATCCAGGCGTCGATGCGTGTGAGGTTGAGGGCTGCGGCTGTGAACTGGTGCTGAAGGTGCGTCTTGGTTGCGCCGTGGTAGCGAGCCCGTCGTAGCCCCATCTGCCGGACGCCCTGCGAGATCGTGCTCTCGATGCCCGCGCGGGCCTGGTAGCGCCGCCGCCACTCGTCCGTCTTCTGCTCTTCGCGTGCCTTGCGGAGCGCTTCAAGTTCTTCGCGGTTTCTGAAGGTCAGGCGTCTGCCGATTCTGCCGGTGCCGCGCGTGCACTGGGTGCGGACGGGGCAGGGTCCGCAGTCGTTGATGGAGAACCAGACCCGAATGACGGGGGCTCCGGTCTGGCTGTTGCTGGCGGACCAGCCCCTGCTGCGCTTGCCGTTTGGACAGCTCACCTCCTGGGCCTGCCAGTCGATGGTGAAGCTCTCCTGTGTGAATCCGTCTCCGTCTTTGGCTTGCCAGGCCGCGGTGCCCTGGACCGGTCCGACGACGTCGATGTTGTAGTCGCGTCGGGCGGAGACGAGGACGCGGGCCTCGGTGTAGCCAGAGTCGACGAAGTGTTCAGCCGGCAGCAGGTTCTGCTCGGCGAGACCCTCGTGGATGGTGTCGGTCACCTGGACGTCGTGGATGGGGGCCGTCGTGGTGAGCACGTGGGTGATGAGGTTGGGGTGGTCGGGCTCGCACGTCTCGGTGATGTGGACCTTCCATCCTGACCAGTCGGTGTCTCGCTTGGATCCGGCGCGGGCGACGCTGTCGTAGGGCGAGACCGGGCGTTGGCCAGCAGGCGCAATGTTCTTCGGGTGACGCCAACGGACGGTGTCGTCCTCGATCTGGAACTCCTGGACCCAGGTCCGGCGGAGCGTTTCCACGGCCGGGACCTGGCGGAGCCATCCGGGTGTGGTCGGGTGGAAGATGGCCTGCAGCAGGCGCATGCCGTCGTTTCCGATCTCGTGTCCCCTCTCGATGCGCTCGGTCTTTGCCTGCGGAAGCCGGTAGTCCTCGATCCGGTAGGAGTACCGCTTGAACCACCCGTCGTCGGCCAGTTCGGCAAGCCACCGTGGCGCGGCCACGGCCAGCGCGTTCAGGGCTGCTCGCAGGGTCTCGCCGACCAGTTCCAGACGGTTCAGTCCGCGGACTGCCGACAGCACGTGCGTGCTGTCGGTGCGTTGGCGGCCGCGAGTCTTCAGCAAGCCGGCCTCCGAGGCGGCAGCCAGCACGGCGTCCGTGATGCGGGTCTCTGCGCTGCCTTCGACCAGCCGATCTCGGAACTCGCTCAGCACTGAATGGTCGAACCCTGGGTCCTCGAGCTCCAGGCCGAGGGCGTACTTCCAGTCGATACGTGCCCTGGCAGCCAGGGCAGCCTGACGGTCAGACAGTCCCTCGGTGAACTGCAGGATCGACACCAGGGAGAGAACCGCCGGAGACAGGGCCGGCCGACCCCGCTGGGGGAACAGATCAGCGAAGTCCTCGTCGCGGAACAGCTCACCCAGCGCATCACGCACCCTGATCGCCAGGCTGCCTTGAGGTAAGGCGGCTTCGGCGATCCTCCGCGTCGTCTCCGGAATCCGGCCCGGCCCGCTCGTACGCAGCGACACTGACGCCTCCCCGACGCTGTCCAACCCCGGCAACGCCGGATGATCGGATCAACGACTCCGCGCCGAGTGCGACCACAACGGAATCGGCCAACAGCTACCGGCAGGCGCCGGTGCGCTCCTTGCAGCACACCGGCGGTATGGGTGTAGCAACTCAGTTCGGCAGCCGGAGGACCATACCGGGGTAGATCCTGTCCGGGTGGCTCAGCATGGGCTTGTTGGCCTCGAAGATCCAGTTGTAGCGATTTGCGTCCCCGTACTGAGCCTTCGCGATCGAAGGAAGAGTGTCGCCCTTTCTAACAGTCGTGAAGCGGGACACTGCTGTGGTAGGCCCTGTGACCGTCAGTTGGTCTTCCACATTCGCCACGCCGTGGATGTTGCCCGTGACGAGTACGAGCTTTTCTGCCTCCTCCTGCGACGCCACCTCTCCCTTCAGAACGACCTTGTCGCCTTCGACGGATGCCCCGATGTTCGGCGACCCGAGGCCCACCGCCTCGATGTGCTGCTTCAGCTGAGCCTCGGCTTCGGCGTTCCCCGGGTCGAGGAAGCCGACCAGCTTCTCGCCAGCCTCCCTGACGAATGAGTGCAGTGTCATATGCGACGCTCCTGATAGATGGTCAGTACTCGAAGTCTAGGGATCAAGGCGATCACCCGCCCCTAGTTGCTTGTTCTCAGTGAACTGCTGCCCTCCCACGATGCTGCTCGATCCCGGTACCTCGCCGGATGCTCAAACAACGATGTCGGAGCGTGTACGTCGCCACTCGAATTGGCCAACAGGGTCCTCGGCCCGTGTCAAGGTGAAACGCGATGCCTCCACTGGGTCCACTCCACCGCACCCACCCACCCGTTGCGCACCACTCCCGCGCCGCCGGCCGCACCGGTGCGCACCACCCACTGAGTGGATGCGCACCGGATGGACGGTGGCGCGCACCGGATGGAGTTGGTGCGCACCGGGTGGGTGCGCGCCCACACCCCCACCGTGGTGCGGCTACTGGTGCGCCCCGGGTGTGGAGTGCATCGCGTGAGCCAGCACCAGGTGCTCATCACGCATCGCCTCCAGGGTGTCGGCGGTGTCCGGGTGGTCGGGGTCCGGGATGACGTTCACCGTGAACCGGATGATGGTGCGGGCGATGCCCAACGCCGCCGTGGTGGGGGAGGCCCGTGCCCAGTCCCGCAGCGCGGACAGCAGCGCGCATCCAACCTCGTCCAGGGCGAAGGAGTCCGCGCACGGGTCTTCCTCCCCGCTCACGGCCGTGACGGGCCAGACGGTGTCCTCTGCGAGCCGCAGCAGGACGAACGCCAGCGCCGGGTCGGCTTCCGCCCGCCCGGCGACAGAGGCGCCGCCGCCCATCTGCAGCGCCAGGAGGTAGTCGAAGCCCCGCTCCACCTGCTCGGGCGTCAGCGGAGTACGGGGCGCGATCAGGTACGGCATCAAGCTCTCCTTACGATGGCCGCCGCGGGACTCGCGGCGTGCTCCTCGCATGGTTGGCGTGCGGTCCTGTGGACAGAGGACGGAGAACTCGCGGCGCGGGACGGCGTAACCGCTGCACATTCCGACGGTTATGGAGACGTGATCAAACACATCGCCGCTACTGCGGCCCTCGCCACCATCGCTCTCGGAGCCTTCTCCGCCCCTGCCCACGCAGCCGACGGCACCCTTCCCGTCGGCTCCGTCATCGACACGGCCAGCACCGTCGTCGTCGTCGTGACGAACGTCGTCAACGTCCTGCTGCCCCCCGGTTAGGTGCTGCCGCCCACCGCTTTGCCGGTCTGACCCGGCGCATGAAGCTACTGGTCGGCTCGCCGCCCTTGCGTTGTCGCCACCTATACGAGCGCGGAAGCACCGAAGGCCAAGGTTCAGGCGCGCACTTAGAAATCGCAGCCGTCCCCAACGTGCTGGACGTGGTGAACGTCGACGTGAGGTGACCTTCTGAGATTCGCACCGCCCCGGTATGAGCCATTCAAAGCCCGTGCCGGGGCGACGTGCTTGCCGGGGCCGGACCGGGGACTCCGGTCCATCCGACAG
Organism: Streptomyces sp. NPDC051109; assembly: GCF_044455885.1. NCBI lineage: Bacteria > Bacillati > Actinomycetota > Actinomycetes > Kitasatosporales > Streptomycetaceae > Streptomyces > Streptomyces sp. NPDC051109. The sequence goes on from NZ_JBITFF010000036.1 coordinate 35,220, forward strand.
GCCCTAGTGGCCAGCCCCGCAGCAAAGCACCCTGGCCCCCCTTGTCCAGGGTGGTCGGCCCGACCACGAGCGCGACCACGACCCCTTGTCCACCTCTGCTACCGCCTCGCCCGCCGTCGCGTTTCTCCTTGACCAGGCCCCGCTACCGGCCACGGTCAGACCGCGGACAAGGGGGTCCCCTGCACGCTCCTCCTTCGTACCGATCGCCCCGGCCGGGGCAGCGAAGGAGACGAGACGATGACGACCACCCACCCGAGGGCCGGGCAGCGGCACCGCTCGGGCCGATCACACCGGAAGGCCGGCCCCTGGCGGGCAAGCCCAAGGGGGATCCCTGGGCGCCCCCTTCGAAGGCCCCTTAGGAACCCCCTTTGGTGCCCGGCACCCCAAGCCGGAGGAAAACCCCTTGTCAGGGCCGCAATCGGCGCGAAAACCGCGCCGTCACAACCCTCTTCTCTCCTCCTGATGTCCGTATTGGAGGAGAGCATCGGGTTCCGGGGGGCCCGGACGCCCTCCCCGGCCGGGCGCGGCCAGCAGCGGCGATCGGCCGGCGGCCGGTCGCGAGCGACGAGGGAGCAGAGCTGATGGCGGGGAAGAGGAAGACCAACCCGGCAGGGTCGACGAACAGCTACCGCGGCGACGTGCTGCGCGTGCTCGGAGCGCTGAAGGTCGCCACGACGGATCAGATCCAGCGAATCGGCGCCCCGCACCTGACCTTCCGGCACGCCGACAAGCCGACCCCGTCGAAGCAGAAGCAGGCCCGCACCGCCTCGCACACCGCCGCGCTCTCCGACATGCGGGGGCACGGCCTGTCCGAGAACGGCGGCTCCACCGAGACCGGCGACTCCCTGCGGAACCTCACCCCCAAGGGCCTGCAAGCCGCCTCCTACGAGCTGCAGCGCCCCGTGACGGAGATGGGGTCCACCGCACGCGGCGCGGGCTCCAGCGGCGCCTCCCACCCCATGGCCGTCAACGAGACCGTCATCGCGATGCTGCGCCCGAAGCCGAACATGGCCAGACTCACCAAAGACCCGGCCGAAGTCCGCGCCGCCGCCCAGGCCGCCGTCGACGCACCGGACGGCATCGGCACCATCGCCTCGTACTGGACCGAGGTCCCGCTGCCCGCCACCGGCACCTGGAACGCGCCCGGCAAGGGCGGCGCCCAGGCCGACATCGTCCTCACCGCACCGCAGGACCGGGTGCCGCTGCTGTTCATCGAGGTCGACAACTGCCACGAGACCGCCGAGGAGCTCGCCGACAAGCTGGAGAAGTACGCCCGGTTCTTCCGGCGGAAGGTGAAGGACACCGACGGCCGCGAGCGCCCGATGTGGCGCACCCGCTGGAACGCTCCGGCCACCTGGTCCGGCGACGCGATACACCCGCCGGTGCTGCTGGTGTTCAACCGGATCGGCGAACGCAACCCCAACCGCACCGTCCCGCGCCTGATGGAGCTCACCCGGCACCTGTGGCAGGGGCAGAGGCGCAAGGGCTTCCACGACTACGACGGAAGGATCCCGATCATCGCGACCGGACTGAACCAGCTGCGCGAGCACGGCCCGGCCGGACCGGTGTTCCTCCGCTTCGGCCGTGACCACAAGCAGCACCTGTGGGAAGCGATCGGCAATCCCCGCCGCGAGGCCGTCGAAGCTCGCGCCCGGGAAGAGACCGCGCGTGCTCAGGAGGAGCACAGGGCGAAGGTGCAGCGCGCGGCGCAGGAGCAGGCGGCGAAGCAGGCAGCCGAGCGTGAGGCGCGCCGTCCCGTGTGCGCCGGCTGCGGGGAGAAGTTCACCGACGAACGCTGGCAGGTGGCACAAGCGACGGACTGGGGCACCCCGAAGGACTCCCACCCCCAGTTGTGCGACAGCTGCAAGGCCGGCGCCGTCGCGAGCGCTGTCCCCACGCCCAGCAGGCAGGAGGAGCACCAGGAGCCGCTCCCCGACTGGGCCAAGCAGACGGACCTCCTGCGCTTCCCCCGTCGTCCACGCTGCACCGAGTGCAAAGCGGCGTTCACCGACGAGCGGTGGAAGGCGGTGAACCGCACCGGCTGGGGCCCCGTTCCCATGGAAGCCCGCCCGACGCTGTGCGGAGACTGCGACCGCCGGTACGACACCGACTGGACGGAAGCCTGGCCGGACGACCCCCGGCCCCAGCCCAAGGAGCAGCCCCAGGAGCAGGACCAGGCCGTGCCCGAGCAGCGGAAGACCGGTTGGTTCTCACGTCTGCGCGGCTGACGCGGGCAAGCCCTCCGAGGAGCGCGGGCAACCCCAAGGTCACCCTGGGCAAGCCCGCGCCGTCGGTGGCGGCGCGGCGATGGGTACATGTACCGCATGGCGAGTGAGCGGGTGCGATGGCCAGCCGTGGTGGACCGGGCCCGGCAGATCGTGGAGAGCTACGAGGGCGACGTCATATTGCGACAGGTGATGTACCGGCTCGTCTCCGAAGGCGTCCTGCCGCACACGCCGTCGATGTACCGGCGGCTGTCTTCCCGGCTCGCTCAGGCCCCGCGAGGGCCGCTTCCCCGACCGCTTCCTCTACCGCCACCGCGACCTCCTCGGCCAGGTCCACGCCCAGGCCGCCGAGCCGCCCGCCGTTCCTGGCGGCCGGGGACCCGCGGTCAGCCGGGCCTCCCTGCAGGCCGACCTCCTGGCGGCCGACGCCCGCACAGCCCGGCTCGCCGCCCAGGTCCGCAGCCTCGAAGCCCGCCTCGGCGAGGTGCTGGGCGAGCAGGTCTGGCGCGAGGTGGGCATCGGCGCACCCGACGACATCGAGCAGCTCAAGGCCCGGATCACCACCCTCGAACAGCAAGCGGTCGACCTGGAACTCAAACTCCACGACCAGGGCGACGAGCTGCACGCCGCCCGCGCGACCAACCGCGAACTCATGGCCCAGCTCAACCGCGATCCGGCCCGTAGGGAGGGGTAGTCGGCGCAGCGGACTGCACTGGCGGGCTGCCGCCCAGCCGCTTCCCTGGGCCCCGGTAGTGGTATCGCTCCCGCGTTGAAGCTGACCGCCTGACGTCACGCACAGGTGCCCCGAGCCGTACGGACGGCTCGGGGCACCTGTGCGTGAGACGCTGCGGATCTCTAGACCTGGTCGACTCCCTGCGTGAACTGGAGGATGATGAACTCGGCGGGCCGTACTGCGGCCATTCCGATCCGGGCGGTGGGCACCGTGAACGGGGCCTTGCTCTCGAACTCAGTGAACGCCTGGTCGAGCACCTCAGGGTCACTGGTGATCTGCCCGTCCGGGGAAATCTGGTCGATCAGCACCGGCAGCTGCTCTGCCACATACTCCGCGAGTGCACCGCTGTCGGCTCCGGTCTTCTCGGCGACCTCGGCAAGAGTGTCCTCACCGAGGATCGTGACGACCTCAGGGGACGTGAGCGGCTCATTGGCCCCCGTGCCAACCCAGGACTGAACGTTGGCCGCTCCAATCCTCTGTACGTTGTTGGTGATCTCCGTCAACGCACCCTCGGTGGTCTGGGCGATGGAGATTCCGTCGTTCGCGGTCATGATGTCCCCTGGTCAGCTCGGACAGCCGGGTATGACCGGCCTGTAGCAGGAGGCTAGCAATGCGTGATCTTCGCCGGGGATACTTTGAGTCAAATCCCGTCCCCCTGCGCCGTCGCAGAATCTGACCAGGGCGTGCCAGGTTCTGGCGCCACGACCCGGCCTCGCGCTGATCCGCCCTTGAAAGCCGTCCCATGCCACTCACTACGACACCAGGCCCGTGCCGTTGTCGCCAGGTCCACGGGCCTAGGCCCCAATCCCGCGCGGGCAGGTGAACTCGCGGCCAACCTCGTGCACCACAGCTGTTGCACCCGCTACGCTCGTCTTGACCGCTCCTGAGCTGCGTGAACTCAAACCGCACGCTCGTGGCGCCCCGGAGAAACGTCGGGGATTTCGACTGCTCAGGCGAGGACATCGAACGCGACTGGGTACAGCGCACCGGATGCTGGAGCCGGGTCACGCGTGTGCTGCTCACCTACGAGCAGATGCGCGCGTACGGGCTGCCCGCGACCGAGGGCAAGCGCGGCGATCCGCGGTGGCCGGCCTTCGCCCGCCGCTACGGCTTCGACATCGAGCACCCGGTGCAGTGGGAGGTCGAAGCCTTGGAGCACGGCGGGCGGGGCATCGGTCTAACCTGCGCCGGCACCTGGGCCAGCCGGGCGAAGCACGCGCCCTGCAACGCGGCACTGCAACACCGGCTGCAACAGAGCCCCGTGTTGCAGACCCGTGTTGCAGCCCTGAGCTGCGGAAACACCCGATCTGAGCTGAGGTCGGGGCAGCGCGTTGCACTCTCGGAACAGCACCGGACCCCGGGCCCGTTGAGGCCCGGGGTCCAGTTACGACGCTGGAAGCGGTCAGGGATTGCCCGGGGCGGCCTGGGGGACCGCCACCGGTTTCGCCCAGTCCATGCCCAGCTTCGCGAGCGCGGCGAGCTGGTCGGCGTCCAGCCGGTCCCTCCTGGATTTCGTGTTCGAAATCCATACGCCCAGCTTGACGGTCACCGGCTCCTCCTCGCCGTCGACCGCGATCTGTTCGCTGTGCCCCCTCGGCACGGGCCGGTCCGCGCCTTCCCGCTCCACCCACTGTGTGAGGGCTGCCAGGCCCCGCTGGAACGCCTGCTGTACCTTGCTCGGGGCCTTCGCCGCACGAGCGGCTGCCGGGGCGGGAGACGGGGCCTGGTCGGGCTGGACGCCCAGCTTCGACAGCCGCTGCTGCTGCTCGGTCGACAGCTGCGCCCAGGTGCCCGGGTTCTTCTGCCGCTCCAGCCAGCGCCCGATGTCATCGCCCTCGAACAGCACCCCCGGTTCGATGGCCGGCAGGACGCCGTCGGCGTCGACCAGGTCCGCGAGGACGCGGTAGTGCCGCTGCCAGTCCAGCGGCCACGGGCAGTTCCAGTCCTCGTCGACCGCGGCCAGCTGCTGCGCGCGCACGGCGGCCCGCTCCGTGTCCTTTCCCAGACCGCCCTTGCGGCGCAGGTTCGCCATGTGCTGGCCGACCGGCACCATCGCCTCGCCCTCTCCCCAGACCGCGTCCTGACGCGGTGCGAGGTGCCCCATGGCCCGCCGGTAGGACCGCAGCGCGGCGAGCTTGTTTTCCCACGCCTCCTCGCCCGGCTCCCAGACCATCCCGGCCTCCGGCAAGTCGAGCAGCGTCTTGCGCCGCTCCTCCAGCTCACCGGCCCGCAGCGCCTTCCGCTGCTGATGCACCCACCGGCCAAGCGGAAAGTCCTTGGTGACGCCGACCTCGACCTCGACGTCATACGGAACGGCGTACAGGCCGGTGATCGCGTTCTCCGCCCGCCACCGGATCAGGGCCTGGTAGCCCTCCAGCCACACCAGGGACTCCGGCCGGTAGACCCGGGTGCGCAGGAACGCGGCGATGGTCGCGGCGTCGCGCGGGCTGGAGAAGTGGAGCAGGGCGGCGTCGGCGGCGGCCTGCGTGTCGTCGTCCTCCTGGTCCTCGCCGTTGCCTTCCCCGCCGGCCCCGACGATCCGTCCGTCCTCGTCCCGCCGGACGTGGACCTTGCGCTTGCCGCTCGTGAGCGCACGTGAGGCGAGCTGCTCGACCAGACGTTCGTCATGCGAACGCAGGCCCTGGAGAACCGCTACAAGGGGGCGGAACGAGGCGCTGGCGACCATGTCGGTCGGGTTCTCACCGGGCTCCAGGAAGACCGGCACGATGATCCTGGCGACCTTGGTGGACCCGTCGCGGTTGAGGCGGAGCGCCCGGCCGATGTTCTGCACGATCTCTACCTGGGAGCCGCGGGTGTCGGCGAAGCAGACGGCCTCGACTCCCCGCTCGCCGGTGATGTCGACGCCCTCGCCGAGCACGCGAACGCTGGCGAGGAAGGCGCGGTGGACCCTGCGCCCGGCCGCGTCGATGCCGTTGGCGAACTGGCGCAGCACCTCCCGGCGCTCGGACACGAGGTGGTCGCCGCACAGCCACGCCGACCACACGCGGTCCGGCGGGACGTGGCGGCCGGCCTCCAGCTCGTAGAACTCCGCGTCGATTGACGACGCGGGGAGCTTTGCCGCCTGCGCCAGGTCCTCGTCTGAGGCGTCGTTCATGTACAGCTCGGCAGCGGTCTGCGGCAGCTTCTCCGCGAACGCGGCGGCCTCCTCCACCTTCTGGTGGAACGTCATGACGGTGCGCAGGTTCCAGGCGGCGGCGTGCTCCAGGAGCGCCGTCTGCAGCAGCGCCAGGCGCCGGCCGCGCCGCGCTTCCTCCGACTCCCCGAGCACGGGGGAGGGGTCGCGGATTTCCAGGACGTCGATCTCGAACCCGGCGAGGATCTCGCGCTCGATCGCCTCGCTCAGACCGAGCTCCGCGAGCCATGCGCCGTAGGTCCCATTCGGGTCGTCGGCCATGGTCGCGAGCTCCACCTCCTGGCCGTCCGCGCCCTTCTGCGGCCGGGGAGCGGCGAGGATGCGCGGGGTCGCGGTCAGGTACAGCCGGAAGTCCGCGGGGATGCGGGTGTTGTCGTGGATCGCCGCCCACGGACGGCCAAGATCACCAGCGGTTCCGTGGGCCTCGTCCACGATGGCGAGGTCGAAGCCGTCCATGCGCTGGCCGTAGAGCCGCTCCCCGCCCGCCAGAGCGGCCTCCAGCGGTCCGCGAACCTTCCGCTGCCCCTCGGGAGCGTCGACGTCCTCCCGGTCCACGAGAGAGGCGTACGTGGCGAACACGACCACGGGCCCGGACCCGGCCCATAGGGCGAGCTGGATCGGGTTGGTGGTGGTGCGCACCCCCAGCGAGCCCAGGGCCGGGTCGTTCTCCAGCGAGCACACCGCGACCATCGGGGCGGTGTGGCCCACCAGCCGCCACGCCTGGGCGGTCTGCGCGAGCAGGTCCAGGGTCGGCACCGTCACGAGGATCCGGCCGTCCGAGAACGACTCCAACGCGCACGCGGCGGCCGTGATCGTCTTGCCCGAGCCGGTCGCTGACACGATCGTGCCCCGGGCACCCTGCGGGGGCACAGATGACCTTGCAGGGAATCCCACCCACCTGCGAAACGCGGAGCGCTGGTCTACCTGATGCTCCCTAAGCTGAACGGCAGTCATAATGTCCACTTCTGGTATGCATGGGGCACAGAGAACCCTCAGGCAATCAGATAAATGACAGTTGCCCTATGCTCTCTGCATGATCCGTCCTATTTCAGGTCCTCCTACGCGGAAGCACCTTCCCGCGACCCTCCTGATCATGCTGATAGTGTCGATTGGTTGGTATGGTCTGCAGCCGGTCTACCCCGACTGCGCCCTCTCCTCTTTCGGAACCCCGGATGACCCGCAGCGGCTTTATCAGCAGGCCATCGAAGACGGATATTGCGATCCAGCTCATCCCCGCTGGAAAGAGTGGCTCGAATAATCTCAACGACCGAAGACCATGTCCTGCACTTCTGCCAACGTTACATGCTGCATCTTTATGATGCACGCGCTACGCTGGAACCCACACGAACAAGCCCCACCACCGTAGCCAGCTAGGCCCGCGCCAGCGGGCCCCGGAAACTGGAGGCGCAGCCGGAAGGACCGTTGAGGCGGGGGAGCGCAGCGGACCCGCCGGCCCGGGCTGAAGCGAAGCGGAAGCCCGGGAAGTGGGCCACAGGCCCACAGCTCCGAGAGCGCAGCGAACGGAGCGTCACCCCCGGTGCGCAGCACCGGGGGTGGGTGGGACGCGCAGCGTCCCACCT
>NZ_JBITFF010000037.1:0-42272 GCF_044455885.1 Streptomyces sp. NPDC051109
GGCCTCCGCCAGATCCAATACCGCAGCGACGTCATCGACGGATGCCTCACCGAGACCAGACTCAAACTGACGACACCACAGCTGCAAGCTCAGTAACCGGACCAAGGGCCATGGGCGGAGTTCGTCCCGGCCAACCGGAAGACCATGTGCGGGTCAGCCTCTGGGCCTGTACTCGTTTCCGTGCGTCGTGGAGTTATGCATGGCGTTCGAACTGTAGCTAGACCGGTCATTCACGGCCTGATCCCTGCGAGCCTGCTCGATCAGCAGACCCTCTGCGGTCTCCGTACGCCGGTTCCCTCGGCGCAGCAAAGTCCACACCATCCACAGCGCAGCCGCGCCCATCGCACCGAAGAACACACCCAGCTCGACCATGCCGCCCCCGTCAGAAGAACCAGAAACACCACCTTACCCAAGCTGGTCGAAGAGCGGATCTGACGATGAACTCGCCCTGAGGGCCAGGGTCCTACGCTGCACCCCGGGCCCGGCCTTCGGGCCCGTCGAGCGGGCCGGCGCTCCCCACCCAAAGCCCAAGGAGAGTCCACCCGAGCTCCGTCCGCCACCGCCCCGAGACCGCAAGCGTCGTCCAGACTGCCGAGACGGGGGGCGGGCTCCTGGCTTGCGTCGCTCCCGGGGACATGAGGCGACTTGGGATGGCTGAGCCCCGTGAGCGGCAGCCGGCGGTGACGAAGGCCTGGGATGGCCACTCCGCCCAGGCTTGACCGGAGCCGGGACGGAGGGCGTCGTACCGGCGCCTCAGCGGCTCATTGGCGGCCCTTCTCGGTGATCATGTCGATCAGACCCTGGGCGGTGTTGTGTTCGGAGTCGATCCCCGGAACCTCTCCACCTTCGAAGGTGCCGGGTTCGGCGCTGCGGGGGAACATGGCCTGCTCGTACTCCGTGAGCGCGGCCTCGACATCGTCGGGGTGCGCGGCGAGGGCCTTGCCGAGTTCGGCGCCGTCGTACATGGCCAGGTTGGCGCCTTCGCCGTTCGGGGCCGCGAGGTGGGCGGCGTCGCCGAGCAGGGTGACCCCGGGTACCCGGTCCCACCGGTGCCCGGTCGGCAGAGCGTAGTTGGGGCGCAGGACCGGCGCGGTGTCGCCGTCGGTGATCAAGGCGGTGAGTTCCGGTGCCCAGCCGTCGAACTCGCGCGCGATCCGCGCGGTGGCCGCGGCGGCATCGGTGAAGTCGATGGCGGCGAACCAGTCCTGCGGCCTGGTCAGCGCCACGTAGGTGTGCAGCGTGTCGCCGCTTTCCCGGTGAGCGAAGATCTCCCTGCCCGGCGCGGGCGCGATCAGCATCCCACCACCGACTGCTTTCGCGGCGGCCGGGTGGCGGGTGTCGGCGTGGAACAGGTAAGTCTCGACGAACGACGTGCCGGTGTACTGGGGCGTGGCGGTGGTGAGCAGTGGCCGTACCCGCGACCAGGCGCCGTCCGCGCCGACCAGCAGGCTGGTGACGACGGTGCCGCCGTCGGCAAAGGTCACCTCGTGGCGGTCCATGCCGAGCGTGCGGGTGCTGCTGACCCTGTGTCCCCACCGGACGGTGCCAACCGGGAGCGAGTCGAGCAGGATCTGTCGTAACTCGCCGCGGTACACCTCAGGGCGTCCGCCCGTGCCGTCGTCGGCCTTGTCGAGCAGGACGGTGCCGTCCCGGTCGAGGACCCGCATCTCCTGGTGGCCCTCCAGGACAATGGCGTGGAACTCGTCCATCAGGCCGGCCGCCTTGAGCGCCAGCTGTCCGTTGTAGTCGTGGATGTCGAGCAGGCCTCCCTGCGTGCGCACCGTCGGGGAGGACTCCGCCTCGTAGACCGTGACCGGGATTCCGTGGACGTGAAGGATGCGGGCCAGCATGAGTCCGCCGAGTCCGGCGCCGATGATCGTGACAGGTGTGTGCATGGTGACTCCTGGGGATCGGGGCCGGCCAGTGAGCTCCGGCCGGCCGTCTCTGGAAGGTTGCCGGACCTCGCCGACAAGGCACCGACATCGAACCGGCAGCCGCCGATGGATGACCGACAGCGGATGTCGGTCCCGACAGCCGCCGGGGGTGGGATGCGGCCCGGTTTCCGGGTCCGTCGTGCTCGTGCTCTCGTTCTCGCGTCGCCCCGCCGGCGACGAAGCCCGGCCCCCGCACTGGGGACGAGAACGGTCCGACGGGAGGAGCGGCCGGATGGCGGTTTGGTGCCAGACGAGGTTCGGCAGTCCGCAGGCACCGCACCCGCCGCTCCCCTGTCGAAGACCGTGCTCGGTTCACAGCCGGACGGCCAGCCAGATGGTCACGGCCGCGGTTGCGGCGAGACCGGTGTTGAGTGCGATGCGGCGGTCTCGGCCGCTGAGGTGGACGGCGATCGCGCCGATCTGCAGGAGTACGAGGCCGATGGCCGCGGCGGCCGCCAGCGAGGGAGCGATGCCGGTCAGCGGCGGCAGTACCAGGCCGGTGGCACCGAGTATTTCGACCGCCCCCAGCGCCCTGGGGGCGGGCAGGGGTATGCGGTCGACCCAGGCCATCATCGGCCGGAGTTGATCGCGGCTGCGGATCACCTTCAGCGTGCCTGCGTAGAAGTAGAAGAGCGCGAGCAGTCCCGCGACGATCCCATAGGCGATGTTCATGGTTCCCGTTCATGGGGCCCCGGTTCCCGGGGCCTGTCGATTGCGTCGAGTGTCAGGAATGCCCCTGGAGAAGGCCGGTCCGACGTCCGAAGGGTTCAGACCCGAAGGCAGGAGGCCCCCACAGGTCGAAGGAGGCAGGCCGAGCCATTCCGTCCGGTCGGCCTCAGGCGAGGTCGGCCTCAGGCGAGTCGGCCTCAGGCGAGGTCGGTGGCGGGCTGTGTCGCGTAGCGGCTCATCGCGTCGACGTTGGCCTGCGGCGTCAGCGGCCGGCCGGCGGCGAGCACCTCCTGAAGGTCTCGGAAGTACTGCACGTACAAGTCGGGTGTGAATGTGCTGAGCATGACGGCGGGTTGGTCGGTCAGGTTGGCGAAGGTGTGCGGGGTGCCCGGCGGAACCATGACGAGCGTTCCGGCGGTGGCCTCGTAGTCCTCGTCCCCGACGGTGAACCGCACGTTGCCGGAGAGGACGTAGAAGCCCTCGTCGTGTCGGCCATGGCGGTGCTGCGGCGGGCCCTGCGTGTGCGGGGCGAGGACGGACTCGGTGATCGCGAGCCGGTGCCCGGTGTGGCTGCCGTCCTCCCCAGAACGATGGTCTCGCCGTCTCGGGGGCCCACCACCGATACGGCGGGGTCAGCCTGCGGCTCGCTGGCCTTGGTCTCTTCGGTCATGTTCACCAGTGCACCGCCGGGACCTCGCCGCTGTCCAAGACCCGTTCGGCAGGGCCGATACCTCATGGGTATCGTTGCGGCGTGGAGCTACGGACCTTGCGCTACTTCGTGGCGGTCGCCGAGGAACTCCACTTCGGCCGGGCCGCCACCCGACTGCATATGAGTCAGCCGCCGCTGAGCCGGGCGATCAAGCAGTTGGAAGCCGAAGTGGGGGCTCTGCTCTTCGCCCGCTCGGCCACCGGCGTCACGCTCACTCCGGTGGGCACGGTGCTGCTCGGCGAGGCGCGCGCCCTGCTCGACCACGCCGACCGCGTCCGGGTACGCGTGAGCGCAGCAGCCGGCGTCGCGACCGTCACCGTCGGCATCCTGGGCGACGGCACCGACCCGGGAGTGGCCAGGCTGGCCGCCGCCTACCGCCGACACCATCCCGGCATCGACATCCACATCCGCGACACCGACCTGACCGACCCGACGTGCGGACTGCACGCCGGACTGGTCGACGTCGCCCTCACCCGGGCGCCGTTCGACGAGACCGCCCTGACGGTGCGTGTACTGCGGACCGATCCGGTCGGCGTGGTCCTGCGCGCCGACGACCCGCTGGCGCGCAGCGCCCGGCTACGGCTGGCCGAGCTCCGCGACCGCCGCTGGTTCCAGTTCCCGCAGGGCACCGACCCCGTCTGGCAGTCGTACTGGAACGGTGGCAGGCCGCGCGAGGGACCAGTGGTACGCGCCGTCCAGGAATGCCTGCAGGCCGTGCTGTGGAACGGCACGGTCGGACTCGCCCCGCTCGGACACGACCTGCCTGCGGAGTTCACCGTCGTACCGCTGATCGACATGGCCCCGAGCCCGGTGGTGGCGGTGTGCAACGAAGGAGGCACCAACCCGTTGATCCGATCGTTCATCGAGATCGCGGCAGCCGCGTACCACCCCAGCACCGGCAACGGCGCCGCCGCAACTCGGGGGCCGGAATCCGGGGCGGCCGCGGGGCCGTCTCAGTAGGCCGACCACGGGACCCGGCAGGTGTGGAGGGCCGCTCCCTCCGGGCAGAGTGCGGCGATGACCGCCTTGCGCAGGGCTCTCCGCGTCCGCAGGGAGCACGCCACGCGCAACCGCAGCGTGACCGACTGGCGGGCACCACTGGCGCGGCCGGGATGCTCCACGGCCCACTGCCGTGCCAGGAAGTCGTCCGCGTCGGTGACCGGTGTCCTGGTCGTGTCGACGATCCGGGCGCTGTGCGAGCCCACGACGTTCTCGCAGAGGGCTCTGACCCAGGCCAGCCCCTCCTCGTCCGCGTACAAGCCGAATGCCAGGTCGCGCGTACTCATGCCGTCGCCGCCCTGGAGAACCAAGGGTGAACGGGTGCGAGCGTGGACGACGCAGGCGTTCCGTTGACGGTCGCCAGAAGCCGCCAGTAGTGCCCAACGAGCGGATCCGCGACCGTTCGCAGGCGCGCGAGGAGCCAGCGGCGCAGACCGCTCTCCTCGGCCGTCCGACGGATCGCCGCACCGAAGTCCGCGATCTGCCCCAGTCCGACGAGCTCCATCCAGGCGTCGACCTGTTGGCAGAGCGGATCGCATCATGCTCACTAACTCCGTGTTCGTGTGGAGGCCCACGGAAGCATGGTCGATGGAGTGGGCCGCGAGGCGGTGGCGTTCGGTCCGGGAAAGCGTGGCAAGTCGGTGCATCCGGTCCGTCTCCAAAGGGGTGGGGCGGCCGCGTCCGGCGACCACCCGAAGGAACACGCGGCGCGTGCGCAACGTGCCGATCTGCACGCCCAACGCATCGGCGTGCGCTTGCGTCACCTCCGGCAAAGACGCCTCCCGGTCCAACACCGTGCGTACCGTGAACAGTTCGAGCCCCGGTTCACGCAATGTGCGGGCCAGTTCGAGGCGGGCGAGCGCGTCGGGGCCGTGGAGCCGGCAGCCCGCCGGGCTCCGGTCGGTCGGCGGAACGAGGCCCCGGTCGGAGTAGAACCGGATCGTCTACACCGTCAGTCCGGTCCGAGGGGATGGTTCCCCGCTGGAAGAGAGCGTGTCGCTGTCCATGCCTCCATCCTCGTCTCCCCTCCAGGAGACCCAACGGGGGCAGGCGCGGCGGGGCCTGGGATCGCGCGTCCACGGACCCGGCTGACGGCCGAGGCGGGGCTGCTGCGATGCTTTGCGGAGATGCGGTGGGAGGGCAGCGCGGGGCCGGTGCCAACACGATCTTGGGCGCGGCCCCGGCCCCTCGGGAGGCGGGGCCGCGCCGTGCTCCTACCGCTCAGCGCGAAACCATTGGAGCATCGTGTACCTGCCTGCCCGGCCCGGCCGTTCGACCGCCTTGGTCCTGTCGGCCTCACTCGTCACCGCACTCGCCGGCGGCCTGGCCGGCTGCTCCCTGGTCAACCCGTACGCCTCGTGCGAAAGGTCGGAGCCGCGGCTCAGGGAGTTGGCTTCCCTGACGATCCTCGACGCGAAGCCGCCCCGCGCCACTCCCCCGGCGGGCCACACCGAGGTGGAGACCGCATGCGACGACGACAGCAGCGGCGACGCCTGGCTCTCGGCCGAGCGACTGTACTCGGCCCCGGAACCGAAGACCGAGATTCTCGACTACTACACCAGGGCGGCAACGGCCGATGGCTGGAAGCGCGAGGAGAACACCTCGCCGCAGCGCGCTCCCGCGGACGTCGGAGGCCTCTGCTTCAGCAAAGGCGGCGACGGCAGCGCGATGACGCTGACGGTGACCTTCCCGACCGGGGACAAATACCTCCCCGCGGCCGACTTCGGGGCCGGAACCGGAGTCGAGATACTGGTCGGAGCAGAGAAGGACGGCTCGCCCATACCGTGTTGGGACTAAGGGGTGTCTGTCAGACCTGCCTGGGATGCTCCGAGCATGGAGATGACAGTGCAGCTGACGATCGACTGCTCCGATCCGCAGAGGATGGTGACCTTCTGGGCGGAGGCTCTGGGCTACGTGCCTGAGCCTCCGCCGGGCGGACACCCCACGTGGCGTTCCTACTGGGCGGCGGTGGGGGTACCCGAGGCAGAACTGCCGGCCGGTGCCGGGGATGTGCCGGAGTCGATCATCGATCCCGCGGGACGTGGACCGAGGGTGTGGTTCCAGCAGGTTCCGGAGCCGAAGGTCGCCAAGAACCGGTGGCACTTCGATCTGAAGGTCGGTGGGGGCCGTGACGTCCCACTGGGCGTACGCGCAGAGCGTGTCAAGGCTACGGTGGAACGGCTGGTCGAAGCCGGTGCCACCGTGCTGCGGATCAAGGACGAGCCGGACTCGGGGTTCTACGCCGCCGCCCTGCAGGACCCTGAGGGCAACGAATTCGACGTCGTCTGAGGGCCGTTGCGACGGTGCTGGCGGCGAGTGACGAGAACGCGGCGGGCGCGCGTGTGGCGGACGCCGCGAGCCCGGCCTGATCGGCAGGCAAAGTCATGGGAGCAAAGCCGTGGGCAGGCGATGGTGACCGGAGCTGGGCAGGGAAGCGCGCGTTTGTGGTAGCGGATGGCGAGGGCTTTCTTCTTTTTGAGACGTTGATCTGGTCGATCCGCACGGGGATCGTGGCCGCGATGCCACGTCTGTGCAGGGAGGAGCGGATCTTCAGCGCCGAGTAGCCCTTGTCCGCAACCACCGCGCGGGCCGGGTCCGGGGCCGTTGACCACCTGCTGGCGGTCCCGCCCCCTGTGTGACGCGTCCCACAGGAACGTTCCCGGCTCACGTCGCCTCCTCGGGGTGCCGGTTCCTTCCGCCACCCACACCCCGGGGAGCATCCCATGGCCGTCCTCACCACGCGCCGCGCCGGGCAGGCACTCGCCGCCCTCCTCGCCGCCGACGCCCTCGCCCACCTGTACTGGGCCACGGGCGCGACCTGGCCCGCCGCCGACGCCCGCACCCTGTCCCTTGCCGTCCTCGGCGCCGAAGTGCCTTTCACCCCGCCCGTCGTCCTGCCCCTGGCCGCCGCCCTCACCGTCGCCTCGGCGGCGGTGGCGGCCCGCGCGCACGGCCGGGGCGGACGCCCGGCCGCCCTGATCACCGGAGCCGTCACCGCCGGTCTGGGCGTACGGGCCCTCGCCGGTGCCGGCTGGGCCCTCGGCCTGGACGCGGGCATCAGGGAAGCGGGGCCGGGATTCCACCAGCTGAACCTGCTCCTGTACACGCCGCTGTGCGTGGGCTTCGGCGGGGCGGCCCTGCGCGTCCTGCGCGGCCCGCGGCCTGAGAGGGTCGCTGCGTGAGCACCCAACGCCGTGAGCGGGGCGTGGCCCTGGCGCGGGCCGCCCGCGCCGGGAACACCCTCGCGCTGCACGATCTGCTCGACCATCTCACCCCGTACGTGGCCCGGATCTGCGAGCCGATCGCCCTGGCGGACGGCCCCGACGCCACGCAGGAGGCCCTCGTCGCCGTGTTCACCTCCCTGCGCACCCTCAAGGATCCCCAGGCCCTGTACGGATGGGTGCGCGCGATCGCCGTCCGCGAGGCCGTCCGCGTCGCCCGGCGGGCGGCCCGGGCGCGGCCCGCCGCCGAACTGGCCGACGTATCCCAGCGCGGGGACCCGCAGCTGGCGGCCGACATCGCCGACGTCCTGGCCCGCCTCTCCCCCGACCACCGGGCCGTCCTGGTGCTGCGGGACGTGGAGGGCTTGGACGAGGAAGCCGCGGCGGCCCTCCTCGCCATCCCGCCCGGCACCGCCAAATCCCGGCTCAGCCGGGCCCGTTCGAGTTTCCGGAAGGCGTGGTCGGCATGACGTACGCAGTGGACGCGGTCACTCGGCTGCGCATCATGGCCGCCGCCGTCCCGGGCGCCCGGGTCGTCGAGCGGGTCCTGCCGGCCCCCGTGGAGGCAGTGTGGGCGGTGATGGGCGACCTGGAGGGGGGCTTCGGCGACTTCCAGCCGGACATGCGCCGCGTGCGCGTGGTCCGGGTCGGCGGCGACCGCGTCGAGGCCCTGGCCCGCAGCCGCCACGGCTTCCGCGCCCGGCTGCGCGGACACCTGCGGCCGGGCTGGTGCTGGCTCCAGAGCCGGTTCCTGATCATCGGCATGGCGGCCGCTCCGGAACCGGGCGGCGGCACCCGCGTGGCCCTGACGGGCGGCGTACGGATCCCGGCCCGCGCGGCGATCGTCCCGCTGGGCGCCCGCCGCGAACTGGAGCGCGCGGCGGCCCGCCTGGAGGCCCTGGTCACGGGCCCGCCGGAGGGTTAGGCCGTTCCTCCAGATCAGCGGACCGCAGGTTGACGCGTGTCGCCGGCTGACGCCCAGTGGGCGCGCATCGAGCCGCTGCTGCCGGACCGCTCGTGCTGCTTGGCGTCGGCCGGCAGGCGGCTGGTGGTGAGCGGCTCAGGCACGGGACACCGGGGCCGTTCCCGCTGGTCCGGCGAGCTCCTCCGACCCGTAAGGAGGAGGCAGGCCCGGGGCAGGGAGGGTGTACACCGGGCCCGGGGCGCGCGGTGAAGCGGTCGTGGATCAGGACGTGTGGCCGCATCAGGCACTCCTTCGGTCGGCGAGCGGTCGCACGCGGTGCCGGTCTTCGAGGTGCGGGGCGAAGCGTGCGCGGGGCGGAGCGTGCGCGCATGAACACTTGGCGCAGCATCTCCGAGCTGTCGTAGACGGTGCTCCGGTCCGGCGCCTCGATGGGGTGGTCGACCGCGGGATGGGGCTTCGTGGCCGCCGTACCGGATCAACACCCCGACGGTCGAGCGCGCGGGGCGGGCGGGGCGCGCGGGGCGCGCGGGGCGCGCGGGGCGCGCGGGGCGCGCGGGGCGCGCGGGGCTGGCGGCCATGAACCGTCCCGGAAGGGACCGCAGCCGTACCGCGGACCCCGCTCCGCCGGGTGCTCACCCGGAACTGCCCGCTCCGCCCGCAGGAGGCGTCATCAACTACCCGCTTCTTCTGGGAAGTTGACCCACTCGCCAGTAACATCCCGACCGGCCAGTAGCCCGCTGCCCGACCAGCCGCCCTCGAAGGGGTCTCCTGCATGCGCTTGACCTCCCGCGTCGCCCCCGTCGCCCTCGCCTTGGCCGTGGCCGCCCTCCTGCTCGGCGTCCTCCCCGCACAGGCTCAGGCCCGGCCGGGCCGCGCCCCCGACCGCGTCACGGTCGGTGACCGCACGTTCATCGCCGACGGTCAAGGCCGCGCGCTCCAGTGGCGCGGCTTCAACCTCGCCGACAAGAACAGCCGAGGCACCGACGCGTTCGCCGACATCCACGAGAGCGACCTCGATGGCATGGCCGCCCGGGGCTTCAACCTTGCGCGCCTCGCCTTCTTCTGGGACGACCTCGAACCCAGACCCGGGCACTACGACCGCGGCTACCTCACCAAGATGCGACGCATCCTCGACTGGGCCGACCGCTACCACATCAAGGTCATCCTGGATGCCCACCAGGACGTGTACGGGCCCCGCTTCGGCTCTCGCGGCGTCCCCGACTGGGCCACCCGCGACGAGGGGTTGCCTTTCACACCGATACCCGACGACTGGTTCTCCGAGTACTTCGAGCCCTCCGTGCAGACGGCGTTCGACCACCTGTACAAGGACGCCGACCTCCGCGCCGCGCACGCCCGCATGTGGATGACGGTCGCCGCCGCCCTGGGCAGGCACCCGGCGCTGCTCGGCTACGACCTGATGAACGAGCCGTTCGCGAAGTTCCTCGAAGGCGAAGACCTCCCCGCCGCCGCGGCCCGCTTCGAGGCCACCGAGCTCACCGAACTGTGGAACCGCCTTGCCCAGGCGATCCGCCTGGTCGACGGCAAGTCGTGGGTATTCGTCGAACCCACCGTCATCGTCGGCCTCGGCGTCCCCACCCGGATGGGCCACATCGACGACCCGCACGCCGGCTACGCGCCGCACTTCTACGAGACGGCGATGGAAACCGGCGCCGACTACGACCCCGACGGCACGTTCATCCCCGCCTACGAGGCCGCGATCAGCGACTACCCGGCCCGCAACCGCATGCCGGTGATCGTCGGGGAGTGGGGCGGCAACCCCTACGTTCCGCACGCGAGCCAGTTCGTCACCGACATGACCGCCTCCCTGGACCGCTTCTCCAGCGGCTGGACGTGGTGGCAGTGGTGCCGGGGCGGCGGCTACTGCTTCCTCGACCAGACGGGCGCCGCGAAACCCAACGCCCAGCTGCTCGTCCAACCGTACGCGCGGGCCGTGGCGGGCGACCCGTTGACGTTCGCGTACGACCCGGCCACCCGTACCTACACGCTCACCTTCCGCACGCGCGACAACGCCGAAGGGCCCACCCAGATCACCGTCCCCACAGACACGTATCCAGGCGGCTACCGCGTCGATGTCCAAGGCAACCGGGCGAGTTGGGACCGCCATGCCCAGACCGTCTCCGTGAGCACACACGGCAGGGCCGGAACCACCTACAAGGTCACGATCAGCCCCAGGTAGTCGGTCCTGTTGTCGAGCAGAGCCTTGCAGTCAGTGGCGCACAATGGCTTTCGAACAAATGCACAGGCCCGCTGCCGCCATCGGTTCCTCCGGGTTCCTGTGGCCGCAGCGGGCCGGCGCCATCCCTGAGACAAGGCAACCCTGATGAACAAACGTTCCGCCTACCTCCTGTGTGCGGCCACAGCCGCCGCCACGCTTCTGTGCGGACCGGCCCCCGCCAGCGCCGCGCCCGGCGCAGAGCCGGCAGCCGGTCCGCAAGCGGTGAGGATCATGCCGCTCGGCGACTCCATCACTTTCGGCGCGGGCAGCTCCGACGGCTCCGGGTACCGAGGCCCCCTCTGGAACCTGCTGACCCAGCAGACCCGGTACGTCCCGGACTTCGTGGGCTCGGGAACCTCCGGCGGGGCCGGGGACGCGGACCACGAGGGGCACAGCGGATATACCGTCGCGGGGATCCGGTCCGGTATCGACCGGTGGCAGGCGGGTGCCAGCCCGGACGTGGTGCTGATCCATCTGGGCATCAACGACATCCGCCACCACCAGGCCGACCCGGTGGACACCGCGCATCAGCTGCTCGGCCTCGTCGACCGGATGCGTGCCAACAACCCCTATGTCACGGTCATCGTCCAGGGACTCCTGACCGACACACCGGGGTGGGAGCAGCAGACGTCGGCTTTCAACGCCGTCGTCCAGGCCGAGGAGGCGCCTCGGCAGGCGGCCGGGCAGCGGTTCCGCTATGTGCCTCCTCCCCGGATGGACATCCCGGCCGAACTGCCCGACCAGTTGCACCCTTCCGACTCCGGGTACCGCAAGATGGCCGCCGCGTACCGGCCGGCGATCGACGAGGCCGTGGCGGGCGGATGGACGACCCGGCCGTACGTCGCGCGCGCCGGGAACGAGTCGGGAGCGGACGGGCGCGTGCGGTGGGCGGACTTCGACGGCGACGGCCGGCCTGACCACGTGACCATCGCGGACGACGGCAGGGTGTCCGTCCGTCTCAACCGGGGCGGCAGCACTCCCGGTGGCGCCGGCTGGCAGGACCTGGGCCAGGTCGCCTGGGGCACCACCACCGAACGCCGGCGCGTACGGCTGGCCGACTTCGATGGCGACGGCCGCTTCGACTACCTCGTCGTCAACGCCGACGGTTCGGTCAACGCCTGGATCAACAAGGGCGGCGACAAGGTCGGCCAGGCCGGCTGGCAGGAGATCGGCCGGGTCGCCACCGGCTTGACCCAGGACCTCACCAAGGTCCGCTTCGCCGACTGGGACGGCGACGGCCGTACCGACTACCTGCTGTTCAACGACTCCAACAACCTCGACGTGTACCTCAACAAGGGCGGCGACACCTCGGGCACCCGGGGATGGCAGCACATAGGACGCGTCACCACCGCGGTCAACGACCGCAACCGGGTGCGCTTCGCGGACAACGACGGCGACAACAGGGCCGACTACCACTTCATCAAGCCCGGCGGTGGAGTCGACCTCTACCGCAACCGGGGCGGCGACGTGGCCGGCCCCGCTGGCTGGGAGTGGGCCGGCGAGATCGCCACCGGTGTCACCACCGACCACAGCAGGGTCCATTTCGCCGACTTCAACGGCGACACCCACGCCGACTACCTCCTGGCCGGACCCGACGACGGCGCCTCCGTCTGGCTGTGGAACGGCGGCGACCCGTCCGGCCCGAACGGCTGGACCGGTATCGGCCAGGTCGTCGGCGGCAGCTGACCGACCTCGCTCGACCCTGCTCCGAGCTCGGGGCCGGGCGTGGCGATCGATCCCTGCGGACGCCGCCGGCCCACCAGCCGACGGCGTCCGCGGGGCGTTCCGGTCAAGCCGGGCGATGTCCTGGCCCCTCGTGAGCCCCAGGACGTAAGGGTGACGGAGCGCTCCGTCGATCACGGCGCCGTGCTGCGAGAGCGGCTCAGGTCCGGCCTGGCCTCCCCGGCGCAAGGCCGGCAGGCCTTGATGGCCGGGGTGCCCCCCAGCGACGTAGCCCCGATGGGTGCTCGTGGATCGCCCACCGTCCCCCAAAGCGATTCCGGCCTGCAGAAGACGACGGTGCGGCGGTTGTCGGCCGCATGACGGCTGCGAGCCCGTCCGACCCGCGGACCGGGCACGACTTGACCAATGTCGAGCTCACCGGCCCCAACGGCGATGTTTGGGACGTACGTTCAACTGGTTCACCCTCCACTACCGCCATCAGACGCCTCCGCCTACCGGGGCGGTGCGTCAACGTCGTCGTCCCCGGAACCCACGAACCCTGCTCGTACGTGTTCGGCTCCCGTCCTACCGGCCCGGTCCTGCCCTTCGCCTGTGGAAACCCCGGCCGGCCAAAGGCTGGTGCCCTCCACGACCCGATCCCGCATACCGCCGGTCCGGCTCCCTCCCGCCCGTCAGCCGGGACGGCGGGGGCAAACCCGTACGCTCACACAACTGGGGCTCCCCGATGAACAAGACCTCACAGCACGTAAGGACCAGACGGCAGCACCGCACGACGCTGCGCTGGATCGTCGCCATCACGACCATCACGCTGGTCTTCGACGGCTACGACCTGGTCGTCTACGGGACCGTGGTGCCCCAATTCCTGCGCGACCCGAGCCAGATCGGCCACCTCTCCGTCGCCCAGGCCGGCGCGCTCGGCTCGTATGCGCTCATGGGAGTCATGGTCGGCGCCCTGATCACCGGGGCGATCGGCGACCACGTCGGACGGCGTCGCATCATGATCGCGGGGATCGTCTGGTTCTCCGTCGCCATGGGGCTGAGCGCATTCGCCACGAGCATCACCGTGTTCGGTCTCCTGCGCTTCTTCACCGGCATCGGGGTCGGCGCCCTGGTAGCCACCGCCGCCGCGATGGTCGCAGAGTTCGCACCGCCGCAACGCCGGAACGTCTACAACGCGATCGTCTACAGCGGGGTCCCCGTCGGCGGTGTCCTCGCCGCGGTCATGGCCCTCCTCACGTCCGGCGGGGACAGCTGGCGCACCCTGTTCCTCTTCGGTGCGGCCCCCCTCGTGGTCCTCCTGCCGGCCACACTGCTGCGCCTGCCCGAGTCGCCGAAGTGGCTGCTGGCGCGCGGGCACACCGAGCGGGCCCAGTTGCTCGCCGAGCGCACCGGAGTCAGCCTGAGCGAGCCGACGAGGGCGGCCGAAGGCAAGAAGGTCGGCTACGCAGCCTTGGCGAGCCGCCGATACGCCCTGCCCACGGTGCTGCTCGGCCTGATGAGCTGCTCCGGTCTTCTGCTCACCTACGCCCTGAACACGTGGCTGCCCGAAATCATGGGGCAGAGCGGCTTCGGCAAGTCCTACGCACTGGTCTTCCTGCTCGCCCTCAACGGCGGGGCGATCCTCGGTGGCGTACTGGCTTCCCGGGCCGCCGACCGGACGGGCCCGCAGCGCGTGATCACGTCGACGTTCGTGCTGGCCGCCGTCTCCCTGATGCTTCTCACCCTGGGGCTGCCTCTCGGTGCCCTGCTGGCTCTGGTCGCGGTGGCCGGAATCGGCACGATCGGCACCCAGGTCCTGGTGTACGGCTTCGTGGCGAACTACTACGACACCCGGGCCCGCGCTGCCGGAGTCGCCTGGTGTGCCGGGTTCGGCCGGCTCGGCGGCATCGGCGGGCCCCTCGTCGGCGGAGTCCTCATCAGCGCCGGGATCTCGCCGCACCACGCGTTCTACGCCTTCGCCGGCGTCGCCGTCCTCGGCGCACTGGTGACCCTCTTCGTTCCGCGCCGGAGCACTGAGGAGGACCCCCTGTCCGACTCCGTACCGGACCGGTCCTCTGCCCGGCCTGCCGGCGTGCTCGCCCATGAACCACGGCGTTGCGCCGCGACGGCGTCGCGAGAGCACGCTGCCGTGTCGAAGCCGGGATGATGTCCGAGGCGAGAGCGCCGTAGTCTTCGAAGCACTCCAGAGGCGGCGACGCTGCCGCCTTGAGGAACGCGACACCCACGGGCTTCGCGGTGTCGCCGGTGCGGCCGGCCTTCGCCCAGGTCATCCAGATGTCCGAGCGCGATGGCTTCGAGCCGCACGAGAGCGAAAAAACGTCGCCCATGGGCCCGTCGACTCGGACGTGTTCCTCTCGGAGCCGACCGTACTGGTCGATGAGCGTGGCCCGGTTCGATAGCGGCGACAGGCGATCTGGGCTCGTGGCGGAAGCACGCGGCGCCGCACCGGTGTGCAACCCGGGCGGCGCCGCGTGGTTCAGGGTCGGGGTCAGGGTCAGGGCTTGACGTTCACACCTGCCCAGGCGGCGCTCACTGCCTTGACCTCGGCACTGTTCGCGCCGTAGAGGTCGGCGGCCGCCTTCAAAGTGCCTTCGCGGGCGCCGTGGTAGTCGGTGGTGGACGTGAAGTACGCGGTCAGCGCCTTGTACCAGATCTGGACCGCCTTTTCGCGGCCGATGCCGGTGACAGTGGAACCGTCCACCGTCGGGCTGTCGTAGTGCACGCCGTTGACGTCCTTCGCGCCGCTGCCCTCGGACAGCAGGTAGAAGAAGTGGTTGGCCACGCCGGAGGAGTAGTGCACGTCGAGGTTGCCGACGCCGGCGCTCCAATAGTCGGCCGAACCGCGGCCGTCCTTGCTCGGCTGGTCCTGGTAGCGCAGGGGCTTGCCGTTGCCGAAGATGTCGATCTTCTCGCCGAGCAGGTAGTCGCCCCGGTCCTGGGCGTTGTTCGCGTTCCACTCCACCGCGGTGCCGAAGATGTCCGAGGTGGCTTCGTTCAGGCCGCCGGACTCGCCGGAGTACTGCAGGTTCGCGGTGGCGGAGGTGACTCCGTGGCTGAACTCGTGGCCGGCCACGTCGAGCTGGGTCAGGGGGTGCTGGTTGCTCGCGCCGTCGCCATAGGTGATGGTGAAGGACTGGTCGTCCCAGAAGGCGTTCTGGTAGGCGTTGCCGTAGTGGACACGGGAAACCGGAGCCCGCCCGTCGTTCTTGATGCCGTTGCGGTGCAGGACGTTCTTGTAGAAGTCCCAGGTCTGGGCGGCACCGTAGGCTGCGTCCACGGCGGCGGTCTGGTTGTTGGCGGGGCTGCCGTTGCCCCACGCGTTGTCCGCGTCGGAGAAGACGGTGCCCGTGCCGCCCGTACGGTGCTTGAGGTCGACGGTGCTGGATCCGCCGCGCACGCTGTCGACGAGGTTGTATCCCTTCGACGACGTGGTGGTGTTGAGGCTGACGGTGCCGCTGTACTGGCTGACGCCGGTACCGGCCGCTGCGGCCGAGGCGCCGCTCGGCTGGGCGGCCCCGGAACCGCTCTTGGCGGTGATGCCGTCGGCTATGTCGGTGATCAGCTGGGCCTCGTACAGCTTCTGGCCGGTGTTGGCGTCGGTGACGACGCGCAGTCGGCTCGGGGTGACTCCGTCGCGCTGGATGCCGGTGACGAAGGTCTCGTAGGCGAGTACGGGCTTGCCGTCGGCGGCCCAGATGACCTTGCGAGGGGCATCGCCGGTGGCGGCGCCGGTGGTGTTCGCGGCCTCGGCAGCCTGGACCGCAGCGGAAGTGGCGGCGGTCGGGTTCAACTTCGGGTTGAGCGAGGCGACCTTGATGTCGGCCTCAGTGGCCTTGGTGACGGCTTTGACGGCGCCGTCGGCGGCACGGTGGACGACGAGGTCGCCGCCGAGCACCGGAAGACCGGCGTAGGTGCGCTCGTAGCGGGTGTGGACAGTGCCGTCGGCGTCCTTGATGACGTCCTTGACGACCAACTGCTCCTCGGCACCGAGGCTGAGCGAAACAGCGGTGGCCGCAGGGGAGTTGTTGTCGCCGTGCTCCTGAACGGCACCCGCTGACGCGGCGGAGGCGCCGGCGGCGAGCAGGGTGCCGGTGAGGACGGCGGCGCCGGCCACGAGGGCGAGACGACGCGCCGTACCGCCGGTGGGGGAAAGCGAAAGCATGCGTTTTCTCCAGAGAGTCGTGGGGAGTTGGGCGGGATCGCCGCCCACCTCTGCAAGGAGGAAAGCCTTGATGAGCAGGGAGACTCTCAGGACGCCGTGAGCATGTCACGGGGCGCAAATGGTGGTTCGGCCGCTCATGTCGGATTCGCCGCCCGCCTCTTCACGGGAAGGACAAGACGCCGATACATGCCGACACGGATGACACAGGAATCCGCAACACGCATGAAACGAAATGCCGCAGCGCCAAACGGACTTGACAGTGCCTCACCCCGTCAGCGGCCAATCGGCGCGACGACGTACTCGGCGCCCCGGCGTCGCCGACGTCGCGCACGCGGCGGGACTACCGCTCATCCTGGATGCCACTGTTCCCCCGCCGTACCTGTGGCGCCCCATCGAGCACGGACGTCGTGGGCGCGGGCACTTTCGACGTCGGCGCGCACCCCGAGCCCTTCCCCGACTTCACCGAGCCCGACCCGGCCAAAACGGCCTACGCTGCCGGGCCGCCCTCGGCGCGGGCGCGTCGATCCGCGCCGGCCCCCACCGGCTGGGCGGCAACTGCCGCGGCGATGGGTCCGGCGGGGGCCGCACACGGGTCTGGGCTGCGCCCGGCGCATCGCACACATCGCCTACCGCTCGCCCGGGGAAATGCAGACCCGGTTCGGCCACGAGGACCAGGCGGCGGAGCAGCCCTGGCTGGGCGGCCGGTACCGCGTCGGGTCGCACCTCGGCCACCAGGCCGCCAAGCCCGTCCGGCGTTCGACGCGGCCGGCTACGCGGTCCTGGTCGAGGCGATGAACACCCACGACATCGGACGGGGCCGCGGCGGCCGAGCCGCCCTCCGCAGGCCTTCCGGCTCCCCGGCTCTTGGACGAGTCGCCGGCCGTCCCCTTACACGGGCTGTGGTGTGAGGCGTTTGAGGCCCTTGCGGTCGTAGTACGTCGTCATGGCGAAGCCGAACAACAGTGCCAGGGCGGCGCCGATCCCGATCATGATCCAGGAGCGCATGAGGCCGGCGTCGCCGCGGGCGTCGAAGTACAGGATCGCGCGTACGCCGTCGCTCAGCTGGCGCATCGGTTCGAAGTAGGACAGGAACCGGTAGAACGCGGGGACCGCTTGGAGGGGGACGGTCGCGCCCGACGACGGCAGGCCGAGCACGATGAACACGAACATGGACACCAGCTGGCCGATCCCGCCGAAGGCGGCGTTGATGGCCTGGACGCCCAGGCCGACCGCGAGGGCCGCGCAGTAGGAGTAGATCCACAGCAGCGGCAGGTGGGAGGCGTCCATCCCCAGGATCGCGATGCAGGCCAGCATCACCAGTGCGGAGCTGACCAGTGTGATGCCCGCGGTCATCACCATCTTGAGCAGCAGCGTCTGCGTGCGGTTGATCGGTACGGTCCGTCGCCGGGTGTGCCACGGGCCGATCTCGTTGTCGGCGTAGCCGAGGGCGGTGTCGACGCCGTTGCTGATGACGTTGCCACCCATGAACCCGGCCAGGACCAGCAGCAGGGTGTAGTAGAAGGCCGACAGGCCGAGACCGCTGTGGGCGCCGATGGGGTGCCCGACCTGGGTGACCACGTCCACCGGGTCGGCGAGCAACACCTTCGTCGTAGGGCTCGCCTGCGCGCCGGCGGCCTGCGTGAGCTGGCGGCCGACCGACTGAGACGCGCTGTGGGCCGCCTTGGTGCTGATCTGGCTCGCCAGGGAGGATCCGAGGCTGCCCTTGCCGGGATTGGTGAGCACGATCATGGTCGGACGATGGGTGGCCCCGGACGTGGTCAGCGCGGTGACGGCTTGCGAGAAGCCGGCCGGGACCACCAGTGCGCCGTAGACCTTCCCCGAGTCGAGTTGGTCCTCGGCCTGGGCGCGGGTCATCACGCGCCAGTCGGCCTTGCCGCCCGCGGTGTCGGAGGCGATGGCCGCGGTGATCCGCCCGCCGAGGTCCTGCCCTCCGGTGTCGTCGTCGACGAGAGCGATCGGCAGATCGCGCAGGTGCGCGTTGGGGTTGACGATGCCGCCCATGTAGAGCAGGGACAGCAGCAGGGCGAGGAGCCCGGTGAGGATGGTGGGGACCACCCAGATCTGGGGGCGGCGCAGCAGGGTCGCGGCGGTGGCTTCGGGGGCGGCGGGCGTGGACATGGGTCTCCCTTGCTTCCCGGTGGGCGGGGTCGACCGACGGTCGGCGGTCGGCGGCGGGCAGCCGACCGCCTGCGGCAGCGCTCGAACGGCCGACCGGACGAACGCCCTTGCCGACGACACCTCAGCATGCCCTCCCCCACCCCCGATGCCCGCGCCCCGCCCCGCCCGCCTCCCTCCGATGCACTAGGCGCGGTTTCTTGGACCCCGTTCCGAGGGCCGCGCCCGGGCGGAGGCTGCGGCGCGTCGCGCGGGGGCCGCATCCGGGTGCGGCCGAAGCACTGGAACACCTGCCCGATCGGAATCCGATCGGCCGTGGCAACCGCCGGTGCGTCGCTCGCTGTCCGACACTCCGCCGGTGCCGCCCCCGGCGCGGTGGGCTACCGCGCTGCGCGTCCAGCAGACCGGACGGGGCGAGCGGCGGCTGTCCTCACGGCCGGCGCACCGCGACCTTGCCCCGAGTCGGTCGAACGGCCACCGTGCCGACCGCGAGCAGGCTCTCCGACGCCCCACTGCACGACCCCGTCTCTCACCGCTGGCGCCTCGACCAGCCTGTGACGCCGCGAGGGCCTGTCGCCGGTCTAAAGGGTGAAGGGGTCTTCCAACGTCGGGATGCACGGGGACAGCAGTGTCTCCGTGTGCTGCGTGAGCGCGCCCCGAGCAAGCCTGAGCACGCGTATCTCGTTCTCGTGTGCGGGGTCCTCGTCATCGCGAACATGCAGAAGGCCGTAGGAGCCAGGAGCAACCTTCGCGACATGCTCGAACAGAGCGAAGACATCGGGCGACGAGCGGTGATTGGAATGGCCTCCCAGGTGGATGAACGGCTCGCCGTTCATCCACCTGAGGTCAAGGAGGTAGGGACTGGCCATTTGAGCGATGCGAAGCCGGAGTTGGTCCACGACCTGCCGCAGCCGGACGTCATCCTCGTCCTCACCCGCGGTGTCCCGGAGCGTGATCCAACCGTGGTACTCGAACACACCGGCGATCCTACCGAGGTCGTCGGCCGCGGCCTAGACAGGCCGGACCGCAGCAGGATCCACCGCGGGGCCGCCCGCCCTCGCGCAGAGCCTTCTTTTCGAAGCCCCCAAGAAGCGGACCGGAGCCGGCACTCGGCTACGGACCCGGAGGCATTCGCGAACGCGCCGCGGGCCGCCCCGCGATTGGTCTCGGGGCGTGCCCGTCTGCAGGTTCGGCGGGCTGGTGGTCCAGCGGTCGCCGGTCTGGCCGCTACTCGTACCGGTACTTCAGCGAATCCGCCTCCGCCTGCTCGATGTCGGCGATCGTCAGATCCGGCATCCGCAGCTGGGCCAGCGTCACCTCGGCCGAGGTCGGCTGGGCGTCCGCCGGCAGCCACTGCTCCGGCTTCCAGGCCCCGCTGCGCAGGAGCGACTTGGGGCAGTGCGGGTACACCTCCTCGATCCCCAGCACGAGCGCACTGGCCGGCGGCTTGCCCACGGCGGTCAGTTGCGACAGCAGCTCCGGGCGGGTGGAGACGCAGGCCCGGCCGTTCACCCTGAGGGTCGTGGTGCGCCCCGGGATGAGGAACAGCAGCCCGGCCCGTCCGGTGGCGACGACGTTCTGCAGGGTGTCCAGACGCTTGTTGCCGGTCGCGTCCGGTATAGCCAGCGTCCGTGCGTCCAAGACGGCGACGAACCCGGCGGGGCCGCCGCGCGGGGAAACGTCGCAGTTGCCCTCGGCGTCCGCGCTGGCGACCAGCACCAGCGGCGAACAGCCGATCAACCGCTGGGTCTGCTCGGTGAGTTCGGTCATCTGCTTGCGTACGGCCGCTTCGCCGGGGAGTTCGTAGGCCCGGCGCAACGCCTCCTGGTCGGGCACGGCGTCGAGGCGGAGCGAGTCGAAGGCACTGCCGGCAAGGGGTGTCGTCATGCCCCGACCCTAACGGGCCCGACCTGCGATCGATCTTGGTCGGTGGGTGCGGGGACATGGAGAGGCCCGCACGACGAGATCGGAGCGCCTTGACAGCACAGGTGATTAGCCGCCATATTATTTGCATGACGAGGGACGGTATCGACGGCGAGGCGCCCACCCTGGACCAGGCCAGGCGGCAGGTCGAGCGCTACGGCGTGGAGGTCGATCCGCAGGCGGTACTGGTCGCGGTGCGGCTGATCTCTGCGGGCGCGAGGGTCGGCCGCGCGGCCGAGGCGCACTTCGCCAGGTACGGCCTGTCGACCGGACGCTACCGCCTGCTCGCCGACCTCGAAGACCACGGCGGGGAGAAATCCCCTTCGCACCTCGCAGCCGACCTCGATGTCTCCAGGGCCACGGTGACCGGCCTACTGGACGGCCTGGAGCGCGAGGGCTTGATCGCCCGCCGACCGTCCACGGAGGACGGCCGGGGCACCGTGGCCATCCTGACCGCGCGCGGGGCGCAGCTCCTGCGCGACATGGCCTCCGAGCATTTCGGGCGGCTTGAGGCAATGGTGGGCGGGCTTTCCGTCGACGAGCGCGCGGTTTTCCTGGATCTACTCGCCCGCGTCGTGCGCGGCAGTGCGGCCCTGGTCGCCGACTGATCCGCATCCATGTTGGCTCCGGCCCCGCCCTCCGGGTAGGGCCCCTTTTTTACGAGGCAGTAGTTAGGTAACTAATTACATCGCGGAGCAGTGCCTGCCGCCTCTGTCACAACCCTTCGCTTCCCTCACACGAACGAGAAAGAAGGCCGACATGCCCGCAACGAAGGACAGAAGCATCAGAAACCGGGCAGCCTCCCGGCCATCCCGGCCGTTCACCCTCTGGCGCGAGGTGCTGACCGCCTACGCCGCCCCCGCGCTGATGGCCGGTACCGCTGGAGTCGTCACCGGGCAGCAGGACCTGGCCGTGGCCGCCTGCACCTCCATCGCCGGCACCTCCGCCGTGGTGGCGTTCCTGGTCGGCACCTGGCTGCGGCGCGGCGGACAGCCCCGACGGTGGACCACCACCACCCCGCGCCTCGCCCTGACCGCCGCACTCGTGATCACCGCCGCCGGCGCGGCGACCCTGCTGGGATGGTTCACCGCCCACTGGCTACCCGCCCACACCTCGATCCCCGCCACCCCGCGGCTGGAGCGCCTGCGCATCGACCTGCCCGTCTCCGCGGCCCTCGCCACCACCATCGTCACCCTGCGCTGGCGCAGCACCATCACAGCACCCCCGGCACAGCCCAGCCCGACACCGGGCACACCCGCCCCACGCGCCTGAGCCCAACCGAGCCCACCCCGGCAGCACCCGTCGCCGGGACGTCACCAAGAAATGAGCACACCATGATCGTTGCCATGGGAGCGACCGGAGCAACGGGGAACGCCCTGCTCCACGGCCTCCTCGCACGCGGCGTACCCGTCCGCGCACTGACCCGCACCCCGCACATGCCGCTCCCCGGCACAACGGGCGCACACCAACCGCCCGTCGAGGTCCAGCACGCCGACGCCACCGACCCCCGCTCCCTGCGCACCGCCTTCAAGGGCGCCAGCCAACTCTTCCTCGCCATGGCCAACAGCCCCGCACAGGTCGAACTCGAAACCCGCATCATCGACATCGCCGCCGACACCGGCATCGGACACATCGTCAAGATCTCAGCACCCGCCGCCGAACCCGACTCCCCGGTCGCCATATCCCGCGGACACCACGCCATCGAGGAACACCTGCGCGCCAGCGGCCTCACCCACACCATCCTGCGCCCCTACGCGTTCATGCAAAACCTCCTGCGCCTGGCCCCCACCGTCGCCCAGGGCATCATCCTCGGCACGACGGGCGACGCGCCCTGCAACCACATCGACTGCCGCGACATCGGCGACGTCGCCGCCGCCGCCCTCACCAGCGCCGACATCGCCGGCGGCACCTACACCCTGACCGGTCCCGAAGCCGTCTCCTACCCCGAACTCGCCTCACGGATGACCGCCCTTACCGGCCATCAGATCCGCTACGTCAACCTCACCCCGGACGAACTGCGAGCCGACCTCATCCACAACGCCCACATGCCCACCTGGCTCGCCGACCACGTGACGGAGATCCAGCAGCTCGCCATCGCCCGACCCGAAACCCCCACCACCACGGTCAGCGACATCCTCGGCCGCCCGCCCCGCACCCTCGACGCCTTCCTGCACGAACACCACGCCCTCTTCCGCCGATAAGGTGCCGCCTCAAGGTCGCGAAACCGCGAACCGTCCCGCCGCACCACGTAGATGACCGGTCATCGGCTCAGGCGGTGGGCTGAGCGGAGATGGTCATGGCCCGCTCGCCGACGCAGGCGTCGGGGCTCGGCGTGACTGCTGTGGCAGAGGCGTACTGGCCGGCGACGGCGCCCGCGCGGAGGCCGCGGGGCCGTTCCCGGTGACGCGTACCGGGGACAGGCCCCCGGCCCGTTGGTTCAGAAAGCCCGGATCGCCCGGTCGATCTCCGCGCCCGTACGGGCCACGACGACGGGCGAATCGTCTCTCAGGGAGGCGGGGAGGAACTCGCGGTCCTCGTCCCGCTGTACCACGGTCGGCCCGCCCGGGACGACCAGCACGGCGTTCAGCCGTCGCAGCAGGGCAGGTTGAAGGCCCCCCCTTTTTGCGGCGCATGCGTCCGGGCACCGCCAGGTAGAGCACGATCTCCGAGGTGTATGTAACCGCGCAGAGGATGGTTGAGGCCGTGACCTGATCCAGTGGCGCGGCGCCCGGAAACGCCGGCATCAAGGCGCGCCCAGGGCGAAGACCAGCACGGTCGCGGGGATCGGCGTCCTCGTGTGCCGGTTCCCCCGCCGCATCAGCCGGTGCGCAGGAAAGCGACCGTCGCGCAACATGGCGTAGACGAGGCGCGAGCACGCGACGGATCCCTGACCTCCTCAACAGGTACGCCGCCGAGTCGAAGCCAACGAGCGTGGCGAGTCCCGTGATCATCACAAGCGTCAAGCCGCCGACCGCGAAGCAGTCGGGGCGTGTTCCACGACACCGCGCGAGGTCAGGTCGCCGACCGCGCCGTCGCCCGTGACCAGGACGGCGATGACAAGTGCGCCGCGGGGAGGCCGGCCAGCACTCCCCCTGGCCTGGCCGGCGTCGGCGCTCTGACCCGATGGGTACACCGGCTTCCGCGCCGCCCCGCGATCAAGTGCGCGTGGATACGGGGGAATCTGCTCATGGCCGCCGCATGCCCGTCGCCTGTCGGCGGCCGGGGGTGAGCGGCCGGCTCAGTACCGGTAGGACGCCGCCACCGCGCGGTGGTCGCTGCCATCGGCGGGCAGCACCCAGGAGTCGGTCGCGGTCAGCCGCCCCTTGCTGAGGATGTGGTCGATCCGCACTGCCGGGAAGTCGGCCGGCCAGGTGAAGCCGAATCCGGAACCGGCGGCCTCGTGGGCGGACGTCATCTGCTCGGCGATCGGGGCGAAGGCGCGGTCCGCCAGGCTGCCGTTCAGGTCACCCATCAGCAACACCCGTTCCAGCGGCTCGGCCCTGAGCGCCGAGCTCGTCGCGGTGATGCTGTGGTCCCGGAGCTCCGCGCCGAACCCCTTCCCGAAGCTGACCCGGACCGAGTCCAGATGCCCGACGTAGACCGCGATCTCTCCCTTCGGAGCGGCCACCACCGACCGGAAAACCGTTCCGTTGCCCTCCCCGGCCGGGCCCTTCGCTATCGCGCTGCCGGTGAGCGGGTACTTCGACCAGAGCCCGTCGGCGCTGATACCGGCCACATGGTGCGGGTACGCGGCGGCCAGGCCCCGCTCGTACTCGGACTGCAGCCCCGGATCCAGCTCCTGCAGTGCAATGAGGTCGGCGCCGGAGTCGATCAGCATCTTCACCGTGCCTGCCACATCGGTGTTGGCAGCGGCCACGTTGTGCGTGACCACCGTGAGATCGCCCTTACCGGTGCTCCGGTCGCCGAGCGTTCCGCCGAACATGGCCAGCCAGACGGCGGCGGGTACCAGCAGCGCGACCAGCGCGGTGGCCGAACGCCGCAACAGCGCGGGCACCAGCAGCACCGGGACGACCAGGCCGCACCAGGGCAAGAAGGTCTCCAGCAGCCCGGCCAGATTGCCGGGGTTGGGCAGCAGGCCGTGCAGCGCGAGGAGGACTGCTGCGAGCACCGCCAGCCCCGCGATGATCCGGCCGCGCCGCCAGGCCCCCTCCTGCCACGACTTCCGCCGTATCGGCGCCGACACCGACTCCCGGACCGCCACCTGCTCTGATTCTTCGGTTTGCACCATCAGTCCACCCCTAAGCCGGTTGGCACGCTTACGGGGGGATAGATGCGGTCCCATCGGCAAAGGTTCCTCATGTTTTCACACTGATCATTCACTCATATGAGCTGATGGCCCCGCTCGCCCAGAAGATCAACCAGGGCTCGGGTCTCGCGGCCGGCCTGCGATGATGGGGGCGTGCCAGAGCCAGGAACCACTGCCGTCGTCATCGCTTTGCCCGATGCAGCCCCGCTCCTCGACGCGGCGTCGCGCATCGACCCGGCTCTGGTGCGTCGTGGGGTGCCGGCACATGTCTCGCTCCTCTACCCGTTCGTGCCGGAATCGGCACTGACAGGTCAGGACGAGGAGGGCGTGCGTTCCCTGGCGGCGGGTTTTCCGGCAGCTGATCTCCTCTTGGAGGAGGTCGTGACGGCGTCCGGCTTCATCGGCGTAACCGTTCCGGAACTCCAACCGGTCGTCGATGCGTTCCGCGTCCAGTGGCCGGGGTTGCGCCCGTACGACGGTCGCTTCGGGGCGCGGCCCACCGCCCATGTCACGGTCGCCATGGGCGCGGACGACCCGACGGCCGCCGCCCGTGTCCGCGCTGCGATCGACGGGCTGCTACCGATGCGCACCCGTGCGACCGCGGTCCAGCTGGTGGTGCTGACGCAGGACGGCTGGCAGCCGCGGCTCACCGCGCCGCTCGGCGGCGCTGCGGGGTGGTGAACACCGCCGTGTGCGGTGTGACGGGACGTGCCGGGATGTTCAACCGCTTGACATCCCTCAGGAATCGGGGCCGCTCCAGTCGAAGGGGATGTGCTTGCTGGACTGGCCTTCGCGGCTCCACTGGAAGCCGAACGCGTCGGCCCGGTCCACCGTGGCCCGGCCCCAGGTCACGACCTGGCCGGGGCCGGTCTCGGAGCCCGGCATGTTGACCGACTGGACGCGCGCGCCCTCCGGGGTCGTCGGCCCGGCGAGCGCCACGGCCCCGGCCTCCACCCGGCCCGGAATCTCGGCCCTCCAGCTGCCGAGGTCCTCGTCGACCTCGATCTCGATCGGTGCGAAGTCCAAGCCCCGCAGCTCGGGCCCGAGCATGCCCACCAACTGCGCGGGCCAGCCACCGGCCTGGCCGCCGAAGATCATCTGAAGGGCGGCGCGCTGCGCTTCGTCCGCGCGCTCGTCGAGGAAGACAGCCGCGTACGCGTCGGAGTGCTCGCCCCATACATTGCCGACGAAGGCGCTGAGCATCAGCACGTTGAGCCCTTCCAGCGGCACGTCGCCGTAGCTTCCCGCATTGACGTGCCAGGCGAGGACGCCGTCGCAGGCCCCGAAAGTGGGCGGCTGCGCGAAGGTACAGGGGCAGGGAACATTGCACCTGCACGTATCGAACCAGTCCCCTGCAACGTGCCATCTCGGAACGGTCGCCGTGGTCTCGGACATGGTCCCGCCTCCTCAGGAGGCCCCTGGGCTCATTGTCCACCCTGTACGGCGGGCAGACCAGGCCGAGCGGGCACCGGCCGCGGTTCTGTGCTGTGCTGGAGGTGTCCTCGCGCGCTGGAGGTGTCCTCGCGCGTTCGGGAGGAGTGCCATGCCGCACATCCGACTGGCGCCACCGGCCCCCACCGGGCCGGGCGTCCTCCTGCCGAGGCGCGAGCTGGCCTTTGCCTGGATCCTGCTGACCCTGCTCGCCGCTCTGGCCTGGGCGCTTACCGTCGCACAGTACCGCGAGATGGGCACCGGCTCCGGCACGATGGGCATGGCGCTGTCCCCGTTCCTGCTGCTGTGGGTGGTCATGATGGCGGCGATGATGCTGCCGTCGGTGGCGCCGGTCGCCGTGACCTGGGTGCGGGCCATCGGCCGTACCTCCGCCGGCCCGGTCCGAGTGGTCCGGACCGGCGAGTTCCTCCTCGGCTACCTGCTCGCGTGGACGGCGTTCGGGCTGGTCGCGTACGGGCTGCTCGCCGCGACGGACCGGCTGCTCGACGCCTACCCGGCGGCGGGCCGCTGGATCGGCGCGGGCGTCTTCCTGCTGGCGGCCGTCCAGCAGTTCGGGCCCCTGAAGTCGGTGTGCCTGCGGCACTGCCGCAGCCCGATGTTCCAGTTGCTGCGGTACTCCCGCTTCCGCCCCCGGGCCAGGGACCTGCGCGTGGGGGCGCACCACGGGACGTACTGCGTCGGCTGCTGCTGGGGGCTGATGATCATCCTGATTCCGCTCGGAGTGATGAACGTGGCCGCCATGGCAGGGCTGTCCGCCGTGATCTTCCTGGAGAAGCTGTGGCGGCAAGGCCCGTGGCTCGCCTGGGCGGTCGGCGCCGCCTTCCTGGCCCTGGCGTTGCTCGCGCCGTTCCACGACTGGCTGCTCCCGGGCCTTGAGACCTCGTACGTGCCGATGGACCCAGACCACATGGATCAGATGCTGGGCCCCACACCCTCGTGAAAGGACCGGAAACATGGCGAACAAGGCAGTGCTGGAGGGTGGACCGGACGACCTGCCCGAGCGGACCGCCGCCGTCCCCGCCCCCGGCGAAGACCTCAAGATCCCGCACCGCGGCGGCTACGAGCACTTCCGCAGCACGACTCGGACCCAGGACGGCCCTGACGGCCGACTGCCCGTCTACGAGTGGTGGGAGCGTACGGAAAGCGCCGAATGACTTCGTGCATGCCCTGCTCCGAGCCCGGCGAGCGCGTTCGGGACTCACCGCTCATGTCACCGGTGAGCGGTGAGCGGTGAGCGGTGAGAAACCGGAACGCAGGGCTGTGACGTGTTGCGGGGCGGTTCCGCGAACCCACCGGTAAGCCACCGGTCCCGGGTTTGTCCGCCCGTCCCGGCCGCGACCTCCTCGCCCGGACGAGTGCCGCCGGCTCGCCCGCGCCTCCGACCGGCCTGAGTCAGCGTCCGCGCGGCAACGCCCGCCACATTCAGCCAGCGCGTTGCATTGCCGCCAATTCCCGGCAATCCGACCACTGCACCGCCGGCCTCGCGCTACACAAGAAGCCGGGGGCTGTCGTCCGCTACCCCCCGGGGCTGGGCGCTTGCTGACGATCAACGTGGCGGTACTGCTGGTGGTCATCGTGGTGCTGCGGCTGCGTACGGAGGCCCGGAGCCGGTTCGACGAGAAGATGACCGTGGTCATCGTCCTGGCGCTGGGCATCATGCTTGCCCCCACCGAGGTCGGCCAGGGCATCGCCGGCTTCCTCGGCCAGCTCGTCAGCGGTGTCTCCCAGGCGGGCCAGTGACCCCCGGCAACGCCCTTCGCGTACCGGTCGGGCGGCACCCGGCGGACTCCTCGCCTGTGCGGAGGAGTGGCCGGTGAGTGCGCGTCGTCGTCCGGTCCGACGCTCTGCGCGGCGGCCCAGGCGGCCCCGGCGGCGAACGAACCGGCATGGTCGGTGGCCGCGGTGACAACGGCGCGGATGTGAAGGCGACCGATCCGTACGGGCGGCGCTGGGTGATCCAGTGCAAGCACCGCAAGGCCGGTTGGTCCGGGAAGCCGGTCGGCACCCCCGATCTCCACGTCCTCAACGGCACCGGGCGCCAGGTCCACAACGGCGACGTCCTGGTCATGCTCACCAACGGCCGGATCACGAGCAACGCCGTCGACTTCGCCAAGGACCAGCGGCTGCACCTGGTGGACCGCAGGGTGTTCGCCGAGTGGGCCGCCGGCTCGCGCCCCCTGTGGGAGCTGCTGCGGGCTGTACCTCCGCACCGGCGCCAGTCCCCCCTCCCCTGAGGCCAAGGGGGCCTGCTGCCCGTCGGCGGGTCGGCGCTCCGGCGGCAGCACCCCGCAGCCGTCGAACCCGTCGGCCCGGCTACCGCCTTGGCCACGCGAGGCGTGTTGCCCCGATCGATCCGCTGAAGCGAAGGCCCGGCCGGTCGGCCGGGCCTTCGCCAGTGCAGAACGGCCGGGGCCGGGGCTGGTGGGTCTGGGCCTCGGCGCGGAGTACTCGGTGTGGGTTACAGGCTGTGGGCGATGGGGTGCAGCGGTTCGTACAGTGGAAGTTCGGCGCCGCTGGGAAGCCGGACCGCGGTCATTTTGCCCCAGCGCTGTTCGCTGACCGGGCGGGTGATCTCGACGCCCTTGGCGCGGAACTCGTCGAGCTGGGAGTCAAGGTCGTCGCACATCAGGTAGAACTCGTGCCGGGGTGGGCCATCGGCCGGGTGCACGGCGACCTCGGACGGGGGCAACTTGAAGATGAGCCAGCCGCCGCCCGCGTCGATGCCGGGGAATCCGAGGACGTCACGGATGAAAGCACGGTCCGCCTCGGCGTCCTGGCTGTAGAGGATGACATGCGCACCGCTGATCATGGCCGGCCCCTGTGCATCGACGTGCTGACGGTCGTGTCCCCGGCATCCTGACACGCCGAGGTCGAGAACATCCTCGGCTGGGTTCGACGACACGGCCGCCTGAGTCGAACGCCGGCCCGAGGGGAGACGCACCCGCAGCCGGTCCCGTTTCCCTTCGAACACAGTGCGTGACACTCGGGGCCGTCCGGTCCGCGGCGGGCGCGCGCGCCGCAGGCTCGCCGGGGCGGGCCGGTGCCGACGCGTGGGCCGCGGCCGGGGGGACCATGGACGGGTGCGAAACCTTTCAGGGCGTGAGCAGGGGGCGGAGCCCGCCGATCCCTCCGAGCCGCCCGCCGAGGGCGTCGAGGGGGCCGATCAGCGGGCGCTCGGGGAGGCCCTGGTCGGGGCTTGCGCGGCCGCGGGGGCGTCCGTCGGCATGCTCTACCTGCCCGCCCCCGCCCGGCGCGTCCTGCACCTGGCAATGACCGTCGGCCTGTCCCGCGAGTTCGCGCTGCCCTGGTCCCGGGTCGTCCTGGACGATCCCATCCCGGTGGCCGACGCGGTCCGCGACGGGCGGTTCGTCTGGCTGGGCGGCCAGGAGGAGACGGCCCGGCGCTACCCGCGCCTCGGCCTCGTCCTGCCGTACGACTTCGCCCTCGCCGCCGCCCCGCTGGTCCCCGACTCGGCGCCCGGGGCGCAGGCCACCGGGGCTGGTCTCGTACTCCTGTGGCCCGGCTCCCACGCCCCCCACCTGACCGACGAGGAACGCGACGCCGTGGACTCGGCCTGCGGCCGTCTCGCGAACCACCTGTGCCGGGCCCGCGCCGCCGGACACCCCGTCCGTCCGCCGGCGCACCCGGTCATGCTGCGGCCTCTTCCCCCTCCCACGCCCGGACCGGTCGAGGCGGCCGCCGCCATGGCCTTCATCCGCCGGCTGCCCGGCGGCAACTGCGCACTCGACCTGAACGGCACGATCACCTTCATCACCACCGAGGCGGCCGAGCTGCTGGGCGCACCCGTCTCCCGCCTCCGCGGCGCCCTGCCCTGGGAAGCGCTGCCCTGGATGGACACCCCCGCCATCGAGGACCACTACCGGGCCGCGGCGATCAGCCGGCTGCCGCGCAGCTTCACCGCCGCGCCCCCGATCGGCCGCTACCTGCGCTTCGACCTCTACCCGGACGACACCGGGATCAGCGTCCGCATCACCCCGGTCGCCGCCGACGAGCCCGTCCAGCCGCCCGCCGCGCCGACAGCCGTCCCCACGGAGCCCTCACCCAGCCGCGCCACCGCCCTCTACCAGCTCATGCACCTGGCGGCCGCCCTCACGGAGGCCGTACACGCCCGCGACGTCGTCGAGCAGGCCGCCGACCTGCTCGTCCCGGCGCTCGGCGCCCAGGCCATGGCCCTTCTGGTGGCCGAGGAGCAGCGCCTGCGCATCGTCGGCTTCCGCGGCTACACGGCCGAGCTCATGGCCCGCTACGACGGCATCCCGCTCGGCATCCACACGGCCAGCACCCATGGCCTGCGCACCGGCGAGCCGCTGTTCTTCGCGGACGCGGGCGAGCTCGCGGCCGCCTTCCCGGCCGTCGTGATCGGGGACGGCATGGCGGCGTGGACCTTCCTGCCCCTCATCGCGTCCGGCCGGCCCATCGGCACCCTCATCCTGGCCTACGCCCGCCCCCACTCGTTCGTCCCCGGTGAGCGGGCGATCCTGACCTCCCTCGCCGGACTCATCGCCCAGGCCCTGGACCGCGCCCGCCTCTACGACTCCACCCACCAGCTCGCCCACAGCCTGCAGACCGGCCTGCTGCCGCACGTCCTGCCCGGCGTACCGCACCTCGAAGTGGCCGCCCGCTACCTGCCGGCAGCGCACGGGCTCGACATCGGCGGCGACTTCTACGACCTCATCCGCATCGACGACACCACCGTCGCGGCAGCCGTCGGCGACGTCCAGGGCCACAACGTGAACGCCGCCGCCCTCATGGGCCAGGTCCGCACGGCCGTCCACGCCACCGCCGGCGAGCCCCCGGCGGAGGTCCTCGCCCGTACCAACCGCCTCCTGACCGACCTCGAACCCGGACTGTTCACCAGCTGCGTGTACGCCCACATCGACCTCGCGGCCCGCACCGCCCACCTGGCCACGGCCGGCCACCCGCCCCCGCTGCTGCGCCACGCCGGCGGCCCGGCGAAGATGCTCCGGCTGCCGCCCGGGCTGCTCCTCGGCATCGACCCGGACGCCTCGTACACGGCCGTCGAGGTTCCGTTCGAGCCGGGCACCCTGCTCGCCTTGTACACCGACGGGCTGGTCGAGGTTGCCGGTGAGGACCTGGAGGACGGCATCGGGGCCGTCGCCGCCCGCATCACCGCAACCCGCGATCTCCACCCGGTCGGCACGCTGGCGGACGACCTCATCGGCCAGGCCCGCGGCGGAGCCCCCCGTACCGACGACGTCGCCCTGCTCCTGCTGCGCTTCGCCCAGGAGGACCGGCACGGGTGACGGTGCCCGGGAGCGCATCCGGCTCCGGGACTTGCGCAGCCCCGGCCGTCGGCTGAGGCACCGCCACTGACCGGCCCGGGCCCGCCGCCCGGGAGACGGCCAACCGTCCGCCTCCGGGCCCGGGATCTCAGCCAGGACAGCGCACCCTAGTGGGGCTTCAGCTCCCCGAGGGCATCGCAAAGGGGGGATATCCCCCGGTCAAACCCGGAGGAAGCCACCCGCGCGCGCGGTCCCGCCCCAGGTCATGATCGTTTCACCGCCAGGGGGAACAAGAACGAGCCGAGGAGTTCAGCATGACCGCGCACCACCCTGCGATCGGCCGACGGAGGCTGCTCGCCGCGACGGCCGGGCTCGCGGCCACGGCCCTGCCGGCCCCCACGGCCTCCGCCACCACCACACCCACCGCCCCCGCCCCGCCCGGGCCGGCCGCCGCAGCGCCGAAAGGCGGGCAGGCCGAGGCGCTCCGCGCGATGGAGCGCGCCGCCCGCCCGCTGCGCTCGACGGAACCCGGCGGCAACACCGCGGACCTACGCGCGCTGGACGCCATGATCGGCGACGCCAAGGTGGTCGGTCTGGGCGAAGCCACCCACGGTTCGCACGAGTTCTTCGCCATGAAGCAACGCGTCTTCAGTCACCTCGTCGAGGAGAAGGGCTTCACCACCTTCTGTTTGGAGATGAGCTGGACGGCCGGCCTGCGGATCGACGAGTACCTCCAGGGAGGCCCCGGCGACGCCCGGCAGATCGTCAAGGAGACCCTGACCGGGTCGCCTTGGGAACGTGAGGAGTTCGTCAACCTCATCGCCTGGATGCGGCGCCACAACGACCGCCACCCCGGCCGCAGGGTCCACTTCACGGGCAATGACGTCGGAGCGCCCAAGCTCGGCGACGCCGTCTTCGACCGGGTGCTCTCGTACGTCCGCACGAACCACCCCCAGGACGTCGCACGCCTTGAGGAGCTGTACGCGGGCCTGCGCCCCCTCGACGACGTCTTCGCCTACCTGAACAAGCCCGTCGCCGAACGCCGCCTCAACGCCGCCACCGCCCAGCAGGCGTTCGCCCTGGTCACCATGCACAAGGGGGCCGGCGGCGACGCCTACGAGTGGGCCGAGCAGCACGCCCGCAACATCGCCCAGACCTTCGAGTTCACCTCGCTCGACCTGTCCGACCCCGCGTCGGTGTCCGCCGCAGAGCACCTCCGCGACCGCGTCATGGCCGACAACACCGTCTCGTGGCAACGCCGAACCGGCGACAAGATGCTGCTCTCGGCGCACAACGGCCACGTGGGCTACCTGGCCACCGACCCGGTGATGTACCCGACGACCCAAGGCGCCTTCCTGCGCGAGGCCCTCGGCAGGGACTACGCCGCCATCGGATTCACCTTCGGCCGCGGCTCGTTCCTCACCGCGACCACCCTCGGCAGCCCCTGGAACAAGGTCACCGTCCCCGCGGCCACCCCCGACATGCAGGAGTACACCCTGGACCGGGTGCACCACCGCGACTACTACCTCGACCTGCGCGCCCTGCCCGCCGCGGGCCGGACCTGGCTGAACACCTCCCGCCCCACCTACGAGGCCGGCTCGTCCTTCAAGAAGGACCCGCTCCCCACCCTCGCGATCACCCGGGCCTACGACGTCCTCATCCACCTCAACCAGATCCACGCAGCCGTGAACCTCGCCCCATGACCGGGTGATGCCATCCGGACGGCGGCAGCCCCGAAGCCCATCGCATAGACGGGCGTCTGCCCGACTCACCGCACTCGCCCGGCAGTCAGTCGGGCAGATCAGCCGGCGGTCTCATGATCGGCCGGGCAGCTCTGGGCGGGGTCCTCCCAAGCCTTGCGAGTACGCCTTCCTAGAATTCCGGCGGTGACGAAGCAGTGGCTCAGATCGATGCCGCGAGTGAGCGCGGGCGCGTCTGCGGTGCGCGGCGGGGTGGGCGCCGGCGGCGTGGTCGGCCTGCGGATCATGCATCTACGCTTGTGCCCGTCTGGGAGTCGAGACGGCCGGCCGGTCGTGGAACGGAGCATGTGGTGCCAGCGGGTCAAGCGGGGGAAGCGAACGACGGGGACCTGATCGGAAAGGTGCTCGGGGGACGCTACCGCGTGACCTCCGTGGTCGGCCGCGGCGGCATGGGCGTGGTCGCGCGGGCCGTCGACGAGCTGCTCGCCCGCGAGGTCGCCGTGAAGGTCCTGCGGGCCTACACCGACTCCAGTGACGCCGAACTGGCCGGCCTGCGGACCCGGATGGGGCGTGAGGCGCAGGCCGCTGCCCGTATCCGGCACAGCGGCGTCGTCACCGTCCACGACGTGACGCACGAACAGGGGCTGCCCGTCATCGTCATGGAACTGGTCGACGGGCCCTCGCTCGACGAGGTCCTGACGCAGCGTGGCGCGCTCGACCCGTACGAGGCCGCCGCGATCGGTGCCAAGCTGATGGACGCGCTCGACGCCGCGCACCGCGCGGGCGTCCTGCACCGCGACGTGAAGCCGGGCAACGTGCTGCTGGAGCGCGACGGCCGGGTCGTGCTCACGGACTTCGGCATCGCCGCCATCGAGACCTCCGACGACGAGGCCATGGCGAAGCTGACGCGCAGCGGTCAGCTGGTCGGCTCGCTCGACTACCTGCCGCCGGAGCGCGCGCAGGGCAGGGAGCCCGGACCGGCCTCCGACATATGGTCGCTCGGGATGACCCTGTACGCGGCGGTCGAGGGCGTCTCGCCCTTCCGCCGTACCTCGGTGTGGTCCACACTGGCCGCGATCGTCGGCGACCCGCTTCCCGAACCTCGGCGCGCGGGGCCGCTCACCCCGGTGCTGCGGGCGCTGATGGCGAAGGAGCCGGCGCACCGGCCCACCGCCGACCAGGCCCGCGCGATGCTGGAGCAGGTGGCGGCCGGCGGGGGGACCGCGTCGGCGCCCGCCACGGTCCCCCCGCCCTCCACCGTGCAGCCCGTGTCCGCGCCTGCTCCTGGCTTCGGGCCACCGCCGGCGGCCGCCT
Source organism: Streptomyces sp. NPDC051109 (assembly GCF_044455885.1). Classification (NCBI taxonomy): domain Bacteria; kingdom Bacillati; phylum Actinomycetota; class Actinomycetes; order Kitasatosporales; family Streptomycetaceae; genus Streptomyces; species Streptomyces sp. NPDC051109. Next base: position 34,595 of record NZ_JBITFF010000037.1, read on the forward strand.
TCGACGCCGGCGCCGTATCGATTCCGCAGCCCTACGCCCCCACCCCGCAGCCCGGATTCCCGTCGCACGGCCTCGCGCCGGGCCCGCCGCCCGGTCAGCCTTTCACTGTCGACCAGTCCGGCCCGGCGGCCGTGGACCGGGCGCGGCGTCGCAGCCGTGCCGCGGTGGCCGTCGCGGTCGTCGCCGTACTCTCCGCCGGCGGCATCACCTACGCCGTGACCTCGGGCGGCGACGGCAACCAAGCGCGGGCAGCGGCCCCGACTCCGGCGCCCGGCGGCTCCCCGGCCGCCGGCGGGCAGCCGGGCGCGCAGACCCCGGCACCGTCTCCCTCCGGCTCCGGCCCCGCGGCGAAGCCATCCGCGAGCGCCTCGAAGAAGCCCGACAGGCCATCGCCCTCCCCCAAGGCCTCCTCGCCCGCCCCGGCCGAGCCGAGCCCCGCTCCTACGGGCTGCGCCGGCTGGACCCACAGCGACCCGGCGCCGGGCACCTACGGCTTCATCTCCGGCGACCACCACTTGCTGGCCGCGCCGTACCAACATTGCTCGCAGGGCAGCCTCGTCAAGGACGGCACCAAGCTCTGGTACCAGTGCTACATCGTCAACTCGTACGGCAACCAGTGGACGTTCGTGCGCGTGGACGGCACGAACGCCACCGGGTGGCTGTACAACCGTGACCTCAAGGGCCAGAAGGGCTCCTCCCCCGCCTGCTAGGTCACTTGCGACGCTGACAACCTCCCTTCCAGGAAGGTGATCGAGGCCTGCGGAGGGGACTCGAAGACGAACGTGGCGGGAAGCTGCGCTTGCCGGCTTCCTCGGCGCCGACGATGCAACGCGTCGACGGCACGGTCGCCCATGCCCACCCGCGCGCCGCCGTGGCCCGAACCCGGTCCGTCTGAGCGGACGAGCCGGCTTCCGCCGCGGTCCTCCGGTTCGTCGCAGTTCGCGAGAAGGCCGAGGTGCAGGGTGGGGTGGACTGAACTGGTGTCAGCTGTAGTCGGCGGTGTTCCGAACGTCGCCGAAGCGCGGGAAACTCCTCTGCACGGCGAACTCGTGCTCATCCGCGGCCAGTCCGGACATCGCGTCGACCACGAACTCCACCTCGTAGCCGTGGTCCGCCGCGGCCCGTGCGGTGGACTCCACACCCATCGTGGTGACCAGCCCGGCGAGCACCACGGTGTTCACACCGAGGTTGCGCAGCTGCTCGTCCAGGTCGGTCCCGTAGAACGCCCCGATGGTGCGCTTGACCACCACGATGTCGCCGGGCTGTACCAGGTCTTCGGCGAAGTCGCTGCCCGGCGGCTGCTCGGCGACGTTCGGGCGCTCCACCCGGACCATCACCACCGGCTGTCCGCTCGCCCGGAACGACTTGGCCAACGCGCGGCAACGGGCGAGCACTGCGTCACCGGAGTGCGGGGCGAGCGGGAGGGCGATGATGCGCGGCATCAGGTCGATGAGGATCAAGGCAGAGGTCATGGCGACGATCGTAAGGCCGTTCGGTGCACCGGGATCCAGGCGGCCGCCATTGCTCTGACCCCGCTGCTGGGGGTCAGTGGGCGAGTGAGACGGCGAAGGGCTTGAAGCCGTGCCGGCGCAGGATGTGGGGCACGACCAGGATCATGGCTTCGGTGGCGCGGGCCGTGGTGATGTCGCCGAGGTCCTCGATCCGTTCGGGCCTCCAGCCCAGGTCGCCGAGCAGGCCGGTAACGGTCTTCTTCGCGTTCTCGTCGTCGCCCGAGAGATAGGCGGTCGGTGGCGTGGCCAGGATTTCGGGGGCGGTCATGACCATGAACAGCATGGTGTTGAGGGTCTTCACCACATGGGTGTCGGGGAGGGCGGCCTGGAGCTTCTCGGCGAGGCTGCTGCCGGGGTAGCACAGGTCGCCGGGCAGGCCGTCAGCCGTGTCCCGGGTTGCGTTGGAGACATCGATGAGGATCTTGCCGGAGAGCTCGGCCTGCAGGTCGGTGAGGCGGTCCAGGGAGCTGTCGCCGGGCGCCGCGTTGATCACGATGTCCGTGGTGCGGGCGGTGGTGCGCTGGTCGGCGAACGCGATCCGCGGAGGGAGTCCGGCGTGGTGGGCGGCGGTGCCTTCGGGGTTCCGGGTGCCCAGGGTGACGCGGTGTCCGGCTGCGGAGAGTTTGCGGGCGAGATTGGTGCCGACGCGGCCGGCGCCCAGGATGCCGATGTTGGTCATGCGGTGATGCTCCTTGAGGTATCGGGTGGGAGCGGCGGAGACGTCCGGTCAGGTGATCGGCGAGAGGACCTTGAGGGCGGCGGCGTGGATGCCGGGGGCGGCGGCCAGGAAGTCGCGGCTGCCGGTGTTCCAGGGTTCGCCCGCCAGGTCGGTGACGGTGCCTCCGGCCTCGGAGACCAGCAGGGCGCCGGCCACCAGGCCGGAGCGGACGTCGGAGAACTGCCAGAACGCGTCCATGCGTCCGGCGGCGACGTGGATCAGCTGCATCGTGGCGGGAACGGACACCCGCACGACCAGGCCGTTGACGAGCATGGCGGTGACTGAGTCACCGATCCGCCGGAAGGTGCGCTCGTCCTCGCCGGGCTTGGCCTGACCGGTGCCGATGAGGGCGGCGCCCAGGTCGGTCTTGGCGGACACCTTCAGGGGCCGGCCGTTGAGGCGGGCACCGCCACCGGCCACCGCCGTGTAGGTGTCGCCGGTCAGCGGCAGGTGGACGACCGTGAGTACCGGCAGGTTGTCGCTGACCAGGGTGGCGGTGACCGCCCAGTCGTCCATGCCGTGGACGTGGTTGATGTTGCCCTCGGCGGGGTCGACGACCCACCACTCCCCGGGCGGGAGCGCACCGCCGGCCAGCTCGTCCTCGGCCCACTGCGACCCGCGACGGGCCCGCAGCAGGGGTTCCCGCAGCACGTCCAGCACCGCGTCGTCGTTGGCGTGGATCTCGCCGACGATCTCGGCCAGACTCACGCCCCGGGCGTGCGAGGTGTACCGGTCGCGCAGCGTGATGCCGGCGGCCTTCACTGCGGCGGTCACGTCGGACAGGAGTGCCCCGTCGGCGTCGAAAGGCATGGCTGTGCTCATGGCGGGCTCCCTGGGGAATCGGTAGGAGCGGGGCGGTTGTTCGCTCCCGCACTTCGAAGGTAGGACGCCCGATCATTAACAACAAGTGCATGCTTGTCACTTGTAGAGTTACTGCCATGCAATTGGATTTGAACCTGCTCACGGCCCTGGACGCCCTGCTGGAAGAGGGCAGTGTCGCCGGCGCGGCGGCACGCCTGCACGTCACCGCACCGGCGATGAGCCGCTCCCTGGGCCGCATCCGCAAGGCCACCGGTGACCAGATCCTGGTCCGCACCGGACGCACCATGGTCCCCACCACCCGGGCGCTGGCCATGCGCGCCCAGGTCCACGCCCTCGTGCAACAGGCCCATCAACTTCTCTCCGCACAGCAGGAACTCGACCTGACGGCTCTCGACCGGGTGTTCACCGTGCGCTGGCACGACGCCCTGACCGCCGCCTCCGGCACCGCCCTGATCACAGCCGTCCACCGCCAGGCCCCCGGCGTCCGGCTGCGCCTGTCCGCCGAACCCGGCACGGACGACGCCGAGCTGCGCCGGGGTGAGGTCGACCTCGAATCGAGCTCCAGCGCTCCCACGCTCCCCGACATCCGCCACCGCCTCGTCGGCAGGGACCGGCTCGTCGTCGCCGTCCGACCGGGCCACCCGCTCACCGAAGGCCCGCTGAGCCTCCAGCGCTACGCGGCCGCCGAACACCTCACCGTTTCGCGACGCGGCAGCCTGCGCGACCCGATCGACGACGCCCTGACCACACGCGGCTTCGAACGACGTGTCGTCGCCGCCGGACCCACCACCGCCCTCGCGCTGCAACTCGCCCTCGGCACCGACCTGGTCGTCACCCTCCCCGAGACCGTCACGCGCGCCGCCCGGGAACAACTCGGCCTGGCCACACTGCCGCCGCCCCTGCCGCTGCCAGACGTCCCCCTGTACCTGCTGTGGCACCGGCGCTACGACAGCGACCGCGCCCACACCTGGCTGCGAGACCTGGCCACCGAAACCGTCCAGGCATTCTTCGCACCACCGACCGCCGCTCAACAGCCCCTCACCGGCCAGACCGGGCAGTGACGGCTGGGCTGAGCGGTGATCTTCCCGTCGGGCTCGCCTCCGACTGCCCGCTCGGCGACGAGCGGCCTCCCGCACGGCGCCTGAACGCTGCAGAGGTACCCCGAACAGCTGGCCGCCGGTCGTCAGACGTGGCGGGTGTCCCCGTCAGGATGCCGGGGGCGGGGCTCCCGGGTCTTTGCGGTCGCGGTCGTCCGCCCTTTCCCCGGGTGCCGCGTCCTGCGCCGGACCGATGCGGATCTCGAACCCGCCCGCGTACTTCTCGTGCCCCGCGATCACGGCTTCCTCCACCGCCTCCTCCGCGAGTTCGCTCCGGACGATCAGCGGGTCCTGGCGGAGGTCCCGCAAGAGGGCCCAGCACATGCCGATCATCACCAGGACGAACGGGGCGGCGACGAGGATCGTCAGGTGTTGCAGCCCCGCGAGGGCTTCGCCCTTGCCCTCGCCGACGAGCAGCATCACGGCCGCCACACCACCGGTCACCACGCCCCAGAAGACGACGACGAACCGGGCGGGTTCGAAGGTGCCCTTCTGGGACAGGGTGCCCATCACGATTGACGCCGCGTCGGCGCCGGAGACGAAGAAGATGCCGACCAGGACCATCACGAGCAGGCTCATCCCGCCGGCGATCGGGAACTCCTGAAGTACGCCGAAGAGCTGCGCCTCGGGCGTGGTCGCACCGCCGAGCTTTCCCTGCTCCTTCAGGCTCATGGCCGTACCGCCGAAGATGGCGAACCAGACCAGGCTCACGCTGCTGGGCACCAGGATGACGCCGCCGACGAACTGGCGGATCGTGCGCCCCCGGCTGATGCGGGCGATGAACATGCCGACGAACGGCGTCCAGGAGATCCACCAGGCCCAGTAGAAGACCGTCCAGCTGCTCAGCCAGTCGGCGACGTCACCGCCGCCGGTGGACGCCTCGGTGCGGCCGATCAGCTGGGGCAGCTCCTCGAAGTACGCGGCGAGCGAGGTGGGGATCAGGTCGAGGACCAGGATGGTGGGGCCGACGACGAACACGAAGACCGCGAGGACGACGGCCAACACCATGTTGATGTTGGAGAGCCACTGGATGCCCTTCTCCACTCCGGAGACGGCGGAGAAGACGAAGCAGACGGTCAGCACGCCGATGATGGCGACGAGCAGCCCCGTACCGGCCTTGCCGAGCCAGCCGACCTCGTGCATGCCGCTGCCGATCTGAAGCGCCCCGAGTCCCAGCGACGTGGCCGAGCCGAACAGCGTGGCGAAGATCGCCAAGATGTCGATCACCCGGCCGACTGCGCCTTCGGCGCGCTTCCTCCCCAGGAGCGGGACGAAGACGGCGCTGATCGTCTGCCGCCTGCGGCGTCGGAAGGTGCTGTACGCGATGGCCAGGCCGACCACCGCGTAGATGGCCCACGGGTGCAGCGTCCAGTGGAAGAGCGTGGTGGCGAGCGCCGTCTGCATGGCGTCCGCCGAGTCGGCGGGGGCGGTGCCCGGCGGCGGAGTCGTGTAGTGCGCGAGGGGTTCGCTGACGCCGTAGAACATCAGGCCGATGCCCATGCCGGCGCTGAACATCATGGCGACCCAGGAGACGGTGCTGAACTCCGGCTCCTCGTGCTCCTGGCCCAGCTCGATCCGTCCGTACCGGCTGATGGCGAGCCAGAGCGCGAAGACGACGAACCCCGAGGCCGCCAGGACGAACGCCCAGCCGGCGTTGTGCATCAAGCCGTTCAGCAGGGCGTCGGAGACGCTCTCCAGCGAGGCGGTGGCCGTGACGCCCCAGATCACGAAGCCCAGGGTCAGCACGGCCGTCACGCCGAAGACCAGCCGGTCGGTGACGGCCGTCTCGTCCTCGTGCGGGTGGCGGCCGGGCAGGGCCGCCTTCACGGGCAGTCGCCGCCTTTGCTCCGGGTTGCGTTGGTCCTGAGACACGGGCGGCGCCTTTCGCGATCACGGGCCGATGCGGCTTCTGATATCCCCTACCACGGCGAGCACACGTACCCCGGCATCAACAGGCGCCGATGGGCGCCCCACTGCTGGGCGCTAGGCCGCACAGGTGTCAGGAGGAGCGATACGGGCGCTGGTTGCGACCGCTGCCCGGCGGATGACGGACCTCCACACGCGGGTGCGCTCGCCGGAGGGGGGCCGGCCGCCGGCCCGCCAAGCCGAGCAGACCCGCCCGCAGAACCCCGGCCCTGAAGCAGCAGCGAGACTTTTTCAATTGACCCCGCGACCCTCTTCACCAAAACCCCCCTCAGAGCCTCGTGCGGCCCACCAAGACCCAAACACGCCTGCCACCTAGGGGGGATAGGCCGCCACGCTCACTTCGCCTTACGCGGTCACCCAGGCAGCCTGGAGGGGCAAAGGCCCATGGCGTGGACGCTGACGGGAAATAGAATGAAGTGGATGTCGGCCCCGGAGCCGGGCATCCGTCCATGACCGCGTCCGGCCAGTCCGCGATGGCCGCCGCACCCCTCTCCACACGCCGCTCCCTGCGGGAGCGCGGCTTGTGCTGCCCTGAAGGAGTCTTCCGTGACCGATCCCGGCAACCCGACCGAGCCCGCCCCGGCCGCCGTTCCCGCTTCGCTCGCCGGCAGGAGCGCGGCACCGACGCCGTCTTACGACGCCACCACCATCAGCGTCCTCGACGGGCTCGACGCGGTCCGCAAACGACCGGGCATGTACATCGGCTCGACCGGCGAGCGCGGCCTGCACCACCTGGTGCAGGAAGTGGTCGACAACTCCGTGGACGAGGCGCTGGCCGGCGTGGCCGACACCATCGCCGTCACGATCCTCGCCGACGGCGGCCTCCAGGTCTGCGACAACGGACGCGGTATTCCCATCGACATCGTGGCCTCCCAGGGGAGGCCCGCCCTGGAGGTCGTGATGACCGTGCTGCACGCGGGTGGCAAGTTCGGCGGTGGCGGCTACGCCGTCTCCGGCGGTCTGCACGGTGTCGGTCTCTCCGTCGTCAACGCCCTGTCCACGAGGGTGTCGGCGGAGGTGCGCAAGGACGGTCACCGGTGGAGTCAGGAGTTCAAAGCCGGCGTGCCCGTCGCCCCGCTCGCCCGGCACGAAGCCACCACCGCCACGGGTACCACCATCACCTTCTGGGCCGATGACAGCATCTTCGAGACCACCGACTACTCCTTCGAGACCCTCTCCCGCCGCTTCCAGGAGGTCGCCTTCCTCAACAAGGGCCTGACGGTCTCTCTTGCCGACGAACGCGCCTCGGCAAGAGCCACCGCCGACGCCGAACCGGCCGACGGCGACACCGAGCGGCCCGCCCGCACGGTGACCTACCACTACGAGGAAGGCATTGCCGACTTCGTCACCCACCTCAACTCCCGCAAGGGTGCACCCGTCCACCCCACCGTCATCTCCGTCGGAGCGTCCGACCCCGGGAGGACACTCTCCGTCGACATCGCGATGCAGTGGAACACCGGCTACAACGAAGGCGTCCACTCCTTCGCCAACGCCATCCGCACCCACGACGGCGGTACGCACGAGGAGGGCTTCCGGGCCGCGCTGACGGGTCTGGTGAACCGTTACGCGCGCGAGAAGAAGCTGCTGCGCGAGAAGGACGACAA
>NZ_JBITFF010000038.1:0-38185 GCF_044455885.1 Streptomyces sp. NPDC051109
GACCCGAGGCCCTACGTCTGGACCAAGACCGCAGACGAGATCCTCGAACGCCTCGCCAGCTATCTGAACAGAATTCCTGACTCAGAAGACTAGGGAGGGTCGTCAAAGTCCCGTCTGGCCGGCCGGGCGGCCGACGCCACTTTGACGACACCCCTGGGCGGACCGCATCACCGACCCGTCACCCGCACGTCATTCGAAGACCGACGCGCAGGTGGTCCGGGTCGCGTGCGCCGGGTCGAGGGAGTTGACCGCCTCGTGCCAGGCGATCCGGTCGGTGAGCCCGATGGCCACGTGCTCGGAGAGGTCCAGCGAGCACAGGTCCTGGAGCACGACGTTGCGTACGTTGGAGCCGGTCCCCTGGAGGAAGGCGCTCCGGTACGGCGTGACGACCTCGTCGTACTTCGTCGCGATGACCGTGTACTGGACCCCGGGGACGGTGTCCCCGCCCGCGTTCAGCTTGGTGACGAACGGCGATCCGGCGATCTGGTCGGCCAGCCCCGGGGTCGCCGAGCTGATCAGGTCCTCGGCGCCGGGGAAGTACGGGAGCAGCTGGGTGAGGCCGTCCAGGGTGGTTCCGTGGTTGTCGGGGGCGAGCCCGATCAGGGCGTTGACCTTGGGGGCGCCGCCGAGGAACTTGAGGTAGTAGTTCGGCATCATGCCGCCCTGCGAGTGGCCGACGATGTCGGTCTTCGGGGCCCCGGTGGAGGCCAGCACCTTGTCGACGAACACCTGGAGCTGGCCGGCCGACTTGTCGATGGGGCCGAGCCCGTTGAACAAGGGCACGCCGGGCAGTTGCCCGTAGTCGAGCGAGTAGACGCAGTACCCGCGGTGTACGAGGTACGGCGCGAACCCGAGCCAGTTGTCGACGGAGTTGCCGAACGTGCCGTGGACGAGGACGACCGGGCGCGGATGGGCGGCGGAGGGCTTGCAGGACCAGTCGTTCCAGCCGCTGCTGGGTGCGGACGCGGCCTGCGCGGCGCCGGTGGGGGCGACGAGGGCGGCGGCGGCGAGGGTGAGGACGGCCAGCGGGCGGAGCAGGCGTCGCCAGTGCAGCATCGAGTGATCTCCTTGCGGGTCAGGGAAATACGTGGGGGTTCGTCCCGTGATCCGGATCACAAGGGGGCTGCTTCCCGCCAAATTACGGGTGAGTAGCAAGACTTGGAAGTTACGCGTCAGTAAAAAATGCGTGTCCCGGGAGGCGGAGGAGTACGCGGAGGAGTAGGAGCGGCGCAGCACGCGGAGGGGCAGGCCTGCGCCTGGCGCCCCCAGGGGTGTCAGGCGGCCTTGTGGAAGGTGGCCGCCGGGCGGACCGTGCCCGGGCCGAAGCGGGCGTTCGCCCGGTCGACGGCCGCCTCCACCGTCAGCCGGGCCTCGCGGACCGGGTCCAGCGAGATCTGCCGGGACGCCCGCCCGGCGTCCGTGAGGTCCTCGGCGCGCAGCACCATGCCGGTCAGCCGGGCCCGTTGCAGCCCGGCCGCGTCCAGCAGGCGGTACGCCGCCGCCCGCAGGTCCTCGTCGTGCCCGGACGCCTCGGGGAGCCGCCGGGTCCGCTCCCAGCGGGTGCCGCCGGCGAACTGCAGCGTCAGCGACAGGGCCCGGGCTGCCTGGCGGCGGCCGCGCAGCACCGCGCCCAGCCGGACCACCAGGGAGAGGAGCACGGCCCGGGCGTGCGGGCCGTCGAGCTCGTGCCGGGTGAAGCCGCTGCGGACGGCGGCCGACGGGGGCAGGTCCTTCGGGGTGACGGGGCGCGGGTCGATCCCGCGGGCGCGCTCCGCTGCCAGCCGGCCCGCCCGCTGCCCCAGGATCCGCTCGACGGTGCCCGGGGGGACGGCCGCGACCGCGCCGACCGTGTGCAGCCCGTACCCGCGAAGCGCCTCCGCCTGCTTGGGGCCGATGCCGTGCAGGGCCTCCACCGGCAGCGGCCCCAGAAAGACCTCGGCCCCGCCCTCGGGCACGGCCAGGACCCCGCCGGGGCCGGGCACCCGGGCGGAGGCCGTCGCCGCCACCGCCCAGGTCCCGGCGACCCCGATCCGTACGTCGGTGCCGAGCCGCGCCAGCGCGCGCAGCCGCACCAGCTCGGCGATCCGGCCGGCGTCCGCGCCGAAGTACCGCCGGGCGCCGCGTACGTGCACCAGCGCCGCCCGGGGCGGCAGGGCCTGCACCGTCGGGGAGAACTCCCGCAGGAGTTCGAGGACTTCGCGGTACCCCTCCTCGGTCAGCCCCGGTGCACACCGCACGTGCAGGACGCCGTTCACGGGGGTCATCCCGCGCTCCCCGGGCTGGAGTGCCACAGCTTGCGGCCGGTGGCTGCGCGGTCGCCGGGCGGCTGGAGGTCGGCCCACGGGTTCATCTCGTACCCGGTGGACAGGTGGATGCGGCGCCCGGAATCGGCGGAGCCTGCCGCGCCGGCGGCACCCTCGGCGCCCCCTGCACCCCCGGCGGCGCCCGGCAGCGGCTCCGCCAGGCGGGCCGCGACCGCGTCGAGGCCGCCCGCCGCCCGCAGTTCCACCAGCTCGGCCAGGTCCCAGGCCGCCGCGCCGACCACGCTCAGGCTCTGCGGTCCGCGCCGCTGGACGACACCGCGCACGAGCAGCAGGAACGAGTGGAAGACGGTGTGCGCGCACGCCTCGTGGCTGTCGTCGAAGAAGGCCAGGTCGACCAGGCCCGTCCCGTCGTCCAGCGTGGTGAAGATGACCCGCCTCCCGGAGCGGATCGGCGGGGTCTGGGTGGCCGCCTTGGCCCCCGCGACCAGTACCGTCCGGCCGTGCTCGACCTCGCGCAGCCTGCGGGCAGGGACCACCCCCAGCTCCGCGAGGAAGGCGTGGTGGCCCCCCATCAGGTGCCGTGAGGCGTCCATGCCGAGCACGCCCAGCTCCGCGCTGAGCCGCTCCGCCCCGTTCAGGTCGGGCAGGCCGACCGGGGCCGTGGACCGCCCGCCGTCCAGCGGGAGTTGGACACTGCCCGGCCGGGCCCCCGCCGACCGCTGCGCGCCGTGCAGTTCGGCCACGTGCAGCAGCAGGTCGCGCCGGTTGGCGCCGAAGGCGTCCAGCGCCCCGACCTGGGCGAGCCGCTGTGCGACCGGCCGCCCGGGGTGGGCCCGGTCCCAGAAGTCGCGCAGCGATCCGTACGGCTGTCCGTCCTCGATCCGTCGCGCCTCCGCCTCGCTGATGCCGTGGACGTCGGCCAGGGCCAGCCGGAGCCCCCACACCGGCGGAGCTCCGACCTCGGACACCAGTTCGATGCGGTGGGCCAGCGCCGACCGGTTCACGTCCAGCGGCAGGACCGGCACGCCCCGCCGCCGCGCGTCCGCCAGCAGCAGCCGCTTCGGGTACATCCCCGGGTCGTGCGTGAGCAGCCCGGCGTAGAACGCGGCCGGGTGGTGCGCCTTCAGCCAAGCCGACTGGTACGTCGGCACGGCGAAGGCCACCGCATGTGCCTTGCAGAAGCCGTAGCTGCCGAACGCCTCGACGATCTCCCAGGTCCGGCCGATCACCTCGGCCGAGTAGCCCCGTTCGCCCGCCTTCGCCGTGAACCACACCTTGATCCGCGCCTGCGACTCGGGGTCGGAGAGCCCGCGCCGCACCCGGTCCGCCTCGTCGCGCCCGCAGCCGGTCATGACGTGCACGATCTCGATGATCTGCTCGTGGAAGACCACCACCCCGTACGTCTCGCGCAGCGCCTCCGCCAGGTCCTCGTGCGGGAAGCGGACCGGGGCCCTCCCGTGCCGGGCCTCGATGAAGGGGCGCACCATGTCGGCGGCGACCGGCCCGGGCCGGAACAGCGAGATGTCGACGACCAGGTCGTGGAAGGTCGACGGCTGGAGCCGCCCCACCAGGTCGCGCTGGCCCGGCGATTCGATCTGGAAGCAGCCCAGCGTCTCGGCCGAGCGGATCAGCTCGTACGTCGCCCCGTCGCCCGGCGGCACCTGCGCCGGGTCGTCCAGGTCGAGCTCCTCCCCCGTACCGCGCCGGATCTCCGCGACGGCGTGCGCCATCGCGGACTGCATCCGTACGCCCAGCACGTCGAGCTTGAGCAGCCCGAGCTCCTCCACGTCGTCCTTGTCGAACTGGGACATGGGGAAGCCCTCGCCGCTGGTGGGCACCACGGGGGTGCGGGCGAGCAGCGAGGCGTCGGAGAGCAGCACCCCGCACGGGTGCATGGCGATCCCGCGCGGCAGCGCGTCCAGCGCCTCGACGAGCTCCCACAGCCGCCCGTGCTCCTCGCCGCGCACGTCGCGCAGTTCGGGGAGCTCGGCCAGGGCCGCGCGGGCGTCGCGGGCCCGGATGTGCGGGAAGGCCTTGGCCAGCCGGTCGACGGTGGCCGGGTCCATGGACAGGGCGGCGCCGACGTCACGGATCGCGTGCCGGACCCGGTAGGTCTCGGGCATGGAGACGGTGGCGACGCGTTCGGTGCCGAAGCGGTCGATGATCCGCCGGTAGACCTCCAGCCGGCGGGCGGACTCCACGTCGATGTCGATGTCGGGCAGGACGTGGCGGCGCTTGGACAGGAACCGCTCCATCAGCAGGCCCTGCTCGACGGGGTCGGCGTGGGCGATGCCGAGGAGGTGGTTGACGAGGGAGCCGGCGCCGGAGCCGCGGGCGGCCACCCGGATGCCCATCTCCCGTACGTCGTCCACGACCTGGGCGACCGTCAGGAAGTACGAGGCGTACCCGTGGTAGGCGATGATGTCCAGCTCGTGGTGCATCCGCTCCCAGTACGCGCGGTCGTCGGCGTAGCCGCGCAGCACCATGCCCGCGGAGGCCCGGGAGGCGAGGACCCGCTGGGCGGTGCGGTGGGCCGCGCCGACGAGGTGGGCCTCGGGGAAGTGCACGGAGCCCATGCCGAGGTCGTCCTCGGGGTCCACCGCGCACGCCTCGGCGGTGCGCCGGGTCTGCGCGAGCAGCCGGCGCGCGTCGGCGGGGCCGAGGCCCGCGGCCCGGGCGATGCGGTCGGCGGCCTCGGCCATGGCGGCGGGGTCCTTGAGCCAGCGCTCGCCGCCGTCGAGACCGCGGGGGTCGACGGGGACGAGCCGGCGGGCCGCGTCGAGGACGTCGGCGACGGGCCCCTGGCCGGGATCGGCGTACCGGACGGCGTTGGTGAGCACGGCCGGGACGCCCTGCTCGGCGGCGAAGCCGACCGTACGGGCGGCCAGGCGCAGCGAGCCGGGGCCGGTGCCGGTGCGGCCGTGGTCGACGGCCTCCAGGCGGAGGGAGTCCCCGTAGACCTCCCGCCAGGGCGCGAGCAGCCGGGCGGCCCGGTCCGGACGGCCGGCGGCCAGCGCCCGCCCCACTTCGGACCCGGGCCCGAGCAGTACGTACACCCCTTCGCCGCGCAGCTGGGCCCGGGGCAGCACCGGCAGGCCGTCGCCTGCGGCGGCGTGGGCGTGGGCGGCGGTGACCATACGGCACAGCTCGGCCCAGCCGGCGGCGCCGTCGCGGGCCAGGAAGGTGGCCCGGGGTGCGGACTCGTCGACGAAGGCGCCGCCGACGACGGGGGTCCGCCGGCGGCGGGAAGCCTCGCCGGAGCCGGCGGGGCCGGCCGAGCCGCCCGGTCCGCCCGGCCCCGCGGAGCCCCCCGGCCCCGCGGAGCCCGCTGCGGGCGACACGGCCAGGTCGACCCCGAACAGCGGCCGGATCCCGGCTTTGGCACAGGCCTTCGCGAACCGGACGGCGCCCGCGAGGGTGTCGCGGTCGGTCAGGGCGAGGGCGTCCATGCCCCGGTCGGCGGCGCGTTCCGCCAGCCGTTCGGGGTGGGACCCTCCGTAGCGCATGGAGAACCCCGAAACGGTGTGCAGATGCGTAAAACCAGGCACCCGCGGCCTCCTGCTTCGCTCGAACGTGAACACCTCCCCCGGTCTCCACAATAGAGCAATTCGAATATCCGTGCGAAACATTCGTTCGATGGCCCTGCTGGTCCGGCCGCCTCCCGCCCGTCATCCATTCGGCCCGCCCCTGCTGCGCCCCGTCCCCCGCACGCCGAGCGTGTGAGACATGACCCAGCCCCCCTCCCCGGCTCCGTCCGCCGGGTTCCTCGCCGAGGTCAAGGACGCCGTGACCGTCCGGGCCGCCCTGCTGCTCGTGGGGGTGCTGGCCCTCCAGCTCGCCTTCGTCACCTCCTACATCGGGGCCTTCCACCGGCCCGTGCCCAGCGAGATCCCGATCGCCGTGGCCGCCCCCGCCCGGCAGGTCGCCGAGCAGTCCGCGCAGCAGCTCGCCGACCTGCCCGGGAAACCGCTCGACCCGCACGCGGTCAAGGACGAGGCCGCCGCGACGGCGGAGGTGAAGAACCGGGACGTGGACGGGGCACTGGTCATCGACCCGGCCCGCCCGACCGACCGGCTGCTGGTCGCGAGCGGGGCGGGCGCCTCGCTCTCACAGGCCCTCGAAGTGGTCGTCGGCCGCGTCGAGCAGGCCCGGGGCCGGGCCGTCCGGGTCGTCGACGTGGCCCCGGCCGCCGCGGGCGACGCACGCGGGCTCAGCGCCTTCTACCTCGTCATCGGCTGGTGCGTCGGCGGCTACCTGTGCGCCGCGATCCTCGCGATCAGCGCCGGAGCCCGGCCCGCCAACTCCCACCGCGCCTTCATCCGGCTCGGCGCGCTCCTGCTGTACGCGATCGCCGCCGGGCTGCTCGGCACGGTCATCGCGGGCCCGGTCCTGGGCGCGCTGCCCGGCGGCATCATGGCCCTGTGGGGGCTCGGCACCCTGGTCGTCTTCGCGGTCGGGGCGATCACCCTGGCCTTCCAGGGGGTGGCGGGCGTCGTCGGCATCGGCCTGGCGATCCTGCTGGTGGTGGTGTTCGGCAACCCGAGCGCGGGCGGCGCCTATCCGTACCCGCTGCTGCCGCCCTTCTGGAGGGCCATCGGCCCGGCCCTGCCACCGGGCGCGGGCACGTACGCCGCGCGCTCGATCACGTACTTCGGCGGCAACGCCGCGGCCGGGCCGATGCTGGTGCTGGCCGCCTGGGCGGTGCTCGGCTCGGCCGTCACCGTGGCCTGCGCGGTCCTCCGCAGGGGCCGCCCGGGGCCCGCCGTGGGCAGCGGCCTCCCGCAGGCCGCGCCGTCCGGTGAGGGTACGGCCGCCCGATGAGCGCCCCGGGCGGCGGCGAGCGCGGCAACAGTGCTCCCATGGGCCGCTTCCTCGCCCCGGAGGAGCACCCGGAGACCTGACCGCGGCTCGGCGCCGGCGGTCCGGACACCCCCTACGCCTTGTGGACCACCTCGCCCGCCACCACCGTCCATCGGGAAGCCGCCGCCGAGGCCGATGATCGTGTCCGGCCGGAACTCGCGCATCAGCGCGTCGCCCGCCCGGACGATGGCCGGCTCCGGATTGGGCTCGACGCGTCGATGACCTGGACGGCGACCGCGCCCTCGCGGCCCCGGAGGATGTCGGTGACCTTCTGCACGAAGCCCAGCGCCACCTCCGTCTTGTCGGTGACGATCGAGACCCGGCTGATGCCGTCCATTCCCCCAGGTAGCGGATCGAGTTGCGCTCGAAGTAGATCTTCGGCCGGACCTTGAACCACTGCATGTTGTTGCGCCGCCCGATCCGCTTGACGTTGACCAGGTTGACCGCGGTGACGTTGTCCGGCGCCGCGTTGCGGCCGTACGAGCCGCAGCCGAGGGTGAGCGAGGGCCCGCCGAAGGTGGTGGGCGAGTTGGCGATGACGCGGACCGCCTTGACCTTCTTCCCGTACTCCGACGAGCACCCCGTCCTCGGCGTGGATGGCGGCGCTGTGCCGCGGTGGACCCGGCCTGCTCCGCGATCCACCGCGCGGACTTGCCGACGACCGCCGCGTTTGAGCCCGGCTGCGGCGCAGTCGGCGGCGTAGGCCGTCGTACGGAAGACGAACTCCTCCAGCTTGGTCTTCTCGGCCGCCGTCACCACGTGGGCGCCGAGCCGCCGGAACTCGGCCATGCCCTGCTCGTAGAACTCGGCGTCCAGGATGACGGCCTGCTCGGAGGCGCAGATCACGCCGTGGTCTCCTCATGTTTCCGATCCGAGCTCCCGGCGCAGTGCCGCAACCACCTCCTTGCCGCTCACCGTCAGTTCCGCCGCCCCCGAGAGCCGGTCAAGGGCCCGCTCTATCCCTCCCGTGCCGCAGAGCCCGCCGGCCGCCCGGCGGAACGCCCGCGCCGCCACCGCCTCGTGCGCGTCCGCCAGCAGGCGCGACACGGGCACCGGCTCCCTGCACCACGGCGACGGGTGCAGCCCCTCCCCGTCCGACGCGTACAGATCGGCCACCTCCGTCAGCTCGCGCAGCCGAGCCCGCCGCCTGCCGGTGAGCAGCGCGAGCGCGGTGCTCCGTACGTCCGCCCCCAGCGGCACGCCCAGCGCCCCGGGCCCGCGCCGCGCCTCCTGCTCAGGCACCCCCGCGTCCACGAGCGGGGTCAGCGTGGTCAGCCCGGCCGCCGTTTCCCGGGCCAGCGACGGCACCGTGCCGTAGAGCAGGCCCCAGGCTTCTGCCAGGCGGCGCTCCCAGCGCTCGGCCCCGGCCGGGTCCAGCCTCGGTGCGGGTGGCAGGGCGAAGCAGCCCCGGTCGGGGTCCAGGTCCTCCAGTGCCAGGGGTACCGGGGGCGCATCCGGCCCGGCTCCGCCCGCCAGGACCCGGACCGGCTGCCAGTCCGGACTCTCCCCGCCCGGCCCGAAGTTCCGTACCCCGGCCGCCCTCCGTACGGAGAACCCCTCCGCGGTGGCCCGGAGCTCCGCCCGCCCCGGATCTGCGCGCAGCAGTCCCAGGGTGGGCACATACAGGCCGCCGCCCGCGAGGACCACGGGCGCGGGCAGATCCAGCCTTCCGCGCAGCACGGCCGCGGCTGCCAGCACGGACAGCCTGTGCGCGGGCTCCGCACCCGGCGGCCTGCCCCGCCGTACGGCGTCCAGGGCGGCGAGCAGCCAGGTGCGGGTGTACGGGTGGTCCAGGACGGCGGCCAGTGCGTCCGGCGCCGCGGCCTCGACGGCCGTGACCAGCCCCCAGGCCCGCTGCCAGTCCGCATCGCCACGCCCGCTCAGCTCGGCGTGCAGCCGGACCAGGAGCACCCGGGTCAGCTCCTGCTGGGCGGCAGCGAGCGCGGCCGGATCGGTGACCTCCGGGGCGACGTCGGCTTGGGCGGTGCGCTGCTCGACGCCCTCCACCAGCACCTTCAGGTCGGTGCAGTAGACGGACGGATTGTCGAAGCCGTTCGCGGAGCGGTAGCGGTGCGCGTAGAGGCCGCCGCCACAGGAGCGCACCACCGGGCAGGCGCGGCACTCGGCACTGACGCCCGCGAGGCCCAGCTGCCGGGCCTGGATTTGGGGGTGGGCGGCCACATCGTCGAAGGCGTGCCGGAAGACGTCGAAGCCGGTGGCGGCGGCTCCCTCGTGGGCGGTCTTGAGGGAGTCGGCCTGCTCCAGGGTGCCGTCAGTCTCGACGACGACCAGGTCGGTGGGGGTAAGGCCTAAGGACTCGGTCAGGCTCGGCCCGCCCCGCAGGGTGCTCAGCAGCGAATCGAAGAGCCGAACGGGCACCGGCCGGCCTAGGCCGTCCCAGCGGTCGAAGAGCCTCAGCAGCCAGCGGGCGTAGGCGTCCGGGCGCCCGTCGGGCCGGGGCGGGGGTGCCTCCCACGTGGCGTGCGGCAGCAGGAAATCGATGCGCGGCGGTGCGAGCGCGAGGAGCGCATCGAGCACTGCGTCCGGGTCGTTCCGCACGTCGATCGTGCACAGCAGCCCCTGGTAGAGGGGGCGGTGGCGATCCTCGCCCAGGAGGCGGACCGCGTCGAGCACGCGGGCGTGGCTGCTGCGGCCGTTCGCATAACGGCGGTGCCGGTCGTTGGCGGCGCGGTCCCCGTCGAGGGAGACCCCGACGCCCACCCCGTACTCGGTGAACAGCGCGAGCATGGCCTCGTCCAGCCGCAGGCCGTTGGTGTGGATGCGCAGATCAAGGGTCGCCACCCCGTCGAGGGCCCGGGTGAGCGCCTCGCACAGCCGGCGCAGCCGGGCGGGTCCGGCCAACAGCGGCTCTCCGCCGAGGAGGATGACGGTCACCGACGGCAGTGCGTGGGCGCGCGCGTGCTGGGCAAGCCGCTCGGCCAAGTGTTCGATGACCGCTTCGGGGATCACCGCGGGCCGTTGCCGCCAACTCTGGTCCGCGTGCTCGTAGATGTAGCAGTGATCACATGCGAGATCGCATCTGCTGTGCACCTTGACCACGAACTCACGGAACGGAACGAGGGCTGCGGCGGGGCCGGCGCCGGTGGCCTCCATCGCGACGGGGCGCCCCGCTCAGAGGGAGGAGTTGAAGGTGACCGTCCGGACCGTGGGGGCGGCGCCCCGGCCGGGCAGCAGCCGGTCGATGAGCCGGTCGGACTCCGCGCCGCCCCGCGCGGCGAGGGAGGCCAGGGAAGTCCTCGCGGGCCGGCCGTCATGCCCCTCGTCCACCACTTCACCTGCGGAATGCTGGTTCTGAATGGTCGTCACGGTTCACCCTCCGGGTCGTGGCTGTGCTTCCATCAGGACATCGAGAGAGCAGTCGGGGTGAGACTAGGGACATCCGCAGGGAGGCGGTAGACCGCGTGCGGAGGCGTGGTGCGCGTCGAAGTGAGGGCAGAGGGCGGCCGCAGGCCCGTCGCCGAGGACTGGGAACCCGGACGGGCTCCCTTCCTGCTGGACGATGCCACCCGGGCAGCCGCCTCGGAACCGCCTTGGGCCCGGACACCTCCGCCGTCGTGGGCCGCTCCGGGGGCAGTCCGCACGCACTGGCCTGCGCGGCGCTGCTCCTGGGATCCGCTGTGCGCGTCGGGTGCGGAGCCACCCCGCGCGGAACGTGCACCGGCCATGCGCTGCCCCGACACCCCCGAAAGGTGAGCCCCCGCCCGTGAGTTGGCGGGGGCTCATTGTGCCGCAGGGCGGACGGGTCAGTACACGCTCACGCCGTAGGCGTTGAGGGCCTCGACGGCGGGTTGGAAGAAGGTGGTGCCGCCCGAGGTGCAGTCGCCGCTGCCCCCGGAGGTCAGGCCGATGGCGCGGCTGCCGGAGTAGAGCGGGCCGCCGCTGTCGCCGGGCTCGGCGCAGACGTTGGTGCGGATCATGCCGTAGACGATGTCGCCGCCGCCGTAGTTGACGGTGGCGTTGAGGCCGGTCACCGAGCCGCTGTGGGTACCGGTGGTGGAGCCGCGCCGGCTGACGGACATCCCGACGGTGGCGTTGGCGGCACTGGTGATGTCCTGGCTGCCGACGGTGCCGGGCGGGACCGGCGAACTGCTGGCGTACTTGATCAGGCCGTAGTCGTTGGTCGGGAAGCTCGATCCGACGGTCGAGCCGACGGTGGTGGTGTGCGAGGAGTTCGTCCACCAGGTGCCGGCGCCGTCGGTGCAGTGCCCGGCGGTCAGCACGTAGTACGTGTTCCCGCTGCGCACGTTGAAGCCGAGCGAGCAGCGCCAGCCCGAGGTGTAGATGGCGTCGCCGCCGGAGATCAGCTTGCGCAGCTTGCCGGGGGTGCGCTCGATGCGCAGGGCCGCGGCATCGGCTCCGGCCTCGGCACGGATCTTGGAGATGTCCGCGGCGGAGACGGTGGAGTCGGCGGTGACCACGAGGGTTCCGCTGGCGGGGTCGGTGTACCAGGCGGTGCCGGCGACGTCGGCACGCTGGACGGAGGCTCCGGCCGCGGCGAGCCGCGCCGCGCTGAAGCCGCTGTCCGCGCTCGCCGCGGTGGGGGCGGCGAGCCCGGCGACGGCCGCCAGGCCGGCGGCCACGGCGAGCAGCCGGGTACGGGTGATGCTCTTGATCCTCACTTCTCGTCCTCCCGGGAGGGATCGGGGGCCCGGCGGACAGTGGGGGGCGCCGGAGCCCGTGAGGCGCAGCCGGGGGTACGGCGGGCGCACAGGATTTCGTCGTGCCCCTGACAAGCCCCCGGAAGGCGCTGTCGGGAGTGTCTCGGCGTCAGATTCGGGCGGCAAGGGCATCTTTCAGCCTCCGCTCGCCCGCCGCGACCTCGAAGGGCAGGGTGTTCCCCGGTGGTGGGAACGGGCAGATGAAGTGATCCGCGAAGGCGCAGGGCGGCAGCACGGTCCGGTTGAAGTCCACGGTGATCGAGCCGTCCACGGGGTCCGGAACCCCGGGCCTGAGGAAGCGGAAGCGGTAGCTGGAGCTCCCTCCGGTGGCGTCGCCGATCACGGCCCACAGGCTGCCGTCGTCCTCGTCGACGGCGACCTGGAGGGTGTGCTCGGCGCCCCGGTACGCGAAGCTCAGCTCGCCGCCGAGGCCGAGCCCGCGCGCCCGCCCGTCGGCGTTCGCCACCTGGACGGTCCGGTCCTCGCCGTACGGCCGGAAGCGCCCCGGCAGCACGAAGTCCGGTTCGTACGGGGTGGCCTCGATGCCGGCGAAGGCCCGGCGCGCCGCGGAGGCGGGATCGAAGACCCGGACCGCCCACTCCCCCTCGCGCCGGATCACGGTGATCCGGAGGTCGCGGGCGGCGGCGACCCGGGAGTGCGCGGGCGGGGCCTCGTCGGCGGCGAGGACGGCGTCACCGGTGAAGGGCTCGCCGTCGAGACTGAGGCCGTCCTCGGCGGAGGCGCTCAGCGCCACTCCGCCGCCGGTGGCGCGCCAACGCCCCGGAACGGCCGGAATTCGACCTTCCGGGTAGTCCGAGAGCCAGTGGGTGCCGATGAGGGAGAGGGGGCCGTAGGGGGCCGAGACGGAAGCCACCCGATGCTCGTGCCATTTCCGCCAGGCGGTCTTCGGATCGTCTGCGTCATCTGCGTCATCGCTCATGCCGCTCACCCCTTCCACACGGGCCCGGACGGGAATCTCCCTGTACGCCGTCCGGCCCCGTGCGCGTCTGACGGCCCCTCAAGCCCCGCCGGCCGACCCTCGGCCGACCCGGCCGCCCCCAGGCCGCCAAAAGCCCTCGCCGGCCCCGGCGGACTCAGCAGTCGCAGGAGCAGCAGTCGCAGCCGTCACAGCTGCAGCAGTCGCAGCAGCCGCTGCAGTCGGGGCAGCCGTTGCCGCAGTCGCAGGCATCGCACCACGCGTCCCGCTTCTTGCGGGACCACGGGCCCTCGTGGTCGGTGCAGCACAGCTGGCAGGTGCAGAACAGCCCGATCGCGACCGCGCAGCCGGCCAGCAGTCCGCGGCGCGGCTTCTGCGGGGGCAGCCCGCCGCCGGGGCCCATGGGCGGCCCGGGTGTCCACGGCCCGCCGGGCCCGCCCGCGCCGCCGCCGTACGGGTTCCCGCCCTGGCCGCCGTACGGACCGCTGCCGTACGCACCGCCGCCGTACTGGCCGCCGCCGTACGCACCGCCGCCGTACGGGCCCGCCTGGCCCGGGCCGTGGCCCTGGGGCGGCGCCCCGTGGCCGCCCTGGCCGGCGGCGTTCATGCCGGCCCGCCCGCCCGGGTGCGCGCAGCCGGTGACCCCGAAGGCCCGGTCCACCGAGCTCTTCAGCTCGTGCACGAGCAGCCGGTGGGCCAGCCCGGCGTCCGCGAACTCCACCTCGCGCAGCGCCAGCCTGATGCCGTGCAGGGCGTCGTCGGCCAGCCTCCGGGCCTCGGCGAGGGGGGTCCCGGTGGCCGTCAGCGGGTTCCAGGCACCCGCGGCGGCGTCCGCGGCCTGGTCCTCGACGGCGTCCAGCAGGTGCGCGAGGCGGCCGAAGTAGCGGCCCGCCTCGGCGAGCGCGGGAGCGTTGCCCGGCCGTCCGGCCAGCTGCGCGGTATGGGCGAAGGCGGCGGCGGTCGC
Organism: Streptomyces sp. NPDC051109; assembly: GCF_044455885.1. NCBI lineage: Bacteria > Bacillati > Actinomycetota > Actinomycetes > Kitasatosporales > Streptomycetaceae > Streptomyces > Streptomyces sp. NPDC051109. The sequence continues at coordinate 13,705 of NZ_JBITFF010000038.1, forward strand.
GGTCTCCGTCGGCTCGGTCACCACGAGCACCGGCGTGCCGGGCCCGGCGAGCGTCTCGATGCCCTCCTGCCGGTCCACGGCGTCCACGAGGACGGCCGTGTCGAAGCCGAGCGAGGCCCCGGCGCGGGCTCCGGCCCGGTCCCAGCCGCGGGCCACCCGGCGCGCGGCGGCGGCGATCGGCGCGCGGGCCAACAGCCCGTCCCGGTCCGCGACGTGGTCCCGCACCTTCGCAGAGGCGAGGACGAGCGAGACGGCCGCCGCGAGCCGCGCGCCCTCCCCCTTGGCCACCGCCGCGGTCCGCATCCCGCGCAGCGGGCAGGGGCCCGCGGTGCGCCGGGAGCCCGGAGCCGGCCCTGACTGAGCCTCCGTCAGAACGGAGACGAGCAGCCCGTCGTAGTTGGTCACGATCCGGGCGAACTGTCCGTGGTCCGCGCGAAGTGCCAGGCACAGCCCGCAGAGATGGGCCATCCACTCGGTCTTGAAGCGCTCCCCCAGCCGGTGCGTGCAGGGTCTGACGATGCCGAACAAACCGGTCCCCCGTGTGTCATACGCGTGCGTGATGCGCATCGTATCGAGCCTGATCGTTCACCCGTACGTCCGCTTCGGTCACCCACACGGCGGCAGCAGTCGTATTTTCACTCAGTCAGCAGCGGTACCCGTCAGCGAGCTTGACGGTGCAACGGATGTTCTGCACCAGTACCGTCACGAAAACCCTGCGCGGCGGCTATCCACTTGGCGCGTTGTCAGCATCATGGACGACCATAGGGGCAGCGGAGAGAAGACAACTGACCGCGGTGAAAGGAGGCGTCCATGGGTTCGGTACGCAAGGCGAGTGCCTGGTTGGGTCTCGTGGAGGACAACGACGACGAGCGTTACTACGACGACGACTACGTGGAGGCCGCACAGGGCTCCGTCTCGGGCCCCGGCGACCAGTGGGTCACCGACCCCCGGGTCAAGGTCGCCTCGGAGTCGGCCGTCGAGCAGGGCCGGCGGATCGCTACGGTGACCCCCGACGGCTTCCGTGACGCGCGCGGCATCGGCGAGCTGTTCCGCGAGGGCGTCCCGGTCATCGTGAACCTGTCGTCCATGGACCCGGCCGACGCCAAGCGCGTGGTCGACTTCGCGGCCGGCCTGACCTTCGGCCTGCGCGGCTCGATCGAGCGGGTGGCGACCAGGGTCTTCCTGCTGACCCCGGCCGACACCCAGATCGTGAGCGGCGAGCCCGCCGGCCGCTCGCGCGACTTCTTCAACCAGAGCTGAGCAGGGCCCTCACCGGAAGGCGTCGAGCCCGGTGAGCGCCTTGCCCAGCACCAACTGGTGCATCTCGACGGTGCCCTCGTAGGTGAGCACCGACTCCAGGTTCGTGGCGTGCCGCATGACGGGGTATTCGAGCGAGATCCCGTTGGCACCGAGGATGGTCCGCGCGGTGCGGCAGATGTCGATGGCCTCGCGGACGTTGTTGAGCTTGCCGAAACTGATCTGCTCCGGCCGCAGGGTGCCAGCGTCCATCCGCCGGCCCAGGTGGTGGGCGAGCAGGATGCCCTTGTGGAGTTCCAGCGCCATGTCGGCGAGCTTCGCCTGGGTGAGCTGGAAGCCGCCGATGGGCTTGCCGAACTGCTCCCGCGTCTTCGCGTAGTCGAGCGCGGCCTCGAAGCTGGCGCGCGCCGCGCCCATGGCCCCCCAGACGATCCCGTACCGCGCGTGGCTGAGGCAGCCCAGCGGCCCCTTGAGCCCGGTGACCCCGGGAAGCACCGCGTCCGCGGGCAGCCGTACGTCGTCCATGACCAGCTCGCTGGTCACGGAGGCCCGCAGCGACCACTTGTGCTTGATCTCGGGCGCGGAGAACCCGGCCGAGTCGGTGGGGACCGCGAAGCCGCGGATCCCCTCGTCGGTCTGTGCCCACACCACGGCCACGGCCGCGACGCTGCCGTTGGTGATCCACATCTTGCGCCCGTTGAGCACCCAGTCGCTGCCGTCGCGCTTGGCGTACGTGCGCATGGCGGCCGGGTCGGAGCCGATGTCGGGCTCCGTGAGCCCGAAGCAGCCGATCAGCTCGCCGGCGGCCATGCCGGGGAGCCAGCGCTGCTTCTGCTCCTCGGAGCCGTACTTCCAGATCGCGTACATGGCGAGGGAGCCCTGTACCGAGACGAGGGACCGGATCCCGGAGTCGGCGGCCTCCAGTTCGAGGCAGGCGAGTCCGTACTGGACGGCGGAGGCCCCGGCGCAGCCGTACCCCTCCAGCGACATCCCGAGTGCCCCGAGCGTCCCGAGTTCTCTCGCCAGCTCCCGGATCCCGGGCAGCTCGCCGCTCTCGTACCACCCGGCGATGTGCGGCAGCACCCGCTCGGCGGCCCAGTCGCGCACGGTGTCGCGGATGGCGAGGTCCTCGGGGGCGAGGAGCTCGTCGATCCCGAGCGGATCGGTGGGTACGAAGGGCACGGCGCCTCCTGGTGCGGACCTGCGGTTCGAAACCTAGCGGTGCAAGTTTGTCCTCGCGGCCGCCCGCGGTCCACCCCCCACCTGCCGGGCCGGCCGTCAGGCCGGGCGGGCGGCCGGGCCCCGGTCCGGCGTCGACGCCGGAGCCTGCACCGGCGCCGCAGCCGGGGTGCGCACGGCGTCGGGGCCCGCCTGGGCGGGGAGGTGGACCGGCTCCGGTTCGGGGTCAGGTGCGAGGTCCGGGCACTCCATCACCCGCGGCAGCTTCAGTGCCATCACGGCCCCCGCCAGCAGCAGTCCGGCGCTGACCAGCAGCGTCACGTGCAGCCCGTGCACGAACGAATGCCGCGCCGCCGCGTACAGCGACTGCCCCGCCGCGCCCCCGAGGGACCCCGCGATCTGGTACGCCTCCCCCAGGGAGTTCGCGGCTCCCGCCGCATCCGCCGCCGACACCCCCGGCACGTGCGTCAGCCCCGGCGCGTAGGCCGCGTTCATGACGCTGCCGAGCAGCGCGATGCCCATTCCCGCGCCCAGCTGGTACGAGGTCTCGCCTATGGAGGCCGCCCCGCCGGCCGTGGCCGCCGGCGCCTCGCTCAGCATCGACTCGTACGCCGCGAACAGCGTGGTCTGCAGGCCGAAGCCGAGCAGGATGAACCCGACCGTGAGCAGCACCGGCCGGTCGTGCTGCCCCATGAAGGTCAGCAGCAGCACGGCGAACGCCGTCAGGACGAAGCCCAGCGACACCATCGTCCGCGGCCCGATCCGGGCCAGCGTGTACGACCCGGTGGCGCCGGCCGCCATGGCCGCGAAGGTCAGCGGCAGCAGCCGCAGCCCCGTCTCCAGCGGACTGAGGTGCAGCACCAGCTGCAGGTACTGGACCGCGATCAGCTCCAGCCCGACCAGCGCCAGCATGGCGAGCACGATGCATCCGACGGAAGTCGAGAAGGCGGCGCGCGAGAACATCCGCATGTCGATCAGCGGGTGGGTGCGCCGCTTCTGCCGCCGTACGAAGAAGATCAGCAGCGCCGCGCCCAGCAGCAGCGGCAGCAGCGCCTCGGCGTCGAAGAGCCTGCGCTCCGCGCCGATCCGCTTGACCCCGAGGACGAAGCCGAGCACGCCGGCGGCGGCCATGAGCGCGCCGACCACGTCCCACGGCCCGTCGGCGGAGCCGCGCGACTCCGGCAGCAGCCAGCGCCCCAGCGGCAGGATCAGCGCCATGAGCGGGATGTTGATGAGGAAGACCGAGCCCCACCAGAAGTGCTGGACGAGGAACCCGCCGAGGACCGGTCCGCTGGCCGCGCCGATGGCGGCGACGGCGGTCCAGATGCCGATGGCGAGGGCCCGCTCGCGCCGGTCGGGGAAGACCTGCCGGAGGATCGACAGGGTGGCGGGCATGATCATCGCGCCGCCGACGCCGAGCAGCGCGCGGGCGGCGATGAGCACCTGGGCGTGGTCCGCGAGGGCGGCCAGCGCCGAGGCCGCGCCGAAGAGCCCGTAGCCGAGGAGGAGTATCCGGCGGCGGCCGACCCGGTCGCCGAGGGTGCCGAAGAGGATCAGCAGGGCGGCGCAGACCAGGGGGTAGGCGTCGACGATCCACAGGAGCTCGACCGAACCCGGGCGCAGGTCCTCGGTAACGGAGGGGACGGCGACGTGCAGGATCGTCGCGTCGAGCGCGACGAGGACCAGGCTGACGCACAGGACCGCGAGGACGAGCCAGCGGTTGGCCCCGCCGGAGGCGGCGCGCAGCCGCAGCCGGAAGGCGGCCGCGTTCGTCCCCGACATGCATGTACCTCCCAGGTGATCGCTCGCACTCGGCGGACCAGCGTCTGCGGAGCCACGGCGTTGGTGCACCGTGCGGCGTCCTACGGGGTCCGGCATCGACACGCGAGTGAAGCGTCAGCGTACGCGAGTTCGTCTGTCCGATACGTGGCCAAGCTCTCACCCCGGCGGCGACCCCGGTGTGGTGTGCGCCACTCGCCCCACCGAGCCCTCTCCCTTCCTCTCCCCCCGCGTACACGCGCGGTCACGAACTGTGGTTCTGCGCCGGGGCCCGCGCGGGCGCCACCGATAATCATGCCCGTGGAAGATCTTGGATTTCGCCGGGCCGCGCCCGCCCTGGCCGTCTTCGCGGCGGTCCGGCTGCTCGGGCTGGCGGTGCTCGCGCTCTGGTGCGCGGCCGCCGGCAGCAGCCCGCACACGCTGCTGTCGGCGCGCTGGGATTCGCTCTGGTACGCCCGCATCGCCGCCGAGGGGTACGGGTACGAGGTGCTCCTCCCGAACGGGGACGTGCACTCGAACCTGGCCTTCTTCCCGTTGCTGCCCTGGCTGGAGCGGCTGGTGGCGGCGCCGACCGGGCTGTCGTACGGCTCCGCCGGCCTGGTGGTCTCGGTGGTGGCGGGGCTGGCTGCGGCCTGGGGGGTCTTCGCGGTCGCGGACCTGCTCCACGGCCGCCGGGCCGGGGTGTTCGCAGCGGGGGTCTGGGCCGCGCTGCCCGTCGGGATCGTGCAGTCCATGGCCTACAGCGAGTCGCTGTTCACGGCCCTGGCGGCCTGGGCGCTGTACGGGGCCCTGCGCGGCCGGTGGCTGACGGCCGGCCTGCTCGCGGCCGGGGCCGGGCTGACCCGCCCGGTCGGCGCCGCGGTGGTGGCTGCGGTCTGGGTGGCGGCCGCCCTGGCGTGGCGGCGCGGGGAGCGGACCTGGCGGATGGCGGCGGGGGTCGTACTGGCTCCGCTGGGCGCGGCCGCGTACGTACTGTGGGTCGGGGCGCGCACCGGCGGCGGGCTGCTCGGCTACCTGGACGTGCAGGGCGGCTGGGGCAACGGCTTCGACGGCGGCTGGGCGTTCGCCCGGTTCGTCGGGGCGAAGCTGGCCTCCTCCGCCGCGCCCGCCGGGGTGGGGTTGATCGCGGGGGTCGCGCTGGTGCTGTGGCTGTACTCGCTGTGCATACGGCAGCGCCAGCCGGCCGCGCTCCTCGTCTACTGCGGGATCGTCGTCGCTCTGGCGCTGTGCGCGTCGGGGTACTTCGGGTCCAAGCCGCGGCTGCTTCTCCCGGCGTTCCCGCTGCTGCTGCCGACGGCGGTGGCGCTGGCCCGGTGGCGGACCGGGCGGGCGGTCGCGGTGCTGGGGGCGGCGGCACTGGCCTCGGCGGTGTACGGGGCGTTCTGGCTGAACGGGTCGGGGCCGCCGTAGGGCCCGCCCGGCACCCGCGGCGACCCACGTAACGGAATGGATCATTCCAATCCATCTTTCTGCAAAGTAATTGAGCTGCGGTGATAAAGCGCGGCCGAGTATGCGAAAGAATGGCCAGGGCAATGGATCACGACGCCTCCAACTAATGCCTGAATGCCAGGAATTAAGCACCGCGTGAGACCAACTCCACATCACATGGTCATCACAAAGCCCGTGATTCGACCGGGCCGCCCATCGGCGCGCGGTAACGTCGATTGAGTGCGTACCGACCAAATCCTGACCCGTCTGGAGCGGGTGTTCGCCCGGCTGGACCGGGAACCAGAGCGACCGGCTCATCTGCAAACACCGCAGATGAGCCGGCACCGCGTCGTGCTCCTCGGATCGACCCTCGCGTTCTACCTCGCGATCGTGGTGGCCGTCCTGACCACGTCCTGGCTCGTCCGCCTGGACTGGCAGGTCATGTTCTTCCGGCCCTACGAGCAGTGGCCGCAGCTGCACGCCTTCCTCGACTACCTCGTCGTCCTGGGCCAGCGCGGACCCACCGCGGTCATGGTCGCCGCATGGCTCGGCTGGCGCTCCTGGCGCCAGCACACCCTCCGCCCGCTGATCACCCTCGGCGTGGCGCTGCTCCTGCTCAACATCACCGTCGGCGCCGTCAAGCTCGGCCTCGGCCGGCTCGGTCCGCACTACGCCACGCAGATCGGCTCCGCCGAGCTCTTCGCCGGCGGCGATATATTTCCTTCCGGCCACACCGCCAATGCCGTCGTGACCTGGGGAATCCTGGCCTATCTGGCTTCCACCACGGTCACCCGGCGGGTGCTGTCCGTGGTGTCCGCCACCGTCTCGCTGAGCGTCGGCGCCACCACCGTGTACCTCGGCACGCACTGGGTCAGCGATGTACTGCTCGGCTGGTCCGCGGGTCTACTGATCATGCTGGCGCTGCCCTGGTTCGAGCCGCTGATCGCCGGCGCCGAGGCCCGGGTCTTCGCTCTGCGGGAGCGGCTGCGCCGCCGCCTGGAGACCGGAACCGTGCCCGTCCCGGTCGCCACCGCGCTCACCCCGCTGCTCTCCGCCGGCGGCAAGTGGCAGCTCCGGCTCGCCGGTGACGCCGCCGCGGCCGGCACCGCGGCGGCGGCCGCCGGTCCGCAGGAGCCGGCCGCCGTGCCCGTCCCGGCGGCCGCGCAGGCGGCCGTCGCGGGCCCCGCGCACGCCCCGGTACCCCGGCCCGCGGCGCACATCTCCGGTCGGCCGCACCTGATCCGGTCCGAGCGGACCCCGGTCACGCCGGTCGGCAGCCGCCGCCCCCACACCGAGCGGCCCGCCGGCCGGACCGCGGCCCGACCGGCCACCGGCGGCTGACACCCCGCCGCGTACGACGCCGCAGGCCGTACGAAGAGGCCTGACGCGACACCGCGGGGCGGTACGCACATCCTCACCCCGCACCACCGAGGCGGGCCGGGCCATCACCCGGCCCGCCTCGGCCATTTCGGTGGTTCCCGCAGCGCATCCGACCGGAACGTCAGCGCAGCGCCCGGAGGTTCGTCCGTCCCGGGTCACGCTTGTGTCACGGAATGTCGACAGTCCTTTGACGGGCACTGCTCCATCCGAAGCGCCGCGAAAGCGTCCGCGCGCCATTCTTTTTCCGGCCCGCGACAAGCCGTCCGCACATCCCGTTTCGCATTCCGTCCGGGACCCCCGGAATTTCCCCGGGGATTGCCCCGGCCGCCCGGCGCCGGGGGGTGTGAACCCCCTCGGTTTCCTTACAACTTCTCCACGGCCCGCCCCAGAAGGTCCCGGGCCGCTCTGATCCGCTCCGTCAGCTCCGGCGGCTCCAGCACCTCGAACTCACAGCCGAGCAGCATGACGTGAATGACGAGGACGTCGAGGTTCACGGCCCCCGTGCGCAGCAGGCAGCTGTCGGCGTCGAGCGGCTCCAAGGCCCCCTGGCTCGGCCCCACGATCGCGGCCGCCGCCTCCGCCGACACCTTCAGCCTCAGCACCGCCTTGGCCGCGTACGCGGCCTGCGCCACGCCGCGCGACACGTACGCGGCGAGGTCCTCGGCGGGCGCCGGACGCGGGGTGAAGCGCGGCCCGTGCGGCGGTCGGGGTTCGATCCGGTCGGCGCGGAAGGTCCGCCAGTCCTCCCGCTCGAGATCCCAGGCGACCAGGTACCAGCGCCGCTCGGTGCACACCAGCCGGTGCGGCTCCACCACGCGGCGGCTGACGGTGCCCGCGTGGTCCCGGTAGTCGAAGCGCAGCCGCTCGCTGTCCCGGCACGCGGCGGCGAGCCCGGTCAGCACCGAGGGGTCGACGGTGGCCGGCCCCGGCCCGCGCAGCATCGGCACGGTGAACTCGTTGAGCGCCGACACGCGCCGCCGCAGCCGCCCCGGCAGCACCTGTTCCAGCTTGGCGAGCGCCCGTACGGAGGCCTCCCCGATCCCCTCGACGCCGTTCCCGGCGGCCGTCCGCAGGCCCACCGCGACGGCGACGGCCTCGTCGTCGTCGAGCAGCAGCGGCGGCAGCTCGGCGCCGGCGCCCAGCTGGTAGCCGCCGCCGGTGCCGGGACTGGCGTTCACCGGATAGCCGAGCTCCCGGAGCCGGTCCACATCGCGCCGCACCGTCCTCGGGGTCACGCCGAGGCGCTCCGCGAGATCGGCGCCGGTCCATTCGCGGTGGGCCTGCAACAGGGACAGCAGGCGGAGCAGTCGTGCGGAGGTCTCCAGCATGCCGAGCAGTCTGCCGGTACCCCGCCCCGCGTCCGAATCGCCCCCGCGGGCCGAGACCCCGTCAGGAAGCGGGTACGGCCGCCGGCGCCGGGGTCCGTGTCGGCGCGGGGGCGGTGGGCCGGGCCGCCGGTGCCTTAGGTGTCGTAGGTGTCGCCGGGGCCGCCGGTGTCCCCGGGGCCGCCGGTGTCGCCGATGCCGGGGTTGGCACCGCGACCGGCGCCGGTCGCGGTGGCGACGGCGGCAGGGCCAGCAGCGAGCCGACCACCAGCGCCTGCGGCTTCGGGCCGATCACCGCCCGGTTCGCCTCGTACAGCGCCTGCCAGCCGCCCTTCACGCCGTACCGCCGGGCGATGTCCTCCAGCGTGTCCCCGGTCCGGACCACGTGCATCCGCCCCGCCAGCCCGTACCGCTTCGAGCACACCGGCCACGCGTCCCACCCCTGGAACCCCACCACGTCCTCCGCCACCCGGATCTGCTGCTCCCGGCTCGCCAGATCGGCCCGCGGCGCGAAGAGCAGCCCCCCGTACTCCTCCCACGTCGGCTGCCAGAACTGCAGTCCCCCGTAGAAGCCGTTGCCGGTGTTGACGGCCCAGCGTCCGCTGCTCTCGCAGTCGGCCACGCAGTCCCAGGGCCACTGCCCGCCGGGACCGCAGTCCCCGGGGCCGGTCCCGATGATCCCGGGCGAGCCGGGGTGGGCCGCCCCCGCGGGCCCGGGCGCGGGGGGCGGCGGGGCCGCGCCGGCCCCCGACGGGAGTGCGAGGACGAGAGCCAGCGCGGCAGCGGCAGCGGCCGCCGAGGCGGCCCGCCGGATCCGGAGGTCGGGCATCGCGCCACGCTACGCAGCCCCGCGGCCCCCGCCCGGCCTTGCCACGCGGCACGTCCCGCGGCGCACCCGGTCGGCGGAGCCGCCACCATCCCCGAAAACGACCAGTTCCGACCATCAACTGCGCACATGCAGAAAAGAGTTGGCACGGAAACAAAGCACCGGTCCGACCGTTCACCCCTCCGGGGGCCTGGTTCGATTCCGTTCCCTCCAACGGCGTGACCCCGGCCGCCGCTCGGCCGTTGAGCCCGGCGAGCCGGGAACCGCCCGGCCGCCCCCGCTCGCCTAGTCCGAGGAGCCAGCCCGTGCCCCGCATGCTCGACGTCAGTGATGAGGTACGTGCCGAGATCGGTGACGAAGAAGCCGAGAGGCTGCTCACCGGCGACGACGCACCGCGCAGCTACGACTGCACCTCCTGCCGCACCCCCGGGGACCCCGAGACCGACCGCACCAGCACGGTGCTGTTCGTCGGCGAGGAGACGGCCGTCCTCGCCTTCGCCCACGCCGGCTGCATCCCCTCGCAGGTGGTGACCGTCTCCGAGGAGCAGCTCCAGGGCGCGGTCCGCAGCATCACCGGCGACAGCCCCGCCGGCGGCGAGTCCCCGCAGAACGTGCCCGGCGGCCAGGCCGTCCTCGGCATCACCAGCGGCCTGATCCTGATCGGCGGCGAGCTGCACCCCGCGCTCGTGGTCGAGCCGACCGCGCCGATCGCCCGCCCCGGCACCACCGGCCCCGGTGACGACTTCCTGCCGCTCCTCATCGAGCAGGGGTTCATCCCGGTCACCGACACCGCCGAGCCGCCCACGCCGCTCGCCGGCTGGTCGGTGCTGCTCGCCGCGGGCCAGCTGCACGCCGTGCTCCAGCCCGGCACCGAGGGCGGCGGCCAGGTCGCCTGGTGGCAGGCGCACCAGGCCCTGTCGGTCACCGACGGCTGGCGGGCCGCCGTCAACAAGACCCAGCGCGTGCTCATCTACGCCGCCCCGGTCGGCTCCATCGGCCAGCAGCCCCGCGAGGACCTGCTCCGCGACGCGCTGGACAAGGCCGCCGCCGCCGGCAAGCTCGTGGCGGCCTCGATGCCGCTGGCGGGCACCTCCGGCGCCTGAACCGCGCCAGCGGCAGGGATCCCGGAACGCCGCGCCGCCCCCGGCAAGGGGGCGGCGCGGTACGCGCCGGGGGTACGCGGTCCATCCCGCGCACCCCCGGCGATCTGCGTTTTTCTGCTTCCGGCCCGCATCCGCAGGGCCTCGGGTTCGTTGGCTGATACGTGCATTCATACGACCCCTCCCGCGCCCCTGCCCACGCGAGCACCGTCTCCCCGATGCGCCCCGCAAGGGACCGGGAGAGTGCTCCGGCCGCCGTCTCGCACACCCCGATCTACGACACGCTGTACTCGGAGTACCTGCGCGCCTTCCGGGCCCTGCCGGGCGACCGTACGGGCGAGGAGGACCTCGGGTTCACGGCGTTCTCGTACGGCACCGCGTACGCGGGCGGCGGGCCGGCGTACAGCGGCGGCGGCAGCTCCGGGTACGGAGGCGGCTCGTACGGGAGCGGCTGGAACGGCACCGCCTGGCAGACGGACCCGTGGCCGGCCTCGTACGCCCCCGCACCCCAGCCCTCGTACGCGTACGCGGGGTCCGCGAGCGGCGGCGAGCACGGCGCCGCCGGCCCCGCGTACGCCAACGGGCGGCAGCACCACACCGGGATGCAGCACATCCCGGCGGCCCTGCCGCCCGCTCCGCGCCGGGGCTACTGACCCCGGACCGACGCTCGCCGCGTACTTCCCCCGGCCCCTGCCTACTTCTTCTTGTACTGCGCGCCGCGCTTCTCGCGCACCCGCACGGAGATGTGGATCGGGGTCCCCTCGAAGCCGAACTCCTCGCGCAGGCGGCGCTCGATGAAGCGCCGGTAGCCGTGCTCCAGGAAGCCGGAGGCGAAGAGGACGAACCGCGGCGGCTTGCTGCCCGCCTGGGTGCCGAACAGGATGCGGGGCTGCTTGCCGCCGCGGATCGGGTGCGGGTGGGCCGCGACGACCTCGCCGAGGAAGGCGTTCAGCCGGCCGGTCGGGACGCGCGTCTCCCAGCCCGCCAGGGCCGTCTCGATCGCCGGGACCAGCTTCTCCATGTGGCGGCCGGTGAGCGCCGAGACGTTCACCCGGGGCGCCCAGGCGACCTGCTGCATCTCGGTCTCGATCTCGCGCTCGAGGTAGTAGCGGCGCTCCTCGTCGAGCTCGTCCCACTTGTTGTACGCGATCACGATCGCGCGCCCGGCCTCGACGGCCATGGTGATGATGCGCTGGTCCTGGACGCTGATCGTCTCGGTGGTGTCGATCAGGATGACCGCGACCTCCGCCTTCTCGACGGCGGCGGCCGTGCGCAGGGAGGCGTAGTAGTCGGCGCCCTGCTGGAGGTGCACCTTCTTGCGGATGCCCGCGGTGTCCACGAACTTCCAGGTGACGCCGCCGAGCTCGATCAGCTCGTCGACCGGGTCGCGGGTGGTGCCGGCCAGCTCGTTGACGACGACCCGGTCCTCCTTCGCGACCTTGTTGAGCAGCGAGGACTTGCCGACGTTCGGACGGCCGATGAGCGCGATGCGCCGGGGGCCGCCCACCGGGGTGCCGCCGAAGGTCTGCTCGGGCGCCTCGGGCAGCGCCTCCAGGACGGCGTCGAGCATGTCGCCCGTACCGCGGCCGTGCAGCGAGGAGACCGGGTGCGGCTGGCCGAGGCCCAGGGACCACAGGGAGGCGGCGTCGGACTCGCCGCTCTGGCCGTCGACCTTGTTCGCACACAGGACGACGGGCTTGCCGGCCCGACGCAGCAGCTTGACGACGGCCTCGTCGCTGTCGGTGGCGCCGACCTTGGCGTCGACGACGAAGACGACCGCGTCGGCCGTCTCGATGGCGTACTCGGCCTGGGCGGCGACGGCGGCGTCGATGCCGAGGACGTCCTGCTCCCAGCCGCCGGTGTCGACGACCTTGAACCGGCGGCCGGCCCACTCCGCCTCGTAGGTGACGCGGTCGCGGGTGACGCCGGGCTTGTCCTCGACGACCGCCTCGCGGCGGCCGATGATGCGGTTCACCAGGGTCGACTTGCCGACGTTCGGGCGGCCTACGACGGCGAGCACGGGCAGCGGCCCGTGGCCCGCCTCCGCGATCGCGCCCTCGACGTCGTCTACGTCGAAGCCTTCCTCCGCGGCGAGCTCCATGAACTCCGCGTACTCGGCATCGCCAAGCGCTCCGTGGTCGTGCTGGTCGTTCATGAAGTCCGTTCCTCGTCGTTCGTGGTGGTCGGTGGTGCCCGCGCAGCGCGGTTCCACTACTAGGTCAAGTCTCGCTCAGCGCCCGGTCAGGCGCTTGGCGTCGGCCAGGTGGGCGGTGAGCCTGCTCTGGATGCGTGCGGTGGCCTCGTCCAGGGCCGTACGGGTACGGCGGCCGGTGCCGTCGCCCGCGTCGAAGGCGGAGCCGAAGACGACGTCGACCCGGCTCTTGAACGGCGGCAGTCCGCGGACCAGCCGCCCTTGGCGCTCGGTGCTGCCGAGCACGGCGACCGGCACGACGGGCGCGCCGCTGCGCACCGCGAAGTACGCGAGCCCGGCGCGCAGCGAGGCGAAGTCGCCCTCGCCCCGGGTGCCCTCGGGGAAGATCCCCAGGGCTCCGCCGTTGTCGAGCACCGCGAGCGCCTTGCCGATCGCGCCCCGGTCCGTGCCCGTACGGTCGACCTTGACCTGGCCGATCCCGTCCAGGAACGGGCCGAGCGGGCCGACGTACGCCTCCTTCTTGATGAGGAAGTGCAGCGGCCGCGGGGCGGTGCCCATGACCATCGGCCCGTCGATGTTGTGCGCGTGGTTCACGGCAAGGATGACAGGCCCCGAGGCGGGCACGCGCCAGGCACCCAGCACGCGCGGCTTCCACAGCCCGTACATGAGGCCGATGCCGATCCGCCGGCCGAGCGCCGCACCCTTGAGGGAGGGCGTTGCGCTCACCTGCCGCGCCGCTCTTCGACCAGGGTCACGACGCACTCGATCACCTGGTCGAGCGTGAGCTCGGTGGTGTCGACCTCGACGGCGTCGTCGGCCTTGGCCAGCGGGGAGGTCTTGCGGCCCGAGTCGGCGGCGTCGCGCTTGATCAGGGCTTCCTTGGTGGCCGCGAGGTCCGTGGCCTCCTTGCCGCGCAGCTCACCGCTGCGGCGCGCGGCGCGGGCCTCGGGGGACGCGGTCAGGAAGATCTTGAGGTCGGCGTCGGGCAGGACGGTGGTTCCGATGTCCCGCCCCTCGACGACGATCCCGCCCTCGGCCGACGCGGCGATGCTGCGCTGGAGCTCGGTGATCAGGGTGCGCACCTCGGGGACGGCGCTGACGGCGCTGACCTTGGAGGTGACCTCCTGGGTGCGGATCGGACCGGAGGCGTCCAGGCCGTCCACCGTGATGGAGGGCGCGGCCGGGTCCGTTCCGGAGACGATGCCGGGCTTGCCGGCGGCCACGGCGATGGCGTGGGGGTCGTCGGTGTCGATCCCGTTGGTGATCATCCACCAGGTGATGGCCCGGTACTGGGCACCGGTGTCCAGGTAGCGCAGCCCGAGCTTGGCGGCCACGGCCTTGGAGGTGCTGGACTTGCCCGTGCCGGAGGGACCGTCGATGGCGACGATCACGGCGGACGGAGCGGCGGTTTCCACGGTGCGGGCACCTTCCTGGTTGCGCGTACGTGTCCGGGCGCGCCAAAGCGCCCCTCTCCAAGGTTACCGGCCCGGGGAACGGGCGCCGCCCAGTACCGGGGAGGAGGGCCGCCGGCTACTGCTGGCGCAGCGCCCAGCCGCGTTCGCGCAGCTCCGCGGTGAGGGCTGCGGCCGCCCTCGGGTCGACCATGAGCTGGACCAGACCGGCCTGCTGGCCGGTGGCGTGCTCGATCCGCACGTCCTCGATGTTGACCCCGGCCCGCCCGGCGTCGGCGAAGATCCGCGCGAGCTCGCCCGGCTGGTCGCTGATCAGCACGGCGACCGTCTCGTACGCCATGGGCGCCGCACCGTGCTTGCCCGGTACCCGGACCCGGCCCGCGTTGCCCCGCTTCAGGACGTCCTCGATGCCGGCCGCGCCGCCGCGCCGCTTCTCGACGTCCGCCGACTGGAGCCCGCGCAGCGCGTCGACCGTGGCCTCCAGGTCGGAGGCGATCCCGGCGAGGACGTCGGCCACGGGGCCGGGGTTCGCCGAGAGGATCTCCACCCACATCCGCGGATCGGAGGCGGCGATCCGCGTCACGTCCCGGATGCCCTGGCCGCACAGCCGCACCGCCGTCTCGTCGGCCTCCTCCAGGCGCGCCGCGACCATGCTGGACACCAGCTGCGGGGTGTGCGAGACCAGCGCCACCGCCCGGTCGTGCGCGTCGGCGTCCATGACCACCGGTACGGCCTTGCACAGGGCCACCAGTTCGAGCGCGAGGTTGAGGACCTCGTGGTCGGTGTCCCGGGTCGGGGTCAGCACCCAGGGCCGGCCCTCGAAGAGGTCGGCGGTCGCGGCGAGCGGGCCCGAGCGCTCCTTGCCGGCCATGGGGTGGGTCCCGATGTACGCCGTGACGTCCACGCCGAGGGCCGCGAGCTCCCGGCGCGGGCCGCCCTTGACGCTGGCCACGTCCACGTACGCCCGGGCCACGCCGCGGCCGATCGCGTCGGCCAGCGAAGCCGCCACGTGGGCCGGCGGTACGGCGACGATCGCGAGGTCGACCTGGCCCTCGGGGGCCTCGTCGGTGCCGGCGCCGAGGGCGGCGGCCGTACGGGCCTGGGCCGGATCGTGGTCGGCGAGGTGGACGGTGATCCCGCGGGCGGTCAGGGCGAGCGCCGCGGAGGTGCCGATCAGTCCGGTTCCGATCACGACGGCGGTTCTCACGGGGGCGCTCCAGGGATGCGGGTGGCGGGGCAACGAACAGCAGGTGACGGTTAACGGCAAGTCAGGGCCAGAGTAGCCAGCGCACGCGCCGAGAGGGCCCGGCAGCCCGTCATGTGGGACGACCACCGGACCCCGGCCGGCGCGGCTCCCGGGTGCACGCGTTCGGCAGACCTTGCGGTAGAACAATCGACATGATCTTCCACATCGTGCCGCTCGCCGACTGGACCGCCGCGCCAGAGCTTCCGTACGCCCCCTCCTCGCTCGACTCGGAGGGCTTCGTGCACTGTTCGGCGGACCGCCCGACCGTGATCGCGATCGCGGACGCGCACTACCGCGACGTGCCGGGGCCGCTGCTGGCCGTCGAGCTCGACGAGCGGGCCCTGACCTCGGAGGTCCGCCGCGAGGGGGAATCGGGCGGCCGCTACCCGCACGTCCACGGCCCGCTGGACCGGGCGGCCGTGGTCCGCCTCTGGGAGCTCGTGCGTACGCCGGGCGGGCCGGCGGAACTGGTCCCGTGGGAGCCGGGCTCCTGAGCCGCGCGGCGCGGGGGCTTCTCCTGGGGCCCCGAAGCCGCCAGGATGCTGCTCGCCATCCCGGAGCGACCCGATCGAGGAGCACCCCATGAGCGACCCCACGCCGACGGCCCGCCGTACGGTACTGGCGGCAGGAGCAGCCGTCGCGCTGGGCGGCGGCACGCTCACCGCGTGCGGCGGCGAGGACGAGAACCCGAAGAGCGAGCCGGGCAGCGCCTCCACCCCTCAGGCGGCGCAGTCCCCCTCGTCCGGGACGGGTGCGGGCAAGGCCCTGCTGAAGTCCTCTGCCGTACCGGTGGGCGGCGGCACGATCCTCAAGGAGGAGAAGCTGGTCGTCACCCAGCCCACGGCCGGGTCCTTCCGCTGCTTCACGGCGGTGTGCACGCACCAGGGCTGCATCGTGAACAAGGTGGAGGCAGGAACCATCGACTGCCCCTGCCACGGCAGCAAGTTCGAGATCACGGACGGCGCCGTGGCCCACGGCCCGGCCACCCGCCCCCTGGCTGAGAAGAAGATCACGGTGGCCCCGGACGGCAATATCTCGCTCGCGTAGCGCGGCCGCGCCCGCCTACGCTCCCCGGATGAACGAGCCGACGACGCCCGCGGAAGCCCTGAACCTCACCCTGGTACGCGACCACACGATCTACGCGTGCGTGATGGGCTCCCGGGCGTTCGGCCTGGCGACGGAGGCGAGCGACACCGACCGGCGCGGCGTCTACCTCGCCCCGACGCCTCTCTTCTGGCGCTTCGAGAAGCCGCCGACGCATGTGGAGGGCCCGCGGGAGGAGGAGTTCTCCTGGGAGCTGGAGCGCTTCTGCGAACTCGCCCTGCGCGCCAACCCGAACATCCTGGAGTGCCTGCACTCCCCGCTGGTGGAACGGCTGACCCCGGTGGGCGAGGAACTCCTCTCCCTCCGGGAGGCGTTCCTCTCCCGCCGGGCCCACACCACGTTCACCCGGTACGCGGCGTCCCAGCACGCCAAACTCGTCGCGGACGTCCGCGTCCACGGCGCCCCGCGCTGGAAGCACGCCATGCACCTGCTGCGCCTGCTCCTGTCGTGCCGCGACCTCCTGCGCACGGGCCGCCTGGCGATCGACGCCACCGAGCACCGCGACCGCCTCCTGGCGGTCAAACGCGGCGAACTCACCTGGCCCGAGGTCGACACGTGGATGACCCGCCTGACGATGCAATCGGAAACGGCCCTGGCCACCACCCCACTGCCCCCGGAACCCGACCTGGCCCGAGTGGAGGACTTCCTCCTCCGCAGCCGCCGGATGTCAGCCGTCTGACGAGGTCGTCGAGCGCGTCGTACGCCGACACCTGCGTCGGCAGTGCGGAGGCGGCCTGCGCCGCCTCCAGGACAGCGTGCAACGCCTCGAAGTCCTATTGGACGCGGGATCCGTCCGTGCCAGGCGGCCGGGCCGTGCTCGGCCGCGACCTTGGCCTCGATCAGGTCGGCCGGGTCAGTGCATCCAGCATGGATCAAGCATCCCAGAGGGCGCCGAAGGCCAGGAGTTCGTCCCGGTACTCGATGCGGGACTCCCAGTCGCCGGGCCAGACGTCCGGGCCCAGGTGGGCGCCGGCGAAGGCGCCGGCCAGGCAGGCGATCGAGTCCGAGTCGCCCCTCGTGCAGGCTGCGCGGCGCAGGGCCGTCAGGGGGGCATCCGGGAAGAGGAGGAAGCACTGGAGGGCCGTGGCCAGGGCCTCTTCCGCGACCCAGCCGTCGCCCGTCGTCAGGCACGGGTCCGTTTCCGGGGACGGGGTCCGCAGGGCCGCCGTCAGGCGGTCCAGGACCGACAGGCATTCGTCCCAGCCACGGGCGATGAAGGACTCCGGCGTCGCGTCCGACGCCGTGCGCATCCACAAGTCGCCCAGCCAGCGCTCGTGGTAGTGCGTGCGGTTGTCCAGGGCGTACGAGCGGAGTTGGCCGACCAGGCCCGTCACCTCGGTGCCCTGCGCGAGGAGGTGCACCGCCCGGGCCGTGAGGTCCGAGGCGGCCAGGGCCGTGGGGTGGCCGTGGGTCAGGGCCGACTGGAGCTGGGCCGCGCCGGCGCGCTCCTCCTCCGTCCAGCCGGGCACCAGGCCCACCGGGACCACCCGCATGTTCGCCCCGCAGCCCTTCGAGGCGATCTGGCTCGCGTCCCGCCAGTCCCGGTCCGGGGAATCCAGCAGTCGGCACGCGCGCAGGCAGGTGTTGCCCGGGGCGCGGTTGTTCTCCGGGGAGTGGTACCAGTCCACGAACTCCTCCCGGACCGGGCGGGCCAGGCGCAGCGGGCCCACCCTGCCGCGGTCCATCGCCGTCCGTATGCCGCGGGCCAGGGCCAGCGTCATCTGGGTGTCGTCCGTGACGATCGCCGGGCTCGGCAGCCGCATCTCGCGCCACGGACCGGTCTTCGCCAGGATCGACGGGACGTCGTTGAACTCCGTCGGGAAGCCCAGCGCATCTCCGAGGGCGAGGCCGATCAGGGCCCCCGTCGCCGGCCGCTTCTTCGAAGTCGGGGTCAGACTCATTTCCGGTGTCCTTCCGTGGGGCGGAGCAGCGGCGGGTGCAAGGCGGTCGCCGGGCCCGCCCGGTACAGCGCGGCCGGTTTGCCGCGGCCTCCGGTCAGCCGGGCGGCTCCCGGCACGGCCTCGACGAAGCCGGGCGTCGCCAGGACCTTGCGGCGGAAATTGGGGCGGTCCAGGGCGGTGCCCCAGACGGTCTCGTAGACGGCCTGGAGCTCCCCGAGCGTGAATTCGGGCGGGCAGAACCCCGTGGCCAGGCAGGTGTACTCGAGCTTCGCGCCGACCCGGGACCGGGCGTCCGCAAGGATCAGCGCGTGGTCGAATGCCAGGTCCTCCGCAGTCTCTCCGGCCTCCCCGGCCTCCCCGGCCTCCCCCACCGGCACCCAGCGCGCCCGGTCCGCGTCGCCGCCGCCGTGCGCCGCCGGCTCCGGCATGTCCGGGACCAGGGCGGTGAAGGCCACCGAGACGACCCGCATCCGGGGATCGCGGTCCGGTTCGCTGTACGTGCGCAGCTGCTCCAGGTGGAGCGCGGCGACGACCGCCTCCGACAGGCCGGTCTCCTCGGCCAGTTCCCGGCGGGCCGCCGTCTCCGCGGACTCCCTGGGCAGCAGGAAGCCGCCGGGCAGCGCCCAGGCTCCCGCGTACGGTTCCTGGCCCCGCCGGATCAGCAGGACGTGGAGCGACCCGCCCCGTACGGTGAACACCGCCAGGTCGACCGTCACCGCGAAGGGTTCGAACGCGTGCGGGTCGTAGGCCGTCGTCATCGGTTCTCCGGCAGCGGGTCCGCGAAGTGCCGGCCCTCGGCCAGCAGTTCGTCGACCGCCGCGACGGCCTGCGCCAGCCGCTCCTCGCGGTCCCCGCGCACGATCAGGAAACGCCTGCCGGTGCGCGCGAGTTCCTCGCGGAAGCGGTCCGTCATCCACGGCCTCAGGTGCTCGCCGTCGCGCAGCCCGTCGTCCTCGAAGGGCACGTCCGCATGGTCCGTGAGGAGGTACAGGTCCCGGGGCGTCAGGGCGGCGATCTTCTCGACCTCCTCGTTCCGCCCTCCCGTGTACCGCTCGTGCCAGATGCCGGTCGCGAAGGAGTCGGTGTCGCAGATCAGCACCGGCGAACCCGACCGCGCCGCCCGCTCCTCCTCCGCGTCCTGGCGCCGCGCGATCACCGCGAACTCCTCCGACTGGAAGGACACGTCCTCCCAGGTGGCCGCCGGGTCCGCCGCCCGCGCCGCCGCCAGCTTCTCCTCGCTGTACGTGCGCCCGTACTCCGCGACCCAGCCCGTCCCGGCCCAGACCCCGCCGCGCGCCCGGTAGTGCGCCGCGAGCGCCAGCGACAGGGTGGTCGTACCGGTCGACTCGGCGCCGAGTACGACGATCCGCCGGGCCAGGGCGGCCCGTACGCCCGGCCCCAGGAACTCCCAGTTCCCGACCGGGTCCGCCCGTACCGCCGTACCGGAGACGGGGAAGCGGGTACGCCCCGGGTCCACGCAGACCTCCTCGGCCCCGAACCGCCGGGCGAGCTCCGTCCCGTACTCCTCCGAAGTGAAGACGCCGTCGACGCGCCCCGGCACCGCGGCCCGGAAGACCGCCATATGCGCCTCCCAGACGGCCGGGTCGTGCAGGTCGACCGGGATGTCGTCGACCGCGCCGACGACATCCGCTCCCGGGTGCGCCTCGCGCATCCACGCCACCCGGTCGGCGAGCGGCACCGACTCCACCGAGGCCGCGCACACCAGCACGGTCAGCCGCTCGCACTGCTCCTCGGCGGTGCGCACGAGGTGGTGGTGCCCGGCGTGCGGCGGGTAGAACTTGCCGAGGACCAGCCCGTGGGCGTACCGCCTCATGCCGTCGCCCCCGCCGCCGTACGGGCGGGCCGCGCGGGCAGCGCCCGCCGCCAGCCGAGCAGGCCGACCACGCAGAGCGCGAGGAACCCGGCGTACAGGACCGAGGTCAGGTAGAGCCCCTTGTACGCGTAGAGCGGGATGTAGACGAGGTCGGCGGCGATCCACAGCCACCACGACTCGACGAGCTTGCGGCACTGGCCGTACGTGGCCATGAGCGAGAGCCCGGTGGTCAGCGCGTCCCAGAACGGGACGGTGGAGTCGGAGACCCGGCTCAGCAGGAGCGTGAGCCCGAGCACCCCCACCGCCCCCGCCGCGGCCAGCACGGCCCATTCGGTGCGCGTGGTGCGGCGCACCGGCAGGGCCTCGGCGGTTCCTGGTCCACCCCCGTGGGTCCAGGACCACCAGCCGTACGCGGCGAGGGCGATGAAGACGATCTGGAGCCCGGCGTCGGCGTACAGGCCGGACTGGGCGAAGAGCACGATGAAGAAGATGTTGTTCGCGATGCCGATGGGCCAGTTCGCGACGTGCTGCCGGGCGACGAGCCAGACGCACAGGGCCCCGGTGGCGAAGCCCAGGATTTCGGTCCAGCCCATGACGGCCGCCCCCCTCGTTCTTTAATAGTCAAGTTGACTATAAACAGGAGGGCGGGTCCCTGACAAGCGAAAAGCCCGCAGTGCCACGGGGGCACTGCGGGCTTTCGCCTCTCGGGCGCGCAGGGGCTACAGACCGACCTCGCGCATGAGCATGCCGACCTCGGTGTTGGTCAGGCGGCGCAGCCAGCCGGACTTCTGGTCGCCCAGCTCGATCGGGCCGAAGGAGGTCCGGACGAGCTTGTCGACGGGGAAGCCCGCCTCGGCCAGCATGCGGCGGACGATGTGCTTGCGGCCCTCGTGGAGGGTCACCTCGACCATGTAGTTCTTGCCGACCTGGTCCAGGACGCGGAAGTTGTCGGCGCGGGCGTACCCGTCCTCCAGCTCGATGCCGTCCTTGAGCCGCTTGCCGATGTCGCGCGGCAGCGAGCCGGTGATGGCCGCGACGTACGTCTTCTTCACGCCGTACTTCGGGTGCGTGAGGCGGTGGGCCAGCTCGCCGTGGTTGGTGAGCAGGATGATGCCCTCCGTCTCCGTGTCGAGCCGGCCGACGTGGAAGAGCCGGGTCTCACGGTTGGTGACGTAGTCCCCGAGGCACTGGCGGCCGTCCGGGTCCTCCATCGTGGAGACGACACCGGCGGGCTTGTTCAGCGCGAAGAACAGGTACGACTGGGTGGCGACGGTCAGGCCGTCCACCTTGATCTCGTCCTTCGGCTGGACGCGCTTGCCCTGCTCCAGCACGATCTCGCCGTTGACCTCGACGCGGGCCTGCTCGATGAGCTCCTCGCACGCGCGGCGCGAGCCCATGCCGGCACGGGCGAGCACCTTCTGCAGGCGCTCGCCTTCCTGCTCGGCGCCCGGGAAGGTCTTCGGGGTCTTGATCACGGGCTTGTCGGCGTACCGGTCGCGCACGCGCTCCTCGATCCGCGCGTCCAGCTCGCGGGGGCGGGACTGGCCGCTGCGGCTGCCGGGGCCGCGGCGCGGGCCGCCGGCTCCGCCGATGCCGGGGGTCTTGGAGGTGCGGGGACCGCCCTTGGCGCCGCCGCGCGCCGCGTCACCGCGGGCACCGCCACGGTTGCCGTCGCCCGCGCCGCGGGCACCGCCGCCGCCGGCCTTGGCGCCGCCGCGGCTGCGCTCGCCCTCGGGGCCGACGTCGTAGCGGCGCTCCTCGGGGCGGGGGTTGCGGGGCCGCTGCGGGGCCTGGTCGCGGTCCCGGTCGCGCGGGGCGCCCGAGCCGGAGCCGCCGCCGTAGCCGCCACCGCCGTAGCCGCCGCCGCGGTAGCCACCGCCGCCGGAGCCGCCGCGCTGGCCGCCCCCACCGCTGGAGCTGCCGCCGCGGTAGCCACCGCCGCCGGAGGAGGAGCCGCCGCGGGTGTTACCGCGCCCGCCACCACCGCCGCCGCTGTTCCTGTTGCCGCCACCGTTGCCGTTGCCGCTGCTTCGCATCAAAGTTCCGTCGTCTTGTCGTCTTCATCGGTATCCGGTGCATCCGGATCGAACGACGGAACACCCTCTTGCGTATCGGCTTCGATCGCGTCCGCCTCGGGGAGGAAGGGCGCGAGCTCCGGGAGCTCGTCCAGGCCGCGCAGGCCCATCCGCTCCAGAAAGTAGTTCGTCGTCCTGTACAGGATCGCACCTGTTTCGGGTTCCGTGCCCGCCTCGGCCACCAGACCCCGCTGGAGCAGGGTCCGCATGACCCCGTCGCAGTTCACTCCGCGGACCGCCGAGACCCGCGAACGGCTCACCGGCTGGCGGTACGCGACCACCGCCAGGGTCTCCAGGGCCGCCTGGGTCAGCCGGGCCTGCTGGCCGTCCAGTACGAAGCGCTCGACGGCGTTCGAGTACTCCGCCCGGCTGTAGAACCGCCAGCCGCCGGCGACCGGCCGCAGCTCGAAGCCGCGCCCCTGGACGGTGTACTCGTCCGCCAGCTCGCGCAGGGCGTCCGCGACCTCGCGCGGGGTGCGGTCCAGCACCTTGGCGAGGTGCGCCTCGGTCGCCGGCTCGTCCACGACCATGAGGACGGCCTCCAGGGCGGGCTTCAGCGCGGGCCCGGCCACGTCGCTCATTCCTTGACCTCCACGATCCGGTCGAATTCGTCGGTGACGGTCGGCATCCCGTCGCCGTCCCCGCCGCACCAGCGGACGGTGAGCTTCCGCAGGGCCTCCTCCTGGTCGAGGACCACCGCCCTCTCCCGGTAAAGCTCCAGGAGGGCCAGGAAGCGCGCGACGACGGTGAGGGTGTCGTCGGCGTCCTCGGTCAGCTCCTGGAAGGTTGCCTCGCCGCGCACCTTGAGCAGCGCGACCACCACCGCGGCCTGCTCCCGCACGCTGACGAGCGGGGCGTGGATGTGGTCCACGTAGACCTGCGGCTTGGCCTTGGGCTGCATGGCCTTGACCGCCAGCCGGGCGAATCCCTCGGCGCCGATGCTGATGACGACTTCGGGGAGGAGCTCGGCGTGGTGGTCCTCAAGGCCGACGGTACGGGGGTAGCGGCGGCCCTCGGCCTCGGCCCGCTGCTCGAAGATCTCGGCGATCCGTTTGTACGCGCGGTACTGGAGCAGCCGGGCGAAGAGCAGGTCGCGGGCCTCGAGCAGGGCGAGGTCGGCCTCGTCCTCGACCTCGGCGGCGGGCAGCAGGCGGGCGGCCTTCAGATCGAGGAGGGTGGCGGCGACCACGAGGAACTCGGTGGTCTGGTCGAGGTCCCAGTCGGGGCCCATGGCGCGGATGTGCGCCATGAACTCGTCGGTGACCTTGGACAGGGCCACCTCGGTGACGTCGAGCTTGTGCCGCGAGATCAACTGGAGCAGCAGGTCGAAGGGCCCCTCGAAGTTGGCCAGCCGCAGCGTGAACCGCCCGCCGGCTTCGGGACCGCCTTGGGCGGGGTCGATTGCGGCGGGACCCACTTCGCCGGGACCGACTTCGGACACCCCAGCTGCCACAGGAGCCTCGGGGGGCTCCTCCACGCTCTCCTGGCCGGCCTCGGTTCCCACCATGGCCACCGGGTCATCCGGGGCGGTCGTACGGGGCTCAGCGAGCGCGTCAGCGGCCGCGGGGGGCCGATCGGGGTCCCCGCCCGGTCCGCCCGCCACAGGCCCCTCAGGGGGCACGTGAGCCTCTCGGGGCGCGGACTCGGCCCGTGCGCCGGGTCCGCGCCCCAGACTGCGGCGGGCGGGGCGGCCGGGATCTGCGGGAAGGGGCATCAGGGTCCAAGGCGGTACGGAAGGGGTGTCGGTCGGCCGGGGCCACCCCCAAGGCTGCCACGCCCCACCCAGCTCCCTCCCCCGGACCCGCCCGGGGAAGGAAAGCCCCGGGACGGGCGGGGCAGGTCGACGGGGGGAGGCGGGGGGCGGCGGCCGGGGCGGAGCCGGGAGGTCGACCGGCGGAGGCGGGGGCGGCAGCGGCCGGGCGGAGCCGGGACGTCGACCGGCGGAGGCGGGGGCGGCAGCGGCCGGGCGGGGCCGGGACGTCGACGGGGGGAGACGCGGGGGCAGCAGCCGGGGCGGGGCCGGACGTCGACCGACGGAGCCGAGGCGGCAGCCACCGGGGGGCGGGACGTCGACCGACGGAGCCGGGGCGGCAGCCACCGGGGGGCCGGGACGTCGACCGACGGGGCCGGGGCAGCAGCCCCCGGGGGGAGGTTCGAGGGCAATCGGCGGGGCAGTGGGCAGGAGCCGTCGGAGCGGGAGCTTGAAATCCCCGCCGGGGTGCGGTGGAGGCAGGCCCGATGGCCCGCCCTCCCCGCCTTCCGACCGCTCGTCACGGGCCCGCCTGCCGCCTGTGCCACCGGTCACCACGGGTACGAGGGTCTACCGGCCCGAAATCCCCGCGAGGTCGGCACCAGCCACCGTCACACCACGGGTATGAGCGTCCACCGGGCCCGAAATCCCCGCGAGGTCGGCACCAGCCACCGTCACACCACGGGTATGAGCGTCCACCGGGCCCGAAATCCCCGCGAGGTCGGCACCAGCC
>NZ_JBITFF010000039.1:0-36068 GCF_044455885.1 Streptomyces sp. NPDC051109
TGATCCTCACCGTCGGCATCGCCATCGACCTCCTCATCTTCAGCCCCCTCGAACGCCGCACCCTGCGCACCCGCGGCCTCCTGGTCAAGAGCTGATCAGGCCGCCGCCCACGCTCCCGTCCCGGGCGGCTACCGCAGCCGGCCGGTCACGACTCGGTGCAGGACGGGTCCGCGGGTGGCGCAGCCGCGCCGCGGTGCCTGATGTTGACAGCCGAAGCCTTGGCCAGGGCCACGGGGTTCAGGAAGCGCAGCGGACCGATCAGGCGCTGTGCGAACAGGTGCATGTGCCGCGCCACCGATTCATCGCGTGCCGCCGAAAACACCAGCCGTTCCACGGGATTGAACGCACGTGCCTTGGCGAAGTCGACGGCCATCGACTGGTGCACGCGCAGCCGGCGCTGGTGCCTTCGCGCGTACGCCGCGAGCGACTTGTCGAGGTCGCCCCGGCCGGTCGCGGCCGGGGCGACCGCCTCGGCCAGCCATTGCGCGGACTGCAGGGCCCATCCGCATCCCACTCCCCACAGGGGATCGCCGGTCAGGGCGGCGTCGCCGATGAGCGCGACGCCCGGTGCGGTCGGCTTGCGGGTGTGAAGCGGGTAGTCGACCGTTCCGGTGATCTTCGAGATGCGTTCGGCGGAGTCGATGGGCGGCGCCTCGGGCAGTGCGCGGACGAA
This sequence comes from Streptomyces sp. NPDC051109, assembly GCF_044455885.1. Classification (NCBI taxonomy): domain Bacteria; kingdom Bacillati; phylum Actinomycetota; class Actinomycetes; order Kitasatosporales; family Streptomycetaceae; genus Streptomyces; species Streptomyces sp. NPDC051109. The sequence goes on from NZ_JBITFF010000039.1 coordinate 674, forward strand.
CTCGAAGAAGCTGCCCTCCAGGTCTTCCCGGAAGGCCGGCAGCCGCTTCTTGTCCGGGAGCACCGCGAGGACCGTCACCCCGTCGTCGTTGGGAAACGCGTACGCCATGTCGGGTTCGAGGAACCACGTCTGGCCGATACCGCCGTGCAGCGGAAGGTTCCGGAAATGGGCGAGATACCCGAACCGCGCGTTCTCGTACCGGCGGGCGGGCATCCCGGCGGACTTCGCCACGGCCGAGTCCTTGCCATCGGCGCCGACGACCAGGCGGGCCCGTATCTCACGCTCGCCCTGCGCCGTCGAGGCGCGCACCCCCACGGTTCGCCCGGCTTCCTGAACGAGCCCGGTCACATGGTGGCGGAGGAACAGATCGACACCGGGGGTTTCCGCCGCACGGGATCTGATCAACGGGTCCAGGGTGCTGCGCCGGACGTTGTACGCGTACGGCAGCTCGGGGCCGTTCGGCGCCGCCTTCGGCTCGATCCATCCCCAACGCGTGTACCAGCGGGCCTCGTTGCGGACCGCTCCCGCCTTCTCCAGGGCGGGGACGAGACCGAGTTCGTCCAGCACCGGGTAGGCGTTGGCCGTGATGGAGTGGGTGCACAGCACCTTGTACGCCTCGGGGTCCGAGCGGCGTTCCAGCAGTGCGACGCGGACACCGCGTCGAGCGAGCAGGATCGCCGCGGCGCTGCCGGCGAGGCTTGCTCCGCTGATGACGACGTCGTACTCGTCTCCCGCGCTCTCAGGCTTGGTCATCCGCCGATCGCTCCCTTCGGTGGTGTGGTGCCGTTCATGGGAGTGGTGATGGGAGTGGTGCGTGGGGCGCGCCCATGCTGTCAGGCACATGACGAATGATAGGAGCGACACGAGCGCGCGGGCGGCCCCGCATCCCGCCGGAGACGGGGACCCACGCGCTCGCGCCGGACGTACCGGGTTCCTACCAGGAGGACTTGGTGACGCCGGGGAGGAATCCGGCGTGCGCCAGTTCCCGCATGCGGACGCGGGAGAGGCCGAACTTCCGCAGGTGGCCGCGGGGCCGGCCGTCGAGCCGGTCCCGGTTGCGCACGCGGGTGGCGCTCGCGTCGCGCGGCTGTCTGCGCAACTCCTCCAGCGCCGCGCGCCGTTCGCGCTCGCTCGACGACGGCCGCCGCATGACCTCCTTCAGCTCGGCGCGCCGGGCGGCGCACCGCGCGACGATCGCCCTGCGCCTCTCGTTCTGCGCGATCTTGCTCTTCTTCGCCATCAGACCCTCACCCCGCGCGCACGGAGCCGGGCCACCGCGGCCTCGATGCCGATGGCGTCGATGGTCTTGATCGCCTTCGCGCTTAGAGTCAGGCGGACATGGCGGCCTTCACCCGGCAGCCAGTAGCGCTTGGTCTGGATGTTGGGGTCGAAGCGGCGCGAGGTGCGCCGGTGCGAGTGGGAGATGTTGTTGCCGAAGCCCGGCCGGGCGCCGGTGAGCTGACAGTGGGCGGACACGGTGTTACTGCCCCTCTCTGAAGCGAAACAGTTATTGGAAATGATTTCCATTCCCGTATAGTAGCGGCATGGCACGCAACGAGGTACGCCCGATCGTCAAGCTCCGCTCCACCGCGGGCACCGGCTACACGTACGTCACCCGCAAGAACCGGCGGAACGACCCGGACCGCATGGTGCTGCGCAAGTTCGACCCGGTGGCGCGCCGGCACGTCGACTTCCGCGAAGAACGCTGACCCCCCGCTCCCCGACTGAAGGACACCGACATGAAGCCCGGAACCCGCCCCTTCCCCACCGGAACCGCCCGCGTCCCGGACACCGCAGGCCGCGTCGAGCGCTTCCAGCTCCGCTACGGGAGCGCGGCGTGACCCTGCCCGTCGTCATCGTTGGCGGGCTCCACTGCGACGCCCGCACGGAAGTCGTGGACCGGCTCCTGCACGCAGTCCCCGACAGCTTCGCCGTCCACCACGACCTGTCCACCGCGACCCAGGGCACGGTGCGGCGGGTGGTGCGCGACGCCTCGGGCGAACTGTCCCGAGGCACGGCGCCCCTCGTGAACGACTGTGCGTGCTGCGCGCTGCGCGAGGACCTGATCCCCGAACTGGAACGCCTGGCCGACAGCGGCCTGACCCGGCTGGCCGTCGTCGAGCTCTGGGACTCCGTGGAGCCCAAGGCGATGGCCGAGGTCGTCGCCGCACACGGCGTCGGCGTACTCGACCTCACCGCCGTGTTCACCGCGGTCGACCCCGCGCTCGTACTCCCGTACCTCGTCAACGGCGACGACCTGGCAGCGGTGGGACTCGCGGCAGCCGCCACCGACAAGCGCACCGTCGCAGACACCTGGGCCCGGCAGTTGGAGTACGCGCCCGTACTCGCCCTCGTCGACGGCGAAGGAGCCGACGACGAGGATCGGGCCCTCCTCACCCAGCTCCATCCGACCGCCCGGCAGGTACCCGCCTCCTCCGGCGAGCTCGCCCGACTGGCCTTCGCCGGTTTCGACGTGGAGACGGCGGCAGCCGCCCAGCACCCGGCCTGCGCGCTGCTCCCCCAGGAAGCCGACGAGGCGGGAGTCACCACCTTCGTCTGGCACCGCCGTCGGCCCTTCCACCCCGAACGCCTCTACGAGGCACTGGAAGACCTCTGTTGCGCGGCCGCCCGCAGCCGCGGCCGTTTCTGGCTCGCCGACCGTCCCGACACCCTGCTCGCCTGGGACGCCGCGGGTGGCGCCCTGTCCGTGGAGAACGCCGGCCCCTGGCTGGCGTCCCTGCCGGACGCCGCCTGGGAGTTGGTCCCACCGATGCGCAGGGCTGCGGCCTCGCTGGACTGGCATCCCGAACACGGCGACTGCTGCCAGCACCTCGTCTTCACCTCCCCTGGCCTCGACCGCCGCGGCCTGGAGCGACTCCTGGAGTCCTGTCTCCTCACCGACACCGAATACGCGGGGGGTCCCGAGGCGTGGCGGAGCCTCCCGGCCGCCTTCGGCCCCCTCCTCGACCCCGTCTCCTGACCGCCACCCGACCACCCGACCACCCGTAAGGAATTCACATGGCTCGCCGCCAGGCCCCCCACAAGCCACTCAAGTCCCGCCCGAACCCACTGGACGCAGCGGAGATCACGTACATCGACTACAAGGACACCGATCTCCTGCGGAAGTTCGTCTCCGACCGAGGCAAGATCCGCAGCCGTCGGGTCACCCGGGTCACCGCCCGGCAGCAGCGGCGGCTCGCGACCGCGGTCAAGAACGCCCGCGAGATGGCCTTGCTCCCGTACGGCAGCAGGTAGCAGGTAGGGCTCGGGGAATGCGTGCGCGTCGGCGAGGGCCGCGTACGGGCGCGGCCTGCTCCGCCCCGCGGGCCGAGCCGCAGGGCCGACATCGACGCGTGCCTGAAACTCCGGGCCACGGCGGTGTCAGGATGAGGCGCTTGTCGCGCCGGAGGCGCTCCCCCTCCCGGCGTCGGAAGGGAAAACTGGTCGGAGCCCCCCGTGCGGTGCCGTAAGGTGGGGTTCACCGACGCGGGGTGGAGCAGCTCGGTAGCTCGCTGGGCTCATAACCCAGAGGTCGCAGGTTCAAATCCTGTCCCCGCTACTACCCGGATGGGCCCGGATCCTCACAGGATCCGGGCCCTTCTGCCGTGCTGGGAGGATCGGGGCGATCCGCCCGTTCCCGGGCCGTCGGTCATCTGTCCGCGAGCGCCCAGCGGTCCGTGATCAGCGCGGCCTGCTCCTGGAGCGCCGAGACCAGCTCTTGAGCGCTGCCGGCCGCGGTGGAGCGCAGGACGACGACGCTGATCTCCCTGGTGAGGTCCGGGCCGTCGAGGCGGCGTACGACCAGGTCCGGGTGGGGCGTGCCGAGGGCGAGCCGCGGCACCAGGGCGATGCCCGCGCCGGCGGCCACCAGGCCCTGGACCACCGCGTAGTCGTCGGTCCGCATCGCGTGGACGGGCTCGAACCCGTGTTGGGCGCAGGCCCAGGACAGGACCCGGTCGCACGGGTCGTGGGGGTCGGCGGCGCCCACCCACTCGGTGTCCCGCAGCGCAGTGAGCGGGACCCGGTCCAGGTCCGCGCACGGGTGGTCCTGCGGCATGACCAGGAGCAGCGGATCGGCCAGGAGGGGGCGGAGCGCGAACTCCTCGTCCAGGTCGAGCCGGTCCCCGGGCTGTGAGAAGACGAGCGCGGCCTGGAGCTCCCGGGTCCTCAAGCCGCGTAGGAGCAGAGGCAGTTCTCCCTCGGTGAGCGAGATGTGCACGCCCTGCCGGTGGAGGCGTTTGACGGCCGGGGCGAGCAGGAGCGCTCCGGCGGTCGGGAAGGTGCCGATGTGGAGGGTGCGCATGCCCCGCTCCGCGAGACCTCGCACCTCCAGCTCGGCGTGGCGGAGCCGTTCGAGAACGGCCTCGGCGTGCGGCAGCAGGGCTTCGCCGAGCTCGGTGAGTGTGGCGCCGCGCGGTCCGCGCCGGACGAGGCGGGCCTCGAAGTGGGCCTCCAGGGCGGCCAGGTGGTGGGTGATCGTCGGCTGCGTGTAGTGCAGCGCCCGGGCGGCCGCGGCGAGCGAGCCCTCCTGGGCGATGGACCTGAGCACCTGGAGGTGGCGGATCTCAAGCATATAGACAGCCTATGGAGACCTATAGAAAAGTCCAGCGTTCCTCTATTGCCGCGACGCTGGCAGCCTCCCGGTGTGAACACGCGAACCACCCCTCCCCCAGGCCGTCCGCCGTACCCCGGTCCGGACCAGCTGCGGGCCCCGTACGCCGATGCGCTCCTCGCCCACGCGGGACGGGACTGGCTGAGGCTGAACGTCCCCGGTCACGCAGCCGCCCCCGGCTCGGACCTCTCCGCCGCCTTCGGTGCGCAGGTGCCGGCCCTGGACTTCCCGCCGCTGCTCGACGGCCTGGACCTCGGCGCGCACACCCCGCTGGACGAGGCGCTGGAGCTGGCCGCCGGCGCGTGGGGCGCCCGCCGCACCTGGTTCCTGACCAACGGCGCCTCGCAGGGCAACCAGATCGCCTCGATGGTCGCCCCCGCCCTGGGCCGCACGCTGGTCGTGCAGCGCAGTGTGCATTCGAGCGTCGTCGACGGGCTGGTGCTCTCCGGCCTGCCCGCCGTTTTCGTCCAGCCCTCCGTCGACGCCGACCAGGGCATCGCCCACGGTGTCACCGCAGAGGAGGTACGGACGGCCCTGGAGCGGACCCCCGACGCCGCGGCCGTGTACGTGGTCTCGCCGAGCTACTTCGGGGCCGTGGCCGACGTGCGGGCCCTTGCGGACGCCGCCCACGCCGCCGGAGTACCCCTGATCGTCGACGAGGCGTGGGGATCGCACTTCGGCTTCCACCCCGCGCTGCCCGACGGGGCGCTGGCACTCGGCGCGGACCTCGTGACCTCCAGTACCCACAAGCTCGGTGGCAGCCTGACCCAGTCGGCCATGCTGCACCTCGCCGAGGGGCCCTTCGCGGACCTGCTCGAACCCCTCGTGGACCGGGCCTTCCGGCTGGTGCAGTCGACCAGTGCGAGCGCCCTGCTGACCGCCTCCCTCGACCTCACCCGTCGGGCCCTGGCCACGGGCGCCGACCGGATCACCGGCTCGGTGGAGGCCGCGGACAAGATGCGGGGAGTCGTGCGCGCACTGGGCCGCTTCGGGGTGGTCAGCGACGGCTTCCACCGGTTTCCCGACATCACGGCCGCCGATCCCCTGCGCGTCGCCCTCGACACCCGCGCGGGCGGGATCACCGGGCACGAGGCTCGGCGGCTGCTCTTCCGGGACCACCAGGTCATGGTCGAAGTCGCCACGGACGCCGCGATCGTCGCCGTGGTCGGCGCCGGGTCCGCACCCGACGCCGATCGCTTCATCGAGGCCCTCCACTGCCTGCCGGCGCCGCTCAACGCCGCCGGCTCCGAGGTCCCCGAGCGGACACCGCTGCGGCTCCCGCGCCCGGGGTCCGCGCGGCTCACGGCCCGCGAGGCCTTCCTCAGCCCGGCGCGGGTGGTGCCGGCGGAGGAGGCCGTGGGCATGGTGTCCGCCGACACCCTGGCCGCGTACCCGCCGGGCATCCCCAACGTGCTGCCCGGCGAGGTCATCACCTCCGAGGCCGTCGCGTTCCTCCGCCGCACCGCGGCCGCCCCCGGCGGTCACGTACGCGGTGCTCTGGACCCGGACGTCTCCCGCCTCCGGGTCGTCGCACCCTGACGTTCGCGCGTTCCGCCGTACGGCGTATGCCTACCGGGCGCCTGCCGATGCCCCGGCCAGCGAGGGGGATCCGGTCTTCAGGGGCGGCGCCTCGCCCGGGGGGTCGAGCTGGGCCTCCATGTCGTCGAGGGCGCTGCGAACCGCCGCGATCCGCAGGCGGAGCTCGTCCGCCGCTTCCGACGCCTCCCGGCCCGTGGGCACGGAGGTCCGCCCGGCGGCGGCCTGCTCGGCCCGCTTCTCTTCCTTCTCCATCTCACGCGCCTCCTCCAGGGCGTTGAGGACGACGCCGATCAGCACGTTGACCAGGACGAAGGAGGCGAGGAGCACGTACGAGGCGTAGTAGAGGATGCTGAACGGGGAGACCGCCAGTCCGGCATGGACGGCATCGCCCAGGCCCTCCAGCGTCATCAGCAGGAACAGGGTCAGCCCGGCCCGGCCGAGGGAGCCGTAGTGCACCGGATCGTGGCCGGCGAAGGAGATCCAGCCGATCATCGCGTACACGTAGAGGATCAGCGCGCCCACGCAAAGGAAGCTGACCGTTCCGGGCAGGCTGCGGCCGACAGCGACGAGCAGGACCCGCAGTTGCGGCATGAACTGCGCGGTGCGCAGCACCCGGGCCAGGCGAAGCAGCCGCAGCAACGTGGTGTTCTCCCGCAGGAACGGGACGAAGGCCGAGGAGACCACCAGCAGGTCGAACACGTTCCACGGGTCGCGGAAGAAAGCTTTCGGCCGGTCGGCGTGCGCGGCCAGGCGGATCAGCATCTCCAGGGTGAACGCCGCGACGCAGAACCGCTCCGCGGAGTGGAGGAGAACGCCGTACTCCACGGACAGTCCGCTGTACGTCTCCACACCCAGCAGCACGGCGTTGAGGAGGATCACCGACATGACGCCCAACGCGAACAAGGGTGCCTCGCACACGTCGCGGCAGCGCGCGGCAAGCCTCTCGCGACCGGTGGACGTCCGAATGAGGTCTGACATCATGCTCCCTCGCCCACGACCGGCACCCGGTCACGGGCTGTGTCGCGCCCCGGCGGATCCGGGGCTTTTGATCAAGCTCCAGGTCGTGTAACGCCGCACGGCCGAATTCGAGTCGCTCAGGCCCGACACATCGCCCGATCGGGGAACCCGGCACCCGGTCGCAGGCCGGCCGGCGGACCGGCGGAGAAGGGGCAGAGGGGGCAGAGGGGTGTACCGGTTCGACCGGTCACCGCGGTGTGCGTCGCGCTCAGACGGGCTGGGTGGCGAAGAGTTCGAGGTGGCCGCAGTTCGGGCAGCGGTACGCATCGATCTGGCGGCGGGGGCGGCCCAGTCGCTTCGCGCCGCCGAACAGACCGCGCTCCAGCGGCCCGGCGATCCAGCGTGCGTAGCCGCGGGAGCCTTCGCCGGTGTCCTCGACGAAGCCCTGCTCAAGGCCGACCGTGCCGCAGTACGTGCACCTCACTTCGCTCACCGGGCCGATTGTAGGGGGCATGCCACTGACCGCGGGCTCCGTGTTCGCATCACGGCTGCGCCTTTCCGTCCGGGCCGAATGCGGTGCGCTACCCCTGGCGCACGGGGTGGCGGAGCAGATAGACGGCCGCGGTCGAGACCAGCGCGGTCATGCAGGCGAGGAACACCAGTCCGGCGCCCTCCAGTCCGACAGGGCCCGTCAGTACGCCCACGCCGATCACCGGTAGCGAGATGCCCGCGTACGCCACCACGAACAGCATCGAGATGACCGCCGCGCGCTGGTCGGCCGGAGACGCCCCGGCCACTGCGGAGAGCGACCCGCGGAAGGCCAGGCCCTGCCCGGCGCCGCCGACGAGCGCGCTGAGGACCACCAGCACCAGCAGGTCCCAGTACAGGGCGCCCGCGAGCAGCAGCAGCCCGGCGAGGAGCGTCGCGCAGCCCAGCGGCAGCGACCGGCCGACGCCGATGCGGCCGGCTGCCAGTTGTCCGGCGGTCGACGCGAAGAAGGCCAACGCGACGACCAGCCCGCTCACGGCCCGGTTGTGCACGCCCAGGGACTCGACGAGGAAGGCCGGGCTGACGGACGTGAACACTCCGAACAGCGCGAAACCCACGAACGATGCGGTTGCGGCGGGCACGAACACCTGCCGCACCGACGCGGGCAGAGCGGGCCGCTGCGGCCGTACCGCCGCGAGCGGCTGCCGCTCGCGCACCGTCTCGGGCAGTCGCAGGAGGACGGCGGCCGAGCCGGCCACGAGGACGAGGTGCACGGCGAACGGCAGGTACAGCGGCCAGGGAGCGTACTGGGAGAGCACGCCGGCGAGCAGGGGGCCGCAGCCGAGCCCGCCCATGTTGGCGGCCGTCGCCACGAACGTGGCGCGGGAGGAGCCGTCCCGCGGCGCCAGTTCGAGGACGTAGGCCGTGGCGGCTCCGGTGAACAGGCCTGCGGACAGGCCCGACAGCAGCCGGCCCGCGTACAGCCAACCCAGCCCGGTGGCGCACAGGAAGCAGCCGGCGCTCGCCGCCGCGAGTACGAGGCCCGTCAGCAGGACGGGCCGCCTGCCCACGACGTCCGAGGCGTTGCCGGCCAGCAGCAGGACCCCCATGACGCCGAAGGCGTAGACGGCGTAGACGACCGTCACCTGCAGCTCGGAGAATCCGAACTTCTCCCGGTAGAGGCCGTAGAGGGGGGTGGGCAGAGTGGTGCCGGCCATGCACACGGCGAACACCGCCCCCGCCAGGAGGCACTGGCGCCATCGTCTGCGATCACCGTCCATGCCGCCGACGGTAACGGCGCCCGGCAGCCCGGACGGCGCGGCATGCCGAGGACACTGCAGTCCGGCGGGCGCGGCCGGTCCGCACGCGGTGCCGAAGCCATGCGGCCGAAGCCATGCGGCCGGAGCCCTGCCGCGGGAGCCCTGCCGCCGAAGCCCTGCGGCCGGAGACGCCCGCGGACCGGACCCGCCTCCTCGAAGGACGGGTCCGTCGGCGGCGTCGCCGCCCTCCGGTGGACCGGCTTCAGCCGCGGAGCCTGCTCGCCGCCAGGGCGTCCTTGACCTCCTGCGCGACGCGGGCCGCGTCCTCGGGGTTGTTCACCACATCCGTGTGGTTCATGTCGATGACGAGGACTTCGCTGGCGGAGTAGTGCTTGTGCACCCAGTCGTCGTAGCCGGACCACAGCGTCCGGTAGTACTCGACGAGGCCCTCGTCCTGCTCGAAAGCGCGGCCCCGCAGCCCGATGCGGTGCAGCACCGTCTCGAAGTCCGCCTTGAGGTAGACCATGAGGTCGGGTGCCTTGCGGTAGGGCAGGCCGTCGATCTCGCGCATCATTTCGTCGAGCAGTCCCTCGTACACGCGCATCTCAAGGGAGCTGATCCGGCCCAGGTCGTGGTTGACCTTGGCGAAGTACCAGTCCTCGTAGATGGACCGGTCCAGGACGTTGTCGCCCTGCTTGTACGCCTCCTTGATCGAGGCGAACCGCGTCTGCAGGAAGTAGAGCTGGAGGAGGAAGGGGTAGCGCTTCGCCTGGATCTCTTCGGGGCTCGCCGTGTAGAAGAGCGGAAGGATCGGATTGTCTGCCACGCTCTCGTAGAAGACTGCGCTGCCCAGCTCCTTGGCGAGCAGCTCGGCCACGCTCGTCTTGCCGATTCCGATCATGCCACCGACGCAGATCACTGCCATACCTCACTTCTCCCTGGGGATCTTCTGTTCGCGGTCGGGTGGGCCGGGCGCCCCACACCACTGGGACGCGTGTCGGCGGTCACTCGATTCCCCAAGATCTTCATGATCAGCGCCGTCCGGTCCCCGTCCGGACCTGGGCCCCACGCGAGCCGCGCTCCTCGATCGGCCGGGCCGGCCGTTCGGCAGTTGCCGCGTGCGGGTACGAGCCACCACCCCGCGGCCGCCTTGAAGCATAAATGACGCTCCGCCCCGCGACGGCCAGAACGCCGGCGCCCCCGCCCCGCCTCCCCCTCCGGCGCCGCCACCGGCGGCCTCCGGGCCCGTCAGAGGTGCCGGCGGACGGCGGCGGTGAACTCGGCGGTGGAGGCGGAACCGCCGAGGTCGCGCGTGCGCACCGGGGTGGTGGCCAGGACGCGGGCGATGGCGTCGGTGATGTCGGCCGCGGCGTCGGGGTACCCCAGGTGGTCGAGCATCATGGCGGCGGACCAGATCGCGCCGATCGGATCGGCGATGCCCTGTCCGGCGATGGCCGGGACTGATCCGCGGACCGGCTCGAACACGGAGGGGTACTCGCCCGGCGGGTTGAGGTTGGCAAAACGGGGCGATGCCGATGCCGCCGGCCACCGCCGCCGCCAGGTCGCTGAGGTGTCCCCGAAGAGGTTGGACGCGACGACGACGTCGAAGCGTGCGGGGTCGAGGACGAACTTCGCGGCCAGCGCGTCGATGTGCCTCGGCCGAGCGCCCGGATACCTGCTCGTCCCAGAACGGCATGGTGTGCACGATGCCGCTGGACTTGGTCGCCGAGGTGAGGGGACCGCCGCGCCGTTCGGCGAGTTCGAATGCGAAGTCGAGGACCCAGGTCACCCCGCCCGTGTGAACACCGCTTACGGAACGGCCATTTCGTCGGGAATCCCGCGGCTATCCGCCCGCCGATCTCGCGTACTCGCCATGGGGTGTTCTCCGGACGACCACGAAGTCCACCTCCCCGGGCACGGCCGCGCGGACGGGCTGGGGAGGCCGTCGAACGCGCGGAGGGGCGGAGGTTGGCGTACTGGCTGAAAGCCCCGCGGATCGGGATGAGCAGTCCCCACAGGGAAACGTGGTCCGGCACGCACGGGTGGCCGACGGCGGCGAGCAGGATCGCGTCATGGCGGCGGAGTTGCTCCAGTCCGTCCTCGGCATCATCGATCCGTGCCGGAGGTAGCGCTCGCAGGACCAGTCGAATCGCTCGTAAGCGAACGTGATGCCGGGGCGCGTCCCGACGGTGTCGAGGACCTCGCGTGGCTCATAGGCCCGCCCTATGAGCAGGTGGACCGGCGACCTCCAGGAAGGCACTGGCCGCCGGTGTCAGCTCCCCCTTACGAGTCACCAGGACGTTGTGCCGGACGCGGGCCGGTTCCAGGTCGAGGACGAACACTCCGGCCCGCTCGGACAGCTCGGACAGCTCGGACAGCTCGGACAGCTCGGACAGCTCGGCCCATGATTGCGTCACGACCGCCAGTCCGGCGCCCCCGAGCACCAGGGGCAGGAAGGCCATGCGGTGCAGCTGCTCGGCCCGCACCGCCCGCCTGGGCGGATACGGGCCGTCCACCGGGGTGCCCAGGACGAGCCGGCCGTCTCCGACACGGTGCGCGACGACGTCCCGGCTCGACAGCGGCGACGAGGTGATCAGCAGTCCGAGTGCGCAGCCTCCGGTGCGCACCATCTCGACCCGGCCTCACGGGTGAGGGGAAAGGGCGCGGTGAAGCGCTGGACCATGGTGCTCAGGGGTTCGATGGTGGGCGGGGCCATCGCGGCGATCTCCGGGCGCCCGCCGCGTAGTTCACGGACTGAGCCGATGCCGGCCCTGGCCAGCTCCAGCGCGTGCAGGGCTTCCCTGGCCCGCGGAACCAGACCACCCTCCCGCCGATCCGATGGAACAGGCAGCCGTCCATGTCGCCCCGACGACGCGCGCCGGCCCGTCCGGGTCCGGATCCACGGCGTGGCCTCCATCTCCGGGTCCGGGGGCGATGTACAACCGCTCCGGCGAGACCTTCGCGCGCAGCGACGACCTGGTGGTGGTGGACCTCAACTACCGGCTCGGACCTCTCGGCCTGCTGGCCAGGTGGTGGCCCGCGGCGCCCAGAGCGGCGCCGACGGCGGGTGCCGCGAGGTAGATCCACAGCCCGGCGGTGTCTCCGGACATCAGCACGGGGCCGAACTGTCGGGCCGGGTTGGCGGAGCCGCCGCTGAGGGGGCCGAGGAGGGCGATGATCGCGCAGATGAGGAGCGCCAGGGCCAAGGGGAACCACCGCTCGTGGGCCGGGTGCGCGAGGAAGAAGCCGATCATCAGGGTGACGAGGACCATGCAGCCGCCCTCGGCGGCGAAGACGGCCCCCGCACTCCACGAGGGCGCCGCGGCCGCCGCGCCGTAGCCGACCCGTGCGACCGCCGGCCCCCAGGCCAGGCGGGCCAGTGCCGTGCCGGCGACCGACCCGCACAGCTGCGCGACGACGTACACCGGCACGCCCCGGCCGGGGAAGGCCCTCAGCAGCCAGAGCGCGAGCGTGACCGCGGGATTCATGTGGCCGCCCGAACACCGCCCCCACGGGGAGCGGATCAGCCCGAGGACGAGCGCGCCGGCGAGCGCCCCCACGACGAGGAGGGCCAGGTGGAGGTTGCCGAGGGCGAAGGGGGACGCCGGGTCGAGCACCCAGCGGATGATCGTGACCACGGTGAACATCAGCGTCGCGGTCAGCACGAACTCGTACAGGGGATAGCCGCGGCGTTCCGGCTCGGTCCGGACGGGCGCGGGGCCCGCACCCGTGCGCGTTCCGGGTTCACCGGCCGGGACCGCGGCGGGCCCGGACGTCTCGCCTCCGCTCATGGGCACTCCTTCCGATCGGGCGGCTTCGGCGCTCGGGTGCGTGCCCGGTGCGCCCGTCGAGGAAGCGTGCGGCACGCCCGGGCCGGGATGCGCGCGTACACGCCGACGAACAGGACCCGGGTCCGGACGGATCCGACACGACGGCGATGGTCAGGAGGGGCGGCGAAGGCCGCATCAAGGCCCTCGCACGTCCTCGAAGGCCCTGACACGTCTTCATGGGATCGCGGGCTCAGGGGCGCGCAGTGGCGGGCCGATGGGAGTGCCATGGAAACGCGTTCCTTCGCCGGCGTACGCGCTCTCGTGTGGCGTCGGCTCCTCAGAGGGTTTGCCGGAGTGTTCACCGTCCTCTGGGTGATGGCACCCGGGCCCACTGCCATGACGGCCGGGGCTGCCCCGCCGCATGGGGCGGCAGCTGCGGACGATGCGGGCCTGCGGTCGTTGTTCGCAGCGGAGAACCGTGAGATCCGCACGCCCGAGCGGGTGGTCGCGGTGACGTTCAACGCAGCGTGGAACGACGCCGGCCTGGACTCCGTCCTCGACGAGCTCGCCCGCCGGCACGCGCCCGCCACGTTCTTCCTGACCGGCGACTTCGCCGACCGCCACCCCCAGGTGGTCAGGCGCATCGCGGCTGCCGGACACGGGCTGGGGAACCACTCCTACAGCCACCCCTCCTTCCAGGACCTCACCGCCGCGGGAAGGCGCGATGAGGTCCTGGCGGCCGACCGGGCCCTGCGCAGGGCCGGCGCAGGAGGGGCCCTCACCCCTTATTTCCGGTTCCCGTACAGGGAGACCAGCCCCGCTCACATCACGGAGCTCAACGCACTCGGCTTCGCGGACATCGAGTTCACCACCGACACCAACGGATGGATGGGCACCGAGGGCGGCATGACCGTGGACCGGGCCGTGACGAGGGCGCTCGACGCTCTGCGCCCGGGAGCGATCGTGCAGATGCACGTCGGCGCACGCGAGGGCGGCAGCGAGGTGCTCGATGCCCAGGCCCTCCCTCGGATCCTCGAAGCGATCGGCTCCCGCGGCTACCGCCTCATCGACCTCCGCACGCTGCTCACCACGTCCCCGGCACCGGCGCCGGCCCCGGCGCCGACCGCGCTCGGGCCGGTGCCCTGACCGGGACGGCCCCGGGCCGCAGCGGGTGGCTGCGGCCCGGGGCCGTTGCGGAAGGGTGCCTGCCGCGTACTCGCGGCTGCCGTCTCAGGCCGTGGCGTTCGCCTCGGCCCCGGGGAGCTCGGGGGTTTCGGCCGGGGCCGGGGACTCGGCGTCGGGCCCCGGGATGCGGTGCAGCCCGCGGCGGTCGTAGAAGCGGGTGACGGCGAAGCCGAAGAGCAGTGCGGCGACGAGGGCGATGCCCATCGAGGCCCAGGCCCGGCTCAGGCCCGCATCGCCCTGGGCGCCGTAGTAGAGGATGGCGCGCATGCCCTCGGTGATCTGGCGCAGCGGCTCGAACTCGGAGAGGGCCCGGAAGAACCCGGGCAGCGCCTGGAGCGGCACGGTCGCGCCGGAGGAGGGGACGGCCATCGCGACGAAGACGATGGTGGCCAGCAGCATGCCGGGAGTACCGAAAGCGGCGAACAGGGCCAGGCTGCCCACGCCGACGACGGCGATGGTGGCGACGGAGTAGAGCCACAGCAGGCCGAGGTGGGAGGCGTCCATGTCGAGGATCTCGACGGTGGCGACCTCGACCAGGGTTCCCATCACGAGCGACGTGCCGAGCATGAGCGCCATGCCGACGGCCAGGGTGCGGACGCGGCTGGTGTGCTGGACGGGCTCCCGCTTGCGGACCGGGCCGTAGTCGGTGTGCAGGTAGCCGAGGGCCGTGTCGACCTGCGAGTTGACCAGGTTGGCGCCGAGCATGCCGCAGACGACGAGGACCAGCGCGTAGTAGAAGGCGCTCAGGCCCATGGCACTGCGGGATCCGACGGGGTGGCCGTCGGCGACGGTGACGGTGACCGGGTCGGCCAGCTTGAGCTGGGCGGCCGTCGGGAGCGGGGTCTTCTGGGCTGCGGCCTGCTTGAGGAGCTCCTGGCCGAGCTGGGCGGAGGCGGCGTGGGCGGCCTTCTGGGCGGCCTGGGAGGACATCGAGGAGCCGATGCTGCCGGCCGACTGGTTGGTCAGCACGGTCAGGGTGGGCGGGGCGGCCTTGCCCTGCGGGGCGGGCTGCGGCGCGCCGAGCGCGGTCACCGTGGCGCTGAAGTCCGGGGGTATGACGAGGGCGCCGAAGACCTTGCCCCGGCCCAGCCGCTTGTCGGCCTCCTCTCGGCTGACGACCTGCCAGTCGATGCTCTTGTCGCTCTTGGCGGCCTTCTGTACGCCCGCGACGATCTGCTCGCCCAGGTTCACGTGGCGGCCGCCCGCGTCGGCACCGCTGTCGGCGTTGACCAGGGCCACGGGCAGGTCGCGCAGGTTGCCCTTCGGGTTGACGTTGCCGCCGACGTACAGCAGGGCGAACAACATCGAGACGACTGCGGCGATGAGTCCCGTTCCGATCCACAGCCGGGGTCGGCGGAGCACGGAGGGGTGTGTGGACTGGGGCATCGATTCTCCGGTGCGGCGGCGTTTCCTGGACTGGATACTCAAGGTATCCAGTCACTGGATAGTGGCAGTATCTTGTTGTGGTGTCCAATCGCCGATGACGGGCACCGGACCGCATGACCAGCAGGGAAGCCGTATGAAGATCTCGGAGCTCAGCCGACGGACCGGCGTGCCGGTCGCCAGCATCAAGTACTTCCGGCGGCAGGGGCTGTTGCCCGCGGGGCGGGCGACCGCTGCGACCCTGGCCGAGTACGGGGAGGAGCACGCGCAGCGGCTGCGGCTGATCAAGGCGCTGACCACGCTCGGCGGTCTGTCGATCGCAGCCACCCGCGAGGTGCTCGGAGCCGTCGACCAGGCCCACACCTCGGAGGGCGCCCTCGGAGCGGTGAGCTACGCCCTTCCGGTGCCCATGGCGACCCAGAGCGCCGCGGGCCCCGAGGAGGAGGCCGAGGCCGAAGCGGCCGCCGGCGCCGAGGTGGCGGAGCTGCTCGCGGCCCTGGACTGGCGGGCGCCCGACACCTCACCGCACGTACACGGGCTGGCGTCGGCACTGAAGGAACTGCGGCGGCTGGACGCCCGGTACGCCCCGGGAGAGCTCGCCGCCTACGCGAGGCTGGCGGAGTCGGTGGCCCGGCTGGACCTGGAGCGGGCGGCCGACACCGAGGACCCGGTGGCCTTGGCCGAGCGGGCGGTCATCGTCTTCGCGATCTGCGCGCCGGTGTTCGAACTGCTGCGCCGGCTCGCCCAGGAGAACCAGGTCCGGCGCCGCGTCGCGGACGGCGGCACCGAGTCAGCGGCACCCCGGTAGCCGCCGTGTCCACCACCGGCGCACGGCCGTGACCACAGCGGACAGCCCTAGACCTCGGGAAGGGAGGGATCGGGCGTCCAGGGAGACGGTGCGGCGACGGACCAGCGTTCGTGGTCGCGCCAGGCCCCGTCGATGTAGAGATAGGCGGGCGAGAGGCCTTCGTAGCGAAAGCCCAGACGCCGGACCAAGGCCAAGGACGCCTTGTTCGCCGGCTGGATGTTCGCCTCCAGCCGGTGGAGCCGCAGGTCGACGAAGGCGTGCCGCAGCGCGGCGGTGAGCCCTTCGGCCATGTAGCCCCGCCCCGCGGACGGAGCGAAAGCCGCATAGCCGAGCGACGCGCCCTGGTAACGGCCCCGGATGATCGAGTTGATGTTGACCATGCCGGCGGCTGCGCCGCTCTCCCGGACGCGGACCACATAGCCCCGGTTGGTGCCGTCCGCGAAGCGGTGCATCCAAGCCTGGAACTCCTCCGCGGTCGCGGGCAGCTGCATCCACGGCGCATGGAGTCCGGCGCTGGCCCTGACGAGCGCAGAACTCGTCCTGGTCGGCGAGGGTGAGCGGGCGCAGCTCGACCCGTGACGGCGCAATGGACATGGGCCCGACCTTAGGACCCTCTTCTCGACAGAAGATCACCGGGCGAGCACCCCCGCGGTGCGCCGCCGAGCCGGTCGGCCCGGAGCAGCGGTGCAGCGGTGCAGCGGTGCACCGGTGCAGTCCCGCGTCAGGGCTGCACCGCTGTGGACCGCGGTGAGCGGTCACTGCGCGACGGTCGGCTTCTCCGGCTCCAGGGAGTTTCCGGCGGGAATCCTGCCGCAACTGGTGGGGGCGGTCCTGCCCTCGAAGCGGTCGTCAAGCCAGGCCATCGCGCGCGGCGCCCAGTACGGCATGGCTCCGACGTGGCTGAGCAGGCCGTACTGCTCGTACTTGATCGAGTTGTTGCCGGTGGCGCAGTACTGCCGGGCCAGCGCCCGCGCGTCGCCGGCGACCATGACCCCGTCACCCGTGCCGATGCCCGGCGGGTTGTTGAACGTTCCTTCGAGCCAGCCCGCGTTCCCCTGCCCGATGAACCCCGGGACGGTCGGGGTGGCGGCCTGGCCCAGATTGATCTTGTTGACCGCCGCGACGAAGGTCGGAACGGAGTTCGGGTCCTTGTACTCCGGCTTCGCCATGTCCTTCCACGTCATCCCCGGGTGGCGGCCCAACGCATCGACGATCGAGCCGCGTTCGAGGTCCTTGACGACCGCGAGGCCCTTCGCGCTCAGGTAGGGGGTGAGGTCGATGCCGTACGAGCGCGATACGCCTATGAGCGCCATGGGGATCACCCCGTTCCACGCCAGGGCGCCGTCGACGTACTTGAGGTTGTGCGCGGGGGCGACGAGCAGCCCGCCCTCGGCGAAGCCGACCAGCTGCTTGTTCACCTCGGGCGCGTACGCGGGGGCGAGGGCCGACGTCCAGTTGGTGGCGATGGCTCCGCCGGAGTAGCCGAACAGGCCGAACCTCGTGCCGGCATGCAGACCGGTCTCCTCGGTGCGGATGCCGGCGCGGATCGAGTCCAGGGTGTTCGTTCCGTATTCCGGGCCCGCCGCGAAGTCGGCGTTCTGACCCTCGATGTCCGGGATGACCAGGTCGTAGCCCTTGAGCAACAGCGGCGCCATGATGACGGATTCGGCGTTGGCGATGACCCCGCCGAGGGAGATGTCACCGGCGATGGCCCGGGAGGGGCCGTCTTCCGGGTCGAGGGAGTCGTAGAACGACTGGTACGACACCGCCTTGCTGCCGTCGCCGTGGGGGCTGCGGACCACGGTGGTCACGTTGGCCGAGGGCCTGCCCTGGGCGTCGGTCGTGCGGTAGAGCAGCTGAATGGCCTTCAACGGCGTCGGGATGCCGAAGACGTGGTAGTTCAGCGTGCGCTTCTTCAGGACGTCGCCCGGCTGGTACGAGGACAGCGGCTTGCCGCCGTCGTAGCGGTAGAACGGGTCGGGCGTCGCGGTGGCCGCCCGTCCACCCGCGGCGGGTGCGGCCGCCGCCGTCGATGCCGTGCCGACGACGACGGCAGTCGCGATGGCGGTAGACAGCAGAGCAGTGGTTCTCCGGTTCATTACTCCCCCGTGTGTCGAGCCGCAGCGGCTTTACCTGACGGTAACTTACTGGAGGTAACGCCGTTTCACATAGGCATGTCACGTTGGTTTTCAGGGAGGGTGCGCGACTGCACCGCGGAGACCGCGAGCGGTTCGGATCAGCTGTGACGGTGCGGCGCGGCGCGCCGCACCGGCGCCAGTCGGTCCGCCGAGGGCGTCGGGGCAAGGGGCGACGACTCGGCGTACGTGTCCTCCCGAGACCGGCGTGTGCAGTTCTCCGGGCTGCGGCATGCGCGGAGCCTCCGAAGCCGGGCCGGGCGCCGGAGAGAGTGCCGGTGGCGCTCGGCTGACACCGGGTGGGCGACGGCTCTAGGTTCTCCTGTAGGCGATTGCACTCGGGGGGAACATGGAGCAGTTGAAGGCCGGTGACCCGGCGGCCGTCGGCCCGTACCGGATCACGGCGCGGCTCGGCGCGGGCGGCATGGGGCAGGTCTACCTCGGGGAGTCGCGCAGCGGCCGGCGGGTGGCGGTGAAGGTCGTACGGCCGGAGATCGCCTCGGACCCCGGATTCCGGGCACGGTTTCGGCGCGAGGTGGAAGCGGCGAAGGCGGTCGGAGGGTTCTGGACGGCGACCGTGGTCGACGCTGATCCGGAGGCGGAGACGCCCTGGGTGGCCAGCGACTACATCCCGGCGACCGATCTCGCCGAACGGGTCCGGCAGAGCGGGCCGTTGGCGGAGGACGCCGTGTGGCGGCTCGGGGCCGGCATGGCGGAGGCGCTGCACTCCGTGCACCGGGCCGGGCTCGTGCACCGGGACCTCAAGCCCGCGAACGTCCTGCTGACGGAGAACGGGCCGCGGCTCATCGACTTCGGGATCGCCAAGGCGCTGAACGGTGCGACCGCGCTCACGGGGACGGGGGTGGCGATCGGCACCGCCGGATCCATGTCGCCCGAGCAGGCCCGGGGCGGCAGTGTCGGCACGGCCAGCGACATCTTCTCGCTCGGCACGGTTTTGTGCTTCGCGGCCACCGGGCGCATGCCGTTCGGCGAGGGCAGCGCGGCGGAGCTGATCTACCGGGTCGTGCACGAGATGCCGAACCTGGAACGCGTGCCGGAGGGGCTCCGGGCCCTGCTGGGCACGTGCCTGGACAAGCGCCCGGAGCGGCGGCCGTCCGCCGAGGAGGTGCTGGCCGCGCTGATCGGGGGTGGTGCGGTGACCGTCGCACCTTCGGAGGCAGTCACGCCTTCGGCGACGATTGCGGAGTATCCGCCACCGCCACCGCCGGGCGGGCCCCGGCAGCCTGCCGCGCCGGCCGTGGATGCGGTCGTGGATGCGGTTCCCGTCCGGGCGGTTCCCGTCCGGGCGGTCGTCGAGCGGACATCAGGGGTGCCCGTCGAGGTGCGGTACTCCATGGGGCACATGCGCGTCGCCATCGGGTCCACGCTCGCCGCGGTCGTCCCGCTCTGGGTGGCCGTGTTCTCCTTCCTGGAGCACCCCCTCCCCGCCGCCTTGGCGGGCATCGTCGCGATCGCACTGTTCAGCCTGGGCGGACTGGCCATGGCTCGCGGGGACGCGGGGTGCGTACGGGTGGCCCGTGACGGGCTGTACTTCATGCGTGAAGGCCATGAGTGGACCGCGGCCTGGGCGGAGTTGGGCCGGGTCTCCCTGCGGGCGACGCGCTGGGGTCTGCTGCAGGAGTTCGTCGTGGTCGGCGAACTCGCGCCGGGGGCGACGAAGAACGTCGTCTGGGAACGCTTCCGGCCCGTCGGCCTCGGCTCCGGCTCCGGCTCCGCTCCCAGAGCGGCAGTCACCACCATCCGGTTCCGCAACGCAGGGCTGGCGCGGGCGGAGATCGGACGGCTGCACGAGGCGCTGCTGCACTCCGCGGGTCAGCGCTACTCGTACGACGCCGGACTGCTCGCGGTCATCCGCGGCCACTGACCGATCCCCGCCACCGGGGTGCCCCCTTCGCCGATGCGTCACGTGGTGATGAACCGGCTCTGCGCCGCGCGGCCTGCCGGGACGCGGTGCCGGCGGGTCGGCAGGAGCATCGTCGGGTGCGCGAGGGTCCAGGCCGTGGAGGCGCAGATGAACTCCTTGATGCGGGCGCCGGCCCGGCCCGTGATGACGGTGGAGGTCATCCGGTCTTCCCGGGTCACGCGCTGGAAGATTCCGTCGCGGCGTCCGAGGCTGATGCACTGGGCGGCGTAGCCGATCGGCCTCTCGGGGACCTTGCGTCCGGTCAGGCGCGCGGCGAGGGCGTCGGCGGCCTGCCACGCCATCGGGTTGGCCGTCGCGCAGGCCATCCGCAGTGGGGCGCCTCCCGCGCCCCCGGCGAACGCGGCGTCGCCGACGGCGTACACATCGGGGTGCGAGACCGAGCGCATGGTGGCGTCGACCACGATGCGCCCGCTGCTCGACACCTCCAGGGTGGTGGCCGCCGCGATCGGGTGGACGGCGAAGCCCGCGGTCCACACGGTGACCTGGGCCGGGATCCGCCCGGCCGCGGCCGCGCCGGCACCGGTCCCGATGACCACGCCGTTCGCCTCGACACGCGTGACGTCGGCCCCCTCGTGGACCGTGATGCCGAGCCGGTCGAGGACGACGCGCAGGTGGTGCTGCGCCTTGTCGCTGAGCCAGCCGCCGACGCCGTCACGGGCGGCGATGGCGACGTGGAGGTCCGGGCGCGCCTCGGCGATCTCCGTGGCCGCTTCGATGCCGGTCAGACCGCCGCCGACGACCAGCACGGTGTCGTCGCGCTCCAGTTCGCCCAGGCGGGCGCGCAGGCGCAGGGCGTCCCGCCTCCCGGCGATGTTGTGCGCGTACTCGGCGACACCGGGGACGGCGTGGTCGGCGTTCGTGCTTCCCAGGGCGTACACGAGGGTGTCGTACGCGAGGGTGTCGGCGCCGTTCTCGCCGGTGAGGTCGACGGTCTTGCGGTCGGCGTCGAGCGCGGTGACCCACGCCGGCCGGACCTGCACGCCGGTGCCCTCGTACATGTCGCGCAGCGGGCGGCGCGGCAGGTCCTGGCCGCTCGCGAGCTGGTGGAGACGGATGCGCTCGACGAAGTCGGGGTCGCCGTTCACCAGGGTGATCTCGACGTCGTCGCGGTGCAGTCTCCTCGCGAGGCGGCCGGCGGTGACGGCTCCGGCGTAACCGGCTCCCAGGACGACGATGCGGTGCTTCATGGTTTGCTCCCTGTCCGGGTTGGATTCACCTCCTGAACCGGACAGCCGCCCGATCCCTGACAGGAACCGGCTGTGACGTGCGTCACCAGATCTCCATGACGGCGCGATGCGGCCCGGCGGCCGCCCACTGGCGCGAAACGCGCTCCAGTTTGTCGGGGTTGACCTGGATGTGGATCGCCTCGACGCCGTCGGGCGTCGCGGTGAGGCACATGACGCCGAGGAGGCGTTCGCCGCCCGCGATCAGTACGGCAGGGGCGCCGTTGACGACGGCTGCGTGGAGGGCGGCGCTGCCGCCCACGTACGCCCTCTTGGCGGGGCCCGGCCGGAACAGCCCCCGCAGGTAGCGCGCGATGCCGAGCGCTCCGATGACCGGGGTCCTGCGGGCACGGACCCGGGCACCGCCGTCTGCCACGCTGACCGCGTCGTCGGTGAGCAGCCGGATGAGCGGCTCCGTGTCGCCGCTGAGGGCGGCGGTGAGGAATTCCTCCACGACCTTGCGGGCGGCGGCCGCATCGACCTCGGCGCGGGCCCGGTCCGTCGTGAGGTGCTGCTTGGCGCGGCGGTGGATCTGCTGGCAGTTCGACTCGGTGAGGTCGAGGATCTCCGCGATCTCGCGGTGCGGGTACCCGAACGCCTCGCGCAGTACACCGCGCGCTCGTTGGGCGTCAGCCGCTCCATGAGGATGAGCATCGCGACGGACACCGACTCGCGCTGCTCGGCGGTGTCGGCCGGCCCGAGCATCCGGTCGCCGGCCAGCACCGGCTCGGGAAGCCACTGCCCCACGTACGTCTCCCGCCTGGCGCGGGCCGAAGTGAGCTGGTTGAGGCAGATGTTGGTGAGCACCTTCGTCAGCCACGCCTCGGGCGTCTCGATCCGCTCCCGGTCCGCCGCGTGCCACCGCAGGAAGGTGTCCTGTACGGCGTCCTCGGCATCACCGGCCGACCCCAGCAGCCGGTAGGCGATCGCCTCCAGGCGACCCCTGGAGCTCTCGAACAGATCGGCCTCGTACGTGCGGAGCGGCATCAGGCCATGATCGGACATGCGCGCCGGCCCCGTCCACCCGCGTCGGCCCGGTTCTCCGGCGGCGCTGGATCAGCCGTCCAGCGACATGGCGTTCTTCGCCCGCTCGACGGACGCCTCGGAGGCGGGTGCGCCGGGATTCTCCGTGGCCAGGGCCTGGTTGAGGGCGACGAAGGGGCGCATGCGCCGCTCGTAGTCGGCGTACGCGGCGCCGTGGCCGCCCTGCTGCCGGGCTGCCCGGGCGAGGCAGTCCGCCAGTACGTACGCGCCGACGAGGGCGATGCTGGTGCCCTGCCCCGAGAGCGGGGAGGGGCAGTAGGCGGCGTCGCCGAGCAGGGCCACCCTGCCGCGCGACCAGCCGTCCATGCGGATCTGGGCCATGGCGTCGCAGTAGAAGTCGGGAGCCTCCACGGCGGCCGCGGCGAGGCGGGTGCCGTTCCAGCGCAGGGACGTGAGCCTGTCCACGACGAGCTGCCGAAGGGCCTCGGGCGCGTGGGTGAGCGGGCCGGACTCGAAGCCGAAGGCGATCCGGAGTTCGGTGTTGTCGCGCACGGGCATGATGCCGAAGCCCGCGTCGCCGTCGCGGAGCCACATCTGCCAGTCGTCCAGAGCGAGGAAGTTGTCCGTACCGAACACCGACAGGTAGCTGCCCAGGTGGTGCGCGAAGCGCTCCTCCGGGCCGAAGGCCAGGCGCCGTACGGTCGAGTGCAGTCCGTCGGCTCCGATCACGAGGTCGAAGTCGCGGGACGCCCCGTGGGCGAAGTCGACGTGCACCCCGCTCTCGTGCTCGGCGAGCGCGGTGATGCTGTCGCCGAGGAGGTACTCGACCTCTGAGCGGGTGTGTTCGTGGACCATGCGCACCAGGTCCTCGCGGAGCAGCTCGATGTCATCGCTGTCGAGCCTGCCGCTGCTGAAGGTGGCCTCGGTGGAGCGCTCGACCTCCCGTCCCTCCGGGTCGAGGATCGACATGCCGCGCATCCGCGTGCGCACGCTCCTGGCCCGCTCCAGCAGGCCCGTGCGTTCGACGACATCGAGCGCGACGCCTCGGATGTCGACGGCCTGGCCTCCGGCGCGCGGGCCGGGGGCGCGTTCGACGACGGTCGGTTCGAAGCCGTGCCGGCGCAGCCAGTGGGCGAGGACGGGGCCGGCGATTCCGCCGCCGGAGATGAGAACGGTCCGCATGGGAAGGCTCCTTGTCGTGGGGTGCGCGTGTGTCGGGGGGTGTGGGCGTGTGGCTGTGTACGTGTGAACTGCGTAGGTTCCGCGGCGTGCACAGCGCTGAACGTACGCTGTACGCACACCTCGCTCAACTGGCCGAACGGCTCTACTGAACTAGGACAGTTGGGATCGCCTCAGCATCTTGGCTGCTAGCCTCTGTGCTAGTACACCTAGACAGGAGCAGAGAACGTGACGCATCCCACAGGGACGCAGGGAGAGCCGCCCTATCTGCGCATTGCCGGAGAGATCCGCCGGCGCATCGCGGGCGGTGAACTCGCCCCCGGGGAGCGGGTTCCGTCGACCCGTCAGGTCGCCAGGGAGTGGGACGTCGCGATGGCCACCGCTGCCAAGGCCCTGACCGCCCTGCGCCTGGAGGGGCTGGTCGAGACCCGGCCCCGCACCGGCACGGTCGTGGCCCCGCCCGCTCCGGTGGCGGCGCCGCGCCGGCGGTCTTCGTCGAGCTCAGGTGGTTCGTCCGCCTCATCTGCCTCATCCGCCCTGTCTGCGGCACCTTCCTCACCCGTCTCGTCGGCTCCGTCCTTCGAGGGGGACCTGACACTCGACCGGATCGTCCGTGCCGCCATCGACATCGCCGACGCGGAAGGGCTCTCCGCCCTCTCCATGCGCGGCGTCGCGGCCCGGCTCGGCGTCGCGGCCATGTCCACGTACAGGTACGTCCCCAGCAAGGACGACCTCGTCCTGCTCATGGCCGACGCCGCCTTCGGCGAGGAGTCCTACCCCGCCGACGCCCCGGAGGGCTGGCGCTCCCGCATCGAGCTGGGTGGCCGAACCCTGTGGGCCCTGTACCGCCGGCACCCGTGGCTGGCCCAGCTCGGCTCCCTCACCCGCCCGCTGCTCGTGCCCAACCTGATGGTCCACGGCGAATGGGTGCTGTCCGCGCTCGACGGCCACGGCCTCGATCCCGGGACGCTGTTCGACGTCCACGTTCTGCTGTACAGCCACGTCCAAGGGCTGGCCGTGCACCTGGAGTGGGAGGCTCACGCCGAGGCGACCACCGGCCAGTCGGAGGACCAGTGGATGGAAAACCGCGCCCCCACCCTCCGCGCTCTGATGGAATCCGGCCGCTTCCCCGCCTTCACCAAGGCGGTCGGAGCCTTCGAAGACGGCTATGACCTCCGGCTCGACGCCCTCTTCGAACTGGGCCTCAAGGCCCTTCTGGACGGCCTGACCCCCCTCATCGAAGGCCGGCGGGGTCCGGACGGTCCCGCCGGGGCCGTCGGCGTCTCATAAGCACATCGCACCCCTGTCCGGCAAGGCCCGTAGCAGAACGTCCGATTATCGACCCCCTCGGGAACACGAGCTGCCTCCCTGCCAGTTCAGCGAACGGCACCGGGGGCGGGTCCGCACGGCCCGTCCCCGACCCACAGACCACATGGGCTAGGAGACACAGTGCGCGTTCTCTTCACCGGACCGGCCTCGGCCGGTCACCTGTTCCCGATGATCCCCACCGCGCAGGCCCTGCGCGCAGCGGGCCACGAGGTGCTGTTCGCGTGTTCGCAGCCGCTGAACCACCTGCGCCAGGCTGGATTCCCGATCGTCGAGATCGGCGACGGCCGCACGATCCGGGAGGTGTTCGAGCAGTCCACCGGTGAGGAGGCGCGCTACGTCAACCCGGACATGAGCACGGACCAGATCCTCGACATGGCGGCGCGCGGGTTCGCGCTGGCCTCCCGGCCCACCGTGGACGGGCTGCTGGAGACCGCCGAGAACTGGGGTGCCGACCTGCTGGTCTACGACTCCTTCCAGGCATCCGCCCCGCTGGTCGCGGCCAAGCTCAAGATCCCGTCGGTGATCCAGAACTTCGGCGTCACGTCCGGCCACGACATGGTCGCCCGGCTCGCCGCGAACTTCACCGAGGCGTACGAGACGTACGGGGTGGAAGCGCCCGCCGCAGCGACCGCGCTGGACATCGTGCCCGCCTCCCTCGGCGGCGACGACGGCGGCCTGCGGATGCGCTACCTCCCCTACAACGGGGGCGGCACCATCCCCTCCGGGCTCCTCCGGCGCGGGGCCCGCCCGCGGGTCGCCGTCACCCTGGGTACCGTGCTCACCGAGATGGACGGCGTCCGCGCCATCATCCAGCTGACCGAGGCCGCGGCCTCGGTCGACGCCGAGTTCCTCCTCGCCGTCGGCGACGCCGACCTCACCCCCCTCGGCACCCTCCCCGACAACGTCCGCCCGCTGCCCTGGACCCCTCTCGCCGAGTTGCTGACGGCCTCCGACGCGCTGATCCACCACGGCGGTTCCGGCACCATGCTCACCGCCCTCCAGGCGGGCGTACCCCAACTCCTGCTCCCCCAGGGCGCAGACCACTTCACCAACGCCGACGCCCTCACCGCCACCGGCGCCGCCCTGCGCGCCGCCTCCGACGGCGTCGACGCCCCGCTCCTGACCCGCCTCATCGGCGATCCGGATCTGCGGGAGGCCGCCTCCCGCCTCCAGGCGGAGAACGCCGCCCTGCCGAGCCCGGCCGAAACCGTACCCGCCCTCGAAGCCCTGACCACGAACTAGCCGGCGCCGCAATCCGACCGCCGGGGGCCGGGCACCCGTTGCCCCCGCCACCGGCGGTCGGCGCGTGCCCGGGCACGGGCTCGTGCCCGGGTGGGACGTAGGCGGCTTGACTCTCCACCGGCTGGAGACCGGAGAGTGGGTGCCATGAACGGCACGACGTCCTTGCACTCGATCGGCAGCCTTTCGACCCGGACCGGCGTACCGGTACGGACCATCCGGTTCTATTCGGACATCGGACTGCTGCCCCCGACCCATCGCAGCCCGGCCGGCTACCGCAGCTACGACAACGCGGCGCTGATCCGGCTCCGGACCATCTGCGCCCTACGAGAGCTCGACGTCGATCTCGCCACGATCCGACGCGTCCTCGGCGGCGACCTCTCCGTCGCCGAGGTCGCCGCGGCCCAAGCCGACGCCGCCGAAATCCAGATCCGCGCGCTGCGCCTGCGGCAGAGCGTGCTGCGGCACCTCGCCCGGCGCCGCCACGAACCCGAGGAGACAGCTCTCGTGCACCAGCTCATCCGCCTGACGTCCGAGGAACGGCGCCGCCTGGTCGCGGACTTCATCGACGGCCTCACGGCCGGTACCCCGTCCGAGGCCGCCGCGGCAGCCGCGCTGCGCAGCGCCCTCCCCGACCTCCCCGACGACCCGACGGACGAGCAGGTCGCCGCGTGGATGGAAATCGCCGGACTCATCGCCGACGACGGCTTCCGCGCCCGCATGGCGCGGGCAGCGCTCCCGCCCGCCGACGAGGACGCCCTGCCGGGGGTCGCCGCCGGGACGGCGGCGGAACTCGTCGCCTTCGCCCGGCAGGCAGTCGCCGCCGCGAGGGAAGCGGGCACCGGTCCGCAGGACGGGGAGGCCGCAGTGGTGGTCGATGCCGTCGTGGCACGCTTCGCCTCCGCACTCGGCCGCCCTGTCGGACCCGAGCTGAAGGAATGGATGGCGGGTCGGTTCGAGGAGGGGCACGACCCGCTCGTCGCCCGCTACTGGGGGCTGGTGTGGACCGTCAACGACTGGCAGGTGGTCCCCGGGCACCTGCCCTTCCAGCCCTGGCTGGTCGAGGCCCTGCGCGTCGGGCGGCCGGAGCGGTAGCGCCGCACCCCTCGGCCGAACGGCCGGGGGAAGGAGGTCGGAACGACACCGCTGAGCCGCCGCAGGCCGAGCTCGAACTCCCGCCCAGGCAGCGGCCGGCCGAGCGGGGGCTGGCCGAGCGGGGGCTGGCCGAGCGGGGGCTGGCCGAGCGGGGGCTGGCCGAGCGGACGCCGGCCGACCTGGCGCGGCGTACCCGGCGCATCCGGCTTCGGCCTACGACAATGCTCGTGTGCCGCAGACCTTCACCACGCGAACGCTGGCCGTCGAGACGGGCTCCACGGAGACCGTGTACGACCTGACCGAAGCCTGTGCCGAGTTCCTCCGGGACGAGGCGAAGGGGCGCAGCGGACTGCTCAACGTGTTCACGCCTCATGCCACGGCCGGGCTGGCCGTCATCGAAACGGGCGCCGGCAGCGACGATGATCTGCTGCAGGCCCTGCATACGCTGCTGCCCGCCGACGACCGGTGGCACCACCGGCACGGCTCCCCGGGACACGGCCGCGACCACGTGCTGCCGGCGTTCGTACCGCCGCACGCCACCCTGCCGGTGGTGCAGGGCGAGCTGGCACTGGGAACGTGGCAGTCGGTCGTCCTCGTCGACACCAACCGCGACAACCCGGAGCGGACGGTGCGGCTTTCCTTCCTGGCCTGACCGCGCCCCGGCCCGGCACGCAGCTGTGCGTGTCACAGGAATGTACTGAGGGGTGGTGGGAAGGAACGCTTCGCCGGAGCGGGCAGGTCCTGGTGATCGGAAACGCTCGCTCGTACCCACTCGTACGAGCGAGCGGCGCCCCCGACCGATGATGAGGAAGAAGCGATGCGCGTCAACAAGCTCACGTTCGCAGCCCTGGCCGTCACCGCGACCCTCTCGCTCACGGCCTGCCAGAGCGGCGACGGCGGCAAGGGACCGAGCGACCCGTCGTCCGCGTCCACCGCGCCTTCCCCGGGTGGCGGTTCGCCCTCGTGGAGTGCGGATCAGGGCGGGGGCAAGGCCTCCGGGGGGAAGAGCTCGGCCGGGCCGGGCACTCCCGGACAGGGCACGGCCGCCGGGACCGGTTCCGGCGCGAACGGCAAGGCCGCCAAGTGCCGCACCGACGAGCTGGAGATCACGGCGATGGACAACACCATCGACGGCGACCCCGACGGCACCGTCGCGGTACAGCTCAAGAACCGCGGCAGCCGGGACTGCACGTTGTCCGGGTTCGCGGGCGTCGACCTGAAGACGAACGCGGGGTCGCTCTCCGCGAAGCGCAGCGGGGAGCAGGCCGGCGCGGCCGTGCTCAAGCCCGGGAAGTCGGTGGCCTTCGGCATCAACTACCCGATCAACACCTCGGGCGGCTCCGGCGTCCGCGTCACGGGGCTGCTGGTGACTCCGCCGGACGAGACGAAGTCGGTCACCCTCGACTGGCCGGGCGCCGCCACCCTGCCCGTCACCGAGGGCCCGGGCTCCCCGGTGAAGGTCGGCCCCATCGGAAGCGCCGGTCAGGGCGACTGACCCGCGCGCCCGGGGATCTGTCCAGGGCCGGCCGGCGCCGCGAGCCGGCCCTCGCGGATCATGCGCACGGTCGTCGCCCGCTGCGGGTGGCTCCTCATGTGCGTGTCGGTCATGAGGCGACCGTGGTGCGGCGCCTCCTCCCCGCGCCGCCCGCCCAACGGTCGCGTCCGCGCGGCGGGGCCCCGGTCGGCGACGCCTATTCCCCTCCCGGCCGGTCCTGCAAGGCCGTGATGCGCTTGGCCTCCTCGATCGCGTACTCGAATCCGGCTTCCGGATCGCGCAGCAGGCGTTCCGTGGCCATCGCATGGTGACGCACTCGGGGGTCGGGGTCCGTCGTCGCAGGGCGCAGGGCCGGCAGAGCGGCCGCCTCACCGAGGGCGATCAGGGCCCGGCTCAAGCTCAGCTGCGTGTCACGCCCGCCCCGCCCCAGCTGCGCCGCCAGCGCTCCGGCCAGTTCGGGCTCCTCGCCTTCGGGGACGAGCACCACCGCCGCCCGCCAGGCGCTGCGCGCCACCTCGTCGTCGGCGTCGGACAGGAGCGCCCCGGTGATCGCCGGCCATGCCCGCCGATCGCCGATCTTGGACAGCGTGTGCAGCGCCTGGCTTCGCGCCTGTGCCCGATGGGAACGGAGCTCATCGATCAGCCGTGGGACCGTGAGGGGTGCCGCGTGACGGGTGAGCGCCCACGTCAGCATCTCCCGCACCGAGAAATCGGGCTCGGCCGCGCACCGCTCCACGAGTTTCTCCACGGAGCGCGCGTCAGGAGTCGAGCCGATCGCCAGCGCCGCCCGCAGCCGCACCGACGGGCGGCCGTCCTCCAGCCCCCGCAGTGCGCTCACCGTGTCCGTGTCCGTGTCCGTACTTGTGTCCGTGTCCGTGCTCGTGCCCCGGTCCGCCGTGGTCATCGGAACCACCTCCTTGACGGCAGTGAAGACCTTGTCACCGTGTCAAGGTCAAACGCCGGAGCCGGCCCCCGCCCCCGCGCCGGAGCGCGAGGGCGCTTCGCCCCGCTACCGGGCCGCGGCTCGGAAGGCCGTCGTCAGGTAGGCCACCGCTCCCGTCAGGTCGCCGGTCATCAGGAGGTGGTCCGCTTCGGCGAAGGGTTTCGACGAGGCCTGCGTGAAGCGGCCGCCGATCCGCTGTGCGGCGATCGCCCGGGCCCGGTCCGCCACCGCGCGCCCGGCCTCCGAGTCGGCCCCGGTCGTACGCTCGACCGCCGCCGCGGCCACGGCGAGCGCGCGCAGTGCCTGCTCACCGCCCTGCGGTGGTGCGCCGAGCGTGGTCAGGCCCCATCCGTACGGGAACTGCGGGTCGTACGCCGCGTCGCCTACGTTGATCGGCAGTTGGGCCTCCGACTTCGGCCAGGTGACGGGGAGTCGGCCGGTGAACGGCCGCTTCCCGTACAGCACGTCGGCCACCCCGTCGCCCTCGGTGCCCGGCAGCCAGGACGCGATCAGCGCCGTCATCCGGTCCAGCCGGTCGCCGATCAGCTGCGGGCGCCCGGAGACCACGAGCACCGCGCACCGCATCGCCGCGCAGACCCGGTCCACGGCCGCCTTGTCGGCCCCCGAGAGTTGCAGGTCGCGGCCGTTGCCCACGTCGCCGACGCCTTCCGCGTAGGGGGTCTCACCGACGACGACCACCCCGACGTCGTATCCGGCCGTCGGCGCCGTCGCGTCCTTGGAGTACGTCACCGATTGCGGCGAGGCGGCCGCCTTCCGCATGCCTTCCAGGATCGTGGTGCCCACGGTGTTCCGCCCCGACGAGCCCTGCCAGCTCACGGTCCAGCCGCCCGCCTGGTTGCCCAGGTCGTCCGCGTTGGAGCCGGCGACGTAGACCTTCTGCGAGGGCTTCAGCGGCAGCAGGCCGCCCTCGTTCTTGAGGAGGACCTGGGACTTCGCCGCCGCCTGGCGGGCCACCGCCCGGTGGTCGGACGAGCCGATCGCCCCGAGGCCGGAGCGGTCGGCGTACGGCTGCTCGAACAGGCCCAGCTCGAACTTCCGCTCCAGGATCCGCCCGACGGCGTCGTCGATCCGCGCCTGCGGGATCCGGCCCGCGGCCGCCTCGCCGATCAGCGTGCGATGGAAGTCCTGGTACGCGCTCGGGACCATGATCATGTCGAGTCCGGCGTTGATCGAGGTCCGGACGTCGCTCGCGTAGTCGCCGGGGATCTGATCGATGGCCTGCCAGTCGCTGATGACGAAGCCCTTGAAGCCCATCCGGTCCTTCAGCACCCCGTTGATCAACTCGGCGTGGGCGTGCATCTTGAGCGGGCCGGCGTCGTCACCGGGGAAGTCCACCGAGGAGTAGGAGGGCATGACCGTCCCCACCCCGCGCTTGACCGCCTCGCGGAACGGCGCCAGGTGCAGCGCCTCCAGCTCCTGCCGGGTGACCCGGGTGACGCCCTGGTCGATGGTGTACGAGCCGGTGGTGGAGGAGCCGTACGCGGTGCCGCCGTCGCCGACGTAGTGCTTGGCGGTGGCCAGCACCTTGTCCGGGCGGTCCAGGTCCCGGCCGTCCGGCGCCCCCTGCATGCCGCGGATCACCGTCTCCATCGCCGTGACCAGCGCCGGGTCCTCGCCGAAGGCCTCGTACGAGCGGCCCCAGCGTTCGTCGCGGGTGACGCACAAGCAGGGCGCGAAGTCCCATGGGACGCCCGTCGTCCGGACTTCGGCGGCGGTCACCGCACCGGCCCGCTCGGCCAGTTCCGGGTCACGGGAGGCGCCCAGGCCGATGTTGTGCGGCATGATCGTGGACCCGACGACGTTGTTGTGGCCGTGTACGGCGTCCACACCGTAGATCAGCGGGATCTGGAGTCGGGCCGCACGGGTGCGCAGCTGGTAGCCGTCCACCATGTTCGCCCACGCCTCGGGGGTGTTGGGGCTCGGGACGGAGCCGCCGCCGGACAGGAGCGAGCCCAGACCGTACGCCGCGATGTCGCCGGGGGACTTGAGGGCGTTGCGCTCGGCCTGGGTCATCTGCCCGGCCTTCTCCTGCGGGGTCATCCGGGCGAGCAGGTCCGCGACGCGTTCGTGCACCGGCAGCGTCCGGTCGAGGTACGGCAGCCCGTGCGCGTCGATCACGACGAGCGGGTCCTCCGCGGGCGGCCGCGCCCCGGTCACGGTCAGCTTCACCGGCACGGTCTCGGCGGTTTCGCCGTACCTGTCCTTGGTGGTGGTGACGGTGACGGTACGTGAGCTGCCGGAGGGGGTCCCGGCCGGGAACGTCAGCGTGCCGGTCACCGGGCGGTAGTCGGCTCCGGGTGTCGCCGTGCCGCCCTCGGTGGCGTAGCCGACGGTCACCGGCTCGGTGAGCGGTCCGGAGCCGGTCGTGGCCACGGACACGCGCACGTCGGCGGATCCGCCTTCCTTCACAGGATGAACGGTCGTGTCGGTGACGACCTTGGTCTGCACGACCGGGTCGGCCGTCCCGTACACCTCCAGTCCGTCGATCATGAACTCACCGGAGCGGCCGACCGGGAAGGTGAAGGCGTAGCCCCACATCTCGGTCAGCCCGAGCACGTGGTCGATGCCACCGACCGGCTGGTAGTCGGTGCGGTACTCGAACCGGGAGAACGGGATCTCGACGAGGTGCCAGCCCTGCCAGTCGTCGGTGAAGGAGGTCGTCCACAGCTCGGACGCCTCGCCGTTGTCCCCGCCGTCCTTGAGCTCGAAGTGCACCCGGGGGCCCGATCCGGGCGGCAGCGGTGCGGTGTTCTGCCCGTACCACCAGAACCGGACGCCACCGCGGGCGCTCCAGTCGTGGGCGGGCCGGTCGAAGGCGAAGTCGTGGGTGTAGCCGCCCCAGCCGCTGATGTCGTACGCACCGTGCAGCACCTTCGCGCCCTCGGGGGCGTCGGCGCGCTCCCGGAGCTCCAGCCGGGGCTGGTCGTCGGCATCGCCGCCCCAGGTGAAGATGCCCTCGGCGGGCGGCCCGGCGAACGGGATCTCGCCCTCGAAACGGTCGACCGCCGTCGGGGGAGGTTCCCCGACGGCGGCCGTGGCGGTGGCCTGTGCGAGCGGGAGGAGTCCGGCGAGGACGCCGGCCACGCCCAACAGGGCGGTTCTGAACCGGCGCCGGGCCGGTGTCACGCGTACGGTGGTCACAAAACGCCTCCGAGGTCTATACCACGGGACAGGACACCGCGTGAGTCAACTGAACCGCCCTGCCGGCGTCAAGACTTCACGTCACGACTGGCCGAATGCCGCCGAATGCCCGCCTGTACGGCGGTACTGCGGTCGGCTGCGTTCGGCTCCTGAACCCGTACTTCGGAGTGGAGGAATACGCCACCGAGGGCAACGCCACCTGCCGGAGCGGGCGTTGTGCATCGTCAGTGCGGGGTCGGGCGCTCCCGCCGGCCGAGGCGGGACGCCCTTGTGCGGAGGTAGTGGCGCTCGGGGATGCTCAGGGTGAGGCGGGCCGCCTCCTCGTAGGCGTCGCGGGCGGCTTCGGTCGCGCCGGCGCGTTCGAGGAGGTGCGCGCGGACCGCTGCGAGGCGGTGGTGGCCCTTCAAGCGGGGTTCCAGAGCGGTGAGTTCGACGAGACCGGCTTCGGGGCCGTGGACCATCGCGACGGCCACCGCGCGGCCGAGTTCCGCCATCGGGTCCGGGGCCCGGGCGACGAGCAGGTCGTACAGGGCGAGGATCTGCGGCCAGTCGGTGTCCTCGGCGCGCGCCGCCTCGTCGTGGAGGGCCGCGATGGCCGCCTGGAGCTGGTACGGGCCGGGAGGGCCCTCGGCCAGCGCCTCCTCGACCAGGGCGGTGCCCTCGGTGATGGCCTCGGAGTCCCAGAGCGTGCGGTCCTGTTCGTCCAGGGGGATCAGCTCGCCGTGCGCGCCCGTACGGGCCGCTCCGCGGGCCTCCGTCAGGAGCATCAGGGCCAGCAGACCGGTCACCGCGCCCTCCCGGGGCAGCAGGCGGCGCACCTCCCGGGTCAGCCGGATCGCCTCGCGCGCCAGGTCGGCGCGGTGGAGGGTGGGGCCGGAGGTCGCGGTGTGGCCCTCGTTGAAGATCAGGTAGAGCACCTGGAGGACGGTGGCCAGCCGGGCGTCCCGGTCTTCGGGGCCCGGCGGGTGGAAGGGGTGGTCGCGGAGCTTCGCCTTCGCCCGGCTGATCCGCTGTGCGATCGTCGCCTCCGGTACGAGATGGGCCCGGGCGATCTCCGCCGTGGTGAGGCCTCCGACCGCGCGCAACGTCAGCGCGATCCGGGCGGCGGGCGCGAGCGCCGGGTCGCAGGAGAGGAAGAGGAGCGTGAGGGTGTCGTCGTCGGCCGGAGCGGCCCGGGTGGCGCGGGGTTCCAGACGGGCGGCCGCCTCCTCGCGCCGCGCCCGCGCCTCGTCCGCCCGCAGCCGGTCGGTCAGCCGCCGCGAGGCCACCCTGATCAGCCAGCCGCGCGGATTGGCGGGTGTCCCGGCCTCCGGCCACTGCCGCGCGGCGGCCACCAGGGCCTCCTGGACGGCGTCCTCGGCGGCGTCGAAGTGCCCGTAGCGGCGCACGAGCGCGCCGAGGACCTGCGGCGCGTGCCGGCGCAGCAGGTCCTCGACCGTCTCCGCGGGCTCTAGGGGCCCCTGTTCGCGCACGTTCAGCTGGTGAAGAGCTCGGACTCGGGGCGCTCGTCGATCTGCCGGATCACCACGGGGTGCTCCGGCGCGCCGGGCGGCTGCGGACACCGGGCGACCCTCGCCGCGATCTCGGTGACCCGCTCCAGGCTCGCGCAGTCGAGCACCCAGTACCCGGCGAGCAGCTCCTTCGTCTCCCCGTACGGGCCGTCCGTGATCACCGGCCGGCCGTCCTTGTCGGCGGTCACGAACCGGGTCCGCGCGGGCTCGACGAGCCCTTGTGCGTCGAGCAGCTCTCCGGACTCGGCGAGGTCGTTGTTGATCGCCTCCATGTGCGCGAACATCGCCTTCAGGTCCTGCTCGCTCCAGGCCGGGCTCTGCGCGCTGCCCTTGCCGCCGTAGGCGTCGTAGTCGACTTGGGAGCCCTGCACCATGACGAGGTACTTCATGGTGTCCTCCTTCGCTCGTGGTTTCCCTGTTGCCTTGCACAGGGGACGTCGGAGCCGGGCTCCGATCCTCGACACCTCGCGGGGTCCGTTCCGAATTCCTCTCGGATTCCACTCGCGGGCACCACGGATCGAAACTTTGCGCCAGTGGTCACGGGCGATCCGAGCCGGCGCTCCTGGGGGCTGCGCGGGGCGACGTCGCGGCCTCAGCCCCGGGCGGCGACCGCCTCCTCCAGGAAGGTCCAGCCGTCGACCTTCACCTCCCGCCTCTCCCGCGGGTCCCATCCGCGGGCCAGTGCGGTGTCGAGCAGGAACCGGACGGTGCCCGGTTCGTGCAGGTTCAGGGCGCCGACGCCGACGGCTCCCACCTCCCCCGATCCGGTGGTGAAACCCGAGACGTACCGGCCGGGGCCCTCGTCGAAGACGAAGCGCAGCAGGCCGCCGGCGCCCGGCGGCCGGGTGCGCAGGGTGAGGGTCTTGCGGCAGCCGCCGTCTTCCAGCACGTGATGGCCGTGGCGGACGGTCCACAGGTAACTGCGCCCGTCGGCGATGAGCGGGCGGGACTTGTTCGAGGAGCGGGGCATGCGGCCGAGCGTACGCGGCTCGACGGGACACCCCTCAGGGGGCTTTCGACCGCCTCGACGGGCCGCCCGTCGATGCCTGCGGCCGTATACGCGAAAGCGCCCGGCCGGGAGGTTCCGGTCGGGCGCTTTCGTGCGTGTGCTGTCCGCTGGCGGCTTAGTACCAGTGGTGGGTCTGCCAGAAGT
>NZ_JBITFF010000040.1:0-26794 GCF_044455885.1 Streptomyces sp. NPDC051109
GGTACGAGGGTCTACCGGCCCGAAATCCCCGCGAGGTCGGCACCAGCCACCGTCACACCACGGGTATGAGCGTCCACCGGGCCCGAAATCCCCGCCAGGTCGGCACCAGCCACCGTCACACCACGGGTATGAGCGTCCACCGGGCCCGAAATCCCCGCCAGGTCGGCACCAGCCACCGTCACACCACGGACGGGTGCGAGGGTCCACCGGACCGAAGTCTCCTCCAGGTCGGCATCAGCCACCGTCACGATGGCAACCGGGCCCGAAGGCGACGTGCAGCGCGGCACACGGGGCGGAATCACGGGCCGGGCGTCGTGAGGCGCGGGGAAGACGGGTCGCAGGCCGCATCCGGCATCACGCCCAGCGGCCAGGGGCGGCTTCGGGCCTGCCCACCGGGGCACACCCCCGACCACACCGGCACCGCCCCGCCGAAGCCACCGCCCGTCACCGCCACCCGGCGCGACGAGCCATCGTCCCGGCACCCGCCGGCCAGGCGGTCAGCGGCCGCGGAGTCTGCGGACCAGGATGCTCGCGTCGCCGCGGGACTCCAGGTCCGCGAGCACGACCGCCACCGCCTCGCGGACGATGCGGCCGCGGTCCACCGCGAGTCCGTGCTCGCCGCGCAGGACGAGCCGCGCGTGCTCCAGGTCCATGAGCTCCTCGGCGGAGACGTAGACCGTGATCTTCTCGTCGTGCCGTTCGCGCCCGCTGGGCCGGCGGTTCGCCCCGCGGCCCTGCCCCTTGCCCCGCCGGGGCTCCGGGCTGACAGAACCTTCCTGCGGGCGGCGGGGGCCCACCACCGAGTCCGCGGCGGCCGTCGCGGCCTCCCGGCTGCGGCCCTCGCCCGCCGTGCCCTCCGCCGACGCCGCCGCGTGCTCCCCGGCGGTCGACTCCTCCGGGCCCCGCCTCGGCGAGGACGACTGGAGCGCCATCCCCCCGGTCGTACGGAACAGTTCGTCGGCTCCGGGCAGACTCACTCGGCGTGACACCGGGCGAGCACCTCCCTGGCCAGCTGGCGATAGGCGGCGGCCCCGACGGAGTTGGAGGCGTACGTGGTGATCGGCTCGCCGGCGACCGTGGTCTCCGGGAAGCGCACCGTGCGGCCGATGACCGTGTGGTAGACGTGGTCGTCGAAGGCCTCGACGACGCGCGCCAGCACCTCGCGGCTGTGCACCGTACGGGAGTCGTACATCGTGGCGAGGATGCCGTCGAGCTCCAGGTCGGGGTTGAGCCGCTCCTGAACCTTCTCGATGGTCTCGGTCAGCAGCGCCACACCGCGCAGTGCGAAGAACTCGCACTCCAGCGGCACGATGACCTTGTGAGCCGCCGTCAGGGCGTTCACGGTCAGCAGGCCGAGCGAGGGCTGGCAGTCGATCACGATGTAGTCGTAGTCGGCCATCAGGGGTTTCAGAGCCCGCTGCAGCGTCGACTCTCTCGCGACCTCGCTGACCAACTGCACCTCGGCGGCGGACAGGTCGATGTTGCTCGGCAGCAGGTCCATGTTGGGGACCGCCGTCTTGAGCAGCACCTCGTCGGCCGACATGCCCCGCTCCATGAGCAGGTTGTAGACCGTCAGGTCGAGTTCCATCGGGTTGACGCCGAGGCCCACGGACAGCGCGCCCTGCGGGTCGAAGTCGACGAGCAGCACGCGGCGCCCGTACTCGGCGAGCGCCGCACCCAGGTTGATGGTCGAGGTGGTCTTGCCCACGCCGCCCTTCTGGTTGCACATCGCGATGATCTTCGCCGGACCGTGGTCGGTCAGCGGACCCGGGATCGGGAAGTACGGCAGCGGCCGTCCGGTCGGGCCGATCCGCTCCCGGCGCTGGCGGGCAGCGTCGGGGGCGAGGGTGGCCGCGTACTCGGGGTCGGGCTCGTACTCCGCGTCCGGGTCGTAGAAGTGCCCTTCGGGCACGTTTTCGTAGTCGGCGAAACCCACGGGCTTTTCGCCGCTCAGGTCGCCGGCCCTGGAGTTCACGTCTAGGCCGTCCATGCTCTTTTGGGGCGTCGTCATGTGCTGGTGGTTTGCGAAGGTGCGGACCGCGACGGAGCCGACCGCTTCGAGCCCGCCGGATCCTTGGCCCCGGTCTGGCGTCCCTGCTCGACCACCCCCGGGAGCAAATGTCGACTCATTCACAAGTCGTCTTACCTCCTCGGACGTGACCAGGACACTTATCGATAGGTCAGCGTGGCACCATGCCGACGGTTGGCGACTCTATGGCGTGTCACCACTCAGCGGCAACACAATCCGTCGGACCGGCAACGATGTGTCGGCAACCGAACACCACTCTGTCAAGGGCGTCCGGCCCGTCACCGCGAAGTTTCGCAGGTGTGCGAAAGGGTTAAAGGGTTACGTTCGAGGCGAGTTGAGTCGTGCGCGTCCGTACCCCTCAAACGCCTCCGGCCGGACCTTGGGGGCAAGGTCCGGCCGGATACGTGAGATTGACGTCAGTCGTTGACGGGGTCTGACCGATCAGCCGAGCAGCGTGTTCAGCTCAAGGGTCGGCAGGCCGTGCGCCTCGGCGACCGGACCGTAAACGACCTGGCCGTCATGGGTGTTGAGGCCCAGCCCCAGCGCGGGGTCACGGCGCAGCGCCTCGACCCAGCCGAGGTTCGCGAGCTGCACGATGTAGGGCAGCGTGGCGTTGGTCAGCGCGTAGGTGGAGGTGTTGGGCACCGCGCCCGGCATGTTGGCGACGCAGTAGAAGACCGAGTTGTGGACCTGGAAGGTCGGCTCGGCGTGGGTGGTCGGACGGGAGTCCTCGAAGCAGCCGCCCTGGTCGATCGCAATGTCGACAAGGACACTTCCGGGCTTCATCTTGGCGACGAGCTCGTTGGTGACCAGCTTGGGGGCCTTCGCACCCGGGATCAGGACGGCGCCGATGACGAGGTCGGCCTCGACGACGGCCTTCTCCAGCTCGTAGGCGTTGGAGACGATCGTCTTGATCTTCGTGCCGAAGATCTTGTCGGCCTCGCGGAGCTTGTTGATGTCCTTGTCGAGCAGGGTCACGTGGAAGCCCATGCCGATGGCGATCTGCGCGGCGTTCCAGCCGGAGACGCCGCCGCCGATGACCACGCACTCGCCGGCGTGGGTGCCGGGGACGCCGCCGGGGAGCACGCCGCGGCCGCCGGCCGAGCGCATCAGGTGGTAGGCGCCGACCTGCGGGGCCAGGCGGCCCGCGACCTCGGACATCGGGGCGAGCAGCGGGAGCGCGCGGTTGGCGAGCTCGACCGTCTCGTACGCGATGGCGGTGGTGCCGGACTCCAGGAGGGCGTCCGTGCACTCGCGGGAGGCCGCGAGGTGCAGGTAGGTGAAGAGGGTCTGGTCCTTGCGGAGGCGGTGGTACTCCTCGGCGATGGGCTCCTTGACCTTCAGCAGCAGGTCGGCGGTCGCCCAGACCTCGTCGGCGGTACCGAGGATCTCGGCGCCTGCGGAGACGTACTCAGCGTCCGTGATCGAGGAGCCGACACCGGCGTTCTGCTCGATGAAGACCTGGTGGCCGTTACGGACCAGCTCATGCACGCCGGCGGGCGTGATGGCGACCCGGAACTCGTTGTTCTTGACCTCGCGGGGGATGCCGACCTTCATCGTCGATCACGGTCCTTGGCTCAGGGGATTTTTCGGGGCACTTCCATACATACCCGCCCACAAGAACGCGCAACGGGATGCACCACGGGATGTCGTGGTGAAGCCAGTCTAATGAAGGACGACGCGCTGTCTAGCCTTGCAAACCAATAATCTCAGTCGGAACCACTACGGATTTCGCAGGCTGCGGGATCGTCTCCCAGCAATCTGTCGGCCGCGGACCGGTGCAGCCTCGCGGCGGCCGGGTCGCCCAGCCGGTCGAGGGTGTCGGCGAGCCGCA
Source organism: Streptomyces sp. NPDC051109 (assembly GCF_044455885.1). Lineage (NCBI taxonomy): Bacteria > Bacillati > Actinomycetota > Actinomycetes > Kitasatosporales > Streptomycetaceae > Streptomyces > Streptomyces sp. NPDC051109. Next base: position 3,864 of record NZ_JBITFF010000040.1, read on the forward strand.
CCTGGAGCGCGGCCTGAAGCCGCACGTCGCCGGCCCGGCGCGCGAGCTCCACCGCCTCGCGGCAGGTGTGCAGGGATTCCTCGGGCCGCCCGGCGTACTCCTGGATTCGCGCCATTTCGCTCAACGCCTTTGCCTGGCCGGGCACATCGGCCAGTTTCCGGTACCCCGCGGCGGCGGTCCGCCAGCTGCGCAGCGCGTCCCCGTAGCGGCCCGCGTACGTGTGCACGTTGCCCAGGCGCCCGTACAGCCGGGCCTCGTCCGCCCGCTCCCCGCGCGCGAGGGCCTGGGACAGGGCCCGGCCGAACCAGTCGGCGGCCCGGTGCCAGTCGGCGAGCTCCTGGTAGGCGCCGCCTACGGATTCCATCGCGCGGCCCGTCGCGTACGGGTCGTTCGCCGCCCGTCCCGCGTCCAGCGCGGCCCGGTAGCGCTCCAGCGCCTCCTGGGTACGGCCGGTCTCGGCGTCCAGGTCGGCCAGGTTCAGCAGGGCCGCGGCCTGCTCCCGGTACAGGCTGCGGCGCTCGGCCACGTCCAGGACCAGGCGGTGCAGCCCGTACAGCTCGGGGGCGGCCGCGGCGGTGCCGCGGTGCTCCGCGAGGGCGCGTACGAGGGCTGCGACCAGCCGGCGGGCCAGGGTGTCCAGCCCGCCGTCGGCCACGGCCAGGGCGGCGGCCGCCGACAGCGCGGGCAGCCGGGTGTCGAGCCAGGTGGCGGCGGCCCGCCGGTCGGGGAAGCGCAGCGCGCGCGGCAGCCCCTCCAGCCTCTCCCGTACGTCCGCCTCGTCCTCCCCGTTCACCCCGCTTTCGTCGGACCGGGCCATGACCCGGCAGGAGTGCAGCAGGCGTACGGTCCGCTCCAGCATCCGGGCCCGGGCCAGCTGGACCTCGGCGGCGCGCTCCTTGGACTCCAGCAGGGCCTGGAGCAGCGGTACGAGACAGCCGGGCAGCTGGAAGAGCCCGTCGGAGGCGTGGCGCAGGAGCCCCAGCCCGGCGAAGTCCTCCAGCGTGGACTGGGCGGCGGCCACGGAGCAGCCGGCGAGGGCGGAGGCGGTGTGCGAGTCGACGATCCCGGCGGGGGCGAGCGGCAGCAACCGGAGGGTGCGCTGGGCGGGCTGCGGCAGGGACTCGTAGACGAGCCGGAAGCCGCGGCCGAGCGGGCCGTCGGTGCCGGGCGGCATGTCGTGGAGCTGCTTGGCCACGTCGGAGACGGCGGCCTTGGGGTGCGCGGCGAGCCAGCCGCCGACCAGGGCCAGCGCGGCGGGCTGCCCCCCGCACTCCTCGGCGAGGGTCTCGGCCGCGCGCGGGTCGACGGCGATCCGGGTGTCCCCGATGCGCTGGGCGAGCATCTGCACCCCCGAGGGGGTGTCGAGCCCGCCGAGGGTGCAGGGGCGGACATCCGGAATCCCGGTGAGCGGCCCCTCGGCGGTGATGACGACGAGGCATTCGGGGGTGTCCGGCAGCAGGGCGTCGACCTGGTACGGGTCGACGGCGTCGTCGACGAGCAGGATCGCCTTGCGGTGGGCGAGGGCCGCGCGCAGGGCAGAGCTGAGCTCGTCCTCTGCCGCGCCGGGGGGCGTGGGCTCGCCGAGCCCCTCCAGCAGGGTCCGGATCGCCCGCCCGGTGGTGACGCTCTGCCCGCCGGGGGAGGTGAGGCGCGTGCGCAGGACCCCGTCGGGGTAGTCCTCGCCGACCTCGCGGACGAACGCCTCGGCGAGGGCGGTGCGGCCCGACCCCGGCCGCCCGGCGACGAGCAGGACGCGCGCCCGGGGCGCCTTGGCCTTGCGTCCCGAGAGGGTGTCGAGCCCGGTCCGTGCGATGTCCTCGCGCAGCTCCTTGAGCTCACGCCGCCGCCCGACGAAATCCGTCACGGATCCGCTCCTCTCCCTGCCTTCGGGTTGCGAGCGTAGTTCACGCAGAGCGACGACCCGTGTGGAGCGCGGCGGACAGATCGCCCAATCGGATCAGCGGATCGTCACACCACGCTCCCGCGGGCCCGGGAGGCGCGGCTACACCTCGTACGGGCGGGCCGGCCACGGCGGCTGGGCCGGGCGCAGGGCGTCCAGGCCGCCCGGGGAGGCGAGCGCGGCCGACAGGGCCAGGGCCCCCGTGACCAGGCCGGGGTTGCCCAGCCGGCCCTCCAGGACCCCGCGGACCAGGTCCGCGAGCGGCACGCGGGCGATCTCCATGTCGGCCTCCTCCTCCGAGACCGCGTAGCGCTCGCCCTCCGCCTCGGAGAGGCCGCGCGCGAGGAAGATCCGGATCGCCTCGTCGGAGCCGCCGGGAGAGGCGAAGAAGTCCACGAGCACCCGCCAGTCCTCCGCCTTGACGTGCGCCTCCTCGTACAGCTCCCGCTGGGCGGCGTGCAGCGGGTTCTCACCGGGCACGTCGAGCAGCCCGGCCGGCAGCTCCCACAGCTTGTGCCGCACGGGGTGCCGGTACTGGCGCACCACGATCACCGCGCCGTCCTCGTCGAGCGCCAGCACGCACACCGATCCCGGGTGCACCTGGTAGTCCCGGCGCACCACCGATCCGTCCGGCATGCTCACCTGCTCCGAGCGGACCGCCGTCTTCGCTCCCTCGAACGGGGTCCGTGAGGCGATGACCTCCCACGTCTCCCCGCTGTCTGCGATGTCCATGGCCATGACCCGTACCCCGTACCTTCCGAATGCGCGCCAGAAGACGCGTCAGAAACGCGACAGCCGGGGCACGTTCCGTGCCCCGGCCGTCTACGTTATGCGGTCAGACCGTCACTTGGCCTTCGCGGCCTGCTGGCGCTCCACCGCGGCCTTGACCAGGCCCGCGAACAGCGGGTGCGGGCGGGTCGGGCGCGAGCGCAGCTCCGGGTGGGCCTGGGTGGCCACCAGGTAGGGGTGCACCTCGCGCGGGTACTCGACGTACTCGACGAGCTTGTTGTCCGGGGAGGTGCCGGAGAAGACGATGCCCGCCTTCTTCTCCAGCTCGCCGCGGTAGGCGTTGTTGACCTCGTAGCGGTGGCGGTGGCGCTCGTCCACGTACGCCTGGTCGCCGTAGACCTCGCGCACGATCGAGCCCTCGGCGAGCTTCGCCGGGTACATGCCCAGGCGCATGGTGCCGCCCAGGTCGCCCGCGCCCTCGACGAAGGCCAGCTGCTCCTCCATCGTGGAGATCACCGGGTGCGGGGTGGAGGCGTCGAACTCGGTGGAGTTGGCGTCCGCGATGCCCGCCAGGTTGCGCGCGGCCTCGATGACCACGCACTGCAGGCCCAGGCACAGGCCGAGCAGCGGGATCTTGTTCTCGCGGGCGTAGGTGATCGCGCCGACCTTGCCGTTGACACCGCGGTCGCCGAAGCCGCCGGGCACGCAGATCGCGTCCACGTCGCCGAGCGCCTCCGCGGCGCCCGCGGGGGTCTTGCAGTCGTCGGAGGTGACCCACTTGATCTGGACGCGGGCCTTGTTGGCGAAACCGCCGGCGCGCAGCGCCTCGGTCACCGACAGGTACGCGTCCGGCAGGTCGATGTACTTGCCGACGAGCGCGACCTTGACCTCGTGGTCGGGGTTGTGGACGCGGTCCAGCAGGTCCTCCCAGACCGTCCAGTCCACGTCGCGGAACGGCAGGTCGAGCTTGCGCACGACGTACGCGTCGAGGCCCTCGGTGTGCAGCACCTTCGGGATGTCGTAGATCGACTTGGCGTCGATCGCCGCGACGACGGCCGCCTCGTCCACGTCGCACATCAGCGAGATCTTGCGCTTGATGGAGGTGGGGACCTCGCGGTCGGCGCGGAGCACGATCGCGTCGGGCTGGATGCCGATGTTGCGCAGGGCCGCGACCGAGTGCTGGGTCGGCTTGGTCTTCAGCTCGCCGGAGGGGCCGATGTAGGGCAGCAGCGAGATGTGCACGACGAAGACGTTGTCGCGCCCGACCTCGTGGCGGACCTGGCGGACGGTCTCCAGGAACGGCAGCGACTCGATGTCGCCGACCGTGCCGCCGACCTCGGTGATGACGACGTCGACGTCCTCGGTCGCCATCCGGCGGATGCGGCTCTTGATCTCGTTGGTGATGTGCGGGATGACCTGCACGGTGTCACCGAGGTACTCGCCGCGCCGCTCCTTGGCGATGACCTGCGAGTAGACCTGGCCGGTGGTGACGTTGGCCGAGCCGTCGAGGTCGACGTCGAGGAAGCGCTCGTAGTGGCCGATGTCCAGGTCGGTCTCGGCGCCGTCGTTGGTGACGAACACCTCGCCGTGCTGGAAGGGGTTCATCGTGCCCGGGTCGACGTTCAGGTACGGGTCGAGCTTCTGCATCGTGACCCGCAGGCCGCGCGCCTTGAGCAGCGCACCCAGGCTGGAGGCCGTGAGGCCCTTGCCGAGGGACGAAGCGACACCCCCGGTGACGAAGATGTGCTTGGTCGTCATGGCTGTGCTGTTTCGAAAAGCAGCGGGCGGCGTCGCCAAGAGGGGGCTCCCGTGGTCGCGAAGTTGAGGTGCGTCCGGCGCCGGCCACCATCGAACCGGAGGCTCTCAGGGGGCGCCGAAGCTGCGGTTTCGGGGCTCCTGATTCGCACAGGCAGACCACCGGTCCACGGGGTATCAGCCTATCAGCGCCCGGGCCCGTCCGCCTCCGGGCACGCGCCGCCACCACCGCTCGACGGAGCGCCACCGGCCGTCCCGGGGCCGGTCACGCCCGCATTCACCCAGGTCACCCATTCGGACTAGACACATTGTCCTCGGACTTCAGGAGATCACTAGGGTGCCGTCATATCCTGCTCGGATATCGCTTCACATCGCCGCCGAGCAGTCCGGCAGACGGCGTAACCCGGCCGCATCCGGAATCATGAGCTCAGTGCGGGGATCCATACCCACGGGACCGCGCAACCGCGCAATGCAAGCGCCCTTCGGGGCGGACGTGGCCGTTCGACTGGGAGATCTAACGTGTCCGGGCGCATCGAGGATTACGCACTGATCGGGGACATGCAGACCGCCGCGCTGGTCTGCCGGGACGGATCGGTGGACTGGCTGTGTCTGCCCCGTTTCGACTCCCATGCCGTCTTCGCGGGCATCCTCGGAACGGAGGATCACGGCTTCTGGCGCATCGGCCCGGCGTTCCCCGGGGGCGCCGAGGCCCCCGCGGCGACGCGCCGCCGCTACCAGGGCGACTCGCTGATCCTGGAATCGGAGTGGGACACGCCGCGCGGCACGGTCCGCGTGACCGACTTCATGCCGCCCCGCGAGGACCACGCGCCGCAGCTGGTGCGCATCGTCGAGGGCGTCAGCGGGCGCGTCCCGATGCGCTCCGCGCTGCGCATGCGCTTCAGCTACGGCCGCGTCGTGCCCTGGGTGCACAAGGTCGACGGGCGCACCGTCGCCGTCGCGGGCCCCGACTCGGTCTGGCTGGACACCGACGCGCAGACGTACGGCAAGGACCTGACGACGTACTCCGACTTCACCGTCGGCCCCGGCGACCGCAAGGCCTTCTGCATCAGCTGGCAGCCCTCCCACAAGGGCGCCCCGGACACCCCCGACGCGCAGGAGGCGCTGGCGACCACCACCGCGTTCTGGCGCGAATGGGTCGACCACTGCACGTACCACGGCCCCTACCGCGAAGCCGTGATCCGCTCCCTGATCACCCTCAAGGCGCTCACGTACGGACCCACCGGCGGCATCGTCGCCGCGCCCACCACCTCCCTCCCGGAGGAGATCGGCGGCGTCCGGAACTGGGACTACCGCTACACCTGGCTGCGCGACGCCGCCATCACCCTCTCCTCGCTGCTGCGCACGGGCTACCGCGAGGAGGCCCAGGCCTGGCGCGAGTGGCTGCTGCGCGCGGTCGCCGGGGACCCGGAGAACCTGCAGATCATGTACGGGATCGCCGGCGAGCGGGAACTCGGCGAGACCGAGCTGGACTGGCTGCCCGGGTACGAGGGCTCCCGCCCGGTCCGGGTCGGCAACGGCGCCGCGCACCAGCTCCAGCTGGACGTGTACGGAGAGGTCACCGAGGCCCTGCACCTGGGCCACATGACCGGCCTGGCGCGCAACGACTACGCCTCGGTGCTCCAGTTGAAGCTGATCCGCTACCTGGAGGAGCACTGGGACCAGCCGGACGAGGGCATCTGGGAGGTGCGCGGCCCGCGCCGCCACTTCGTGCACTCGAAGGTCATGGCGTGGGTGGCCGTGGACCGCACGATCAAGCTGATCGAGAGCGGGGACGCGGACGGCCCGCTGGAGCGGTGGCGCGAGATGCGCGACGAGATCCACCAGGACGTGTGCGAGAAGGGCTACGACAAGGAGCGCAACACGTTCACCCAGTCGTACGGGTCGAAGGAGCTGGACGCCTCCCTGCTGCTGATTCCGCAGATGGGCTTCCTGCCGCCGGACGACAAGCGGGTCATCGGGACGATCGAGGCGATCCAGCGCGAGCTGTCCACTCCGGACGGTTTCATCCTGCGCTACCCGACGACCGGGCACGAGGCCGGCGTGGACGGGCTCGAGGGCGACGAAGGGGCGTTCCTCGCCTGCTCGTTCTGGATGGCAGACGACCTGGCGATGATCGGCCGGGTCGACGAGGCGCGGCAGCTGTTCGAGCGGCTGCTGGCGCTCCGCAACGACCTGGGGCTGCTGGCTGAGGAGTGGGACCCGCGCCTCCAGCGCCAGGTCGGCAATTTCCCCCAGGCGTTCAGCCACGTCCCCCTGATCGACACGGCCCTGCGCCTGACGGCGAGCGGGGCGTACGGGGGCTGAGGCCGGGCGGCCGGCAGGCGCGGGGCTCCGGGGCGGAACCCCCGGCCACCCCCGCCTGCCGGCCGCCCCCCGCGTCCCCTCTGCGCCGCATCCGGCTCCGCCGCGCCCCCGGCACCGGCCCCGCCTACGCTGGAATGGTCTTATGCCTCCTCCGAAAGGAGGGGTGAGCCATGGCGCCCACCTCGAAGGCCGGCCAGGCCCTGACCGTGCTCCGCGAGGATCTGGCCGGTGAGGTCCTCGCCCCCGGCGATCCCGGGTACGACGAGGCCCGGACGATCTTCAACGCGATGATCGACCGCCGCCCCGCGGTCATCGCTCGGTGCGAGAGCGAGGCGGACGTCGTCACCACCGTCCGTTTCGCCCGTGAGCTGGACCTGCCCGTCGCCGTGCGCGGCGGCGGGCACAGCGTCGCCGGGATGTCCCTCAACGACGGGGGCGTGGTCGTCGACATGCGCCGGATGCAGGAGGTCACGGTCCATCCCGGGGCGAAGGCCGTACGCGTCGGGGGCGGCGCGGTGATGAGCGTGCTGGACCGCGCCTGCCAGCCGTACGGGCTCGCCACCACCGGCGGCCGGGTCTCCACCACCGGGGTCACCGGCTTCGCCCTGGGCGGCGGCTCCGGCTGGCTGGACCGGAAGTTCGGGCTGGCCGTCGACAACCTGCTCGGCGTGGACCTGGTCACCGCCGACGGCAGCACCGTGACGGCGACCGCCGAGGACAACCCCGAGCTGTTCTGGGCCCTGCACGGCGGCGGCGGGAACTTCGGGGTCGCGACCTCGATCACGCTGCGCCTGCACGAGCTCCCCGAGTTCGCGATCTGCATGCTGCTGTACCCCCTGGAGTCCGGGCCCGAGGTGCTGCGCACCTACCGCGAGGTCATCGAGAAGGGCCCCGCCGAGGCGGGCGGCGGCATGATCTACCTGACCGCCCCGCCGGAGCCCTTCGTACCGGAGCACCTGGTGGGGACGCTGATGGCGGGCGCGCTGCTCACGTACGCGGGCGGCGAGGAGGCGCTGCGCGGGCTGGCGGCGCCGCTGCTCGCGCTGCCGCACGAGGTGGAGGTCCTCACCGCCCTGCCCTACGCGGACTTCCAGTGCATGCTGGACGACCCGCCGGGCCTGCGGAACTACTGGTCCGCCGAGTACGTGACGGGCCTGCCGGACGAACTCGTCAGCGTCTTCTGCGCCCTCGGGAACGTGATGCCGACGGGCGGAACCCAGCACGTGATGTTCCCACTGGGCGGGGCCATCGCGGACGGGCCGCCGGAGTTCCCCGTTCCGTACCGGGACGCGCCCTGGGCGGTGCACCCGTTCGGCATCTGGGAGGACGCGGCCGAAGACGAGCGCAACGTGCAGTGGGTGAAGGACGTCCGCGCCCACGTGCAGCCGTGGAGCACCGGAGCGGTCTACCTCAACTTCACCGGCGACGAGGGTTCCGAGCGCGTGGCGGCCGGTCTCGGCGCGGAGAACCTGGCCCGGCTGGGCGCGGTGAAGCGGGCGTACGACCCGGACAACGTCTTCCGCTTCAACCACAACATCAGGCCGGCCTGACCCCCTGGTAGCGTCCCGCGACATGGACAACCAGGGCGGGATCACCGTTCAGCGGGCACTGGAGCTGCCCGGACTGCGCAGCGGACTGCCGGAGGTGGTGGCCTGCGCCGACCGCCTGGGCCGGACCGTGCGCTGGGTGCACGCGGGCGAGGTTCCGAACATCGCCTCCCTGCTCAAGGGCGGGGAGCTGCTGCTGACCACGGGGCTGGGCCTCGGCACCCGCCCCGCCGAGCAGCGTGCCTTCGTGCGGCGCCTCGCGGACCGGGGGATCGCCGCGCTGGTGGTCGAACTGGGCCCGCGCTTCACCCGTCTCCCGGCGACGCTCGTCGAGACGGCCCGGGCGGCCGGCCTGCCGCTCGTCCAGCTCCACCGCGAAGTGCCGTTCGTGGCGGTCACGGAGGAGATCCACACCGAGATCGTCAACCACCACTACGCCCTGCTCCAGCGGGCCGAGGAGGTGCACCGGCGGTGCACGGAGGCGCTGCTCAGCGGCGGTGGCATCCCCCAAGTCCTGCACATCCTGGCCGACTTCACCGGGAACCCGGTGTTCCTGGAGACCCCCGACGGGCAGCTCCTGTACGCGGCCGGTCCGGGCTCCGGGGAAGCCGCGGCGGACCCGCTCCAGGTCTGGGAGGGGCTGCGGGGCCAGCGCGAGGCGCAGCCGTCGGCGAACGCGGTCCTGATCGACGTCCCCGGCGGCGGCCACGGCACGGGCTCGGTCCGCGCCCGGCTGGTCCTGCTGGGCGTGTCGGCGCCGCTGCTGCCCGTCCACCGGATGGCGGCGGAACGGACGGCGGGGGTATTGGCCGTGGTCCTGATGCAGGCCCGCCAGGAGGACGAACTGGCGGCGCGCGGCCGCGGCGACTTCCTGACGGACCTGGCGGAGGGCCGCATCTCGGCGGAGGACGCCCCCGCCCAGGCCCGCGTACTGGGCTTCAAACCGGGGTCGGGCCCGCTCCTGCCGGTGGTGATGCGGCTGTCCTCGGAGCTGGGCCCGTCGGGCAACTGGGCGGTCCTGGCGAGGGCGGTCCTGGAAGAGCTCTCCTCGGTGGGCGTACCGGTACTCCTGGGCGTACGCCCGGTGGAGGGCCGGGTGCCCCTGCTGGTCTCCCTCCGCTCCGAGTCGGAGCGCACGACGGTGGCGGACCGGGTGGCCGCCGCCCTCCGGGCGGGCGTGGAGCGGGCCGGCCTGGACCGCGCGGCGGCCCCGCCGGCGGTGGTGGTGGGTGTGGCGGGCGGCTGGGCCGCCGCCTCGTCGGGCCTGCGGCACGCTGCGGAAACCGCCACGGCGGCGCACGGACTGCCCTCCCGCCCCTGGTACGACGCCCGCCGCCTGGACATCGACCTGCTCCTGTGGCGGCTGCGTGAACACCCCGACCTGGCGGCGTTCGTGGACCGCGCGATCGGCCCGCTGCGCACCCACGACCTGACGTCCCGCCCGCCGCTCCTCCCCACCCTGGAGACGTACCTGGCCCACGCGGGCCGCAAGGCGGAGACGGCGCGCGAGCTGCACCTGAACCGGCAGACCCTGTACAACCGCCTGGGCCGCATCTCGGAACTCCTCGGCACGGACCTGGACGACCCGGAGACGGTCCTCTCCCTGAGCCTGGCCCTCCGCGCCCGCCGCCACGCGCCCGGCCCTTCCTGACTCCGCTCCGCCCGGCGGGCCCCGGCCGGGGTCCCTGCGCAGCCGCACGCCCTGCGGGGGCTACTTGCGGCGGTCCATCAGCTCGTCGTAGACCGACAGGATCTGGGCCACCGTGTCGTCCTCCGTGGGCCAGGTGGCCGCCTGGGCGCGGCCCGCGGCGGCGAGGGCGGCGCGCCGGGGCGGGTCCGAGAGGAGGTCCGCCACCGCCGAGGACAGGGCGGCCGCGTCCCCGTACGGCACCAGCACCCCGGCGTCCCCGATCAGCTCCGGTACGCCCCCGACCGCCGTCGCGACCAGCGGTACCCCCGCGCGCAGCGCCTCCTGCGCCAGCAGGGACCGCGCCTCCCACCGGCTGGGCAGCACCGCCACGTCCGCCGCGGCCAGCAGTTGCGCGGCGTCCCGGCGCCGGCCCAGCAGCCGTACCGGCAGCCCCTCGGCCTCGATCCGCCGGGCCAGTTCGGCCCGCAGCGGGCCCTCCCCCGCGATCACCACCAGCGGCAGCGGCTCCAGGACCCGCCACGCCCGCGCGGCGTCCAGCAGTACCGAGTACCCCCGGCGCTCCACCAGGCTCCCGACCGCGATCAGCAACGGCCGCTCCACCGCCCCCAGTTCCGCCCGCGCCTTGCCGGGATCCGCCCCGGTGTCCGGGCCGGCCGGGCCCGTCGGCGCGGCCACCGGCGCCAGCCGCGCGTCCCGTGCGCCCCGCGCCCGCGCCAGGTCCACCTGGTCCGAGGACGCGCCCAGCACCACGGCCGCCGCCCGCGCCACGTGCCGTTCCAGCACCCGCCCCAGCCGCCCGAACGCCCCTTCGGCCGCAGGTCCGCCGCCGTGCCAGGTCACCACCAGCGGCACCCGGCGCCCGCGCAGCGCCATCGCGGCCCGCATTCCGGCCCGCGCCCCGTGGGCGTGCACCACGTCCGCCCCGGCGCACGCGGCCCGCAGCGCACTCACGGCGTCCGGGGTGAACTGCGCCCCCGCGCCGGTGAAGTCGTACTCCCCCTCCGCCTCCACGGGCGCGCACACCGTGACCCGTACCCCGCGTGCGGCGAGCCCCGTCGCCAGCGAGCGTACGTGCGCGCCGCTGCCCGCGCCGCCGAGTACCTGGACGGTGCGCAGCGGCGGCCGCCCGTACGGCTGCGCGGGGACCGGGATCGAGACCGGGGAGCTGCTCACGGGCCGAGGCTCCAGGGTGGGTGAGGGAGGCAGAGTCGTCGCCCAGGATGCCAGTCCGCACGCGCGTTCCGGGACCATACGGGTACGGATCCCGCGCGAGATACCGCCACACGCCCCCGAGCCTCACCCACACGGCGTAGCGCCGCGCCCTCCTGGGCCGGTTGTCGGTGTTCTCCGTCGACGAGAAGGCGTCGACCTGTGCCCGGGCCTACGACGTGGCCCGCGGACGGGTCGCCGGCGAGGACTGGCGGTGGGGGCCTTCCGCGGCGGCACGCCGGAGAAGGCCCCTCACGGGAGCTAGGCGTCCGCGCGCGCCGCCGCCAGGAGTTCCTCGGCGTGCGCCCGCGCGGAGACCGAGTCCTCGTGGCCCGCCAGCATGCGCGAGAGCTCGCGTACCCGGTCCTCGCCCTCCAGGACCTTGACGCCGCTCCTGGTCACCGACCCGTCGTTGGTCTTCTCCACCAGCAGCTGCCGGTCCGCGAAGGCGGCCACCTGCGGCAGGTGCGTGACGACCACGACCTGCGCGGACTTCGCCAGCTTCGCGAGCCGCCGCCCGACCTCGACGGCCGCCTTGCCCCCGACGCCCGCGTCGACCTCGTCGAAGAGGTAGGTGGGCACCGGGTCGGAGCCCGCGAAGACGACCTCCACGGCCAGCATCACGCGCGACAGCTCACCACCGGAGGCACCCTTGGCGATCGGCCGGGGCTGGGCCCCGGGGTGCGGGGCCAGCAGCAGTTCGACCTCGTCCGCACCCGAAGGCCCGTAGGCGACCGGACGGCCGTCGACCTCCACCCCCTCGGGCTCCTCCACTTGCCGGATGTCGATCGTCACCCGCGCGTGCGGCATCGCCAGCGACGCCAGCTCCGCCGTGACGGCCGAGGCGAACCGCGTCGCCGCCTCCACCCGCGCGTCCGTCAGTGCCTGTGCCAGCAGCGACAGTTCGGCGCGCAGCCCGTCCCGCTCGGCGGTCAGCTCGGTGATCCGCTCGTCGTCGCCGTCCAGCTCCAGCAGCCGTGCCGAGCCCCGCTCGGCCCACTCCAGGACGGAGTCGATCGAGTCGCCGTACTTGCGGGTGAGCTGGGTCAGCGCCGCCCGCCGCTCCTCCACCGCGGCCAGCCGCAGCGGATCGGCGTCCAGGTCGTCCGCGTACCCGGCCAGTTCCCCGGCCACGTCGGCCAGCAGGATCCCGAGCTCCCCGATCCGCTCCGCGAGCGCGCCGAGCGCCGGGTCGTGCGACCGTACGGCGTCCAGGGCCCGGTGCGCGCCCGCGACGAGCGTGTTCGCGTCGACGCCCTCCGGGTCCTCGACGTCGCCGGCGAGCGCCGCGTGCGCGATCTGCGCCGCCGAGGCCAGCGATTCGGCGTGGCCGAGCCGCTCGGCCTCCGCCGCCAGCTCGGTGTCCTCGCCGGCCAGCGGCTCCACGGCCGCGATCTCCTCCAGGCCGAAGCGCAGCAGGTCGGCCTCCTGGGCCCGTTCCCGGGCCCGGGTGGTGATCTCGTCGAGTTCCGCGGCGACCGCGCGCAGCCGCCGGTAGGCGGCCCCGTACTTCTCCAGCGGGACGGCGACGGCGTCCCCCGCGTACCGGTCGAGGGCCTGGCGCTGCCGGGCCGGCCGCAGCAGCCCCTGCTGGTCGGTCTGCCCGTGTACGGCGACCAGGTCGTCGGCGAGTTCGCCGAGCAGGCCGACGGGCACGGAGCGGCCGCCGACGTGGGCGCGCGAGCGCCCCTCGGCGGACACGGTCCGGCTGATGAGCAGGGCGCCGTCGTCGAGCTCGGCCCCGGCCTCCTCGGCGCGTACGGCGGCGGGCGCGCCGGGGCGCATGACGATGCGGCCCTCGACGACCGCCGCCTTGGCGCCGATCCGTACCAGGGCCGGGTCGGCGCGACCGCCGAGCAGCAGGCCGAGGCTGGTGACGACCATCGTCTTGCCCGCGCCGGTCTCGCCGGTCACCGCGGTGAAACCGGGCGACAGCTCGACCACCGCGTCGTCGATGACCCCGAGCGACCGTATCCGCATCTCCTCAAGCACGGGACGACGATACCGAGGTTTCACCGATGCCATGTGACGTCACCCGCCGGGAGTTCCCCGAACGCATGTGCTATTAGTCGGGCTCTCAGTGCGGTGCCCCGCGCCACCCCGACACCGGCAGCGCGAACTTCGCGACCAGCCGGTCCGTGAACGACGCGTGGTGCAGCCGGGCGAGCCGTACCGGCACCGCCCCCCGCCGGACCTCCACCCGGGCGCCGGCCGGCAGCTCCAGCATCCGGCGGCCGTCGCACCACAGCACCCCGTGCGGAACCCCCTGCTGCACCTCCACCGCCAGCACCGAGTCCGGCGAGGTGACCAGCGGCTTCGCGAACAACGCGTGCGCGCTGATCGGCACCATCAGCAGCGCCTCGACCTCGGGCCAGACCACCGGCCCGCCCGCGGAGAAGGCGTACGCCGTCGAACCGGTCGGGGTCGCGCAGACGATCCCGTCGCAGCCGAACCCGGACACCGGACGCCCGTCGATCTCCAGGACCACTTCGAGCATCCGCTCCGGGGACACCTTCTGGACCGCGGCCTCGTTCAGCGCCCAGTCCCGGTGGATCACGTCGCCGTTCGTCCGTACGAGCACGTCGAGGGTCATCCGCTCCTCGACCTCGTACTCCCGCGTCACGACCCGGGACACGACCTTGTCCAGGTCGTCCCGCTCCGCCTCCGCGAGGAATCCCACCCGGCCCAGGTTCACGCCCAGCATGGGCACCCCCGAGCCGCGCGCGAACTCCGCGCCGCGCAGCAGGGTCCCGTCGCCGCCCAGCACGATCAGCAGCTCGCAGCCTTCGAGCACCTTGGGGGTGCACTCGGCCACCAGCTCCACCTCTGGCGGCAGCGGCAGGTCCCTCGCCTCGTACTCGACGACCCGTACGCCCAGGCCGTTCTTGAGCAGTCCCTGTACGACCAGCTCGGCGCTGCGGATGGCCGCCGGCCGCCCGGTGTGCGCGAGCAGGAATACGGTCCGCCCCCGCCCCGGAACCACTGGGTCCGAGTCGTAGGAGTTGTTCGATGTATCCGACGACCTGTCCGCTGAATCAGTCACTGAGGCCCCTCCGCCACTGCACGGTCGACATCCGCCGGGTCGAGTGCCGGTGCCCCCGCCCGCAGCCACAGAAAGTACTCGACGTTCCCCGACGGGCCGGGCAGCGGGCTCGCGGTCACCCCGAGCACGCCCAGCCCCAGCTTCGCCGCCTGGGCCGCCACCTCGCGCACGGCCTCCGCCCTCAGCTCCGGGCTGCGTACGACACCGCCGCTGCCGAGCCGGTCCTTGCCGACCTCGAACTGCGGCTTGACCATCAGCACCAGGTCCGCGTCCGGCGCGCAGCAGCGCACCAGGGCCGGCAGCACCAGGCCGATGGAGATGAAGGACAGGTCGCCGACGACGAGGTCGACCGGCACCCCGTCGAGCTGCTCGACCGTCAGCTCGCGGACGTTCGTACGGTCCTTGACGGTGACCCGGTCGTCGCTCTGCAGCGACCAGGCCAGCTGCCCGTAGCCGACGTCGACGGCCATGACGTGGGCCACGCCCGCGCGCAGCAGCACGTCGGTGAATCCGCCGGTGGAGGCGCCGGCGTCCAGCGCCCGGCGGCCCTCGACGGCCAGTCCCCGCGGCTGGAAGGCCGCGAGCGCGCCGGCCAGCTTGTGGCCGCCCCGGGAGACGTAGTCGGGGTCGCTGTCGTCCTTGAGGACGACGAGGGCCGCGCTGGTCTCGACCTGGGTGGCCGCCTTGGTCGCGGTGGCGCCGCCGACGGTCACCCGGCCCGCGGCGATCAGCTGGGCGGCGTGCTCGCGCGAGCGGGCCATGCTGCGGCGTACCAGTTCGGCGTCCAGGCGGCGGCGTGCCACTCCTGCCACGTTCGGTTCAGCTCCTGTTTTCGTACGGTCCGGGGACGGGCGGTGCGTCCAGCGCGGTCAGCGCGTCGCGCAACCCCCTGTGCACATCCTCGTACACCGCGACGTGTCCGTCCGCCGTGAGGTGGTCGGCTTCGGCCAGCCGCTCCAGGTGCGCGTCCACCCCGGCGTGGCCGGTGGGCGTGCGGGCGAGCCCCAGGGGCTCGGGCGCCGCTTCCCCGGCGGCTTCCGGTACGTCCGCAGCCCGCCCCGCTTCCGGTACGTCGGCCATGTCGTCGGTCATGCCCCGACGCTACCCCGAAGCACCCGGGCCGCCACGCACGGCTCTGCGGTACGGTCGAGATCACGATGGCTACGATCGATGAGTGCCGAGCCGCACTCGACAGACTCTCCGGCAACCTCGCACAGGCCGATGGCAGTGTGCGAGGCGCCGCCGCGATGGACCGCTCCCTGAGCTGCCACATCACGGACCTGGACCAGACCTTCACCGGACGCCTCGAAGGCGGCCGGATCCGAGTGGACGCGGTCTCCCCCGGTCCGCCCGCCTCGAAGGCCGATATCCGGCTCGCGATGACGGGCGACGACCTGGTGGCGATGGTCGCGGGCGACCTGAAGTTCGCCAAGGCCTGGGCCTCCGGCCGGGTCCGCCTGGAGGCCGGCTTCCGCGACCTGCTCCGCCTCAAGAGCCTTCTTTAGCCCCCGTCGCCGGCCGCCCGGCCGGTGCCTTCGGCCTGCGCGCCGCCGGGATCACCAGCGGGGTGCCCGTCTCCGGGTCGTCGATGATCTGGCAGCGCAGGCCGAACACCTTCTCCACCAGCTCCGCCGTGACCACCTCGGCCGGCGGCCCCTCCGCCACGACCTCGCCGCCGCGCATCGCGATCAGGTGCGTGGCGTAGCGGGCGGCGTGGTTGAGGTCGTGCAGCACGGCCACCAGCGTCCGCCCCTGCTCCTCGTGCAGCTGTGCGCACAGGTCCAGCACGTCGATCTGGTGCTGGATGTCCAGGTACGTGGTCGGCTCGTCCAGCAGCAGCAGCGGCGTCTGCTGCGCCAGCGCCATCGCGATCCACACCCGCTGGCGCTGGCCGCCCGACAGCTCGTCCACCGAGCGGTCCGCGAGCTCGGCGACCCCGGTCGAGGCCATCGACTCCCGGACGATCCGCTCGTCCTCCGGCGACCACTGCCGCAGCAGCCCCTGGTGCGGGTAGCGGCCCCGGGAGACCAGGTCGGCAACCGTGATCCCGTCCGGTGCGATCGAGGACTGCGGCAGCAGCCCCAGGGTCTTGGCGACCTTCTTGGCCGGCATCGACCCGATGGCCTGCCCGTCCAGCAGCACCCGGCCCGCGGACGGCTTCAGCATCCGCGACAGGGCCCGCAGCAGTGTGGACTTGCCGCACGCGTTGGGTCCGACGATCACCGTGAACGAGTGGTCGGGGATCTCCACCGACAGGTTCTCGGCGATGACCCGCTGCTCGTAGCCGAGGGTCACGTTCTGCGCGGTCAGCCGCTGCACCTGCGTACTCCTTGAGTTGCTCGTGTCCGTGCTCATATACGTCCCGCCTTGCGCTCGGTGACGAGCAGCCAGAGCAGGTAGACCCCGCCGACCAGCCCGGTCACCACGCCCACCGGCAGCTGGTCGGCGCCGAAGGCGCGCTGCGAGGCCCAGTCGGACACGAGCAGCAGGACGGAGCCCATCAGCGCGCCGGTGAGCAGGTTCGACCCGGGCGAGCGGGTCAGGCGCCGGGCCAGCTGGGGCGCGGCCAGGGCCACGAAGGAGATGGGCCCGGCGGCCGCGGCGGCCGCGGTGGTCAGCAGGACCGCCGCCAGCATCAGCAGCATGCGCGTACGTTCCACCCGCACCCCGAGGGCGTACGCGGCGTCGTCGCCCATCTCCATCATCCGCAGGGCCCGGCCCTGCCCGAGGACCAGCGGGAACAGCACCGCGCAGGTCCCCAGCAGGGGCCAGACCTGGCTCCAGTCCCGGCCGGCGAGCGATCCGGTCAGCCAGACCATCGCGCGGGTGGCCTCGACGAGCTGCGCCTTGGTCAGCAGGTAGTTGATGACGGCGACGAGCATCGCCGAGGCGCCGATGCCGACCAGCACCAGCCGGTACCCGTGGATGCCGCGCCGGTACGACAGCAGGTACACGGCGACACCGGTGAGCAGCCCGCCCAGCAGCGCGCCCGCTGCGACCTCCGTGGCGCCGCCCTTGAAGAGGACGATCACGGTGAGCGCGCCGACCGCCGAGCCGTAGCTGAAGCCGAGCAGGTCCGGGGAGCCGAGCGGGTTGCGGGAGACGGACTGGAAGACCGCGCCCGCCATGCCGAGCGCGGCGCCCACCAGCACGGCGACCAGCACCCGCGGCAGGCGCAGGTCGTTCACGATGAAGTCGTTCGCCGGCGTGCCGTTGCCCAGCAGGGTCTGTACGACGTCCCACGGCGCGATCTCGAAGTCGCCCGTGCCGATGAGGACGACGGCCATCGCCACCGCGGCCGCGATGAGCAGCAGCCCGACCGCCAGCGCACGCGGCTCCATCCGCAGGGACAGCCCGCCGGGGCCGCGCAGGGCACGGGATCCGGGCTTGTCCGCCCGGAGGTCGACGGTCACAGCTGGGCCATCCTCTTGCGCCGGACGAGGTGGATGAAGACGGGTCCGCCGATCAGCGCGGTGACGATGCCGACCTGCAGCTCGGCGGGCCGGGTGACGACCCGGCCGATGACGTCCGCGCCCAGCAGCAGCACCGGGGAGAGGACCGCCGAGTAGGCGAGCACCCACCGCATGTCGGGGCCGGTGATGATCCGCACCAGGTGCGGGATCATCAGCCCGATGAAGACGATCGGCCCGCAGGCGGCGGTCGCCGCCCCGCACAGCAGGGTGATGGCCGCCATCGCGCCGATCCGGGTCCGCGTCAGGTGGGCGCCCAGCGCCCGCGCCGTGTCGTCGCCCATGGCCATCGCGTTGAGCGGCCGGCCCAGCGTGAGCGCGATGACCGCGCCCACCACCAGGAACGGCGCCACCTGCCGGACGGTGTCCATGTTCGCGGAGGCCAGGGAGCCCACGGTCCAGAAGCGCAGCTTGTCCAGCGCCTTGCTGTCCATCAGCTGCACGGCGTTGATGTATCCGACCAGGGCCGCGCTGGCCGCCGTGCCGGCGAGCGCCAGGCGCACCGGCGTCGCGCTGCGGCTGCCGCCGAGTACGTAGACCACGACGGAGACGACGGCGGCGCCGAGGAAGGCCCACCACACGAACTCGCTGAGCGTGGAGGCTCCGAGGAAGGTGATCGCAGAGACCACGGCCGCCGCTGCGCCCGCGTTGACGCCGAGGATGCCCGGCTCGGCCAGTGGATTGCGGGTCAGTGCCTGCATCACGGCGCCGGAGAGGCCGAGCGCGAGCCCGACCATCAGCCCGAGGAGGGTGCGCGGGACCCGCAGATCGCGCACCACCACGTCGGATGGCGTCCCCGCGTAGTGGAACAGGCCGTGCCAGACCTGGTCGAGGGGCATCTGCTTGGCGCCCACGGCGATGCTCGCCACCGCGATCAGCGCGAGCACCGCGAGGGCGCCGAGCAGACCGGCGGCGCGCGCGGCGTGCCGCGGGCGGACGGCGGCGACCAGCGCCGCGCTCTGTTCAGGGGGACTCTCGACCAACACGAGGTTAGGTTAGCCTACCCTGCGCCCGAACTGGCCCTGAGGATCCCGGGATCCCCGCGGCCGGCCCCGGACCCGGCCCCGCGGCCGGGGCCGTCCGCGGGCCCGCCTACAGTCCGATCCGGGCCAGCGCCTTCCCCGCGTCCAGCGTGCACGAGCCGTCGCCCGCCTGCGTCCACGCCGCCGCGCACAGCGCCCGCAGCCCGTCGACCGGGTCGCCCTCGCCCCGCAGCTCCAGTACGCCCGCCGCCGCCACCGCGGTCCAGCCCCCGCAGCGGAAGCCCTCCTCCGCCGCCACGACCTCCGGCTGCCCCGTCAGCAGCCCGCGCAGGTCCCGGTCCACGTACGTCGGCCGGTGCCTGGGCTCGGCCCGCAGCAGCTGCGCCGCGTCCGTCACCCCGGTCAGCACCAGCAGCGAGTCCACGTCCCCGTTGAACGCGCCCTCGATGTCCGTGTCCAGCCGGTCCCCGACCACCAGCGGCCGCTCCGCCCCGGTCCGCAGCACCGTCTCCCGGTGCATCGGGGGCAGCGGCTTGCCCGCCACCTGCGGCTCCGCGCCCGTGGCGATCCGTACGACCTCCACCGCGGCCCCGTTGCCGGGTCCGATCCCGCGCGCCCCCGGAATCGTCAGATCGGTGTTCGACGCGTACCACGGCACCCCGCGGTGGATCGCGTACGAGGCCTCCGCGAACCGCGACCACGGCAGGTCGGGGCCCCCGTACCCCTGGACGACCGCCGCCAGGCACTCCTCGTCCGCGGAATCCACCGGCACGAGCCCCCGCTCGCGCAGTGCGACCCGCAGCCCCTCACCGCCGATCACCAGCACCTTCGACCCCGGCTCCACCTGCTCCGAGATCAGCCGGGCCACCGCCTGCGCCGACGTGATCACCTCGCCGGCCTCGGTCGGGATCCCCAGCTCGCCGAGGTGCCCGGCGACCGCCTCCGGGGTCCGCAGCGCGTTGTTCGTGACGTACGCGAGGTGCATCCCGCCGGCCCGTGCGGCGGCGAGGGACTCCGCCGCGTAGGCGATCGCCTCGCCTCCCGCGTACACCACGCCGTCCAGGTCCAGCAGGGCCGTGTCGTACGCCTGGTGCAGGCTGCTCTCGCTGCCCGCCGGACTCGTCCTGCTCTGCCGGGTCATCCTGTCGGCTCCCTGTCCGCTCGATCCTCGACCGGCCCGTCCGCGCGTACGTCAGTCCGTCCGCACGTCCGTGACCGATACCGACCGCATGTACCCTGCGGTCTTCCTCACCCGATCATCCCGCATCGCGAGACGCGTCTTACCATGCACCAATGACCACACCTGGTACCGCGGACGACGGGCTGCGCCTGATCCCCTTCCATGGACTGCGCTATGACCCGGAGCGTGTCGGCAGCCTGGCCGCCGTCACCTCACCGCCGTACGACGTGGTCGTACGCCCCGACGGCGTCGACCACCTCCAGTCCGCCGACCCGCACAACATCGTCCGCCTGATCCTCCCGCAGGCCGACACCCCCGCCGAGCGCAACGAACAGGCCGCGCACACCCTGCACGACTGGCTCTCCAAGGGCGTCCTGAGCCCCGACCCCGAGCCCGCGCTCTACGTCTACGAGCAGCGCAAGGGGAACGTGCTGCAGCGCGGCGTGATCGGCGCCCTCGCCCTGTCGAAGCCCGACGCCGGCATCGTCCTCCCGCACGAGGACGTCATGCCCGACGTGGTCACCGACCGGGCCGGCCTGATGCGGGCCGCTTCGGCCAATCTGGAGCCCCTCCTCCTCACCTACCTCGGCGGCGACCCCGCGGCCGGCGCGACGGCGGTCGTCGAGCGGACCGCCGGACGCCCGCCCCTGCTGGCCACCACCACCGAGGACGGCTTCCGGCACCGGCTCTGGGCCATCACCGACCCCGAGGACCTGGCCGCGGTGACCGCCGACCTCGGCCACCGCCAGGCGCTCATCGCCGACGGCCACCACCGCTGGGCGACGTACCTGCGCCTCCAGGAGGAGCACCAGTCACCCACCGACTGGGACTTCGGCCTGGTCCTCCTCGTCGACACCGCCCGCTACCCGCTCCAGGTCCGCGCCATCCACCGGATGCTGCGCCGCCTCCCGGTCGCGGACGCCCTGGCCGCCGTCGAGGGCCACTTCCTGGTCCGCCCGGTCGACGGCCCGCTGCCGCTCGCACTGGAGGCCCTCGCCGACGCCGCCGAGCGCGGCAACGCCTTCCTCCTGGCCGGCGACGGCACCTTCCACCTGGTCACCGACCCGGACCTGGACCTCCTGGAGCGCACCGTACGGCGCGACCGCCCGGAGGCCTGGCGCCGGCTGGACGCGACCGTCCTGCACGCGACCCTGCTGGACGCCCTGTGGCGGATCCCGGACGCCCCGGAGCAGATCACGTACATCCACGACGCGGCGGCCACCGTCGCCATGGCCGAGCGCCACGGCGGCACCGCGGTCCTGCTGCACCCGGTACGGGAGGAAGTCGTCCGCAACCTTGCCCGCCAGGGCGTCACGATGCCCCGCAAGTCCACCTCCTTCGGCCCGAAGCCGGCCACCGGCCTGGTCCTGCGCAGCCTCGACTGACCGGGCCCGAAGCGGACGCGGACACGAAAAAGGGCGGTACCCCCGGAGGGGTACCGCCCTTTCTCAATGGATCCGGTTCAGCGCTCAGGCCTTGTCGCGGTCCTGCGCGTCGCCCTCGTCCTCGTCCTCGTCCTCGACGACGACGATTTCGTCCGTGACGTCGACCTCGGCGTCGGCCTCGGACCGCTCGAGGGGCTCGTACTCCTCGTCGTCCTCGTCGTAGTACTCGGCCTGGTCGGAGGCACGCTCGGCGGCAGCCACCTCGGCGGCGTCCTGCTCGTCGTCCTCGTCGTCGATCCCGTCCGGCTCGTCGCCGCCGAGCGCGTCGACGAACTCGACCCCGTCCAGCTCGGCGAGCCGGTCGGAGGCGTCCATCGCGCCGTCCTTGTCCGCCTCGACCGTCTTGGCGAACCACTCGCGCGCCTCGTCCTCACGGCCGGCCGCCAGCAGGGCGTCCGCGTAGGCGTACCGCAGACGCGCGGTCCACGGCTGGACGGAGTTGGAGGCCAGCTCCGGGCTCTGCAGGGTCACGATGGCGGCGTCGAGCTGCCCCATGTCCCGCCGCGCACCGGCGGCGACCAGGCGCATCTCGACCTGGCCGGCCTTGTCCAGCTTCTGCACCTCGGGCTCGCCGGCCATGGCCAGCGCGCGCTCGGGGCGGCCGAGGCCGCGCTCGCAGTCGGCCATGACGGGCCACAGCTCGACGGAGCCGGTCATGCGCTTGGCGGCGCGGAACTCGGCGAGCGCCTCGCTGTACTTCTGCGTGGCGTACGCGGCGAAGCCGGCGGCCTCGCGCACGGCGGCGACACGGGAGGCCAGGCGCAGGGCGATGCGCGAGTACGCGTACGCCTGCTCCGGGTCCTCGTCGATCAGCCGGGCGACCATGACCAGGTTGCGGGAGACCTCCTCGGCCAGGCCCTTGGGCAGGCTCAGGAGCTCCTGGCGCACGTCGGCGTCGATTTCGAGACCGGTGACGTCCTCGTCGATCGGAAGCCGCTTGACCGGGTCCCGGTCGCGGTCCGCACGGTAGTCGCGGTCGCCGCCGCGGTCGTCGCGGCCGCCTCGGTAGCCGCCGCGGTCGCCGCCCCGGTCGTCACGGCCGCGGAACCCGCCGCGGTCGCCACCGCGGTCGTCGCGGCGCGGGTAGGACGGGCGGTCGCCGCCGCGGTCGTCACGGCCGCCGCGGAATCCACCGCGGTCGTCGTCGCGGCGCGGGTAGGAGGGACGGCCACCGCGGTCGTCGTCACGGCGCGGGTAGGACGGGCGGTCCCCACCACGGTCGTCACGGCGGAAGCCGCCGCCACCGCCGGAGGGACGCTCACCGCGGTCGTCGCGGCGCGGGTAGGACGGACGGTCCCCACCACGGTCGTCACGACGCGGGTAGGAGGGACGGTCCTCGCGGCCGCGGAAGCCGCCCCCGGACGGGCGGTCGCCGCCGCGGTCGTCGCGGCGGAACCCGCCACCGGCGGGCCGGTCGCCGCGGTCGTCACGGCGGAACCCGCCACCGGCGGGGCGGTCGTCACGGCGCGGGTACGACGGACGGTCTCCGCGGTCGTCGCGGCGCGGGTAGGACGGACGGTCGCCACCACGGTCGTCACGGCCGCCGCGGAATCCACCGCGGTCGTCGTCGCGGCGCGGGTAGGACGGACGGTCTCCGCGGTCGTCACGGCGCGGGTAGGACGGGCGGTCCCCACCACGGTCGTCACGGCGGAAGCCGCCGCCACCGCCGGAGGGACGCTCACCGCGGTCGTCGC
>NZ_JBITFF010000041.1:0-25878 GCF_044455885.1 Streptomyces sp. NPDC051109
AACCACCCCCACCCCCCCCCCCACCCCCTGCGCAAACACCCCACCCCCCCCAAAAAACACCCACACACCCCCCCCGGGGGCGCCCGCCCCCCCCCGCCCCACGCCTCGAAGCAGGCCCAGAGTCCGGGCGGACGGGCGACGATCCCGCCCCTGAGCCCCCGCCTCCCAGTGCCCTGCAGGGGGCAGACGCACCCTGCGCCCCGGGCAAAAGGATTCGGTCGAGTCCAGCTCGGAAGCTGAGGCGCCGACGAGCCCCTGCCCGCAGGCCCGCAGGCCCGCAGGCCCGCAGGCCCGCATGATCAGCAGCCGGCACGTGCGGCACCCGGCGAAGGCACACCCGAAATCCGCCTCCCTTTCATCGGCCACCGCCGCCCGGTTGGCCTGACCGGTGCGCCAGGTGCCCGGCACCGCCCCGGTAAATGCCCCTGGGGGCTTGCACACGGTCAGAGCCCCCAGGGCCGGCGCACCCCGGGGCCGCTTACGGGACGGGAACGGGGGAAGGCGCAGCATATGGAAGAACGGACTCTGTCGTCCCGACTCCTGCCGGACCCCGCGGGGCCCGGCGTCAGCTGTATACAAGCCCGCGACACTGCCCGCGCCCTCCTTGCCCGTCTCCATGTGCCTTCAGCCGGGGTCGATGACGTGGTGACGGTCGTGAGCGAACTGGTCTCCAACGCCGAGCGACACGCGGGCGGTGCCACCCTTTTCGAGATCCACGCCCGTTCCGGGGTCGTCACCGTGGAGGTGTCTGACCGTACGACCCGCCTGCCCGAAGCCCAGACCTGGGCGCCAGGGCGCCCCGGCGGGTTCGGATGGCGCCTGATCCACGTCATCGCCGCCACCATTCACGTCCGTGCACACCAGGGCGGCAAGACCGTTGTCGCCACCTTCACCGACAAGCAACTGCACGCCGCGAACCCCTGACCCAAGCGGCGCTCAACCAGCGGAAGTGTCCTCACAGACCTCGAAGACGCCGCGACCGTACGGCCTTCGCCCACGAAGCGACACCACGCCGACCAGAGGCCTTTCCCCGCATGCCGGACGCGGCAAGCGGAATCAAGAACCCTCCAGGCGCCGTGCCCCGGCGGCCCCGTTCCGTTGGCCTAGTCGGCTCTCACGAAGATCACACGCGGGCCGGGTTTGGCTCGGGCAGACCGGGGCAGACGCATCGAAGAGGGTGACGCGTTCCGGGGCGGCTGCGGCGTGGCAAGCCCCGATCGCCACTACGCTCACCTCGCCCCCGGACAGGGCCGTTCCCATCTGGAGACCGCATCGCCGCCCCGTCCGGAGCGGGGGCGGCTTCGTTACTACGGCGGCCAGCCGCACAGCGTCGGCTGCGGCGCCAGCTGCACACCGTGGGCCTGGACACCATCCGGCCTGCCCCCTGGTGGCCGCGCAGACCGATATGCAGCACATCGGTCTGCGCTCCTCGGCCGGGCTATTGGAGGCTTGCGGATGTTGATCACCCATACTCTCGATCGCGGCACACTCAGAGTGAAGATCCAGCACGAATTGGACATCACCAACCGGGCTGCGGTGGCCTTGCAGATCGAAGCGCTCGTCGCTGCCCACCGCCCCGACCACGTCCTCCTCGAACTCCCCACTGCCCAACCGAGCCCCGCCACCCTCAGCGCCATGGCTCGCGCGCAGCGGATGTGCCGCAGCCTGAACGTCGCGTTCGCCGTCACCGGCGCGGACGTCCGCATCGAGGGAGAACGCGGCCAAGCTCCGCCGCGGCTGGATTCGGGGGCGCGCCGTCAGCGCTGACTCCCCGCACCGTGAACAAGGAGCGGGCGCAGTCCGGCGAGAGCAAGACTGCCAGTCGGAACTCCACCCAGGGCAAGTCGGCTTCGCAACGCGGCGGCCAGAGGTCTCACAGCGGCGGAGGGGCGTCGTCCGAGCGGACCAAGGACGATCTCTACCAGGAAGCGAAGAGGCGGGGCATCGAAGGCCGCTCCAGCATGACCAAGCAGCACCTCAAGAACGCCCTCGGCCACTGACTCAACGGGCTGGTAGGCCGAGTTCCCCTCGCGGGTCGTGGCGACCCGCGAGGCAGCGGGCCATGGGCTGAGCCCAGGCGCTTCGGCGTCTGCCGCGGCCGGGGCGCGCAGCGGGGCGGCAATCGGACGCTCAAAGAGTTCCAGCGCGACGAGCTGGCCGATCGGGCCGCCGCACTCACCTTCTACAGCGTGCTGCCCCTCTTCCCCGCCCCGTTGGTGCTGGTGTCGCTGCTCGGGGTGGCCGAAGCGTCCGCCACCCAGCCCGTCCTGGACAACCTCCAGCGGCTGGCCCCGGCGCCGCGCGGGACGTCGTCTCGGGCGCGGTCCGCGGGCTTCAGGGCGGTCCGGGCGCCGGGTCGGTCCTGGGGGTGGTCGGCCTTGTCGCCGCGGTGTGGGCCGCCTCCGGATACGTCGCGGGGTTCATCCGTTCTTCGAACGGCGTCTACGACGTTCCGGAAGGCCGTCCGGTGTGGAAGGTGCTGCCCCTCGCCGTGGGTCTGATGGTCATGGCAAAACGGCGAGCGCCCTGATCGTCGTGTTCACCGGCGGCCTCGCCCGACGCGCGGGAGACGCCCTCGGGCTCGGGCTCGCAACACCGCGGTCGCCGTGTGGTCGATCGCGAAATGGCCCGTGCTGGTGCTGCTGGTCACCCTCATCCGCAGGCCTGCCTGGCACGCCGTGCCCAGGCCAGGTCGGGTCGGATCGGGTCTTATGTCACCGGTTGGCCAGGAGCCGATCCATGAGGGTCCAGTCCAGGTGGTCTTCTTCGGTCCCCGGCGGAGCCAGGAGGCAGGTGGTCATCAGCCAGGCGGACAGCTGTGTCCGATCCAGGCTGAGTAGGGCGCGTCCGTCCTCGGATCCAGTCGCAGCCCCCACGAGGCCGTTGCGGGTGGCAGCGGATGCAGGCCAGATGCAGACGTCTCCTTCGCCCGTCAAAGCGCGGGTTCCGGCGATCAGCAGGTCCCGCCCCAGGTCCCACACGACCGCGCCGCTTCTCGGGCTGTGAAAGGTGGCTTGGACGCACAGCGGGTCGGCACGGCGGTAGAGGAAGGTGACGGGAGCCGGTGTGGGCCGGTGGCCATGGGGGTGGTACTGGCAGGCGACGGTGGACCAGCCGCGCGCGGCGTCGGAGTGGGGGCTGCACGTCATCGACTCCTGATGGGGGTGGGCCGGAGGTCACTCGCGCTGCCGCGTGTACCCGTGGTTCGGCCTGCGAAGCGGGTCCCCGTGGGAGCCAGATGAGTGAAGTCAGGCGCTGTCGCGGCACCCGTTGCCTTCGCCGGCATACAGCGACAGGGAACGCCTGGTGATGCGGTCTCAAGCACGAGGGGTCTGAGGGGTAATCGTTTTGATCTGCGTCAGGTGGCCGCAGTCGACGGGTTGGGGCAGGCCGCGTCTACCGGCAGGAGCCGGGATCATTTGCTCGGCCAAACCGACGATTTGGCGGCACATTTCGATTCCCGGATGCATGGAGAAGCCGGCCTCGCCTTTGGGCCGGGCAGCCCGCTGCAGGGCCGGTGCCTTCATCGGCGGACAGCTCAATCCCCTCGTCCTTCCGGGCTATCTGGCCGTGTGCAACTGCCTGGCACGGGCGCGGGCGGGTACACGGCTGCGGGACGGTTCCGGCCGCTCCGGCAAGTGACGTGAGTGTGAGGGAGGCCCGGTGGACGGGATCGTACTGCTGAAGGAAGACCACAAGACGGTCGAGAAGCTCTTCAAACGCTTCGAGAAGGCCGGTGAGGACGCGCACGCGGAGAAGCGTGGGATCGCCGACACGGTGATCAAGGAACTCACCACCCACGCCTGGATCGAGGAGAAGATCTCCTACCCCGCTGCCCGCGAGGCTGCACCGGACGCCAAGGACCACGTCCTGGAGAGCGTCGAGGAAATGGAAGCAGCGAAGAAGTCGGCCCCCACGGCCCCCCTGGCCGTCCCCAGCGCCGACCAGTAGACCCAGCAGTCAGGACCCACGCCGCTCGGCACCGGCGCGCCCCCGGGTCGGCTCGCGCTCCCGGGAGGGCTCCACGGTCCTCGCACTTGGCACCACCGCGCCGAAACGGCTGCGGAGTCCGTCTCGTCAGAAGGGTCTCTTCCATGGCCGTGCGACATCAGCTGATTCATCGTTCCCCGCAGGCGGTGTGGGCGGTGCTCGCCGATCCGACCCTGTACGGGGAGTGGGTGGTGGGGCCGTCGGAGTCGACGCCGCTCGATCAGGAGTGGCCGGAGGTCGGTTCCCGGCTCTGCTACACGGTGCGGCTTGGCCCCTGGTCGACCGAAGGGGTGACGACCGTACGTCACCTGGAACCCGGCAGGGAGCTGGAACTGGAGGCGTCGTTCAAGTCTCTGGGCACTGCGAGGATCTTCCTCCAGCTCCGGAAGTGGGGCGAGGAGACCCTCGTCGTCTGCGACGAACACCCGCTGCGCGGCCCGGGCGGCACCCTTCACAATCCGGTCATCGAAACCCTGCTGCAGCTCCGGCACCGGGGAATGCTGGCCCGCCTGGCCAGGGTCGTGGAACAGGGCCATGCAGGAGCCCGCCGTGCCTGACGCCGTAGTGATCGGTGCGGGCCCCAACGGGCTGGTGGCCGCGAACGTTCTGGCCGACGCCGGCTGGAGCGTGGAAGTGCTGGAAGCGCAGCCGGAGCCCGGCGGCGCGGTCCGCAGTGACCGGGGTGTCCACCCCGACTACGTTTCGGACCTCTTCAGCGCCTTCTACCCCCTGGCCGCGGCCTCCCCCGTCCTGGCCCGTCTCGACCTGGCCGCGGAGGGCCTTCGGTGGAGCCACGCCCCGTCCGTGCTGGCCCACCCGCTGAAGGACGGCAGGTGCGCTGTGCTGGAGCGGCAGGTGGACGGGACCTCGGCCGGCCTGGCCGGATTCGCCGCCGGCGATGGGGAGGCCTGGCAGGACATGTACAGAGCGTGGAGCCTTGTTGGTCCCGATCTGGTGCAAGCCCTGTTCACCCCGTTCCCTCCAGTCCGGGCGGGCCTGCGGCTCGCGGCGAAGCTGCGGGCTGCCGGCGGGCTGCGGCTGGCTCGCAAGCTCGCCCTGCCGGTCCGCCGGCTCGGCGAGGAGGAGTTCGCGGGAGAAGGCGGCCGGTTGCTGCTCGCCGGTAACGCCCTGCACGCCGACCTGGCCCCCGAGGCCGCCGGCAGCGGCGGCTTCGGCTGGCTGATGTCGATGCTCGGACAGAGCCACGGCTTCCCGGTCCCCGTCGGCGGGTCCGGTGCCCTGACCGCGGCGCTGGTGAGCCGCCTCACGCGGCGCGGGGGTGTTCTGCGCTGCGGGCAGCGCGTCACTTCTGTCGTCGTACGCGGTGGCACGGCGGTCGGGGTCACGACCGAGGGCGGGGAGAGCATCAGCGCGCGCCGGGCCGTCCTGGCAGACACCTCGGCGCCGGCCCTGTACCGGGACCTGGTGGGTGAGGAACACCTTCCGTCCCGCCTGCTGCGGGATCTGAAGCGTTTCCAATGGGACTTCGCCACCTTCAAGGTGGACTGGGCCCTGACCGGTCCGGTGCCGTGGACGGCGCCCCAGGCTGCCACAGCGGGAACCGTCCACGTGGCGGACGGCGTCGACGGCCTGACGCGCTTCGCCTCCCAGATCGCCATGGGCCAGGTACCTGACCAGCCCTTCGCCCTGTTCGGACAGATGACCACGGCAGATGCCAGCCGCTCCCCCGCCGGCACGGAATCAGCATGGGCCTACACCCACCTCCCGCAGCACATCACCGCAGACGCCGGCCCCGGCCGCATCACCGGCCGCTGGGACGCCCGCGAGCAGGAAGCCATGGCCGACCGCATCGAAGGCCAGGTGGAACGGTTCGCACCCGGCTTCCGCAAGCTGATCGCCGCGCGCCGCATCCTGGCTCCCCCCACCCTCCAGGCCATGAACGAAAACCTCCACAACGGCGCCATCAACAACGGGACCACCGCCCTGCACCAGCAAGCGGTCTTCCGCCCCACCCCCGGCACCGGAAGGCCCGAAACACCCGTCAAGAACCTCTACATCGCCTCCGCGGCCGCCCACCCCGGCGGCGGTGTCCACGGCGCACCAGGCGCGAACGCGGCCCGCGCCGCCCTGCGATCTCACGGACTGCGCCCCGTCCTACACCGCGCCCAACGCATCTAGACCGCCCCGGCTCCTCTTGTGCACCAACGGGGGCCACGGCGCGCACCCAGGGGAAGTGGCGGCACCACGCACGCGGCGCGACAGAGTGTCTGAGTCAACGCACCTGTACCCCGATGAGGCAGGTGTCGTCGTCGGTGTCTGAGGAACTGTAGGTCAGCAGGTCGTCAAGGCGGCGTTCAAGGCAGTCCAACGGTTGTGCGGCGACGGCGAGGAGCTGTGCCAGCGAGTCGGTTACGGAGAGGTCTCGTCGTTCGACGAGACCGTCGGTGTACATGAGAAGGATGTCTTCCCGCTGGAGCCGTACTTCTTCTTCTGCGTAGTCGGCGTCCGGGATGGCTCCGAGGAGGAGGCCAGCGGTCAGGGGGAAGGCTTCGGCGTGGTCCCCACGGACGAGGACGGGCGGAAGGTGGCCGGCACGTGCCCAGCGCAGGGTGCGGGTGTCGGGGTCGTAGATGCCGCATACGGCAGTCGCGGTGAGGTTGCCGGTGAGGTGGTGGGCGACGCTGTTGAGCCAGGAAAGGAGTTGTGCGGGGCCGGCGCCGGTGACGGCGAGGCCGCGCAGAGCGTTGCGCAGGATCACCATGCCGGTGGCGGCTTGGATCCCGTGGCCGGCGACGTCGCCGACGCTGATGAGGATCTTGCCGTGGGGCAGGACGACCGAGTCGTACCAGTCCCCGCCTACGAGGGACTGGGATTCGGCGGGCCGGTAGCGGACGGCGATGCGAATGCCGGGGACCTCCAACGGGGCGGGGGCGGGCGGCATGATGGCGTGCTGGAGCTGGAGGGCGAGTTTGGTCCGGTCCGCGGATTCGGCTTCGGTGTCGGCGAGCTGGTCCCGGGTGGCGGCGAGTGCTACTTCGGTCCAGTGCTGGGAGGAGATGTCCTGGCATGCGCCCCGGACGGACATGAGGTGTCCGTGGTGGTCGAGGACGGGTTCGGCGACCATGCGGATGTGCCGGGTGATGCCGTCGCCGCGTTTGAGCCGGAAGTCGACCGAGGACTCACGTAGCCGGTGCAGGAGGGTCCGTAGGAAGCGGCCTACGGAGTTGACGTCGTGCGGGTGGACGTGACTGGTCAGCTCGTGGAGTGAGATGGGGCTGGCTGTCGCAGGGAGGCCGAACAGGGAGAACAGCTGTCCGTTCCAGCTGATCTCCCCCGTGGTGAGGTGTTCTTCGAAGCCGCCGACCCGTCCCAGGCGTTGTGCGTGCTGGAGCAGGGTTGCCAGTCGTGCGGTCTCGTCCTCGATTTTCCAGATGAGGAGAAGGGCGGTGCCGTGGCGGGTGATGCTGACGTCGGCGACCGTGGTAAGGGGCACTTGGTCGACAACTGCTGTGAGGGTGGTCCGTGGGGCGTGGCAGGACTCCCCCGTGGCGTACACCCGTTCGAGCATGGAGAAGAGGCCGTTGTTCTCGGCGGCTGTCGGGTAGGCCTCCAGGAAGTGCGCTCCGGTGATGTTCGAGCGGGTGCGTCCGGCGGGGTCGGTGAAGCGCTGGTTGGTGTGATGGATACGGAAGTCGGCCAGACGGCCTGCCGGGTCGAGGGTGGGGGTGAGGATCAGTACCGGGTCGTGGAGGTGGTCGGCCAGGTCGGTGAGTTCCGCGACTCCTGCCAGGTCCGCGGCGCTGGGCGTCAGTGGCGAGAGAGCGGGTTCGTGCTCCTCAAGGGTGTGGGCACAGAGTTCGGCCAGGGCCTCCAGCTGCCGCAGGATCACCGGCTGTTGTGGCGGCCGGGCGTGTGGCCAGCTGATTTCCAGGACGCCGGTGATGCGTCCGCCCGTCCCGGCCGGGATCATGATGCGTCCGCCGTCGGGATGCTGGCGTCTGCCGATGGTGGGGATGCCGGATTCGACGAGGCAGTCCACGATCGTGAGTTCGCGGCGGGTGAGGGCCAGGCGGGCGCAGGTTGCGACCTCGGGAGGAACGTAGCGCCAGCGGTCGGCCTCCTGGCGGGTGAACCCCGCCTGGCCGTGTAGGGACAGTGAGGCGTCGGGAGCTGCCGCCCAGATCGCCACCCCGGCGGCCCCCAGCGCGTGAAGGGCGTTGTCCAGCAGGGCGTTGGCGACGGCTTGTGTATCGCTGCCGGCCGCGAGCATGCGGCTCTCGGCTGCCCGCAGGCGGACCAGTGAGGTGGCGGTGTCCGTGGCGGGCAGATCGGCGTCGGTTGCTTGAAGGAACTGTCGCGCCAGATCGCTGACGTGGTCGTGAGCGGCCTGGTTGATGATTTCGACGGCCAGGCCGAGAGCGGTCTGGTCGGCCTGCTCGGCCAGTTTGGCGAGCTGGCGGGAGGCTTCGCCGGGCCCGCAGCCCAGGCGTCCCACGAGGATGCCCTTGGCCAGTTCGATCAGCGCGCGGCCGTCCGCGGCTTGTTGAGCTTCGAGGGCTTCCTTGCGCAGCCGCTCGACTGTGGCGGCGAGGCGGCCTACGTCACCCGAGGGCGTTGTGGTGACCTGGGCCGGCATGTCCGGCGGTTCCAAGCCCGGCGTGCTGCGCACCGCCGGACTCTCGTGCGCGGGGATGTCCTCAAGACGGCCGGAGTCAGGCACGGGGGGCTCCCGAGGTGTCCGTGGGCAGGAGCCAGTGCCGCAGACGGGCGACGAGGTCGTTGGCGTCGACGGGCTTGGTGATGTAGTCGCTGGATCCGGCCGCCAGGCTCTTGTCGCGGTCGCCGGGCATGGCCTTCGCGGTGACCGAGATGATCGGCAGGTCCGCATACTCGGGCATCGCTCTGATTTCGGCTGTTGCCGCGTATCCGTCGAGTTCGGGCATCATCACGTCCATCAGGATCAGGTCGATGCCCGGGGTGCTGGTCAGGGACTCGATGCCCTTACGGCCGTTTTCGGCGTGCAGGACTCGGATACCGTGCAGTTCGAGGATGCCGCTGATGGCGTACAGGTTGCGGGGGTCGTCGTCGACGACGAGGACGGACTTGTCGGCGAGGCTGGCGTCGGGGTGTGCCAGGTCGGCGGGAGCGGGTTCGGTCCGGACCAGGGGCAGGACGTCGTTGAGCCGGTCGACCGACAGGTGCAGGGTGATGCGCTCGCGCAGTTCGTCGAGGCTGGCGAGGACCTCCAGGCGCTGCCCGCTGGCCTGCCGGTCGACTTCTTCCTTCAGTTCTCCCGTGACGCGGCGGTTGTCGTGTGCGAGAACGGGCAGGGACGCCAGGGCCGTGTCTCCGGCGAGCGCGCGCAGGAAGCTGAGGGCCTCCGCTCCGGCGGCGAGGTCGAGGACCACGCAGTGGAAGGGCGCCTGGGCGAGCATGGTGGCCGCCTCCGTGGCGGTGACGGCCGTGAAGACTTCTACCTGTGAGGCCGCAGGGCCGACGGGGTGTCGGCCGACACCCAGCTCGGAGGCCGCGCTCTCCGCGACGAGGCTGAGAAGCCCGTTGGCGCGATTCTCGATCACCAACAGCCGCCGCGGCCCCGGCTCCCCGGTCGTCTCGGCATCCTGCTCCTGGGGTGCTTCGGGGCTCCTCGCTTCGAGCGCAGTTGTGGCAGGGGCGTTGGCTTCAGCAGCGTCCTGGGTGCGGGTGACCGGCAAGTACAGCGTGAAGGTGGATCCGACGCCGGGCGTGCTGGTCGCGGTGACGGCACCGCCGAGGAGTCGTGCGATCTCACGGGTGATGGACAGGCCCAGGCCGGTGCCGCCGTATTTGCGGCTGGTCGTGCCGTCGGCCTGTTGGAAGGCTGCGAAGATCACTTCGAGCTGTTCCTCGGCGATGCCGATGCCGGTATCGCTCACCTTGAACGCCACCACGGAGCCCGCATCATGCAGCTCGGAGGGGAGCTCTACTGCGGTCGCCGGACGGATCTCGATCCGGACCCTGCCCTTTTCAGTGAATTTCACCGCATTGGACAGCAGGTTGCGCAGGATCTGCTGAAGGCGGGCGTCATCGGTGAGGAGGTCCACCGGTACGCCGGGCGCCGTCGAGATTTCGAAGTCGAGGCCCTTTTGCGTGGTCAGGGGACGGAAGGAGGCCTCCACGTAGGCCAGGAGGGCCTTGAGCGACACCCGCTCCAGGTTGACGTCCATCTTGCCCGCCTCGACCTTCGACAGGTCGAGGATGTCATTGATGAGCTGGAGAAGGTCCGAGCCTGCCGAGTGGATGATGCCCGCGTACTCGACCTGCTTGGGGGTGAGGTTGCGTGAGGGGTTCTGAGAGAGGAGCTGGGCGAGGATCAGCAGGCTGTTGAGCGGGGTGCGCAGCTCGTGGCTCATGTTGGCCAGAAACTCCGACTTGTACTTCGAGGCCAGTGACAGCTGCTGGGCCCGGTCCTCCAGCTCCTGCCGTGCCTGCTCGATCTCCAGGTTCTTCGTCTCGATGTCGCGGTTCTGGGTGGCCAGCAGGGCCGCCTTCTCTTCCAGTTCCTCGTTGGATCGCTGCAGCTCTTCCTGCTGGACCTGCAGCTGCTCGGAACGGGCTTGGAGCTCGCCGGTGAGCCGCTGGGACTCTTCCAGGAGTTCGTCGGTGCGGGCGTTGGCGACGATGGTGCTGACGTTGACGCCGACGGTCTCCATGAGGCGTCCGAGGAAGTCGCGGTGGACGGGCGTGAACGAGTTGAAGGTGGCCAGTTCGATCACGCCCAGGACCTGGTCCTCGACCAGGATCGGCAGCACGATGAGGCTGGCCGGGGCGGCCTCCCCGAGGCTGGAGGAGATCAGGTAGCCCGGCGGCACGTTGGCGGTGCTCAGGATGCGCCGGCTGCGGGCTGCCTGGCCCAGCAGCGTCTCACCTTCACGCAGGCGCTGGGCTGCCGGACGGTCTGCGGGCCTGCCGAAGGAACCGATCAGCGTCAGCCAGGCGCCCTCCTCGCTCTCCTCGGCCAGGTAGAAGGCCCCGTAGCTGGCTTCCACCAGCGGCGTCAGTTCGTCCATGACGAGGTCGGCGACCACCGCGAGGTCGCGGTGGCCCTGCATCAGACCGGAGATCCGGGCCAGGTTGGACTTGAGCCAGTCCTGTTCCTGGTTGGCCCGGGTGGTCTCGCGCAGCGAGCCGACCATCGAGTTGATGTTGTCCTTGAGTTCGGCGACCTCGCCTGAGGCGTCGACGGTGATCGAGCGGGTCAGGTCGCCCTCGGCGACCGCGCTGGCGACCTCGGCGATGGCCCGGACCTGGCGGGTGAGGTTCCCGGCCAGTTCGTTGACGTTCTCGGTGAGCCGCTTCCAGGTGCCGGAGACCCCTTCGACCTCGGCCTGTCCTCCGAGGCGGCCCTCACTGCCGACCTCGCGGGCCACGCGCGTGACCTCGGCGGCGAAGGAGGACAGCTGGTCGACCATCGTGTTGATGGTGGTCTTCAGCTCCAGGATCTCCCCGCGGGCGTCCACGTCGATCTTCTTGGACAGGTCGCCGTTGGCGACCGCCGTGGTGACGAGGGCGATGTTGCGGACCTGACCGGTCAGGTTGTTCGCCATGGAGTTGACGTTGTCCGTGAGGTCCTTCCAGGTCCCGGCGACGTTGGGGACCCGGGCCTGGCCGCCGAGCCGGCCCTCGGTGCCGACCTCGCGGGCCACGCGGGTGACCTCGTCGGCGAAGGCGGACAGCGTGTCGACCATCGTGTTGATGACGCCGGCCAGCGCGGCGACCTCGCCCTTCGCCTCCACCGTGATCTTCTGCGACAGGTCCCCACGGGCCACGGCCGTGGCGACCTGGGCGATGGAGCGCACCTGTCCGGTCAGGTTCGACGCCATCACGTTGACGTTGTCGGTGAGGTCCTTCCACGTGCCCGACACCCCGCGGACGGTCGCCTGCCCGCCCAGGTTGCCCTCGGTGCCGACCTCGCGGGCCACACGCGTCACCTCGTCGGCGAACGCCGAGAGCTGGTCGACCATCGTGTTGATGGTCTCCTTCAGCTCCAGGATCTCCCCGCGCGCGTCGACCCGGATCTTCTGCGACAGGTCACCCTGGGCCACCGCGGTGGTGACTTCGGCGATGGAGCGGACCTGGGCGGTGAGGTTGTCGGCCATGAAGTTCACCGAGTCGGTCAGGTCCCGCCAGGTGCCGGAGACACCCTTGACGTCCGCCTGCCCGCCGAGTCGCCCGTCCGTGCCCACCTCACGGGCGACACGGGTGACTTCGTCGGCGAACGCGGAGAGCTGGTCGACCATCGTGTTGATGGTCGTCTTGAGCTCCAGGATCTCCCCGCGCGCGTCGACCCGGATCTTCTGCGACAGGTCACCCTGGGCCACCGCGGTGGCGACCTCGGCGATCGAGCGGACCTGGGCGGTGAGGTTGCCGGCCATGAAGTTCACCGAGTCGGTCAGGTCCCGCCAAGTGCCGGAGACACCCTTGACGTCCGCCTGCCCGCCGAGCCGCCCGTCCGTGCCCACCTCACGGGCCATACGGGTGACCTCGTCCGCGAACGCGGAAAGCTGGTCGACCATCGTGTTGATGGTGTTCTTCAGCTCCAGGATCTCTCCCCGAGCATCGACTGCAATCTTCTGCGACAGATCGCCCTTGGCCACGGCGGTCGTCACCTGAGCGATGTTGCGGACCTGGTCGGTGAGGTTGCCGGCCATGAAGTTCACCGAGTCGGTCAGGTCCCGCCACACCCCGGCCACGCCAGGCACCTCTGCCTGGCCGCCGAGCCGGCCCTCGCTGCCGACCTCACGCGCCACCCGGGTGACCTCGTCCGCGAAGGAGGACAGCTGGTCGACCATCGTGTTGACGGTGTCCTTCAGCTCCAGGATCTCGCCCCGGGCCGCCACGTCGATCTTCTGGGAAAGGTCGCCGCGCGCGACAGCGGTGGCGACCTGCGCGATGTCCCGGACCTGCGTGGTGAGGTTGCCCGCCATCGCGTTGACCGAGTCGGTCAGGTCCGCCCACGTCCCAGATACGCCCGGAACCTCGGCCTGACCACCCAAGGTCCCCTCCGTACCGACCTCGCGAGCAACGCGCGTCACCTCCGAGGTGAACAAAGAGAGCTGATCG
Organism: Streptomyces sp. NPDC051109; assembly: GCF_044455885.1. NCBI lineage: Bacteria > Bacillati > Actinomycetota > Actinomycetes > Kitasatosporales > Streptomycetaceae > Streptomyces > Streptomyces sp. NPDC051109. The sequence continues at coordinate 13,054 of NZ_JBITFF010000041.1, forward strand.
ACCATCCCGTTGAAAACGGTGGCGATCTCCCCCAGCAGACCATCCGCATCATCCGGCAGCCGGGTTCCGAAGTCACCGTCACGCACGGAGGTCAAGCCGGCCAGCAACTGTCTCAGTTGCTGCTCCCCCACCGTCCCCGGGCTCTCCGTGCTTCCGGTGTCCATCTGCTTGGCCATCCCTGCCCCATCTCCGCCGGACCGGGCTGCCCGATATTTCGAGCAATCCCCCAGTCAGGCTAAACCAGAGACTTTGGCTCTCGGTCTCGCGGCTACGCCGTTCATGAGTCCCGCAGCAGGTTCTTGTCATCCTCGGGGGCCAAGAGCCTGGGCCGAGCCCGGCAGCCCCCTATGCTGCGCGCCCCGAGATGGCTCACGGCTCGGGCTGGCGTGCGAGCGCCGACTCCCAGCGCGAGCAACCAAGATCACAGGAGTCGGACATTGAGGGAGCCTTTGTGTGAAGACCGCTGAGGACCCTAGAGACCCGCCTCCGGTGCTCCCACGTGCCGCGGTAGGACGTATTGCCCACGCGGCCGCGGGACTTGCGCACCATACCCCGGCGCCTCGTTCCGCAGAGCCGGACGCCTACGCCTTTATCGCCCACTGGCCGGCATACCGTCCGGCTTCCCCCGTTGTGGCGGCAAGCGGCCGCTGCGTAGTGAAGGCTGCGGGCGCTGAGAGTGAGGTAAGGGCCCTTGTGTACCCGCCTGTCCCCGCTGGTCGCGCCACTGAGGCACGTCCGGACACATCCGAGACCGCCTTCTGGGCTGCCGCAACCGGGCGCGGCCCGGGCCCGGACCGACTGAGCCTGCGACCGCCTGACAGGTGGTCACGCATGTAACCGTCAGGGGCGGGCAGGCGAACGTGAGTCCAGACGGCACAGCGCGATGATGCCGAGCCGTCTTCCATGCCTCACAGGCGGGAACATGAGCGCGACAGACGACGAAACACACAAGACGTCCAAGAAACTCGACATCGCCACAGCGATGCGCGGTGCCTCCGAGCAGCTCTCGGAGCTTCTGCGTTGCGAACCCGGTTCCGTGTCAGCGGTGAAGGCCACCGAGGACGGGTGGACGGCGGAGGTGGAGATCGTCGAGCTGGAAAAGGTGCCGGACACGATGAGCGTGATGGCCTCGTATCACGTGACTCTCGACGCCGAGGGCCAGCTGATCGCGTACGAGCGCACACGGCGCTACGCCCGGGGCCAGATCGACCGCCGCTGAGGCGAAAAGGGCGCCTGCCGCTGCGAGCGGCGGTCGGGTGTCCGTACGCGTCGACAGACGCCGAATTGGAAGGAGTTCACCATGACACTCGTCCAACAGAGCAGTGCAACGAGCGGCGGGAGCGGCTCGGGAAATCTTTACGACGTACTGGAACTCATCCTCGACCGGGGCCTTGTGATCGACGCGTTCGTCCGTGTCTCCCTGGTCGGGATCGAGATCCTCAAGATCGATGTCCGTGTGGTCGTCGCCAGCGTGGACACATATCTCCGCTTCGCCGAGGCGTGCAACCGCCTCGATCTGGAATCCGGGCGGAAGGCACCCACGCAGCTCACCGACATCGTGGGTGAGATGACAGAGAACGGGGCGAAGGGCAAGTCGAAGGGCGCCCTGAGCGGCGCCGTCGAGGCGATATCGGACTCGTTGCAGAGCAAACGTGAGGGGTCCGAGGAAGAGCCGCGCAAGCGGCCGGCGCGCAAGTCGACGTCCAGCCGTTCGTCCGCCAGCCGACGGGAGGAGTAGCAGGTGCCCACCTACATCTACGCCATTACTGAGGCGGACCATCCCCTGCGCCTGGACGGCCTCCGGGGCGTGGGCGAGCAGGCGCCGCCCCTGCGGGCGATCCGCGCCGGCGACATCAGCGCTGTGGTCAGCGACGCGCCCGAGGGTCTGCGGGCCAAGCGCCGTGATGTGCTGGCTCACGAGGCGGTCCTGGAGGCCTTGATGGCGGACGGGGCCACACTGCCTATGCGGTTCGGTCTGCTCGGCCCGGACGACGATCAGGTGGCGCAAACACTGGAGCGGGACAGCGCCGCGTACCGCAGCCGTCTGGCTGAGCTTGCCGGGCATGTCGAGTTCAACCTCAAGGCGGCCCGTGACGAGCAGGATCTCCTGCTCGAAATCGTCTCGGATTCCGACCAGATCAGGGAACTCAACGAGCGCACCAGGTCGGGAGCTGCCGGACAGGACGACCGCATCGCCCTCGGTGAGCTCGTCGCGGGCCAGGTGGCCGAGCGCAACAACGAGCAGGCTCAGAGGACCCTGGAGAGGCTGCAGCCGGCTGCGGCCCGCGTCTCGCGCGCCGAGGCGGGCGCCAGCCATTTCCTCAACGCTTCCTTCCTCGTGGCGGCGGAGTCCGCGGACGACTTCGTGCGGGCGGTCAGCGAAGAGGCGGAGCGCCGGGGTGAAGCCTGCACCTTCACCCTGACCGGGCCGCTGCCGCCGTACAGCTTCGTGTGACCGGCATGCCGGCGCAACGCCCGGCGCACGGCGAACGCAGGAAGGAGGCCGGAACGTGGGACTCCTCACCACCATCCTGACCTTGCCGATCGCACCGCTGCGCGGCACGGCATGGGTGGTCGACCAGGTTCTGCTCGCCGCGGAGCGCGAGTACTACGACCCGGAGCCCGTCCGAGCACAGCTGGCGGCGCTCGTGGAGGACCTGGCCCACGGTCGCGTGGACGCGTCCGAGTTCGACCGCCGCGAGGACGCACTCCTTGACCGCCTCGACGAGATAGAGGCCTACCGAAGCCAGACGGGAAGTGGCTGATGACGCAACAGAATGATCAAGCAATGCGGGACGAGGTGCACCGGTGATACCGAAGAACACCACGACGGCAGCCGCACTCGTGGGGGGCTACCTGCTCGGTCGGACGAAGAAGGCCAAGATGGCCATCGGGATGGGCATGTTCCTCGCCGGCCGCAGGCTGGACCTCGATCCCCGGCGACTGGGAAAACTGCTGGCCGCCTCGCCCGTGACGGGCGCACTGAGCGAACAGATCCGCCGCGAGCTGTTCGAGGCCACGAAGTCGGCAGCGACGCAGGCCCTCACCCAGCGCGCAGCAGGCCTCGCCGACTCCCTGCAGCAGCGCACGCGGGCGCTCAGCCATGACGACGACTCCGAAGCCGAATCGGGCGGTACCGAAAACCGCGAACGAGATGACGTCGCCGCGGAGCGCGACGATGCCTCCGACGAGGGCCGGCAGAAGCGGACACGGTCGACGGGCTCTGCCAAGACCGCCCGTAAGAAGAGCACCAGCGGCGCCGCCTCCCCCACCGGCTCCTCCGGGGCCGGCTCGGGCAAGTCGACGGGAGCCCGCAAACGGACCAGTGCCCCCAGGAAGTCGACGGCTTCCCGTACGCGCAAGAGCAGGGGGGACAACGATGAGTGACTCCGCCCTCAGCAAGATCAAGAACGATGTGGTGGGCAACCCGGCCACCGACCGGCTGAAGGAGGAACTCCGCCTCTACCTCACCGCCCGTGCCGAAGACGCCGTCACCCGGCTCGGGGAACGCCTAGGTGACCACGTGGCCCGGTTGGCCGAGCCTGGCGCGGCGAAAGGCAGCCTCGCCAAGGGGCTCGCCGAGGGAGGCAAGGCCCTCGGCGAGGGGAAGTCCCCCGCGCGGGCCGTGTTCGCAGCCGGGACGTCTGCCTTGAAGGACACTCTGAAGGAGAAGGCCAAAAGCCTGGTCGGCGGTGGCCGTACCTCCGGTGGAGGGGCCGCGAAGGGCGTGACGATCGTCGAAGACATCGACGTCGGCGTACCGGTACGCGAGGCGTACGACCAGTGGACGCAGTTTCAGGAGTTCAGCACCTTCGCGAAGGGAGTCGTCAGCGTCGAGACGGCGGACGACACGACCACCAACTGGAAGGTCAAGGTCGCCAAGTCGACCCGCAGCTGGCAGGCGAACGTCACCGAACAGATTCCCGACGAGCGCATCGCCTGGACCACCCACGGGGCGAAGGGGACCATTCGCGGAGTGGTGACCTTTCACCCGATCACCGACGACCTCACCCGCGTTCTGCTCGTCCTGGAGTACTTCCCCAAGGGCCTGTTCGAGAAGACGGGCAACCTGTGGCGTGCGCAGGGCCGGCGCGCCCGGCTCGATCTCAAGCTCTATCGCAAGTTCCTCATGCTGCGAGGAGAGGCCACCGACGGCTGGCGGGGCGAGATCCGGGAGGGCGAAGTCGTCACGGGCCACGACGAAGCGGTCCGAGAGGAGGAACACGCCGACGGCGAGGCGGAGGACTTCCCCTACGAGGACGAGGACGCAGAGCTTGAGGGCACGGTCGAAGACGACGACTACGACGAGCCTGCCGACGACGAACCCCTCGACAACGAGTTCGAGGAGGAGGCCGAGGACGGCCCGGAAGACGAGGCTGAAACCTCCGACGAAGCCGGATCGGACGAGGTGGACTCCGAGTACGACGAGGGCGAGCCGACCGATGCGGAAGAACAGCGGCCGAGCGGATCCGGACGCCGCACACGTCGTCGCAATCCCGTGGGCAGCTGACCCGCAAAGCACACCAGAGAACAGGGGCGCCACCGTGTCCGAGTCCTTCGCAGGACGCCTACCGGCCGCACCGCACGCCGCAGGGCCAAGCCACCAGGGCCCTTCCGCGAACCTCGCGGACATCCTGGAACGCGTGCTCGACAAGGGCATCGTGATCGCCGGGGACATCCAGATCAACCTGCTCGACATCGAGCTGCTGACCATAAAGCTCCGCCTGCTGGTCGCCTCGGTCGACAAGGCGAAGGAGATGGGCATCGACTGGTGGGAGCACGACCCCTCCCTCTCCTCGCGCGCCCGCCCGCAGACCGTCGGCGGGGGCGGAGGCGGCGGCCGGGAGGAGCTGTTGGCCGAGGAGAACGAGCGCCTGCGCGCCGAGCTCGTGCGCCTGCGCTCCGCAGGCGCCCAGGGCCAGCCGCGGGCGGACACCCCCGAACGGACGGAGGAGGCACGATGAGCGCACCGGAGCAGCCCCGCGAGGCCGTCGGCGACCCTGCCCGCGAGGCCGGGACCCGGCCCGTCGGGCAGCCGGCCGGTACCTGCCGCCCGATGGCCTACGTATACGCCATCGGGCGGGACGAGGAGAGGTTTCGCGCTCTCGTCCGCACGTGGACGGGCGTTGACGGACACGACGTCACAGTCGTCGCCGCGGGCGGCCTCGTCGCCCTGATGTCGGCCGTGCCTGCCGATGCCTTCGACGAGAGGGCGATGCAAGCCCGCCTGGGCGATCTGGGCAGGCTGGAAGAGCTGGCCCGGGCCCACCACGCCGTGGTGGACACCGCGTTCGCAGAGGCAGTGCTTCTCCCGCTCCGGCTAGCCACCGTCTATCTCGACGAGCAGCGCGTGGCCGAGATGATCCTCGATCACCGCGACCGGTTCGCCGAACTGCTGCAGTGGCTCGACGGCCACGTCGAGCTCGGTGTCAAGGTCCACGCGGATCCGGGCGCCGCGGCCGCGGCGCAAGCCACCGGGACGGAGGCTACCCAAGCGGCTGCTTCGAGCCCGGGCCGCGCGTATCTGCAGCAGCGCAGGCAGAAACGGAACAGCACCGAGGACCTCTACCGTGTGGCCGGCGCGGTCGCGGACGAGGTGACGCACGCGGCGCGGACGCTCGCGACAGCCGCTGTCATACACCGCCCCCAGCAGGCCGAACTGTCCGGCCAAAACGGGACCAACATCACCAACCACGCCTACCTGGTGCCCGCCGACGCCGAAGAGCGCTTCCGTCAGGCAGTGCACGCGGCCACCCGCCCGGCAGCCGGGGTACGGGTGGAGGTGACCGGCCCATGGGCCCCGTACTCCTTCGCGGCGCCTGTCGCGAATCCAGAGGCGGGCGGGACACCGCAATGAGCATGCCCTTGCCGCACGACGCCTCCCCCGAGTCACCGGACCACCTGCCCGGACCTGCCGTGGCCCTCATCGACCTGCTGGACCGCCTGCTGACCGGCGGCGCCGTCCTCACCGGCGACCTCGTCCTTTCCATTGCCGATGTGGACCTGGTCCACATCAACCTGCGTGCGGTCATCCGGTCTATCACCAGCGACGAGCCCGGCCCCTGGCCGCGGGCCCCGAGCCCCGACGCCCCGCCCGTCGACCGCGCCACAGCGCTCAGGAGGTGACCGCGGTGGAGAACCCGCAATCCTCCGCCCGCCCCGCCGCCGCAGCCGCCGCCGCAGCACAGCGGCTTTCTGTCGACCCCGACACGGTGGAACGCGACCTGATCAAGCTCGTGCTGACCATCGTCGAGCTGCTGCGCCAGCTGATGGAACGCACAGCCATCCACCGAATCGACCAGGGCGACCTCGCCGAGGACGAGGAAGAGCGCATCGGCATGACGCTGATGATCCTGCACGAGCGGATGGAGGAACTGTGCGAGCGGTACGGCCTGACCATGGACGATCTCAACCTGGACTTGGGCCCATTGGGCTCGCTCCTTCCCCGCGATGGCTCCTAATCGTCAACACGTCCGCAGAGATTCCGGTGAAAAGTTCCCCGTTTCACCGGCCAAAGACAGGCAAGAAGGGATGTCATGACTGAATCGAATGGAAGTGCCAAGTCCGGCAATACCACCGCACGGAAGTCGCCCGCCAAACGCGCCGCGTCGACCGCCAAGCGCGCTCAGCCGCGAGCCACGTCGGCGGCCACCGACAAGGCGACTTCTGCACGCGAGGCCAAAGAGACGGCGACGACGGGCATCCAGTCCGCGGGCGAGGCCACCAAGAGGGCCGGCCGATCCGTCGCAGGCGGTCTGCAGACAGGCCAGAAGGCCGTGACGGCGAAGGCCGCCAAGACAGCCACCGCGGCCGTGGCCGTATGGACGGTCGTCAAGAACCGGAAGGCAATCGCTGCCAGTGCAGCCGCAGGCCTCGCCGGAGTCGCCGGAGCGGCGTTCGCGGTCGGCCGTTCGACGGCCAAGCCCAAGGTCGGCCCGCTGACCAAGCTCGTCGGCGGCCGAATCTGACGAGACCGCAGACCGGTCACGGCCAACGCCTACCGATCCGCTCCGCCCTTCGGAGCGGATCGGCGTCGTCTGCGCTCCATTGCTTCCGGAGCCGCTCGCCGGCCACGGTCCGGACGAGGATCCCAGCTAGCAGGGCCCCGCTTGCCAGTAGTAGTTCGCGACCTCCTCCCGGTACTCCTGATCGGCACGGTGCCGGTCGGGCAGGAAAGGCGGGGCATCCTCGACCCGCCCCCTGCTCAGGCTCAGATGGAGCGTGCGCCTGTCACGGTCGATCCGCGTCACCGCGCCGGCCGGAACCAACAGCTTCCCGAAGATCCATCCGCCCGCGTCCACCACCAGGAACGCGTCGCCTGTCGCGTCGGAATGCTCCTCCACTTCACCCACGTGACCGTCAGCGGCCATTACCTGCCATCCGGTCAGGTCGACAGCAGCCAGCTCACGGCACGACGGGTGGAAGTTCCAAGGGTCGCGCGTCATGACCAATACTCCTCTGCTTCAGCGGGCCAGGAACTCGTCGAGGAGCTTGTCGAGATCGAGGAATTCCTCTCCCTCACCCACAACGGCGTAAGTCCGATCAAGGAATTCCTTCACCATGCCGCCATCCGCGAAGAGCACCGCCCGCCCCGCTGCCCCATCGGCATGATTGCGCAATCCGATACGGAATTCGCGGCCACCCACCTCTTCGTGCGGGCCGAACGTGACGTCGCCCTCACCGACCGGCCGACGCAACCCCTCAGCCAGCATTTGCCGATCGAACTGCCAGGAAGCCAGGCTGGTCTGGCCGTCGAAAAAGTCGGCCTGGACCGCATACGGATGGTCAGCGGAGTACACGAACCGGGCGAGGAGCGGCAGAGCCCCCTCGCACGTATCGAGACGGACAGCGATCAAGCCGGATACGCAGGGCACAGGGGAAGCCTCTCGAAATTGACGGGACGGCGCGCCCCTCGTGTGCCCCTTCCCACCGTGGTCACGCTGGAGCAAGGGCCCGGATTGCCCCTCGCACGCGCTGTGGGTGGCGCCTACATCAGGCACGGCTTATCACTCGCAGCAGTGCCTTCGTGATCTAGCACCCAGACGTCCCCCAGGACCGGGTTGCCCAAGCGGCCGAGCCGCCGTCCTCCGCGCTGCCGTGACCAGAGTTGTGCAGGGGGCTCCTGCCGCCGCCGATACGAGGGACGCGGCAGAAGCAGAGTGCGGCGCAGTTCTCATTACCGGCGCGCCCAGCTTCCGACCGCACCCTCCCTAGGCCTGGCGAGGGGATCTAAGGTGCTCACATGGACATGCGGACCACCATCGAGACGCTGACCGCCGAAGCCGATCAGCAGATCCGCGACCAGGCATGGATCCCCACGCCCATCGACCAGGCCATCGCCGCGAAAGCCGCCGCCGACCTCGACGCCGCGATCGGCAGCCGGGACGCGCAGGCGGCCCTGCCCGCAATCGAACGGCTGGAACACCTGCGGGCAGCACTCGCGGCCCTGGCCATCTCCCTCGCCCACGTACACGGACGCCTCGCCTGGTTCCTCGGCGCAACCGCCACCGCCCTCACCCCCGTGCTGCAATGGCGCGCCCTGAACCCTGACGGCGGCCCCGCCTTCGGCACCATCCAGCCCACTCCCCAGCAGTACACCGACGCCGAGGAATCCATCCGCCGCATCCAAGCCGCCCTCACCCACGTCGCCGCCCCCTAACCACCGCCTGCCCCCCAGCCTCACCCCGCAGCCCCGGGACCGGCAGAGCAGCCAGAGCACATGCCCGCTCTGCCTCGTCCGCGCGCCCAAGGCGGGGCCCGCACCAGGCTTCCCTCGGCGAGCCCGCCGGCCGCAGGGCGACACTCGGACAGAGGCAGGCGAAGCCAGCGGTGCCCGGCCCTGTGTGCGGGATACGTGGGCGGGGTGGGCTCCGTCCATCGCCGCGGCGCCGTTCTCGAAGCGACCCCATTTCGTGCTCCGACGAGGACTGCCGGCACAGGGCGGACACCGCGACGGTCAGGAAGTCCCCGCACTTCGACCCCGGTCACCAGTGCACCTGGCATGTTCATGAGGCTGCTCCTGCCCGCGGGCGCACGCCTACACGACATGGCACCGGTGTCCCCTCAGACCCGCGACAGGACAGGCACCGGCAGCGGGCGCATGAAATCAGAGAGTTGAAGCATGCGCGGAGGATGGAATGCGTCATTTACGAGCAAGCCACGGGCCGGTCGGAGCATGTGGAGTGCGAGCTGGCGGACGACACCTGTGGCTCGGCCCTCAAACGGTTGCAGGACTTGAGCGACGGGGAGTTCGCCTGGGTCCGGCTGACTGACCCCTTGGAGGGCGAACTGGCCCAGCTGGCCGGGAACCTCGGCTTGCACCCGCTAGCCGTCGAGGACGCGCTCCACGGACGACAGCGCCCCAAGCGCGAGCGCTTCGGCGATGTCCTGGCCGTCGCCCTGAAGCCGCTGCGGTACGTCGAAGAAGACTCGGCGGTGGAGACCGGGGACATCATGATCTTTGTTGGCCCCCGCAGCGTTCTCACCGTGAATCACGGAAGGATCGACCCCTGCGCCGAGGCCGGACGTCGGCTGAACGCCGATCCGCAGATGCTGAGCACGGGGCCCTGGGCTGTGCTCCACGCCGTGCTGGACGTCTGCGTCGATGCATACAGCGACGCAGCCCGCAGGGTGCGTGCCACGCTCGACCGGCTCGAGGACGAGGTGTTCTCGACCTCCCGCGTCGACCACACCCCAAGCATCTACTCCCTCAAGCGGGAGGTACGTGAGTTTCGTGATGCGGTGCAGCCGCTCGTCCCAGTCTTCCAGGGCCTCCTGGACAGCCCGGGCGCAAAGGACCACCTGTCGAAGATCGCCCCGTACATCCGTGACGTCGCCGATCACCTGCACCGCACCGACATCGAGGTCCGGACCCTGGACGAGCTCCTGGACTCCGTCCTTGGCGCACAGCAGGCCCGGGTGGGCACCTGGCAAAACGATGACATGCGGCGCATCTCCGCGTGGGCTGCGATCTTCGCGATCCCCACGATGGTCGCCGGCGTGTACGGGATGAACTTCGAGCACATGCCGGAACTGCGCTGGACCTACGGCTACCCCCTGGCCGTGGCCCTCATGACCCTCGCCTCTGCCGCCCTCTACCGAGCCTTCCGCCGCAACGGCTGGCTCTAAGAGGTCGTTTTATCCCGCTGTTTCATCCTGGGATGGGATGGTTGATAGGCATTTTTGGGTCGTGCCAGGAGATGGTGTTCTCGCCGGTGATGCGGCGGGTCATGAGGTCGGTCATCGCCAGGTTGACCAGGGCCTCGGATCGGGTGGTCAGGGTTTCGTAGTCGCGGGCCAGGCGGCGGTGGAGCATGAGCCAGCCGTAGGTCCGCTCCACTGCCCAGCGTTTCGGGATCGGGGTGAAGCCCCTGGTCCCGGGTTTGCGGGCGGTGATTTCCATGTCGATGCCGAGGGCGGCGGCATGCTCGACGAGATGCTGGCGGTAGCCGCCGTCCACCCAGACCTTGCGGATGCCGGGGTGTTCGGCTGCGACCTGGTCGATGAGCCGGGTGCCGGCAACGGAGTCCTGGACGCTGGCCGCGGTGACCAGCACCGCGAGGAGAAGCCCGAGGGTGTCGGTGACGATGCTCCGTTTGCGGCCCGCGATCTTCTTGCCGGCGTCGATGCCCTGGCTTGCCGCAGGGACGCTGGTGGAGGTCTTGACGCTCTGCGCGTCGATCACACACGCCGATGGCTCCGCGTCCCGTCCCTCCTTCTCCCGTAGCAGCTGGCGGAGGAGGCCGTTGAGCTGGGCAAATATCCCCTCCTCCGCCCACCTGGCGAAGTAGCCGTAGACGCTCTGGTGCGGCGGGAAGTCATGCGGGAGGTAGGCCCACTGGCAGCCGGTGCGGTCCACGTAGAGGATCGCGTTCATGATCTCGCGCAGGTCATGCCGCGGTGGCCGGCCGAAGTCCAGAGCCCGGCCACGGCGCTCGAAGCGCCACGCCGACAGCACCGGTTCAATCAACTCCCAGCGAGCATCGGACAAGTCACTCGGATACGGACGCCGCGTCGTCATGAATCCGGCGTACCGCCACGGACCGAGTGCGCCCAGGCGCACAGCCGCGACACCCGAAGCACGGGCCACCAAGGGCCGGACATCCTGGAATGAGACGGGAACACGACCCATCCCGCCCCACCGGTCACCCCACCCGGCCCACAAGTCGTTAACTGCATACGTGGCCACGACCGCACCACGACCGACCGTCTTGAAAATCACACCAAAATAGGCTGGTGCAGATTAAAACGACCTCTAAGAGGTCGTTTTATCCCGCTGTTTCATCCTGGGATGGGGTGGTTGGTGGACGTTTTTGGGTCGCGCCAGGAGGTGGTGTTCTCGCTGGTGATGCGGCGGGTCATGAGGTCGGTCATGGCGATGTGGATGACGGCTTCGGAGCGTCCGGGGAGGGTTTCGTAGTCGCGGGCCAGGCGGCGGTGGAGCATGAGCCAGCCGTAGGTCCGCTCGACCGCCCGGCGTTTCGGGATCGGGGTGAAGCCCCTGGTCCCGGGCTTGCGGGCGGTGATCTGCATGTCGATGCCGAGGGTGGCGGCGTGTTCGACGAGGTGCTGGCGGTAGCCGCCGTCGACCCACGCCTTGCGGATGCCGGGATGGTCAGCCGCGACCCGGTCGATGAGCCGGGTGCCGGCGACGGAGTCCTGGACGCTGGCCGCGGTGACCAGCACCGTGAGGAGAAGCCCGAGCGTGTCGGTGACGATGCTCCGGTTGCGGCCCGCGATTTTCTTGCTGGCGTCGATGCCCTGGCTGGCGGCGGGGACGCTGGTGGAGGTCTTGACGCTCTGGGCGTCGATCACGCAGGCGGAGGGCTCCGCGTCCCGTCCTTCCTTCTCGCGGAGAAGTTGTCGCAGAAGGCCGTTGAGCTGGGCAAATATCCCCTCCTCCGCCCATCTGGCGAAGTAGCCGTAGACGCTTTGGTGCGGCGGGAAGTCATGCGGGAGGTAGGCCCACTGGCAGCCGGTGCGGTCCACGTAGAGGATCGCGTTCATGATCTCGCGCAGGTCATGCCGCGGTGGCCGGCCGAAGTCCAGAGCCCGGCTTCTCATTTGGCCGGTCTCGGCGATCTCGCGGACCAGTGCGCGGATCGACTCCATGGAGTTGTCGATGCTGAACGGGTCGACCGCGGCGTCTCCATAGTCGACCACCGTCAACTCGTCGAACGGCCTGATGCGGGTGCTGGGGTTGACCAGCCCCAGCGGGACGTTGGGCAGGATCCGTTCGTCGCCCCGAATCGCACGTGATCCGTAGGCCGTCCCCCGGCGCTCCAGGCCCATGTCCACCGGCGCCTCCAGGACCGCCACGTCGACGTCGCCGGCGCGCAGGCATCCCGTCGTCATCCTCCTCTGACGCGGTGACGCCCCACCCGGCGGCGCGGAGGGAGGAGGCCGCACGGGAGGCCGTCTCGGCAACGGTGACGGCCGCCGGACGATTGCCTTGATAGATCGTCGAATAGTGGCGGCGCAGTGGCTCGCGCGGAACGGCAACCTTCGGCTCGTCGAGGGACAGCCGGCAGAGGTGGACACGAATGGTCAAATCTGTGATGAGCGCGATCAGTTGTTCGCGCAGTGACAGGCGCAGACGGTCCAGTTCGCCACGCGCCTTCGAAGGCTGATCCACGTCTGCCCCTCGTTCCCGGAACGTCTCACAGGACCAATTCTCGTAACTGCGGCCGTTCCCCAGTTGCCGGGCGAGGCAAGATCCGGGGAACCCACCCTAGTGACCTGAGTCGAAGATTCATCGTTGGTTGGGTATGAGTCGTCCGGGTCCGAAGATTCCGCCGTTGTCGGTGACCGATGCCCAGCGGGCCG
>NZ_JBITFF010000042.1:0-25486 GCF_044455885.1 Streptomyces sp. NPDC051109
GAACGGACGCTTCCTTTGTACTCACCCTCAGTAACACTTACTGGGGCTTTCCTCCGGGCTTTCGTTCTTGCGTTTCCGACTCTATCAGAGTCAGTTCCGCTTGCTTTCCGGGGTCTTCGCTTTCGCGCTTTCCCTTTCCGGCGATGCCGACTCTATCAGAAGTTTTCCACCGGATTTCCCGGCTTCGGATTCCTGGATGAGGAGTCGACTGTGCCTCGCTGGAATTCAATTCCTTTGGAGGCTAGAGAGATTTTAAACCATCACTGCCGAACTTGTCCAGTTCGAGGCAACCGTTTGAATCTACCTCCCCACGGCGACGGTGTCAACAGTCGCTGCGGGACGACGAGGAGACTAGCAGCTGAACGGGGTCCGACGCACATCAGGCCGCCGTCGGCAGTGTGGCCGTCTGGTCGGCGGCCTCCACGTCCCCCACATCGCCGGCCCGCGCGGCCCGTCCGCCCAGGAGGTACACGTACGTCAGGAACAGGACCTCGGCGGCGACGCCGATCGCGATGCGCGCCCAGGTCGGGAGGCCGGACGGGGTCACGAAGCCCTCGATCAGGCCCGATACGAACAGGACCGCCGCCAGGCCGATCGCCATGCCCAGCGCGGCACGCCCCTGCTCGGCGAGGGCGGCGCGGCGGGTGCGCGGGCCCGGGTCGACGACCGTCCAGCCGAGGCGCAGGCCGGTGCCCGCCGCCACGAAGACGGCGGTCAGTTCGAGCAGGCCGTGCGGCAGGATCAGGCCGAGGAAGACGTCGAGGCGGCCCGCCGAGGCCATCAGGCCGATGCCCGTGCCGAGGTTGAGCATGTTCACGAAGAGGATCCAGAGCACCGGTATCCCCAGGAATGCTCCCAGGACCAGGCAGATCGCTGCGGCCTGGGCGTTGTTCGTCCAGACCTGGGCGGCGAAGGAGCCCGCCGGGTGGCTGGAGTAGTACGTCTCGTAGCCGCCGCCCGGCTTCGTGAGCGCCTTCAGGTCCTCCGGCGCCGCGATGACGCCCTGCACTTCCGGGTGCGCGGCTATCCACCAGCCGAGGAGGACGCCGACCGCCGTGGAGATCAGTGCCGTCGGTATCCACCAGCGGCGGCTGCGGTAGACGGCTGCCGGGAAGCCCTCGGTGAAGAAGCGGGCCGCGTCGCGCCAGCCGGCGCGGCGGGCGCCCGTCACGGTGGCTCGGGCGCGGGCGACGAGCTGGGTCAGGCGGCCCGTGAGCATCGGGTCCGGGGTGCTGGACTGGATCAGCGAGAGGTGTGTGGAGGCCCGCTGGTAGAGCGCGACCAGTTCGTCCGCCTCGGCGCCGGTCAGCCGTCGGCCGCGGCCGAGCAGCTGTTCCAGGCGGTCCCATTCCGCCCGGTGGGCCGTCACGAAGACGTCGAGATCCATCCGGTTACCGCTCCCCTGCCCCAGGACCCTGCTCTGCTTCTGCTTACTTCTACGGTGGTCAGCTTGGCAGACTGGTGGCCGAGGGGCGGGTCCGGTCACGGGAAAGGTGTGCAGGGTGAGCGATCTGGTGACGGGGGACGCGGTCGTCCTGGGGTTGCGTCCGGCGAGGCTGCCGAGCCGGGCGCTGGCGATCTTCCTCGACCTGCTCGTGTACCTCACCGGGTACCTGCTCATATCGATCGGGCTGACCCTGGCGACGGCCTCGCTGGACATGGCCGCGCAGGCCGCGGTGTCGGTGGCGAGCTTCGTCCTGGTGCTCGTAGGCGTGCCGATCGCGGTGGAGACGCTGTCCCACGGGCGCTCGCTCGGCAAGCTCGCCTGCGGGCTGCGCGTCGTGCGCGACGACGGCGGGCCCATCCGGTTCCGGCACGCACTGGTGCGCGGGGCGATGGGGGTCGTGGAGCTGCTGGGCACCTTCGGTGCCATCGCCTGCATTGCTTCGCTCGTCTCGGCCCGGGGCCGGCGGTTGGGGGACGTGTTCGCGGGAGCGCTGGTCATACGGGAGCGGGTGCCGGGGGCCAGGGTGATGCCGGTGCCCGCGCCGCCGCCGTGGCTGGCCGGGCGGTTCTCCGGGCTCGACCTGTCGGCCGTACCGGACGGGCTGTGGCTGGCGATACGGCAGTACCTGACGCGGATGAACCAGCTGGACCCGCAGGTGGGCGCCGCCATGGCGGCGCGGCTCGCCGACGACCTGGTGGCGCGTACGGGAGCGCCGCCGCCGGTGGGGGTACCGGCCGCCGCGTTCTTGATGGCGGTGGTGCACGAGCGACAGGCCAGGGATGCGGCCCGCGCCTTCGGTCCCGGTGGGTCCCCGTACGCTCCGCCCGTGGCGCCCGCGATGCCCGCGGGGACGCCCGCCGTGTGGGGGCACCCGGCTCCGGGGGCGTACGCACCGCCGGCCGCACCGCCCGCGACGCGGCAGCCGGTCCCGGGCGCGGTGCCCGCGGATCCCGTGCCGCCGAGGCCCGCTACGGGGTTCGCGCCCCCCGCGTGATCGCGTAGCCTGCGCGGCATGTCAGCGAACATCGCGTTCACCTTCCGCGTCACTGGCATCGCGGACGAGTCCCGGGCGCATGCCGTCGTCGAGGAGCTCCGGGAACTGATGCGGGACGAGAGCATCGGCGGCCAGGTCACGATCGGCGTCCGCCAGGAGGGCGGCGTGCACGTCGTCACCGGCGGGACGGACTTCCCGGTCTCCGTCAGCCGCGCCCACCTGTGGTGCCCGGAGTTCGAGAAGTCCGTCGCCTGGTACGCGAGGGAGGCCGCGCCCTCGGCGACGTGCGCGGTCGAGTGGAGCCACCCCGACGAGCAGTGCTGACGCGGGGCCGGTGAGCCGTGCGGGGTCGTCAGCCCTCGGGGAACGTCGACGGCGGGGTCTCCAGGTGCTCCAGCTCGATGCCCGGGGCGGCGAGGACGACGTCCCCCGCGATGTGGACCGTGTGGACCTCGCCCGTGTCCAGGGCGGTGACCTGGTACTCGTCCACCACGAGGGGTCCGCTGTCCGTCGCGTGTCGGGCGCGCCCGCGCAGCGCCCAGGCCTGGTCGACCGTACGGGGCGCCAGCACCGGGTCGGTGAGCGCGACGAGCCGGACCCGGGTCGCGGGGGCGCCGGGGGTCGGCCGCAGCAGGCGGGCCGTCGCGACGAGGAAGGCCGGCGAGGTGCCCGTGAAGCCCGCGGCGGGGACGTTGCCCTCGGTGGCCTCGGCTCCGGCGGGGTCGGAGCGCACCCAGGTTACCCCGTCGATGGCGGCGCCGCGGACCTGCCAGCTCGAAGCGTTGGCTTCGAGGCGGATCGGGCGGCCGAGTTCGTCGATGGCGAGGTCGACCGAGCCGCGGTGCCCGCCGTCCGGCCCGGTGAGCTGGGAGACGTAGCGCCAGCCGGAGGGGCCGGGCGCGCAGTGGAAGTGCTCCTCGCCGAGGGGCGTGTGGTCGTGCGGGTCGTGGAGCGAGTAGCGGCCGCGGGGCATGGGGTGCCGTCCTTGCGTGCGTCGTACGGGTCGTACCGGGTCGTACGGGTCGTGCTCATGGGGCAGGCCCCCGGCGTACGTGCCGGGGGCCTGCTCGGTGCCGTGGATCCGCGGGGATCAGCCGGGGATCAGTAGCGGTAGTGGTCCGGCTTGTACGGGCCCTCGACCTTGACGCCGATGTAGTCGGCCTGCTCCGGGCGGAGCGTCGTGAGCTTGACGCCGAGGGCGTCGAGGTGGAGGCGGGCGACCTTCTCGTCGAGGTGCTTGGGCAGCACGTAGACGTCGGTCGGGTACTCCGAGGGCTTGGTGAAGAGCTCGATCTGGGCCAGGGTCTGGTCCGCGAAGGAGTTCGACATCACGAACGACGGGTGGCCGGTCGCGTTGCCCAGGTTCAGCAGGCGGCCCTCGGAGAGGACGATCAGGACCTTGCCGTCGGGGAACTTCCAGGTGTGGACCTGCGGCTTGACCTCGTCCTTGACGATGCCCTCGACCTTGGCCAGGCCGGCCATGTCGATCTCGTTGTCGAAGTGACCGATGTTGCCCACGATCGCCTGGTGCTTCATCTTGGCCATGTCCGCGGCCATGATGATGTCCTTGTTGCCCGTGGTCGTGATGAAGATGTCGGCCGTCTCGACGACGTCGTCCAGCGTCGCGACCTGGAAGCCGTCCATGGCCGCCTGGAGCGCGCAGATCGGGTCGATCTCGGTGACGATGACGCGGGCGCCCTGGCCGCGCAGCGACTCGGCGCAGCCCTTGCCGACGTCGCCGTAGCCGCAGACGACCGCGACCTTGCCGCCGATGAGGACGTCGGTGGCGCGGTTGATGCCGTCGATGAGGGAGTGGCGGCAGCCGTACTTGTTGTCGAACTTCGACTTGGTGACGGCGTCGTTGACGTTGATCGCCGGGAAGAGCAGGGTGCCCTCGTCCATCATCTCGTAGAGGCGGTGGACACCGGTGGTGGTCTCCTCGGTGACGCCGCGGATCTCGGACGCGAGCTGCGTCCACTTCTGCGGGCTCTCGCCGAGGGTGCGGTTCAGCAGGGTGAGGATGTGGGCGTACTCCTCGGAGTCCGCCGTGGACGGGTCCGGGGCGGAGCCGGCCTTCTCGAACTCGACGCCCTTGTGGACGAGGAGGGTGGCGTCACCACCGTCGTCGAGGATCATGTTCGGGCCGCCGGTGGGGGTGTTCGGCCAGGTCAGCGCCTGCTCCGTGCACCACCAGTACTCCTCCAGCGTCTCGCCCTTCCAGGCGAAGACGGGGACGCCCTGCGGGTTCTCCGGGGTGCCGTTCGGGCCGACGGCGATGGCGGCGGCCGCGTGGTCCTGGGTGGAGAAGATGTTGCAGGAGGCCCAGCGGACGTCGGCGCCGAGGGCGACCAGCGTCTCGATCAGGACGGCGGTCTGCACGGTCATGTGCAGGGAGCCGGTGATACGGGCGCCGGCCAGCGGCTGGGCGTCGGCGTACTCGCGGCGGATCGACATCAGGCCGGGCATCTCGTGCTCGGCGAGGGTGATCTCCTTGCGGCCGAAGGCGGCGAGGGAAAGGTCTGCGACCTTGAAGTCCATGGGTGCTGCTCCTCATGGGTCGAGAGGGTGGGTACGGCTGAGCCGCGCATCGCCTGTGGAAGACGGTGCACCGGGCACTCAGTCCGTCGGGGGTCCTCTCTCCCCTCGGCCGGTCGCGAGGACCGCCCGACCGCCATCAGCAGCGACGCCTGACACTGATGACGAATCTACACCGATCGGCCGAGTGTGCCCCAGTGGGCCGGGGAAGAAGTCGCCGCGGAACCGGCCCGTCCACGTACGCGTGCCGCGGGTGCCGCGTCAGCCCTTCGCGGCGGTTTCCGCCTTGTAGATGTCCGGCTCCAGGTAGATCACGCGGGCGATCGGGACCGCCTCGCGGATCCGGGCCTCAGCGGCGTTGATCGCGTCCGCGACCTGCGTCGCGGTGTCGTCGCCCTCCACGGCGATCTTCGCGGCGACGAGGAGCTCCTCCGGGCCGAGGTGCAGGGTGCGCATGTGGATGACGCGGGTGACGACGTCCCCGTCGACGAGCGCGGCCTTGATCTTCTCGACGTCCTCCGTGCCCGCGGCCTCGCCGAGCAGCAGGGACTTCGTCTCGGCGGCCAGCGTGACCGCGATGACGAGCAGCAGGGTGCCGATGCAGAGGGTGCCGATGCCGTCCCAGACGCCGTCGCCGGTGGCCAGCGCGAGACCGACGCCGCCGAGGGCCAGGACCAGGCCGACGAGTGCGCCGAAGTCCTCCAGCAGGACCACCGGGAGCTCGGGGGCCTTGGCGCGCCTGATGAACTGGCTCCACGTCAGGTTGCCGCGGATCTCGTTCGACTCCTTGATCGCCGTACGGAAGGAGAAGCCCTCGGCGATGACGGCGAAGACGAGCACGCCGATCGGCCAGTACCAGGCCTCGATGGGGTGCGGGTGCCGGACCTTCTCGACGCCCTCGTAGATGGCGAACATGCCGCCGACGGTGAAGAGCACGATGGAGACGAGGAACGCGTAGATGTAGCGTTCGCGCCCGTATCCGAAGGGGTGTTCCGGCGTCGCCTCGCGCTGGGCCTTCTTACCGCCGAGGAGCAGCAGCCCCTGGTTCCCGGAGTCGGCCAGCGAGTGGACGCTTTCCGCGAGCATCGACGACGAGCCGCTGAAGACGAAGGCCACGAACTTGGCTACAGCGATGGCGAGGTTGGCGGCGAGTGCCGCCACGATCGCCCTGGTACCGCCCGACGCGCTCATGGGTTTTCGGAGTCCCTTCCTCGGTACGGCGCCCCTGCCCGGGGTGCCGCGCTACGGCGGCACATTGTTGCAGCCGTAGCCGCGGGCGCCACGTCAGACCGATGCGGTGGCACGGAAAACAGTGCCGATACCGGACAGTTCGACCTTTTCGCCAGCCGGGACGAAGACCGACTCCCCGGGTGACAGCGTCACTTCGCCGACCGTCGGGCTGCCCGCCGTGCAGAGCAGGATCTGCGGTGCGGCGTCCGGGAGGGGGTGGGGGGCGGCGCCGGGGGCCAGGGCGAAGCGGGAGAGCCGGAACTCGTCGACGGGAACCTCGTAGACCTCCTCGCCGTTGCCCTCGGGGCGCTGCACGGCCGGGTCGCCGGGCTCGAAGCGCACGATCTTCAGCAGCTCGGGCACGTCCACGTGTTTGGGGGTGAGTCCGGCGCGCAGCACGTTGTCGGAGTTGGCCAGCACCTCGACGCCGAGGCCGTCGAGGTAGGCGTGCGGGACGCCGGCGCCGAGGAACATCGCCTCGCCGGGCTGGAGTCGTACGTGGTTGAGGAGCATGGCCGCGATCACGCCCGGGTCGCCCGGGTAGTGGTGGACGAGCGAGGCGTACGGCGCGTACGGGCCCCCGAGCCGCTCGATCGCGGCGCCCGCCTCGGCGACCGTACGGGCCATCTCGGCGCGGTCCGCGGTCAGTACGGCCGTGAGCATCTCGCGCAGGGCCGCCTCCTCCGGGTGGGCCCGCAGCAGGTCGGCGTACGGCTTGAGCGAGTCCACCCCGAGGCCTTCGAGCAGCTCGGCGGCCTCCAGCGGCGGGCGGAACCCGCACAGGCCGTCGAAGGGGGTGAGCGCGCAGATCATCTCGGGCTTGTGGTTGGGGTCCTTGTAGTTGCGGTGGGCCGCGTCGGCCGGGATCCCGCGGTCCTCCTCGTCGGCGTAGCCCGCTTCGGCCTGGTCCAGGTCGGGGTGGACCTGGAGGGACAGCGGAGCGCCGGCCGCGAGGAGTTTGAGGAGGAAGGGCAACCGGGGACCGAACTTGGTGACGGCGGCCGCGCCGAGCTCCCGCTCGGGGTCGGCGGCGATGACGTCCGCGAGGGTGGTCTCGCCGGCGCCGCGGTCGAGGCGGGAGGGGGCGCCGGGGTGGGCGCCCATCCACATCTCGGCCTGGGGCTCCCCGGTGGGTTCGACGCCGAGGAGCCCTGGGATCGCGGTGGTCGATCCCCAGGCGTAGGGGCGGATCGTGTTCGTCAGGCGGTCCATCTTCGTCCGTCTTCCTGGATGAAGGGCCGGCACGGTGGTGTGCTCAGCCGTGTCCCCTGGTCGCCAGCGCCAGGTAGGCGGTGGCGAAGTCCGTGACGGCGAGGAGTTCGGCGATCTGTTCCAGTTCGCCGCCCTCCTCCGGTTCGAGCTCGCTGATGGCCGTGTCGTGGCTGAGGGCGAGCTCGCGCGCGGCCGGGGCGGCGGTGAGGCCGCCCGTGGGCCGGTCGCGCAGCAGGACGATGCGGGCACGGAGGGCCTGGGGCTCCTCCACCCGGTCACGGAAGAAGTCTTCGGGGTCGGCGCCGGCGGCGAAGGAGCCGGCGAGCAGGACCCCGTGGGCGGGCAGCGCCTCGGGCAGGTCGGCGGCCAGTGCGGGGCGGCCGGCGAGTTCGGCGAGGGTGGCGGCGAACCGGCGGCCGGCCGGTCCGGCGCAGGCGCCCTCGCTCCAGATGAGCGGGAGGGTGTCGGCGAGCTCGGCGGCGAGGGTCTTGGCCGGGTTGGAGTACGTCGCGATGGCCGGTCCGCAGCGCTCGGCGGTGCGGTCGAGCCGGTCGGCGACGCGCTGCAGGGTCTCGGGGGCGGCGGTGATCAGCCCGACCCTGTCGAGGAGCACGAGCAGCGGGGTCAGCAGGGCCCACAGGGCGCCGGGTCCGGCCGCGGCGGACTCGTCGTACTCCTGGTACGGGGCCTTGGCCATCGGTACGAGGAGCCCGTGCGCGCCGTCCACGGCCTCGCTCAGCGGGGACCGCTCGGGAGCGACGGCGACGACGGTGCAGCCGCGCCGGTAGGCCTGCTCGGCGAGGAGGGCCAGTCCGGGCTCGGTGCCGTCGGTGGTGGCGAGGAGCAGCAGGTCGACGGAGCCGGCCCAGCCGGGCAGCGCCCAGCGCAGGGCGCCCGCGGCGTGGGCGACGCCGGTGGGGTGCAGGCGCGTGACGGGTGCGGAGGCTCCGGCGAGGGCGCCGAGCAGGTCGGCGACTCCGGTGGCGGCGGTGCCGGACCCGGCGATGAGGACGGCGCGGGGACGGCCGTCGGGGCGCAGGTCGGCGAGGCCCGCCTCGGTCGCGTGCCGGGCCGCGGTGCGGACTCTGGCCCCGGCCTCGGCGGCGCCGCGGAGCAGTCCGCGGCGGTCGGCGCGGGCGAGCTCGTCCGGTGCGTCGAGGAGCGACTCGTCGAGCATTGCGGCCTCCGGCTGGTATCAGAAGGGCGGGCGACTCGGTTGCTCGGGCGCCCGGCGCTGCGACGGGCGCCCCTTGATGCCTGGGCGGCCCGGGACTCGCGCCCCGGGGCGGCGGCCTCAGGCGGGGCGGCGGGCCTCGTCGACGAGGAGGACCGGGATGCCGTCGCGGACCGGGTAGGCGAGGCCGCAGTCCTGGCCGGTGCAGATCAGCTCGGGAGCCGCTTCGTCGGCCGACTTGTCCTCAAGGGGCGAGTGGCAGGCGGGGCAGGCGAGGATCTCCAGAAGGCCGGCTTCGAGCGGCATGGGGCGGTTCCCTTCGAACATGCGGATTGGGCGAGGTCAGCGTACCGCCGGGCCGCACGTCGCGCGGCCCGGCCGGGACAGGGCGTTCATGCCCGGACGAGGGCGAGGACTTCGTCGCGGACCTTGGCGAGGGTCTCGGGGTCGCGGGCCTCGACGTTGAGGCGCAGCAGCGGCTCGGTGTTGGAGGCGCGCAGGTTGAACCACCAGTCGGCGGAGCTCGCGGTCAGGCCGTCGAGCTCGTCGAGGGTGATCCCCTCGGCGGCGCCGTACGCTGCCTTGACGGCGGCGAGCCGGCCGGCCTGGTCGGCGACGGTGGAGTTGATCTCGCCGGAGCCCGCGTAGCGGTCGTACGAGGAGACCAGCTCGGAGAGCGGGCCGTCCTGGCCGCCGAGGGCGGCGAGGACGTGGAGCGCGGCGAGCATGCCGGTGTCCGCGTTCCAGAAGTCCTTGAAGTAGTAGTGCGCCGAGTGCTCGCCGCCGAAGATGGCACCGGATTTGGCCATCTGCTCCTTGATGAAGGAGTGGCCGACGCGGGTGCGGACGGGGGTGCCGCCGTGCTCGCGGACGACCTCGGGAACGGACCAGGAGGTGATCAGGTTGTGGATCACCGTGCCGGTGCCGCCGTTGCGGGCCAGCTCGCGGGCCGCGACCAGGGCGGTGACGGCGGAGGGGGAGACGCCCTCGCCGCGCTCGTCGACGACGAAGCAGCGGTCGGCGTCGCCGTCGAAGGCGAGGCCGAGGTCGGCGCCCTCGGCCTTCACGCGGGCCTGGAGGTCGACGATGTTCTTCGGGTCGAGGGGGTTGGCCTCGTGGTTGGGGAAGGTGCCGTCGAGCTCGAAGTACATCGGGACGACGTCCAGCGGCAGGCCTTCGAACACGGTCGGGACGGTGTGGCCGCCCATGCCGTTGCCCGCGTCGACGACGACCTTGAGCGGGCGGATGGCCCTGAGGTCGACCAGGCCCTTGAGGTGGTCGGCGTAGCCGGCGAGGGTGCCCTGCTCGCTGATCGTGCCGGGGGCGGTGCCTTCGGCGACGGCCGGGGCGCCCTGCTCGGACCACTTCTCGACGAGCTCGCGGATGGTGGCGAGGCCGGAGTCCTGGCCGACGGGGGCGGCGCCCGCCCGGCAGAGCTTGATGCCGTTGTAGCGGGCCGGGTTGTGCGAGGCCGTGAACATCGCGCCGGGCAGGTCCAGGGTGCCGGAGGCGTAGTACAGCTGGTCGGTGGAGCACAGCCCGATCAGGGTGACGTCCACGCCGCGGGCGGCGGCGCCGCGGGCGAAGGCGCCGGACAGGGCGGGCGAGGAGGGCCGCATGTCGTGGCCGACGACGATCGCCGTCGCGCCGGTGACCTCGACGAAAGCAGCCCCGAACAGTTCGGCCAGCGATTCGTCCCACTCGTCGGGTACGACACCACGTACGTCGTACGCCTTGACGATGTTCGAAAGATCTGCGGCCACTGCCTGCCCTCCTGAGGTGCTGTGCGGTGGAGCAAACCTACCTGCACGCGGAGCGGCTTTTCAGACCATGTGATGTCAGGAGTCGGGCGAACGAAGGACGCGCAGGTGTCCGCGGCGCGTCTCCCCGGTGCCGCTGCCGCCGCCGCCCGGTCCGGTCCCGCCGGCCTGGGCGGCACGGTCGTGCGGACGGGCCGCTTCGCGAACGGCGTTGGCCAGCGCTTCGAGATCGTCGCCGCTCGGGCGGGAGGGTGCGGACCCGTCCGTCAGGCGCACGACGTCCCAGCCGCGCGGGGCGGTCAGGCGCTCGGAGTGCTCGGCACACAGGTCGTAGCAGTGGGGTTCCGCGTAGGTGGCGAGCGGGCCGAGGACTGCGGTCGAATCGGCGTAGACGTACGTCAGTGTCGCGACGGCAGGGCGGCCGCACGCGGTGCGCGAACAGCGACGTACAAGGCTCACGACGTTGGACGGTACCGCACTCTTGACCGGGCCGCGACGACTCTCCCCCAGCCCGCTCCCCCGTGTCGTGCCTGCGGAGGGGCGCGGCGGGTCCGGAAACGCCCGGGTGGGAGGGGCCGCGAGGGCTACGCTGCGGGAGTGACCGACAGCCCCCTGCCCCCCATCCCGCCCCGCTCCGCCGAGCCCCCCGCCGAGCCGCGGCCGCGCCGCCGCGACCGGCACGGGCGGGGGATGCGGGGGCCGCTGGCCCCGCCGCAGGTTCCGTTGTCGGCGAGCCGGGCGGAGCTGTTCGGGGACCTCGTACGGGACTCGGTCGAGCGGCTGGAGCGGCGTTTCCCGCAGCTGGCGGAGGTGGAGTTCGTGGTCGCGGACGTGCCGGGGCCGCCGGGCGGTCCGGACGCCGGCTGGAACGACGAGGCGGTACCGCTCGGGGCGCTGTCCGAGGCGGACGGCCGCGGACGGCCGGCGCGGGTCGTGGTGTTCCGGCGGCCGGTGGAGATCCGGACGAAGAGCCGGGACGAGCGGGCGCTGCTGGTGCACGAGATCGTGGTGGAGCAGGTGGCGGAACTGCTGGGGCTGTCCCCGGAGACGGTGGACCCGCGGTACGGCCAGGACTGACGGGCGGTCCGGCCGTACCCCGCGTACGGCTTGCTAGTCGGTCAGGACCGTGAGGTCCTGGGCGGCCTTGGGGACCGAGACCATCGCGTGGTCGTCCGACAGCGGCTGGATCGTGAACATCGGGATCCCTTCGTGCGGCAGGGTCAGCGTCCGGGCCGCGTACACGGGCCCGCCGGAGACCGTCTCTACCATCAGCGCGTAGGCGCCCTTGGCCCCCGCCGGGGCCAGCGACACGGCCTGCGTCGTGCCCGCCTTGACCGTGAACTCCTTCGAGGCCGGCTCCCCGCCCTCCGTGCCCGCCGTGGCGGTCACCTTGACCTTCGCGTCCGTGCCTCCCGCCACCGTCAGCGAGAGCGCCGTCGCGTTCTCGTCGGCCCGGTTGTCGGCGACCGTGGCCCGCGTCCCGACCGGCCCGGTCGCCGGGACGAAGCCCAGCTCCTGCTTGGCGCCGCTGCCGCGGACCACGCGTACGGCGGCCACCACCGGTACGGCCTTCTTGCCGTTCGCCGGGACGAGCACCAGCGAGCCCGCCTCGCCGCGGGTCACGTCCTTGAGGTCGACGCTCGCGGTCATACCGCCCTTGAGGTGCAGCTGCTCGTTGTCGGCCGGGGTGATCGAGCCGTTCGGCCCGGCCAGCTTGAGGGTGAGGTCCGCGTCCTCCTCGCCCGGCGCGAAGGCCACCAGCCGTACGGAGGCGGCGTCCGCCGGGATCCCGGGCAGCACCAGCGAGCCCGCCGGGTCGGCGGAGGCCTGCAGCCAGTCGGCGCCCACCCCCTCCTCGCCGACCTGCACGGAGGCGCCGACCCGGCCCGCCCGGGTCGTCACATGGGCGGTGACGTCCGGGAGCTGCGTGCCGGGGGCCAGGGAGGCCAGCGAGACGGCCTTGGTGGACTTGGGGTCGATCCGGATGTTCTCGCCGGTGCCGCCGTCGGACTTGACCGCGCCGTCCGGGCCGAACATCTTGATGTCGATCACGGCCGCGGTGTCGTCCGGGTTGGTGAGGTGCACGTAGTCCTCGCGCCCCTTGGCCGTGCTCGCGCCGGGGAACCAGAAATCGGTGCCGGGCGTGGTGCAGCCGACGCCCAGGACGCCGCGCGCCCGGCCGACCGTGACCTTCGTGGTCTGCTGCGCGGTCCAGCCGGGGGCCAGGATCCCGTCGGCGACGCCCGTCAGCGCGGGCGCCCCGGCGCCGGAGGCCGTGGCCCCGGCCGGCTTGCCGCGCTCCTTGAGCTCCAGCACCGGCTTGGCCTCCTTGGTCGCGCCGAGGAGGCGGGCCGCGCCCTTGCCGCCCCCGGCGGCGCCGGGGGTGACCGCCGTGTACGCGGTCTCCGCGATGTCCGAGGAGCTGGGCGCCGGGCAGACCAGCGCGGAGCGCTCCACCGGCATCCGGGCGGCGGCCGCGGACTTGGCGTCGGCGGCCGGGGCGGCGGGGGCGGTGAGGTGGCCGACGCCGGTGACGGCCGCCAGGGCGGCGGCCACCGCCGCCAGAGTCAGGGGTGCGCGCTGCTTCACTGCTGGGGGCTCCCGTCCGGACGCGGCTCGTGCTGTCCGTAGGTGTCGTACGGCTGTTCGTACGGCGGGTGGGGGTACGGCTGCGGGGGCTGCTGCTGCGGGTACGCCTGGGGGGCCTCGTAGCCCTGCTGCGGGTACGGGTACTGCTCGTACCCGGGGGCCTGGGCGGGCGCCGGCACGTACGGCTGCTGGGGCTGCTGGGGCTGCTGCTCGTACGCGTAGCCCTGGTCGCCGTACGCCTGGTACGCGTACGCGTCCTCCCCGTACACCGGCTGCGCCGGGATCTGCGCGTACGGGTCGGCGACCGCGCCCGAGGGCTCCTCGGCGGCGGCCGGAGCGGCGGTCGGCGACTGCGCCTCGGCGCGCAGCCGGCGGGCCCGGCGGCCCTCGCCGGCCTCGCCCGCGGCGGACCGGTCGGCGGCCTCCGCCTCCTCCTCCGGCAGGTCGTCGTCGAGGCGTGCCCGGCGGCCCGGCAGGGCCATCACGAGCAGGACGAGGGCGAGCAGGCTCTGGACCCAGTGCCAGACGGTCCGGGTCAGCGCGTCCGCGTGGACGAGGTCGAGGCGGCCGCCGTCGGCGGGCAGCTCGAAGCCCTGGGCCCAGCCGTCGAGGGTCTTGGCCTTGAGGGGCTTGCCGTCGAGGGTGGCCTGCCAGCCGGGGGCCGCCCGGTCGGCGATGCGCAGCACCCGACCGGCACCGCCCGCCTCGGCCGCCGGGATCTTGGTGTGGACCTCGACGGGGCCGGAGGCGACGGGGATGGGCGCCTCGCCCGGCTTGCCGGAGACGATGACGGCGCGGGCGACCTGGCGGTCCACCCGCCACAGGGCGCTGCCGTCGAGCTGGCTGAGGCGGCTGAGGCCCGGGGTGGCGTCGAGGACCTTGCGCATCTGCTGCGGGGCGCCGTCGCGGACCAGGATGTAGCGGATCGCGAACCCGCTGAGCTGGTCGCTCTGGTCGGCTCCGGAGCCGGCGACGAGGCTGGAGACGACCTTGTCGAGCTGGGGGCTGCTGCCGGCCGCGGCAGCGAGTTCGGCGTCGCCGAGGCGGCCGCCGGAGCCGCGGACGAGGGTGTAGGAGACCGTGGCGGGCGAGGTGCCGCCGAGGACGAGGGTGCGGGCCTGGTCGCGGGTGCCGCTCTCCTCGGCGACGAACGCGGGGACCTGGACGGGGTCGCGCCGCTCCAGGGGGCCGTCGGCGCCGCTGATCATCCAGCCGGCCGCGCCGAGCAGCGGGCCGGCGGCCGCGGCGAGCGCGATCAGGGCGGCGAGCGGCTGGCGCCAGCCGAAGCTGCTGGCGGCGACCCGCTCCTTGGCGCCCTCGGCGCCGACGACGGCGGCGGCGAGCAGGGCCAGTCCGTAGAGGAGGGTGGCGGGCCCGGCCCAGCCGGTGCGGTTGACGACGACGGCCAGCAGCAGCGCGGCGAGGGCGGCGGCCCAGGCGGTGCGGACGGCGAACTGCCGCTCGCCGCGCAGCAGGGCCGCCAGGGCGGCGAGCACGATGCCGATGAGCAGCAGGCCGCCGGCCGTCCGGGGGCCGCCGGGGCTGATGCCGAGCAGGTCCAGGGCGGTGGCCGAGCCGGATCCGAACGGCAGGCCGGCCTCGTGCAGGAGCCGGTCGGGGTGCGTGAGCAGGCTCAGCGACCAGGGGGCGAGCACGAGGAGCGGGACGGCGAGCGTGGCGAGCAGCCGCAGGCCGTACGCCTTCCAGTCGGCGCGGCGCAGGACCAGCGCGGCGGCTCCGAGGACGGCGGCGAGCGGCCAGACGACGGGGGTGAAGGCGGTGGCCAGGGTCAGCAGGAGGGTGTACGTCCACACCGGGCGCCAGCCGGCCCGCTCGCCTTCGGCTCCGCCGAACCCGAACGCGGCGACGGCGGATCGGGCGATGAGCGGCAGCAGGATCGCGAGGACCGCGGTGCCGAGGCGGCCCCCGGCCAGGGCGCCGGTGACGGCGGGCAGGAAGGCGTAGGCGACGGCGGCCCAGGCGCGCAGCAGCCGGGATTCGACGAGCGGCCGGGAGGCGAAGTACGCGGTGAGGCCGGCGAGCGGGACCGAGCAGACGAGGAGCAGGGTCAGCGCGGCGCCGGTGGAGCCGAACAGCAGGGTGGCGAAGGCGCCGAGGACGGCGAGGTAGGGGGGCGCTCCGGCGGTGGAGCCGGCGGCGACGGGCTGCCAGTCGTCGGTGTAGGCCCGCCAGAGGGCGAGTCCGCTGTCGGGGGCGGGCAGCAGGGCGCCGCCCATGAGGGAGCCGCCGCCGAGCAGGGCGCGGCAGGCGATGACGGAGACGAGCAGGAGGAGGGCGAAGAGGACGGGCGCGGGGTTGCGGGCGATCCGCTTGAGGCGCGCGAACTGTTCGATCTCCAGGTAGTCGGCGTCGTCTCCGCCGGGGCCGGATTCGACGGCTCCGCCGTGTCGGCCGACGGCGGCCGTGTCGGTGTCGCGGTCGGCGCCGAAGTAGCCGGCGAGCTGTTCGGCGTTGGCCCGCAGGCTCGCGCCCGGGGGCGGGAACAGGGGGCGCAGTTCCTTGGCGGGGACGGCGGGGCGGCCGCGTCTGCGGCGCGCGCCGAGGATCCGGCCGGGGCGCAGCAGGGTGGCGAGGAGGCCGGTGATCTCGTCGACGGCCTGGCCGGGGGCCTTGCCGACGAGGTAGGCGAGGGTGCGGAGCACGGTGCCGACGAGCAGGCGCAGCAGGACGTACGGCAGGGCGGGGCCGGAGCTGTTGGCGAGGACCGTGTAGACGGCGCCGGCCTTGTCGACGCGGTGCGGGCTGGAGCTCGTGCGTCCGGCGCAGTCGACGGTGCGGCGCTCGCGGGCGGCGGCCTCGGCGTGGCGCAGGACGGCGTCGGGGGCGACGAGGACGGTGTGGCCGGCGCTCTGGGCGCGCCAGCAGAGGTCGACGTCGTCGCGCATGAGCGGCAGGCGGCGGTCGAAGCCGCCGAGGGCTTCGTACACGTCGCGGCGTACGAGCATGCCGGCGGTGGAGACGGAGAGGACGGGGCGGACCTGGTCGTGCTGGCCCTGGTCCTGTTCGCGGCGGTCGAGGCCGGTCCAGCGGCGGCCGCTGCGGGCGATGGTGACGCCGGCTTCGAGGAGTTGCTTCTTGTCGTACCAGCCGCGCAGCTTGGGGCCGATGACGGCGGCGTCGGGGTTCTCGTCGGCGACGCGGAGCAGTTCGGTGAGGGCGTCCGGCTCGGGGGCGCTGTCGTCGTGGAGCAGCCAGAGCCACTGGACCGGTTCGCCGTGGGGGAGTTCGGGGAGGTCGTAGGCGTCGTCGCGCCAGGTGCGGCTGACGGGGTCCCAGCCGCTGGGGCGCTTGAGGTACGGCAGGTCCTCTGCGGTCAGGGTGCCGGCGCTGCGGGTGGCCTCGTCGACGGCGGCGCCGAAGCCGGTGCGGCGGGCGAGGTGGAGGACGCGGTCCTCGCCGAGGGCCTCGCCGAGCAGGCGCGCGGAGTCGTCGGCGCTGCCGGTGTCGGCGGCGATGTGGCTCTGGGCGGGGCGTTCCTGGCCGAGGAGGCCGGCGAGCGTTCTGGGCAGCCAGCGGGCGCCGTCGTGGGCGACGAGGACCGCGGTGACGACGTGCCGGGGGAACTCGGGTGTGGCGGCAGCCTGGTGGGAGGCCGTCGACTGGCTGTGCAGGGACATCGCTCTACTGGCCCTCCGGCCTGGGGGTCCCCCCGGACGCGGTCCGGGGAGTGGATCCGGGGGTGGTGTGCTCCCGGAGGCTGCTGGACAGCGCCCCACACTAACGGCTGGAAACACAGCGGTCCGCCTCCTGCGGGGAAGGTGCAGGAGGCGGACCGTTTGCTCTGCTCGTTGCTCTGTTCTGCGCGATGTCCTGCGCGATGTCCTGCGCCGGGTGCCGCGCCATGTGCCGTGTACCGCCGTGCGCGCCGTGCGTTGCCGTGCGTGGCGCCGTGTTGCGCTGCGTGCTCAGACGGCGGCCTTTTTCAGCCGTCGGCGTTCGCGCTCGGAGAGGCCGCCCCAGATGCCGAACCGCTCGTCGTTGGCGAGTGCGTACTCGAGGCATTCGGAGCGGACTTCGCAGGCGAGGCAGACCTTCTTGGCCTCGCGGGTCGAGCCGCCCTTCTCGGGAAAGAAGGACTCGGGGTCGGTCTGGGCGCACAGAGCGCGCTCCTGCCATCCGAGCTCTTCGTCCGCCTCCTCGACCAGCAGTTCCTGAAACAGCTCGGTCATGTGCGCCCCTCGCTCTGTCTGTGCGTCCCCGTGGTGTTGTCGTTACTCATCGCTACGTAACGACACGAGTGAAATTACAAGTGGGCCGCTCCCGGCCAGTCAAGCCGAGATCTGCTATTGGGCCCCTTATTCACTCTGCGGAACCAAGCGTATGCAGAAAGTGTTCATATCGCCAAAAATCGTGACACATGCATCCGGTGCTCCACGGGCCCCGTGTTCACCCGCAATCGACGTGTCGCTCCGTAGCGCGGTTGCGATCAAGCCAAAGAAGCGGCGCAGATCACATTTCGATCACGGGGCGGCGCGTCGGGTTTGGGCCGAGCCGGTGGGGCAGTGGCGGGATGTGGAGCGCCACCTGCCCTACATCGGCTTGCACAAACCTTTCTCCCAGCGCAGCAACCGGATCAGATGAAACTTTTGCGGCCATACGAGGCATTGGGTTGACAGTCGGGCCTTCGACCCGGTCTCCTTGTCCCCATGTCAGTGACCTCGGCCGCCCGGACCCCCATTCGTGGGTTCCTGAGCGCTGCCCAGGTTCGCTGTTGCTGTTGCAGCTGTTGATGCCTCCGGAGCCTTCGGCTCCCTTGAGCTCCGGCCACCCCCACAGCGACCGCCAGCACGACTGACATCCGTCGAGGACACCCCCACCGATGAACAGCACGCCGCTCAGCACCCCCGCCACCGCTCCCGTCGCCGCTCCCCTCACCGTCGAGAGCGACCTCCAGATCGCGGGCGACATCCTCTCCGTCCAGCACCTCCTCCAGCCCGCCCGCGAACACCCGGCCACCGTCGCCGAGTTCGCCGGCCTCGCCCGCTCCATCGCCGCGAACCGCGCCGAATGGGAGCACCTGGTCGAGTACGACGCCACCACCCGCTGGTACCACCGGCTGCGCACCGGCCCCGGCTACGAGGTCTGGCTGCTCAGCTGGGTCCCCGGCCAGGGCAGCGGCCGCCACGACCACGGCGCCTCCTCCGGCGTCCTGACCGTCCTCGACGGCGAGCTCACCGAGCACGGCCCGCGCGGACCGCTCACCCTCGGCCCCGGCGCCCAGCGCGTCTTCGCCCCCGGCTACGCCCACGAAGTCGTCAACGACGCCCTCGACGGAGCCGTCAGCCTGCACGTCTACTTCCCCGGCCTGACCGAGATGCCGATGCACAGCTGCTCCCCGGCACGGTCCGAGGCGCTCTCCGTCTGATCCCGCGCCCGGCCCGACGCTCCCGCCCGCCGCGCGACCGCACCCCCCGACGACGGCAGGCGGCTGACTGACAGACTGTCCGCATGCGCATTGTTGTTCTGGCCGGCGGCATCGGCGGCGCCCGCTTCCTCCGCGGCCTGGGGGCCGCCGTCCCCGACGCGGACATCACGGTCATCGGCAACACCGGTGACGACATTCACCTGTTCGGGCTGAAGGTGTGCCCCGATCTGGACACGGTGATGTACACCCTCGGCGGTGGCATCAACGAGGACCAGGGCTGGGGCCGCACCGACGAGTCCTTCACCGTCAAGGAGGAGCTCGCGGCCTACGGGGTCGGACCCGACTGGTTCGGCCTCGGCGACCGCGACTTCGCCACCCACATCGTCCGTACGCAGATGCTCGGCGCGGGCTACCCGCTGAGCGCCGTCACCGAAGCGCTCTGCGACCGCTGGCAACCCGGGGTCCGGCTGCTGCCCATGTCCGACGACCGCGTCGAGACGCACGTCGCGGTCACCGACCCCGAGACCGGCGAGCGCCGCGTCATCCACTTCCAGGAGTACTGGGTCCGGCTGCGCGCCTCGCTCGACGCCGAGGCGGTCGTACCCGTCGGCGCCGAGCAGGCCAAGCCCGCGCCGGGCGTACTGGAGGCCATCGCGGCCGCCGACCTGATCGTCTTCCCCCCGTCCAACCCGGTCGTCTCGATCGGCACCATCCTCGCCGTACCCGGCATCCGGGAGGCCGTGGCCGCCGCCGAGGCGCCCGTCGTCGGCCTCTCCCCCATCGTCGGCGGCGCGCCCGTGCGCGGGATGGCCGACAAGGTCCTCGCCGCCGTCGGCGTCGAGTCCACCGCCGCGGCCGTCGCCCGGCACTACGGCGCCGGACTGCTCGACGGCTGGCTCGTGGACACCTCCGACGCCGAGGCGGTGGCCGAGGTGGAGGCCGGCGGGATCGCCTGCCGCGCGGTGCCGCTGATGATGACCGACCTGACCGCCACCACCGAGATGGCCCGGGCCGCGCTGGCGCTGGCGGAGGCCTCCCGGTGAGCGTCGCCCCGTCCCCTTCGGCCCCCGCTGACCCCCCGGTTCCCCCGGCCTCCCCGGTTCCCTCGTACGAGGTGCGCGCGGTCGCCGGGATCCCGGAGGTCCGCCCCGGCGACGACCTGGCGCGCCTGATCGCGGCGGCCGGTCCCGCACTGAGGGACGGGGACGTCCTCCTGGTCACCTCGAAGATCGTCTCCAAGGCGGAGGGCCGGATCGTCCGCGCCGAGTCCCGCGAGGACGCCATAGACGCCGAGACCGTACGGGTCGTCGCGCGCCGGGGCGCCCTGCGGATCGTCGAGAACCGGCAGGGGCTCGTCATGGCGGCCGCCGGCGTGGACGCCTCGAACACCGAGCCGGGCACCGTGCTGCTGCTGCCCGAGGACTCCGACGCCTCGGCCGCCGCGATCCGCACCGGCCTGCGCGAACTGCTCGGCGTCGACGTCGGCGTCATCGTGACCGACACCTTCGGACGGCCCTGGCGCGCCGGGCTCACGGACGTGGCGATCGGCTCGGCCGGGGTGCGGGTCCTGGACGACCTGCGCGGCGGTACGGACGACCGGGGCAACCCGCTGAGCGCGACGATAGTGGCGACGGCGGACGAGCTGGCCGCGGCCGGGGACCTGGTCAAGGGCAAGGCGGCCGGGCTGCCGGTGGCCGTCGTACGCGGTCTGGGGCACGTGCTCGGCGAGGGTTCGACGGCGGCCGACCTGGTGCGCGCGGCGGCCGACGACATGTTCCGGCTGGGCACCTCGGAGGCGGTACGGGAAGCCGTGACGCAGCGGCGCACCGTACGGGCCTTCACGGACGAGCCGGTGGACCCGGGCGCGGTCCGCCGCGCGGTGGCCGCGGCGGTGACGGCCCCCGCTCCGCACCACACGACGCCGTGGCGGTTCGTCCTGCTGGAGTCCGCCCGGGCGCGGCAGGAACTGCTGGACGCGATGCGCGACGCCTGGATCGAGGACCTGCGGGGTGACGGCAAGTCCGAGGAGTCCATCGCGAAGCGGGTCCGGCGGGGCGATGTCCTGCGCAATGCCCCGTACCTGGTCGTCCCGTGCATGGTGACGGACGGGGCGCACGACTACGGGCACGCCCGGCGCGATGCGGCGGAGCGGGAGATGTTCGTGGTCGCGATGGGCGCGGGCGTGCAGAACTTCCTGGTCGCGCTGGCCGGGGAGCGGCTGGGCTCCGCGTGGGTGTCCTCGACGATGTTCTGCCGGGACGTGGTGCGCAAGGTGCTTGGGCTGCCGCAGGACTGGGACCCGATGGGGGCGGTGGCGGTGGGCCATGCCGCGGCGGCTCCCGGGCAGCGGCCCGCGCGGTCGGCCGAGGCCTTCATCGAGGTCCGGTAGACACCCCCTAGAAGCGGGCGATGTCGCTGCGGTACATGCGCGGGGCGCGGCGGGGCGGGATGCGGCCCGCGAGGAGGATCAGGCGCGCGGCGCGGTGGCGCTGGCCCGCGTACGGGGCCAGCAGCTCCAGCATCCGCTCGTCGTCGGCGTCCCGCTCGCCCGTGAGGGCGTAGCCGATGATGCCGGGCAGGTGCAGGTCACCGGTGGTGACGGCGTCGGCGTAGCCGTTGCTGCGCTGGAGCGTCTCGGCGGAGGTCCACGGGCCGATGCCGGGAACGGCCTCCAGCCGGGCGGCGGCCTGCGGGAGCTCCATCGCGGCTGCCTCCTCCAGCCGGGCCGCGACCCGGGCGGCGCGCACGATGGTCGACGACCGCTTCATGTCCACCCCGGCCTGGTGCCAGCCCCAAGAGGGGATCAGCGCCCAGGCGCGGGCGTCGGGCACCACGTACAGCTCCTGGGGCCCGGGGGCGGGCTCCCCGTAGCGGCGCACCAGGCGGCGCCAGGAGCGGTAGGCCTCGTCGGCGGTGACCTTCTGCTCCAGGACGACGGGGATCAGGGATTCGAGGACCAGTCCGGTACGGGTGAGGCGCAGCCCCGGGCGGCTGCGGTGGCTGGCGTGGACGAGCCGGTGGCGGGGGACGAAGGCGGCGGGGTCGTCCGCGTCGCCGAGCAGGGCCGGGAGCGCGTCGAGCATCCAGGCGGCGCCGGGGCCCCAGGCCTCGGCGTGGACGGTGGCGGTGGCGCGGTCCGGGCAGACGCGGAGGGTGGCCGGGCCCTGGGGGGTCCGGCTGGTCTTCCAGACGGAGCCGTCGGGGGTGGTGCGGAAGGTGGGGTCGCCCGGGCCGCGGCGCAGCGGCCCGAGGGTGAGCCCGAGATCCACCTCCCGCCCCGGAGCCCACTCCCGGACCAGGGCCCCGGCCCCGGTGGTGTGGCCCGTGGCGTGCTCCGCCGCGGGTCCGGCCGGGGTCGGGGCGCCGTCCGGCTGCGGCGGGGCGGCGGCGGGCACGGCGGTGCGGCCGCCGCGGACGGCGGTGCGGGTGAGGGGGTCGAAGCGGCCGGCCATGTCTTGAGCGTAGCCCTGCGGGACAACCTCCTAAGGGCGGCCCTGGAGCTTCGCCGACGAAGTGCGGGTGGTCGGCAGCTGCGCGTAGAGGAGCTTGCCCGGGCATTCCGTGGCGAAGCCGTCGCGGTGGCCCGAGATCACGTTCAGGTTGACGTTCGTGCCCTTCTTGAAGCGGTTTCCGCCGCCCGACTTCAGGGTGGTCTTCGCCCGCGGGTCCCTGTTGAACAGGCCCAGCTTCCACGCCGTGAGCTGCGCCACCGCCTTCACGGCGGCCGCGGGCGGGGCGGTGCTCGTGTAGGTGCCGAGCACCGCGACGCCCATGCTGTCCGTGTTGAACCCCATGGTGTGCGCGCCGAGCACCGCCTTGGCGACTCCGCCCGCCCGGCCCTCGTACACCGTGCCGCACTTGTCGACGGCGAAGTTGTAGCCGAGGTCGCGCCAGCCGTTGCTGACCACGTGGTAGCGGTACAGGCTGCGCAGCAGCGCCGGGGCGTCCTTGCAGGCGTAGTTGTTCCCGGAGGCGCTGTGGTGGACGAAGGCCGCCTTGACGGTGCTCGTGTAGACGAAGCCCGACTCGCGCAGGGACTCGTCCGCTCCCCAGCCCAGCCGCGTCACGATCCGCGGCCGCGGGCCGATGTACGGGCGGGCCGCCGCGCTGAGGGTGCCCTCGCTGGCGAGGACGGCGTCGGCGGTGGAGTCGGCCTTGTCGAGCGCGGTGATCTCCTTCGCGCCGAGCGCGGCCAGCGGGACGTTGGCGGACGAGGACTCCGCCGTCTCCATGGTCATGCCCGGCAGGGCCTCCACGTCGCCCTTGTCGTCGCCCTCGGGCTCGTCGGCGGTGCCCGAGGCGCCGTTCTTGGCGTCGACCGCGGTCACCGGGTCCGTCGCGCCCGGGTCGACGAGCTCGATCCGCATGCCCGAGGGGAGCCGGGCGCCCGCGCGGGTGGCCGGGGCTCCGGGTTCCGCCTGGACGCGGACCTCGACGCCGTCGGAGTCGCCGACCCACAGCGGGGCGGTACTCCCGCGGACCCGGCCGGATCCGCTCTCCCGGGTGCCGAGGTCGGGGGCGTGTTCGCCGTTGTGGGTCTCGATGTCCTGCCAGTCGGACCACGTCCCGGTCGCCACCGCGCGGGTGCGGACCTGGACCCGGCCGAACAGCTGGGTGCTCGCGTCGTCCCAGACGACGCCGACCAGCGAGAACCTCTTGACCTCGCGCGGCGGCAGCCCCCGGGCCTCGGGCAGCCGCGGCGAGGTGCTCATGCCGGGGACGCCGGGCGACCGGTCGGCCGCGGGACCCAGGGGGGCGAGCGGCAGCGACTGGGTGGACCCGGCGGGGGCGACGGGGGCGGCGGCCGCGCCCTGCGAAGGCGCGGCCAGGGCCGGAGTGGAGAGCGCGAGAGGCAGGGCCGCCAGGGCGGCAGCCGTCGCGACACCGATCGAGGAAGCAAGGAATCCACGCATGAAAGCGATGCTGAACACACTCACCACGAAGCGCCATCGGAGAACTGACGGCCCGTCCGATCCGGCCCGCGCGTCCCTCGCCCGTACGGAGGAGCCGACGGCCGCCGTACGGGCGAGGGTCCCGCGTAGGCTGGGGCGGGTGAACGCCACTGACCGCACCCCTGCCGACCTGCTGCGATCCGCGCTCGCCGCCGATCCGGGCCGCCCGCTCGTCACCTTCTACGACGACGCCACGGGCGAACGCGTCGAATTGTCCGTCGCCACCTTCGCCAATTGGGTGGCCAAGACCGCCAATCTGCTCCAGGGCGACCTCGGCGCCGAACCCGGCGACCGGCTCGCGCTGCTGCTCCCCGCGCACTGGCAGAGCGCCGTGTGGCTGCTCGCCTGTGACTCGGTCGGCGTCGTGGCCTCGGTGGGCGGACGCCCGGACGACGCCGATCTCGTCGTCAGCGGGCCGGACACGCTGGAGGAGGCGCTGGCGTGCGGCGGCGAACGCGTGGCGCTCGCGCTGCGACCGCTGGGCGGGCGCTTCCCGCAGCCGCCCTCCGGGTTCGCGGACTACGCGGTGGAGGTACCGGGCCAGGGCGACCGCTTCGCCCCCTTCGTCCCGGTGGAGGCCGACGGTCCGGCACTGATCGTCGACGGCGAGGAGTTCACGCACGCCCAGCTCGTCGACCGCGCCCGCGAGGACGCGGCGAAGCGCGGCCTCGCCGCCGGCTCCCGACTCCTGTCCGGCCTGGGCTACGACACCTGGGACGGCCTCTCGGCCGGCCTGTTCGCCCCGCTGGCCGCCGGCGGCTCCGTGGTCCTGTGCCGCAACCTGGACCGCCTCGCCCCGGAGGCCCTGGCCCAGCGCGTCGAAACCGAACGCGTCACCCACACCGCCGAGTAGGGGCGGGGCCCGAAGGGAGCCGCGTGGTGTGGGTCTCGTCTCGTTCGGGCGTCGGGCGGGCGCTCACGCGGATGGGCTAACTTGGGACCCTCATAGGGCCCGAACCGGGTGGGGAGAAACAATTTTGGAAGCCATCCTGCTGGTCGGGGGGCAGGGGACGCGACTGCGCCCCGTCACGGTCAACACCCCCAAGCCGATGGTGCGCGCGGCCGGTGTTCCGTTCCTCGCCCATCAGATAGCCAGGGCCGCCGCCGCCGGTGTCACGCACATCGTGATGGCCACCTGCTACCTCGCCGAGGTCTTCGAGCCGTACTTCGGCGACGGCTCCGCCTTCGGCGTCTCGCTGGAGTATGTCGTCGAGGACGAGCCGCTCGGCACCGGCGGAGCCATCCGCAACGCCGCGCAGCGGCTGACCGGCGGGCCGGACTCGCCCGTCCTCGTCTTCAACGGCGACATCCTCACGGGCCTCGACATCGCCGGGCTCGTCGACTCCCACCGGGCGGTCGGCGCCGACGTCTCCCTGCACCTGGTGCGGGTCGAGGACCCGCGCGCGTTCGGCCTGGTCCCCACCGACTCCGAGGGGCGGGTGCTGGCCTTCACCGAGAAGCCGCAGACCCCCGAGGAGATCATCACCGACCAGATCAACGCCGGCTGCTACGTCTTCCGCCGCAGCGTGATCGACTCCATCCCGGCCGGGCGCCCCGTCTCCGTCGAACGCGAGACCTTCCCCGGCCTGCTCGCCGCCGGGGCCCGGCTGCACGGCGTCACCGAGAACACGTACTGGCTGGACCTCGGCAAGCCCGAGTCCTTCGTCCAGGCCTCCGCCGACCTCGTACGCGGAGTCGTCCCCTCCCCGGCTGTCCCGGGCCCGCGCGGCGAGTCCCTGGTGCTGCCGGGCGCCGAGGTGGCCGCCGGAGCGAAGCTGTCCGGGGGCACCGTCGTGGGCGCCGGAGCGCGCATCGGGGCGGGGGCGGTCGTCGAGGGCTCCATCGTGCTCGACGGCGCGGTCATCGCCGCGGACACCGAGGTGCGCGCCAGCCTGATCGGCGTCGGCGCCTCGGTGGGCATGCGGACCGTACTGGACGGCGCGGTGGTCGGCGATGGGGCCGTCATCGGCTCGGACAACGAACTGCGCGCGGGTGCGCGGGTGTGGTGCGGGGCCGAACTGCCCCCCGCCGCCGTCCGCTTCTCCTCCGACCGGTAACGGCGTACGGCACGGCACGGCGGTGGGGCCCCCCCCCCCGGGGGGGGGGCCCCCCCGGGGCGGGGGGGGGGGGGGCGGGCCCCCGCCCCCCCCCCCCCCCCCCGCGCGCGGGCCCCCCCCCCCCCAGGGGGTGAGGGTGTTGGTGTAGAG
>NZ_JBITFF010000043.1:0-22515 GCF_044455885.1 Streptomyces sp. NPDC051109
TCCACGTCCGCGGCACGGCCGTCGACTGGACGGCGTTCTTCGCCGGTACGGGCGCCCGCCGCGTCGACCTGCCCACCTACGCCTTCCAGCGCCAGTACTTCTGGCACCTCGGCGACGACCCCGGCACTAGCCCGGGCGCCATGGGTCTCGACTCGATCGACCACCCGCTGCTCAGCGCCGTGGTGGCACTGCCCGACACCGACGGGTTCGTGTTCACCGGCCGGCTCGCGGCAGGCACCCACCGCTGGGTGGCCGATCACGACGTACTGGGCAACGTGCTGCTCCCCGGGGCCGCCTTCGTGGACCTGGCACTCGGCGTCGCCGAGCGA
This sequence comes from Streptomyces sp. NPDC051109, assembly GCF_044455885.1. Taxonomy (NCBI): domain Bacteria; kingdom Bacillati; phylum Actinomycetota; class Actinomycetes; order Kitasatosporales; family Streptomycetaceae; genus Streptomyces; species Streptomyces sp. NPDC051109. Next base: position 330 of record NZ_JBITFF010000043.1, read on the forward strand.
GTCGGCTGCGACAGCGTCGAGGAACTGACGCTGCAGGCACCGCTGGTGCTCGCCGACGAGCGTGGTGTCGCGCTCCAGGTCGCCGTCGGTGGCCCGGACGAGTCCGGTGCCCGCAACATCACCATTCACTCCCGTACCGAAGGCCTGGACGAGCCGTGGGTCCAGCACGCCGAGGGACACCTGGGGACCGGCCGGCGCCCGGCGCCCTCGTACGACTTCTCCCAGTGGCCGCCCGCCGGCGCCAAGGTCGTCGACGTCGACGGTGCGTACGAGACGCTCGTGGAGTACGGCTACAACTACGGCCCCCTGTTCCAGGGCATCCAGGCCGCCTGGCGGCGCGGTGACGAGCTGTTCGCCGAGGCCGCCCTGCCCGAGGAGGCGCCCGCCGCGTCCTTCGGGATCGACCCGGCCCTGCTGGACTCGGCCATGCACGTGATGCCGCTCGCCGGCCTGCGCGAGGACGACGAGGGCGGCCAGACCCTGCTGCCCTTCTCCTGGGGCGGCGTGACGCTCCAGGCGGTCGGCGCCAGGGCCGTACGCGTCCGTATCGCGCCGACCGGACCGCAGACGGTGACGCTGGAACTGGCCGACCCGTCCGGTGCCCCCGTGGCCCACGTGGCGGCACTCGACCTGCGCGAGGCGGCACCGGAAGCGTTCGGCGGCGGTGCGCGACGGGACTCGCTGCTACGCGTCGACTGGATCGCGGCCCCGGCCTCCGCCGTGGCGGCCGGCGGTACCATCGCCGTCCTCGGAGCACCGGAACCCGCCCTCGACGCACCGGCCTTCGCCGGGGTCGCCGAGCTGGCGGCGGCGATCGCCGACGGCACCGTCACGGCGCCGGACACCGTGATCGCCCGGATCGGCTCCGGGACCACCGCCGGGGACGACGTGCTGTCGGCCGTGCGCTCCCGGACCTTCGAGGCGCTGGAGCTGCTCCAGCAGTGGCTGGCCGACGAGGTGTTCGTCTCCTCCTCCCTGGCCCTGGTGACGTCCGGAGCCGCAACCGCGCTCGACCAGGCCCCGGTCTGGGGTCTCGTACGGGCCGCGCAGGCGGAGAACCCGGGACGGTTCGTCCTGGTCGACACCGACGGGACCGAGGCGTCCGAGCGGCTGCTGTCCGCGGCGGTCGCGACCGGCGAGCCCGAACTGGTCCTGCGCGGCGGCCAGGTGCTGCTGCCGAGGCTGGTCCGGGTGCCCGCACCCGCACCCGCGCAGACCCCGGAGGATGCCGTCTTCGGTCCCGAGGGCACGGTGCTGGTCACCGGCGGTACGGGTGGTCTGGGCGCGCTCGTGGCCCGCCACCTCGTCGCCGAGCACGGGGTACGCCACCTGCTGCTCACCAGCCGCCGCGGTCTCGATGCCCCCGGCGCCGCCGAACTGCGGGACGAACTCGCCGAACTGGGCGCCCGGGCCACCATCGCGGCCTGCGACGTCTCCGACCGCGACGGCCTCGCCGCCCTGCTCGCCGGTATCGACCCCGAACACCCGCTGCGCGGCATCGTCCACGCGGCCGGTACCGCCCACAACGGCCTGGTCTCCGCGCTCACACCGGACCAGGTGGAGGTGTCGCTGCGGCCGAAGGCGGACGCGGTCTGGCACCTGCACGAGCTGACGGCCGGCCTCGACCTCGCCGCCTTCGTGGTCTTCTCGTCCTCCGGCGGCCTGGTGATGGCGGCCGGCCAGGGCGGGTACGCCGCGGCCAACGTCTTCCTGGACGCGTTCGCCGCCCACCGCCGCTCGCTGGGCCTGCCCGCCACCTCGCTCGCCTACGGCCTTTGGGACGCGGACACCGGTCTGTCCCAGTGGCTGACCGACGCCGACCGCGAGCGCATGAAGCGCCAGGGCCTGCCCGCACTGCCCGTCGCGGACGGCCTCGCCGCGTTCGACGCGGCGCTGACCACCGAGTACGCCACGCTCGTCCCGCTGAAGGTCGACCCGCAGGGTCTGCGCGGCCGCGGTGACGGCCTGCCGGCGCTGCTGCGCGGGCTGGTGCCCGCCGTCAAGCGGCGGGCCTCGGCGGGCGGCGACGATCCGGGCGCGCTGCGCAGGCAGCTCGCCCCGCTCACCGAGGCCGAGCAGGAGCAGGTCCTCGTGGAACTCGTCCTGCGGCACGCGGCGACCGCCCTCGGCTACGCGGACGCCTCGGCCGTCGACCCGGAGCGGGATTTCCTCGAGGCGGGCTTCGACTCGCTGGCCGCGATGGAACTGCGCAACACCCTGGTCTCCGCGACCGGGCTGCGGCTGCCGCCCATGGTGGTCTTCGACAACAAGAACCCGGCCGGGCTGGCCCGGCAGCTCGTCGAGGAGCTGGCCGGCCACCTGGACGGCTCGGCTCCGGTGGCGGAGGTGTCCGCGGAGGCCGGTGGGCAGAACCGTCCGTCGGAGACGCTGACCGAGATGTTCCGCGGCGCGGTGCTCTCGGGCCAGGTCGTCCAGGGCTTCGACCTACTGCGTGCGGTGGTCGCCCTGCGGCCGCGGTTCGACACGGTCGAGGACCTCGGCCGGGTGCCGACGGGCGTGCGGCTCGCCGACGGCCCGGGCCGGATCCGCCTCATCTGCGTCAGTTCGCCGATGGCCACGGCCGGACCCCAGCAGCACGCCCGCTTCGCCGCGCCGTTCCGCGGCGTCCGCAAGGTGAGCGCACTGCCGACGCAGGGGTTCGCGGCCGGGGAGAGCCTGCCGACCGCGGTTCCCACCGTGATCGAGACCTTCGCGCGCAGCATCCTCGAGACGGCGGAGGGCGAGCCCTTCGCGCTGGTCGGCTACTCGGCCGGCGGCATCATCGCCCACGAGGTGGCGGCGTACCTGGAGCGGGAGAAGGGCGTCAAGCCGGCCGGTGTGGTGCTGCTCGACACCTACCGGGTGGACACCGACAACGGCGACTCGAACGAGCTGATGAAGCAGCTCGCGATGGCGCTGGTCGGCAAGGACTCGGAGTACGGCATGTTCGACAGCACCGTGCTGTCCGCCATGGCCTGCTACTTCGACCTCGTGCCGAAGTTCGAGCTCACCTCGGTGGAGGCGCCGGTGCTGTTCGTCGGAGCGGAGAAGCCCTTCATGCCCGACCCGAGCGGTGCGGAGCCCGAGGACGACAGCTGGGCGGCGAAGCCGTGGGAGGACCGGCACGCGCACCGGACCCTGCCGACGAACCACTTCAGCATGATCGAGCAGGACGCCCCGGCCACGGCCGGTGTCGTCGAGGAGTGGCTGACCTCGCTCGAACAGCAGCAGTAGCAGTAACCGCGGTGCGGCGGTCCCGCCGCAGCCGTATCCGTCAGGCCGGGCGGGCCGTCCGCAAGAGGGCGGCCCGCCCGGCACCCCGCGCCATCGAGAGGCAGCCGCATGCAGTCCGCCCGCATCGCCCCGTCCGCCAAGGGAGCCGTCCCCTTCGGCCCGTACAAGACCTGGTACCGGGTGACGGGAGACCTGAACTCCGGGCTCCCCGCCCTGGTCGTCGTGCACGGCGGCCCGGGCAGCACCCACGACTACCTGCTGCGGCTCGCCGAGCTGTCCGCGCACGGCTGGCCGGTCGTCCACTACGACCAGCTGGGCAACGGAGGATCCACGCACCTGCCGGAGAAGGGCGCCGACTTCTGGACGGTCGAACTCTTCCTCGCCGAGTTGAAGAACCTGGTCGAGGCCCTGGGGATCGCGGACAACCACATGGTCTTCGGCCAGTCGTGGGGCGGACTGCTGGCCGCGAAGTACGCCGCCGCCCGCCCGGCCGGCCTCAAAGGCCTCGTCATCGCCAACTCACCCGCCTCGTACCCCCTCTGGCTGGAGGAGATGGAGGTGCTGCGCGCGCAGCTGCCCGAAGGGGTGGACGAGACCCTGCGCCGGCACGAGGCGGCCGGGACGACGAACACGGACGAGTACCACGCGGCCGCGCTGCCGTTCTACGAGCGCCACGTGTGCCGTCTCAAGCCGTGGCCGCGGGACTGGCAGGCCACGTTCTACGAGCTCTTCAACGACCCGACCGTGTACTACGCGATGAACGGCCCGAGCGAGTTCCACGTGAACGGAACCCTGAAGGACTGGGGCGTGGTGGACTGCATCGCCGACATCGGCGTCCCCACGCTGGTGATCTCGGGCCGGCACGACGAGGCGACGCCGCGGACGGTGCAGCCGTTCCGGGACCTGATCCCCGACGTGCGCTGGGAGATCCTGGAGGAGTCGAGCCACGTACCGCACCTCGAGGAGCCGGCGCGATTCGACGAGATCATGCTCGACTACCTGAAGCGGGTCGGCGCCCCCGCCTGAGGCGGTCGGCTCCGGGGCAGACGAAGGGGGTGCCCGCCGCACACCGCGGCGGGCACCCCCTTCGGTCCGTTCCGCTACCGGCCGCTCAGCACCCGGTCGCGGATCAGCGAGATCACCTCGGACGCGTGGTCGTTGAGGTAGAAGTGGCCCCCCGCGTACCAGTGAAACGCCACGTCGGCCGCGGTGTGGTCGCGCCACCCCTCCGCCTCGTGCGCCGTGACCTCCGGGTCGGATTCGCCGTTGAGCACGATCACCGGGCACTCGAGCTGCGGTCCCGGCCGGTAGCGGTAGGTCTCCGCCGCCTTGTAGTCGGCCCGGATCGCCGGGAGCGCCATGCGCAGCACCTCGTCGTCGGCGAGCACCGCCGCGTCCGTGCCGCCCATGCGCTTGATGGTCGCGAGCAGCCGGTCGTCGTCGGCCAGGTGCATGAACTCCTTCTCGCGGTGGCGGGAAGGGGCGCGCCGGCCCGACGCGAACAGGGACACCAGACGCGTCCCCTCCGCCTCCAGGCGCAGTGCGACCTCGAACGCCAGCGTGGCGCCCAGGCTGTGCCCGAACAGCGCCACCGGACGGTCGCACCACGGGCGGAGCTCGGCGGCCACCACGTCCGCCATCCGCCGTACGTCGTCCACGCACGGCTCGAGCCGCCTGTCCTGACGCCCCGGGTACTGGACGGTCGCCACGTCCAGCGCCGGCGACAGCGCCCGCGACACCGGGAAGTAGTAGCTGGCGGAGCCTCCCGCGTGGGGGAAGCAGACCAGGCGGGCGGCCGCGTCGTCGGCCGGGTGGAACCGGCGCACCCACGCGCTGGTCGTGGTTGTCGCATTGGTCATGAGTGCCCCATGTCTTCGGCTTGCATCTTTTCGATTGCGGGAGTGCTGGATTTCCGTCCTGCCATTGAAAGCAAATGAGGGGGCCGGGGAGAACCCGGGCACCCCCCTGAATCCACCCCGGGATTCCGGCTCCCGGGCCGTGCCGCGATGCGCCGCACCCACCTGAGGACCCGCCCCCGCCTGCACCGATCAGGGGCAGGCGGGGCGGGGTTAGGGGTGTCCTGCGGCTTTCTCCCGCAATTACCGTGCGATGACCTCGGGCCCGAGTAGGCCCGATGCAAATCGACACCGAGCTTGGAGCGTGCAGATGTCCGCGGGCTTCGTTCCTGACGCTGATCACCTGAACGGCGACGAGGCCCGTCCCGGGGCCGTACTCGCGGGCCGGCTGGCCGGCCTGCCCGACACCGAGCAGGGCCGCCTCCTGCTCGACCTCGTGTGCGCGCAGACCCTCGACGTGCTGCGCCGCACCACCCGTCCCGACACCGAGGCGGTGACGGAGACCGCCAGGCCCTTCAAGGAGCTGGGTCTCGACTCCATCGGGCTGGTGGAGCTGCACGCCCGGATCAACGCCGCGACCGGCCTGCGCCTGCCGGTGACCGCCGCCTTCGACCACCCCAGCCCCGAACTGCTCGCCGGGCACCTGCGCGCAGAGCTGCTGGGCGCGGACGCGGGCCCCCTCGTCGTCGAGGCGCCGCTCGGCAACGACGACGAGGACCCCGTCGCCATCGTCGGCATCGGCGGCCGCTTCCCCGGCGGCCTGCGCAGCCCCGAGGAGCTGTGGGAGCTGGTCAGCGCCGGCGGGACCAGCGTCGGCCCGTTCCCGGGCGACCGCGGCTGGGACCTCGACGCCCTGTTCGACGATGACCCCGAGGCGTTCGGCACCGTCTACACGCGCGTCGGCGGATTCCTGCACGACGCCCCCGAGTTCGACGCCGAGTTCTTCGGGATCTCGCCGCGCGAGGCCCTCGCCATGGACCCCCAGCAGCGCCTGCTGCTGGAAACCGCGTGGGAGACCTTCGAGCGCTCCGGTATCGACCCCACCGGTCTGCGGGGCAGCCGCACCGGCGTCTTCGTGGGCGCCGGCGCCACCGAGTACGGCACGCGGGTCAAGCACGCCCCCGAGGCGCTGGCGGGCTACCTGATCACCGGCGGCGCCCTCAGCGTCGCCTCGGGCCGTATCGCGTACGCGCTCGGCCTCGAGGGCCCCGCGCTCACCATCGACACCGCCTGCTCCTCCTCGCTGGTCGCCCTGCACCTCGCCGTGCAGTCGCTGCGCCGAGGCGAGTGCTCGCTGGCCCTGGCCGGCGGTATCACCGTCATGAGCACCCCCGGCCTGTTCACCGAGTTCAGCAGGCAGCGCGGACTGGCCCCCGACGGTCTGACCAAGGCCTTCGCCGCCGGGGCCGACGGGACCACCTTCGCCGAGGGCGCCGGCCTGATCCTCGTCGAGCGCCTCTCCGACGCACGCCGCAACGGCCACCCCGTCCTCGCCCTGGTCCGCGGTACCGCCATCAACCAGGACGGCGCGAGCAACGGCCTGACCGCCCCCAGCGGCACCGCGCAGCAGCGGGTCGTGCTGCAGGCGCTCGCCGACGCCGGTCTCACCCCCGGTGACGTGGACGCCGTCGAGGCCCACGGCACCGGCACCACTCTGGGCGACCCCATCGAGGCGGCCTCGCTCATCGCCACCTACGGCAGGGGCCGCGACGCCGACAAGCCGCTGTGGCTCGGCTCGGTGAAGTCCAACATCGGCCACACCCAGGCCGCCGCCGGCGTCGCCGGGATCGCCAAGGTCGTCATGGCGCTGCGCCACGGCGTCCTGCCGGCGACCCTGCACGTCGACGAACCCTCCCCGAACGTCGACTGGTCGGCCGGGACCGTACGCCTGCTCACGGAGCCCGTGCCGTGGCCCGCCGACGCCGAGCGTCCCCGGCGCGCCGGTGTCTCCGGCTTCGGCATCAGCGGCACCAACGCCCACCTGATCATCGAAGAGGCGCCCCGCGAGGCCGGGCCGGAAGCGGCCGGGCAGGACGGCGCCGACCGAGGCGCCTCCGACCTGGACGCCGCCGGCCAAGATGCCTCCGAGCAGCCGCAGGTGCCCGCCCTGCTCCCCGTCTCGGGCGGCTCGGCCGCCGCCCTCGGGGCCCAGGCCGCCCGCCTCGCCGACCTCCTGACCGAGGACCCCCGCATCGACCCCGCCTCCGTCGGACACTCCCTCGGAACCACCCGGGCAGCTCTCGAACACCGCGCGGTGGTCCTCGCCGAGGACCGCGCCGCCCTCCTGGACGCCCTGCACGCTCTCGCCGGCGACGGATCCTCCCCCGACGTCCTCACCGGCACCGCCCACACCGGCCGCCTCGCCTTCCTGTTCACCGGCCAGGGCAGCCAGCGCATCGCCATGGGCGCCCGGCTGTACGACGCGTTCCCCGTCTACGCCGACGCCCTCGCCGACGCCCTCGGCCACCTCGACCTCCAGCTGGACGTATCCCTCTGGGACGTGCTGTTCGCCGAGGAGGGCTCGGCCGAGGCCGCCCTCCTCGACCAGACCCGCTACGCGCAGCCCGCGCTGTTCGCCGTCGAGGTCGCCCTCTTCCGGCTCCTGGAGTCCTGGGGCATCACGCCCGACTTCCTCGCCGGCCACTCGATCGGCGAGATCGCCGCGGCCCACGCCGCCGGAGTGCTCGACCTGCAGGACGCCGCCACCCTCGTGGCCGCAAGAGGCCGCCTCATGCAGGCCCTCCCGGCCGGCGGCGCGATGGTCGCCGTCCAGGCCACCGAGGAGGAGGTCCTGCCGCTCCTGACGGACCAGGTGGGCATCGCCGCCGTCAACGGCCCCTCGTCCGTGGTGGTCTCCGGCGACGAGGAAGCCGCGCTGGCGGTGGGCGACCACTTCGCCGCCCTGGGCCGCAAGACCAGCCGCCTCAAGGTCAGCCACGCGTTCCACTCGCCGCTGATGGAGCCGATGCTCGACGAGTTCCGCCGAGTCGCATCCGTCCTGACGTACTCCTCGCCGCGCATCCCCGTCGTCTCGACCTTGACCGGCCGCCTCGCCACGACCGCGGAACTGACCTCCCCCGAGCACTGGGTGCGCCACGTCCGCGAAGCCGTGCGGTTCGCCGACGGCATCGACTGGCTCGCCCGGGCCGGAGGTGTCCGCACGTACGTCGAGTTGGGCCCCGACGCGGTCCTCAGCGCACTCGGCCAGCACTGCCTGCCGGACCTCGCCGCCGCCGACAGCGCCTTCGTCTCCCTGCTGCGCCGCGGCAAGGACGACGTCCGCCAGACGCTGTCCGCCGTCGCCCTCGCACACGCCCGGGGCGCCGCCCTCGACTGGACGGCCTTCTACGCGGACCGCGCCACGGACCGCGTCGACCTGCCGACCTACGCCTTCCAGACCCGCCGCTACTGGCTGACCGACACCCGCGACGGTGCCGACCCGGCCGGCCTCGGCCAGCTCGACGCACAGCACCCGCTGCTGGGATCCGTCGTCGGCCTCGCCGGCGGCGACGGCACCGTACTCACCGGCCGCGTGTCCCTGCGCACCCACGGATGGCTCGCCGACCACGTCATCTCCGGCACCACGCTGCTCCCGGGAACCGCCTTCGTCGAACTCGCCGTCCGGGCCGGCGCCGAGACCGGCTGCGAGCTCCTCGAAGAGCTCATCCTCCAAGCACCCCTCGTGCTGCCCGAGACCGGCGCCACCGTCCTCCAGGTCGTCGTCGGCCCCGCCGACGCCTCGGGCCGCCGCACCGTCGGCTGCCACGCGCGGCCCGAGGACGCCGAGGGCGATGACGCCTGGGTGTGCCACGCCACCGGCACCCTCGCCCCGGCGACCGCCGCGGTCCGCGCCGACGCCCACAGCGCCCTCGCCGGCACCTGGCCCCCGGCCGACGCCCAGCCCCTCGACGTCGCCACCCTGTACACCGACATGGCCGGACAGGGCTACGGATACGGGGCCGCCTTCCACGGGGTGCGCGCCGCTTGGCGCCGCGACAACGAGGTGTTCGCCGAGATCGCGCTGCCCGAAGGCGCCCGCGCCGACGCCGCCGCCTTCGGCCTGCACCCGGCCCTTCTCGACGCCGCGCTGCACCCCGCCGACCTCGCCCTCTCCGACGGGGCCTCCGACGGCGTCCGGATCCCGTTCTCCTGGAACGGCGTCACCCTGCACGCCACTGGCGCGACCGCCGTCCGCGTCAAGATCACCTCCGAGGGCGATGAACTCGCCGTCGCCCTCGCCGACTTCGCCGGCGCGCCCGTCGCCACCGTCGACTCGCTGCTGCTGCGCTCCGTCAGCGCAGACCAGCTGGCGAGCGCCCGCCGGGACCCGCTCCTGAGCGTGCGGTGGAACCCGCTCCCGCAGGCCGCGGAGCCCCGGACCGCCGCGGACACCGCACCCGTCGCCTTCGCGGACCTGGCGCCCGACGCCCCCGTGCCCGGCTTCGTGCAGTACCGGGTCCCGCACACCCCCGACGGCGACGTCCCGGCCGCGGTCCGCGCCGTCACCGCCGACGCCTTGGACGCCGTACGCCGCTGGCTCGCCGACGAGCGCGCCGCCGACTCCCGGCTCGTCATCGTCACCCGCCGGGGCACCTGGGCCGACGGCACCACCGCGGACCTCGGCCAGGCACCCGTGTGGGGTCTGGTCCGATCCGCGGAAGCCGAGAACCCGGGCCGCTTCGTCCTCGCCGACCTCGACGGGACCGAAGCCTCCGAGTCGGCGCTGACCGCCGCCCTGGCCACCGGTGAACCCGAGTTCGCGCTCCGCGAGGGCCGCGTCCTCGTGCCGCGGCTCGCGGTCGTCCCCGAGCCCGAGGTCCCCGCCGAGCTGCCCTGGGACGAGAGCGGCACCGTCCTCGTCACGGGCGGTACCGGCGGCGCGGGCGCGGCCCTCGCCCGCAAGCTGGTCACCGAACACGGCGTCCGCCATCTCGTCCTCACCAGCCGCCGCGGGCCCGATGCCCCCGGCGCCGCCGAACTCCTCGCGGAACTGGAGGAGTCGGGCGCGGACGTCCGCATCGCCGCCGTCGACGTCGCCGACCGCGGGGCCCTGGCCGCACTCCTCGCAGCCGTCCCGGCCGAACACCCTCTGACCTGCGTGGTGCACGCCGCCGGCGTCATCGACGACGGCCTCGTCGGTTCCCTCACGGCCGAGCGCGTCGACACCGTCATGCGACCCAAGGTGGACGCCGCCTGGAACCTGCACGAACTCACCAAGGACCACGGGCTGAAGGCCTTCGTCCTCTTCTCCTCCGCCTCGACCGTCCTCGACGGCGCGGGGCAGGCCAACTACGCCGCGGCCAACCTGTTCCTCGACGCCCTCTCCGTGCGGCGCGCCGCCGAAGGCCTCGTCTCCACCTCCCTCGCCTGGGGCCTGTGGGCCGGAGACGCCGGCATGGGCGCCGGCCTCGACGAGGCGGCCCTCGCCCGCATCAAGCGGCTCGGCCTCGACTCGCTGACGTTCGACGAGAACCTGGAGCGCCTCGACAAGGCGCTGACCGCCACGGACCCGGCCGTCGTACCCGTACGCGTCGACCACCGTGCCGTCCGCGAACGCGGCGACGACATCCCGACCCTGCTGCGCGCGCTCGTGCGCCGGCCGGCGCGCAAGGCCGCCGCATCCGCCATCGCGGCCGCGCCGGGCGCCGGCTCCCCGTTCGCGGAGCAGCTCGCCGCACTCGACGAGAGCACCCGCACCGAGACCGTGCTGCGCCTGGTGCGCACCGAGGCCGCCGGCGTGCTCGGCTACGACGGCGCCGAGGACATCACCCCCCACCGGGCCTTCAACGAGACCGGCTTCGACTCGCTGGCCGCGGTGGAACTGCGCAACCGGCTCTCCGCCGCCACCGGGCTGCGCCTGAGCCCCACCCTCACCTTCGACTACCCCAACGCGGCCGCGCTCACCGAGCACCTCGTCTCGAAGCTGCGCGGGCCGGCCGCACGGCCGGCCGCCGCACCCGCGGCCGTAGTGCGTCCCGCGGACACCGACGACGACCCGATTGTCATCGTCGGCATGGCCTGCCGCTACCCGGGCGGGATCGGCTCGCCGCAGGACCTGTGGCAGTTCGTCGCCGACGGCAGCGACGCCATAGGCCCCTTCCCCACCGACCGGGGCTGGGCCGCCGACCTGTACGACCCGGAGATCGGCAAGCCCGGCAAGACGTACTCCACCGACGGCGGATTCCTGTACGACGCCGCCGAGTTCGACCCGGCGTTCTTCGGGATCAGCCCGCGCGAGGCCCAGGCCATGGACCCGCAGCAGCGCCTGCTCCTCGAAGTCGCCTGGGAGGCCTTCGAGCGTTCCGGCATCGACCCGCATTCCGTCAAGGGCAGCCGTACCGGCGTGTTCGCCGGAGTGATGTACCACGACTGGGGCCTGCGCCTGGGCCCGCTGCCCGAGGACGTCGCGGCCTACCACGGCAACGGCAGCCTCGCCAGCGTCGTCTCCGGTCGCGTGGCCTACACGCTCGGCCTCGAAGGCCCCGCGGTCAGTGTCGACACCGCCTGCTCCTCCTCGCTGGTCGCCTTGCACTGGGCCCAGCAGTCGCTGCGCCGCGGCGAGTGCACCCTGGCGCTGGCCGGCGGCGTGACCGTCATGTCGACCCCGGACACCTTCACCGACATGGCCCGCCAGCGCGGGCTCGCCGCCGACGGCCGCTGCAAGTCCTACGGCATCGGCGCCGACGGCACCGGATGGAGCGAAGGCGCGGGCCTGCTCGTCCTCGAGCGGCTCTCGGACGCCCGCCGCAACGGCCACCAGGTCCTCGCGGTGGTCAAGGGCTCCGCCGTCAACCAGGACGGTGCGAGCAACGGCCTCACCGCGCCCAACGGCCCCGCCCAGCAGCGGGTCATCGAGCAGGCGCTCGCCGACGCCGGCCTGACCGCCGCCGACGTCGACATGGTCGAGGGCCACGGCACCGGCACCCGCCTCGGCGACCCGATCGAGGCGCAGGCGCTGCTGGAGACGTACGGACAGCACCGCCCCCGGTCCGGGGAACCGCTGTGGCTCGGTTCGGTGAAGTCCAACCTCGGCCACACCCAGGCCGCCGCGGGCGTCGCGGGCATCATCAAGACGGTCATGGCGATGCGCAACGGCGTCATGCCGCACACCCTGTACGCGGACACCCCCTCCGACCAGGTCGACTGGGACGCGGGCCACGTGGAACTGCTCACCGAGGCCCGTGCCTGGACGGCGGACGGCCGCCCGCGCCGGGCCGGCGTCTCCTCGTTCGGCATCAGCGGCACCAACGCCCACGTCATCGTCGAGGAGGCGCCCGCGGGCGCACCCGCGCAGGAGCAGGACACGAACCCGCCCGGCCTCGTCCCGCTGGTCGTTTCCGGCGCCACGCCGCAGGCGCTGCGCGCCCAGGCCGACCGCCTGGCCGCCTTCCTCGACACGCTGCCCGACGACCGGCTGCCCGCCGCCGCCCGCGCCCTCGCCACCACCCGAGCGGCCCTGGAGCACCGGGCCGTGGCCGTCGGCGCCGACCGCGCCGAACTCGCCCGCTCGCTCGAGCTCCTCGGCGGCGCCGCGGCCGCCCGGGACGGCAAGACCGCTTTCCTGTTCACGGGTCAGGGTGCGCAGCGGCTGGGTATGGGCCGTGAGCTGCATGCCGCGTTCCCGGTGTTCGCGCAGGCTTTCGACGCGGTGGTGGCCGAGCTGGACCGGCACCTGGAGCGCCCGCTGTGCGAGGTGGTGTGGGGCGAGGACGCGGACGGGCTGAACCGGACCGAGTTCGCGCAGCCCGCCCTGTTCGCGCTCGAGGTCGCGTTGTTCCGGCTGGTCGAGGCCTGGGGGGTGGCCCCCGACCTGGTGGCGGGTCATTCCATCGGTGAGCTGGCCGCGGCGCACGTCGCGGGGGTGTTCTCCCTTGAGGATGCGGCGCGTCTGGTGGCGGCTCGTGGTCGTCTGATGCAGGCGCTGCCGTCCGGTGGTGCGATGGTCGCGATCCAGGCGACGGAGGAGGAAGTCCTCCCGCAGCTGGTCGATGGTGTGTCGATCGCCGCGGTGAACGGGCCGTCGTCGGTGGTGGTCTCGGGTGACGAGGCCGCTGCGCTGGCGGTCGGTGCGCACTTCGAGGCGCAGGGCCGTAAGACGAGCCGTCTGAAGGTGTCGCACGCGTTCCACTCGCCGTTGATGGACCCGATGCTGGAGGAGTTCCGCGCCGTCGCGCAGACCCTCACCTTCCGGGATCCGGAGATCCACGCGGTCTCCACCGTCACCGGTGAGCGGGCCACCGAGTGGCAGACGCCCGAGTACTGGGTCCGCCAGGTCCGCGCGGCGGTCCGCTTCGCCGACGCCGTCCGCGCCGCCGAGGGCGCCGGCGCCCGTACGTTCGTCGAACTGGGCCCCGACGCCGTCCTGACCGCACTCGGCCAGGGGTGCGCCACCCGCGAGGACACCGCGTTCGTCTCCCTGCAGCGCCGCGACCGCGACCAGCGGCGCGAGGTGCTCTCCGGCCTCGGCGCCGCATGGGCGCACGGCGTCGGCGTCGGCTGGGCCACCGTGCTCGGCGGCACCGGCGACGCCCGGGCCGAACTGCCCACGTACGCGTTCCAGCGCGAGCGGTACTGGCTGGACGTGACAGCCCCCACCGGGGACGTCGCCTCCGCGGGCCTCGACGCGGTCGACCACCCCGTGTTCACGGCGGCCGTCGAGTCCCCGCAGGACGGCTCCGTCGTCCTGACCGGCCGGCTGTCCACGGCGGCCCACACCTGGGTCGCCGACCACGAGGTCCACGGCAACGTGCTCCTCCCCGGCACCGGTTTCGTCGAACTGGCCGTACGCCTCGGCGACCAGGTCGGCTGCGACCTCCTCGAGGAACTGACGCTCGAAGCACCGCTGGTGCTGCCGCCGCACGGCGGGGCCACCCTGCGGGCCGTCGCCGGCGCCGCCGACGACACCGGCCGCCGCCCGCTGACCATCCACTCGCGCCGTGACGACGCCGCCGGACAGGCGTGGACCCGCCACGCCACCGGTTTCCTCGCCACTGGCACCGCCCGGCTCGAGGCCCCCGACCTCACCCAGTGGCCGCCGCCCGGCGCCACACCCGTCGACGTCACCGGCGCATACGAGCGGCTCAACGAGCGCGGCTACGGATACGGCCCCGCCTTCCAGGGAATGCGGGCCGCCTGGCGGCGCGGCGACGAGCTCTTCGCCGAGGTCGCTCTCCCCGAGGGCGTAAGCGCCGAAGCCGTCCGCTACGGACTGCACCCGGTCCTGCTCGACACCGCCATGCACGCCGACGTACTCGTCGACCAGGGCGAGGGCGGCACCGAGGCACTGCTGCCCTTCGCGTGGAGCGGAGTCTCGCTCCACGCCTCGGGATCGGCGGCCCTGCGCGTCTACATCCGGCGCATCCGCGGAGCCGAGGAATCGGCCCTGCTGGTCGCCGACGAGAGCGGCGCCCCGGTCCTCAGCGTGGAGTCCCTGATCTGCCGTGCCGTCTCCGCCGAGCAGCTGGAGCCCGCCGACGGCACCCCCTCCGAGGACCTGCGCCGCCTGGAGTGGACCCCGGTCCAGGCTCCGGCGCACCCGCAGCCCTCCTCGTACGAGCGGCTCGCCGAGGGCACGGCCGACGCACTGGCCGCCCTCTCCGGCCCCGCCGAACTGCCCCGTACCGTGATCGCGCCGGTCACCACCGCCGACGGCGCACTGCCGGAAGCGGTCCGCGCCACCACCAACCGGGTCCTCGGCCTGCTCCAGGCGTGGCTGGCCGACCCGCGCTCCGAGACGTCCACCCTGGTCGTGCTCACCCGGCGCGCGGTCGCCACCACCGAGGACGGGGCACCCGATCTCGCCCAGGCACCCGTGTGGGGTCTGGTCCGAGCGGCCCAGGCCGAGAACCCGGGCCGGATCGTGCTCCTCGACACCGACACCGACACCGACACCGACACCGAGGCCGACACCGACGCGGACTCGGGCCGGGACGCCGCGGTTCTCGCCGCGACCCTCGGCGAGCCCGAACTGGCCCTGCGCGAAAACCGCTTCCTCACCCCCCGGCTCGTGCCCGCCCTCGTCCCGGACACGCCGGCGCCGTGGGACACCGACGGCACCGTCCTGATCACCGGAGGCACGGGCGGCCTGGGCGCCATCGTCGCCCGCCACCTGGTGGCCGAGCAGGGGGTGCGCCACCTGGTGCTGACCAGCAGGCGCGGCGCGGACGCCCCCGGCGCCCGCGAACTGCGGGCAGAACTCGCGGGGTCCGGCGCCGATGTGCGGATCGCGGCCGTCGACGTGTCCGACCGGGACGCGCTGGCCGCGCTCCTCGCCGACATCCCCGCGGACCGTCCCCTGACCGGCATCGTGCACGCCGCCGGCGTGGTCGCGCCGGGCCTCGTCGGGGCCCTCGGCCCGGACGACATCGACGCCGTCCTGCGGCCCAAGGCGGACGCTGCCTGGCACCTGCACGAACTGACCGAGCACTCCGAGCGGATCACGGTCTTCGCGCTCTACTCCTCGGCCGGCGGCCTCGTCCTCCCCGCCGGACAGGGCAACTACGCGGCGGCCAACGTCTTCCTCGACGCCCTCGCCGCGCACCGCCGCGCCGCCGGACTCCCCGCCACCTCCCTGGCCTTCGGCCTGTGGGCCGTCAACACCGGACTCGGCGGCGACCTCACCGACGCCGACCTGGAGAAGGCGGAGCGCAGCGGCCTGCCCGCGCTGCCCACCGAGCGGGGCCTGGCCCTGTTCGACGAGGCGCTGCGCACCCGGCACGCCCTGCTCGCCCCGCTGCGGATCGTCCCCGCCGCGCTGCACGCCCGTGCGGAGGTCCCACCTCTGCTGCGCGGTACGGCACGTCCCGCCCAGCGGCGTGCGGTCGCCGGCACGGCGCAGAGCGGCGGTGACTTCGCCCGCCGCCTCGCCGGGCTGAACGCTGCCGAGCGCACGCGCACCCTGCTCGACCTGGTGGCCGGGCATGCGGCGACGGTCCTCGGACACGCCTCCGCGGACGCCGTCGGCGCCGACCGGGCGTTCAAGGAGCTCGGGTTCGACTCCCTGGCCGCCGTCGAGCTGCGCAACGCCCTCAACGCGGCCACCGGACTGCGGCTGCCCGTCACCCTGGTCTTCGACTACCCGTCCACGCGCGCCGTGGCCGAGTACATCGACGGCCAGCTCGGCGGCGCGCAGGCCAAGGAGCCGTCGGCGCAGGCCCCCGCGCCGACGGCCGTCTCCGACGACGAGCCGATCGCCATCATCGGGATCAGCTGCCGCTACCCCGGCGGGGTGCGCTCCCCCGAGGACCTGTGGGAACTGCTGGCCGAGGGCCGCGATGCCATCGGCGGCTTCCCCGCCGACCGCGGATGGGGAGACGTCTACGACCCCGAGCCCGCCACTCCCGGCAAGACGTACGCCCGCGACGGCGGATTCGTCTACGACGCCGCCGAGTTCGACCCGGCGTTCTTCGGGATCAGCCCGCGCGAGGCCCTCGCCATGGACCCCCAGCAGCGCCTGCTCCTCGAAGCCTCCTGGGAGGCCTTCGAGCGCGCCGGGATCGACGCGTCGAGCATGCGCGGCACCCAGACCGGTGTCTACGCCGGTGTGATGTACCACGACTACGGCACCCGTCTGCACAACGTCCCGGACGACATCGCCGGCTACCTCGGCAACGGCACCGCGGCCTCCATCCTCACCGGCCGCGTGGCCTACACGCTCGGTCTCGAGGGCCCCGCGGTCAGTGTCGACACCGCCTGCTCCTCGTCCCTGGTCGCCCTGCACATGGCCTGCCAGGCGCTGCGGCGGGGCGAGGTCGGCATGGCTCTCGCGGGCGGTGTCACCGTGCTGTCGACGCCCGAGGTCTTCGTCGAGTTCAGCCAGCAGTACGGGCTCTCCGCCGACGGACGCTGCCGCGCCTTCTCGGCGGCGGCGAACGGCACCGGCTGGTCCGAAGGCGTCGGCGTGCTCCTCGTGGAGCGGCTCTCCGACGCCCGGCGCCTCGGCCACGAGGTCCTCGCCGTCATCCGGGGCACCGCCATCAACCAGGACGGTGCCAGCAACGGCCTCACCGCGCCCAACGGCCCCTCCCAGCAGCGCGTCATCCAACGCGCTCTGGAGGCGTCCGGACTCACCACGGCCGACGTCGACATGGTCGAGGGCCACGGCACCGGCACCCGCCTCGGCGACCCGATCGAGGCGCAGGCGCTGCTGGCCACCTACGGCCAGGGCCGTGACGGCGACGACCCGGTGTGGCTCGGCTCCATCAAGTCCAACATCGGTCACGCCCAGGCGGCGGCGGGCGTCAGCGGCGTCATCAAGTCCGTCATGGCGATCCGCAACGGGATCATGCCGCAGACCCTGCACGTCGACCGGCCCTCGCCCGAAGTCGAATGGGACGCGGGCAGCGTCGAACTGCTCACCGAGGCCCGTGCCTGGCCCGAGCGCAGCCGTCCGCGCCGCGCCGCCGTGTCCTCGTTCGGCATCAGCGGCACCAACGCCCACCTGATCGTGGAGGAGGCGCCGGCGCCGGACCGCCCGGCCGAGCGCACGTCCACCCCGGACGCGCTGCCGCTGCTGCTGTCGGCGACCGGTCCCGAGGCCCTCGCCCGGCAGGCCGACCGGCTCCGCGCCCGGCTGCTGGCCGAGCCCGGAACCGACCTCACCGACCTGGCGTTCTCCCTCGCCACCGGCCGCGCCACGCTCGAACACCGGGCGGTCCTGGTCGCGGCCCCCGACGACCGCGACGCCGTCCTGCGGGACCTCGCCGCCCTGGCGGCGGGCGAGGAGCCCGCTGCCGGATCCCTCGGTGCGGCCGGCGGCAAGGGCCGTACGGCGTTCCTGTTCACGGGTCAGGGTGCGCAGCGGCTGGGTATGGGCCGTGAGCTGCATGCCGCGTTCCCGGTGTTCGCGCAGGCTTTCGACGCGGTGGTGGCCGAGCTGGACCGGCACCTGGAGCGCCCGCTGTGCGAGGTGGTGTGGGGCGAGGACGCGGACGGGCTGAACCGGACCGAGTTCGCGCAGCCCGCCCTGTTCGCGCTCGAGGTCGCGTTGTTCCGGCTGGTCGAGGCCTGGGGGGTGGCCCCCGACCTGGTGGCGGGTCATTCCATCGGCGAGCTGGCCGCGGCGCACGTCGCGGGGGTGTTCTCCCTTGAGGATGCGGCGCGTCTGGTGGCGGCTCGTGGTCGTCTGATGCAGGCGCTGCCGTCCGGTGGTGCGATGGTCGCGATCCAGGCGACGGAGGAGGAAGTCCTCCCGCAGCTGGTCGATGGTGTGTCGATCGCCGCGGTGAACGGGCCGTCGTCGGTGGTGGTCTCGGGTGACGAGGCCGCTGCGCTGGCGGTCGGTGCGCACTTCGAGGCGCAGGGCCGTAAGACGAGCCGTCTGAAGGTGTCGCACGCGTTCCACTCGCCGTTGATGGACCCGATGCTGGAGGAGTTCCGCGCCGTCGCGCAGACCCTCACCTTCCACGCGCCCCGGATCGCCGTCGTCTCGACCGTCACCGGCGAGAGCGCCGAGGACTGGCAGACGCCCGAGTACTGGGTCCGCCAGGTCCGCGAGGCGGTCCGCTTCACCGACGCCGTGCGGACCCTCGCCGCGCGGGGCGCCGCCCGCTTCCTGGAACTCGGGCCCGACGGCGTCCTGACCGGGCTCGCCCGGCAGATCCTCGACGGCGACGACGCCGTTCTGGTCCCGGCCGCGCGCAAGGACCGCAGCGAGCCCCGGACCCTCGTGGCGGCCCTGGGCGCGCTGCACTCCTCGGGCGAACACGTCGACTGGGAGGCGTACTTCGCCGGCACCGGCGCCCGGCGCGTCGCCCTGCCGACCTACGCCTTCGAACGCAAGCGGTACTGGCTCGACTCGCCCGCCGCCGTCACCGATGCGAGCGGCCTCGGCCAGCTCGCCGCCGGGCACGCCCTGCTCAGCGCGGTCGTCGTCTCCCCGGAGCACGACGGGGTCGTCCTCACCGGCCGCATCGCCCTCGACGCGCAGCCCTGGCTGGCCGACCACGCGGTGCACGGGTCCGTGCTGCTGCCCGGCACGGCGTACGTCGACATGGTGCTGCGCGCCGGCCGCGAGACGGGCAGCGCGCTGATCGAGGAGCTCACTCAGGAGGCGCCGCTGGAGCTGCCCGAAACGGGCGGCGTGGCCGTCCAGGTCGTCGTCGGCGCCGCCGACGCGACCGGTCGGCGCAGCGTGTCCGTCTACTCGCGCGCCGAGGAGCCGCACGGCGGGGACGCGCAGTGGATCCGCAACGCCGGCGGTGTCCTCGCCCCGCACGCGGCGCCCGCCGCACTCGATCTCGAGGCCTGGCCGCCGGCCGGTGCCCTACCCGTGGACGTGGGCGGGCTCTACGACGAGCTCGCCGCGGCCGGTCTCTCCTACGGCCCCGTCTTCCAGGGCCTGAAGGCGGCCTGGCTCCGTGCCGGCGAGCTCTTCGCCGAGATCGCCCTGCCCGAACAGGCCCAGGCCGACGCCGCGCTCTTCGGGGTGCACCCGGCCCTGCTGGACGCGGCCCTGCACGGCGACCAGATCCTGCGCAAGGGGCGCGAGGGCGCGGACCGGACCACCCTTCCCTTCGCCTGGAACGGCGTGGCCCTGCACAGCACCGGCGCCGCCATGCTGCGGATCCGCCTGACCACACCGGCACCCGACACCCTGTCCCTGCGCATCACCGACCCGACCGGAGCCCCGGTCGCCACCGTCGAACGCCTGGTCCAGCGGGAGATGTCGGCCGGGCAGCTGTCCGGCGCCGGCGGCCGAGAGGCCTGTGTGTTCCGGATCGAGTGGGAGCCGGTGACGGCCGCTCCGGCCGGCCAGGACTGCCTGGTCGTCGGGAACGGACTGCCGGGCCACCGATCCGTCACCGACCTCGCGGAGCTCGCCGAAGCCGGTGCAGTACCGCCGACGGTCCTGCTGTACGCGCCGGACCTCGTCGCCGACTCGGCGGCGGGCCCGGACGGGCAGGACACCCCCGGGCGGGCGAGGGCGGCCACCGCCCGACTCCTCGGCGCCCTCGCCGACTGGCGGGACGACCACCGCTTCGCCGAGTCGAAGCTGGTGGTGGTGACCCGCGGGGCCGTCGTCACCGACCCGGTGGGCGAAGCGGTCGACTGCGTACAGGCCCCGCTGTGGGGCGTGGTGCGTGCCGCTCAGGCCGAGAACCCCGGCTGCTTCACCGTCATCGACATCGACGGGGACGAGGAGTCCGTACGGGCGTTGCCGTCGGCCGCCGCCACCGGCGAGACCGAGCTCGCACTGCGCCACGGCAAGGCCTTCGTACCGCGCTACACGCCGGTGTCCGTCACCGGGGGCGGGGCCGCGTCCCCGTGGGACGCGGAGGGCACCGTCCTGATCACCGGAGGCACCGGTGTCCTGGGCGCCGTCCTCGCCCGCCACCTGGTGGCCGAGCAGGGGGTGCGCCACCTGGTGCTGACCAGCAGGCGCGGCGCGGACGCCCCCGGCGCCCGCGAACTGCGGGCGGAACTCGCGGAGTCGGGCGCCGATGTGCGGATCGCGGCCGTCGACGTGTCCGACCGGGACGCGCTGGCCGCGCTCCTCGCCGACATCCCCGCAGCGCACCCGCTGAAGGGCGTGGTGCACGCGGCCGGAGTCCTGGACAACGCCCTGGTCGGGGCGGTGACCCCGGAGCAGGTCGACCGGGTGCTGCGGCCCAAGGCCGACGCCGCCTGGCACCTGCACGAACTCACCCGGGACCTGGACCTGTCCGCGTTCGTCCTCTACTCGTCGGTCGGCGGCCAGGTGCTGGCCGCGGGCCAGGCCACCTACGCGGCGGCCAACGTCTTCCTCGACGCACTGGCCACGCACCGGCAGGCCGCGGGCCTGCCCGCCACCTCACTGGCCTGGGGCCTGTGGGCGGGGACGGCCGGCGAGGGCCTGGACCTCAGCGAGGCCGACCTCCAGCGGATGAGCCGCTCCGGAGTGTTCGAGCTGTCCTTCGACGAGGGCGTCGCCCTCTTCGACGAGGCGCTGCGGTCCGCCGACCCGGTGCTCGTACCGGTCCGCATCGACCGGGCGGTCCTGAGGTCGCGCACCGACGAGGTGCCCGCACTGCTGCGCGGCCTGACGGGCCACCGCCCGGGGGCCCGGAGAGACTCGGCCGTACCCGCGGCGCCCGCCGCCGCGCAGCCCGAGGGCACGGAGGTGGAGCTCAGGCTCGCCGGGATGTCGGGTGCGGAGCGTGAGCGGTATCTGGTGCAGTTGGTGCGGGGTCACGCGGCGACGGTGCTGGGTCACAGTGATGTGGCTGCGGTTCCGGGTGAGCGTGGTTTCACGGAGCTGGGGCTGGATTCGCTGGGTGCGATCGAGTTGCGCAACCGTCTGCAGAAGGCGGTGGAGGTGCGGTTGCCGGCGACGTTGATGTTCGACTACCCGAACGCGGTGTCTCTGGCGGCGTTCCTCCTGGAGGAGCTCGCACCCGGACTCGAGCGCATCGCCCGGGAGCAGGCCGGGGCCCAGGCCTCCTCCCAGGTCCACGGGACCGAGATCGAACGCAGCCTCGCCGGGATGTCGGGCGTGGAGCGTGAGCGGTATCTGGTGCAGTTGGTGCGGGGTCACGCGGCGACGGTGCTGGGTCACAGTGATGTGGCTGCGGTTCCGGGTGAGCGTGGTTTCACGGAGCTGGGGCTGGATTCGCTGGGTGCGATCGAGTTGCGCAACCGTCTGCAGAAGGCGGTGGAGGTGCGGTTGCCGGCGACGTTGATGTTCGACTACCCGAACGCGGTGTCTCTCGCGGCGTTCCTCCTGGAGGAGCTCGCACCCGGACTCGAGCCCGCTCCCGGGGCCGAAGGCGCCGACGACGAGGCCATCCGGCAGGCGCTCCGCTCCATCGAGCCGGCGGCGTTGCGCTCGTCCGGCCTGCTGGACGCGCTGCTCGAGTTGGCCGGACCCGCCCGGGCCGCCACCCCGCAGGAGGCGCCCGCCGAGACCGCCGCGGCGGACGACTCCACGGCAGCCATCCAGGACATGGACGTCGAAGCCCTGGTGCGCGCCGCCCTGGCGTCCGGGTCCTGACCGGGACGCGAACGGTGAAACGCCCCGCGGCGGTGAGGCCCAGGCCTCACCGCCGCGGGACGTCGTCGCGCAACCGGGTGCGGGTATGCCGCGGCGCCCCCGAACGCAAATGCGTTCGGGGGCGCCG
>NZ_JBITFF010000044.1:0-21927 GCF_044455885.1 Streptomyces sp. NPDC051109
GCCCGCTGGGCATCGGTCACCGACAACGGCGGAATCTTCGGACCCGGACGACTCATACCCAACCAACGATGAATCTTCGACTCAGGTCACTAGGGGATTCGGTGTTGTTCCTGGACCGGCACGGCGACGGACGCGGCTACCAGCGCCCCGACTGCACCGCGTCCCCGACCATCTGACCAGCGGGCAGGTGCAGACGCGGTCGTACCCACCCCGCTGAGCCCTCGGCCTGTCGCAGGGTACGCCGGTGGGGTGGTCTGTAGCGTGCGGTCATGCCTGATGCCCTGTCCTCCCGGAAGCGGTCAATGCTCTTCGACCGGTTGCGCAACGGGCAGGACGTGGCCACCGCCGCCCAGGCTGCGGGCCTTAGGGTGCGGCAGGTGTTCACCGCGGCGCGCACCGACACAGCGCTCGCCCTGCTTTTAGCCGGCACCGATCCGGAGGACCCCGGCGCCACCGGGGTCGTCAAGCGTGCCGAGTACCTGCGGCTCCTCGCTCTGGGATGCACGCCCAGCCTAGCCGCGCAGATCCTTCTCGACGGCACGGGCAAAGCCAGTCACTGGCGGCGCGAGGACCCGGCGTTCGCGCGGGCCTGCGACGCGGCCGGGAACCTCGCCTCCGGCCCCCCGGCACCGGCACGCGCGCCCCGCTTCACCCCCGAGCGACGCCGCGTCGTCCTCGACCACCTGGAAGCCGGCCTGTCGGTCACGGCGGCCGCGGCCGAGGTCGGGATCACCACCGGTCATCTACCAGCGGCGCAAACGCGATCCCGGGTTCGCCGCAGCCATGGACACCGCCCACCACGCCCACCCCCGCACCCCGGACCGGGCGCCCGGCACCGACGAGTGGGACGCCTTCTTCCGCGCCCTACGCCCCGGCGTCGCGCTGCGCCAAGCAGCCCTTACGTCCGGGATCCGGCCCGAGGCCGTCTACGACCGCCGCCGCGCCGACCATGCCTTCGCCCACCGCACCGACCAGCAACGCACCACCCCCTGAATCCCGGGAACAGGCCGCGGCACTTGCCGATTGCCAGCCCGGTGACGGAGCCGCTCGACGCCCAGGGCGGCATCAGGCCGGCAGTACGGGCAGCCGGGGACGCCTTCGGCGAGCGCCCGACGCGCCTCGTCCAAGGTCATGGCCGTGCAGCGCTTACGGGTGTCCCAGCAGCCTCCGGCGTGGACGCGGACCGGGAGCATGCCCACGCCGATGCCGCGCTCGATCAGCCAGTCCGGGGGCGGCGGCGCAGGCCTGCGTACGGCCGCGGCCGCCACGTGCTGCTCTTCGACGGCGATCCAGTCGCGTGTGCGTTGCAAGTCCTGGAGCTGCACCTTTTCCAGGAACCGCAGGAGCTGAAGACGCGACGGTGCGGGGAGCTCGGACACGTCAGCCTCCGTACTGCGCCTTCCGCGCCTCCTTGCACGCCGCGCACAAAGGCGACGCCCCGACTCCGTAGCGGCATGTCGGAGCGTGGCATTTCGAGCAGGGGCCGGTCTGGCTCGGCGCCCAGGTCACGGCCTGCGGCCGGGGTGTGGGGGTGGGGGAGGTCATGGCGGGCTCCTGAGGTGCGGCGGACTCTCCTATTCCATCACCTGTTCGATTACTTGGCCCAGCTCTGCCCCGACTGTCGCGCGGCTCGGGTTCGTCGGGTTCCGCCGTCCGGCGTTCTCGCCGGGCCGGGTGGGCGGGCGCGGGTCAGGCTGGCGCTGGCGTCGAGGACAGGGAGGCCTTGGGATGGTGTTGCGTCCGCCGGTGGAGCCGATGTTGGCGCAGGCCGACGAGGTGGTCCCGCCTGTGCGTCCGCTCGCTTCCGGGGTGGCGTATGAGCAGAAGTTCGACGGGTACCGGGTGCTGGTGTTCACGTCGGCCGGGCCGGGTGGCCGGGTGCTGCTCCAGACCCGCCGCGGGGCCTTGGTCCAGGGCGCGTTCCCCGATCTCGTCGCGGCTGCCGAAGCGCAGCTCCCCGCCGGCCTGGTCCTGGATGGCGAGCTCCTCGTGTGGGACAGCGGGGTCGGCGCCCTGTCGTTCGAGGGGTTGCAGCGTCGGGCCGCTGCCCGCGCCCGCAGCGCTCCCGCTCTGGCCGCGAAGCTGCCGGCCCTATTCGTGGTGTTCGACGTCTTGCAGATCGACGGCCGCGAGCTGCTGCACCTGCCGTATGTGGAGCGCCGCGCCCGCCTGGAGGCCCTGTTTACCGACCACGCCCTGACGGCCCCATGGACCCTGTGCCCGATGACCACGGACCCGGCCAAGGCCCGGGAATGGCTCGACTCGTGGACGGATGTGTCCGGCGTCGAAGGCATCGTGGTCAAGCCCCTGACCAGCCGCTACATGCCCGGCCAAAGGGGGACGTGGACCAAGGTCCGCCGCCGGGACACCACCGAGGCGATCATCGGCGCCACGACTGGCACCCTCACCCGCCCGCAGCTCCTCGTCCTTGGCCGCCATGACCAGGACGGCCGGCTGCGCGCGGTCGGCCGCACCGTCCCGCTGCGCACGGAGGCGGCCCACCTGGTCGCCGAACACCTGACGGCCGCCGGCCCCGGACATCCCTGGGAGGGCGTCACGTTCGCCGCGACATGGGGGTCCCGTGACGTCCTGGACGTGCGCCTGGTCCGCCCCGACCTGGTGGCCGAGATCAGCGCCGACCGCTCGACCGACCGGGGCGGAGTCTGGCGCCACCCGCTCCGCTTCAAGCGGCTGCGCCTGGACGTGGGTGTTGAGGATGTTCCCCGGTTCGGGCAGGGCCCGGCCGCCGCAGCCGGCTGACCGGACTTTCGGCACGGCCCGCAGGGGCGGGGCCCGGCACTCTGGGGGATGGCTCGGTGCGTCGGCGAGTCCAACGGTTGGGGTGCTGGCACGTCGTGGCGCCACTCCTGCGCCAGCGGGGCGTGCCGCCCACCGTGCCGCACAGGCGCTCCCGTCCGGTCCGGGCGGCCCCCGGCGTGCCTCGCGGCCTTGTTCTCGTGTAGCTGCCGCCAGGGGGGGCGAGTAACGCTGACACTTCGATCCCTGCCAGAAGATCCCGTTACCGGAGCGTCTGAGTCGAGTTGGGCTCTGCGGAAGTGTTTCAGCGACCAGGACGGATGGCATGGAAAAGCGGATGTGGATTGCGGCAGCGCTCACGGCGGTGGCTGTGGCCGGCGGTATCGAAGTCGCCGCGTACGGCGCACCGCAGGAGCCCGCTGCGGGGTTCCCAGCAGGCCACTTCAAGATCAAGAGCGAGAAGACCGGCGAATGCATCCAGGGATTCCTCGGAACGGCGTCTGACACCCTCGGGGATGGCAGCAAGAACCCCGAGGCCGGACGGTACGTCCAGACCGCCGGACTCATGCCGTGTGCAGACACCAAGGATCAGGAGTGGAAGTACGACGCCACCCGCAAGCAGCTGGAAAACCTCGGTGTGGACGGCGACCGCTGCCTCGCACTCAACCACAACGTCAGCCTCGGCGAGCTGGGTGGCGAGCTGGACACCAGTGAGCAGGCTGGCGAGAAGCCCGGATGGAATCTGTCGTTCGGCTGGTGCGGTGAGGCGTCCAGCGAGCCCGTGAGGTCGTTCAAGTTCCAGACCGACAAGGGCCTGATCTGGTCGCCGGCCGGTGACCAGATCAACGAGGGTCTGATCTTGGAGCCCGGTGACAAGGCGCCCCCGAACAACGCCTACCTGACGGCAGCCGAAGAAGGCCGTGTCACCGGAATGCCCCAGGGTCAGGCCGGACAGCAGTGGACCTTCCCCACCATTCCGTAGGCCCGAAATGGCGTCACTGAGGTTCCCCTTGAGGCCAAGGGCTCAGCAGGGCTCAGCAGGGCTCAGGGGGACTGTCGGGATGTCGCACAGGCGGGAGGCGGGCGAGTCGCAGTCATTTCACCCGAATGAGTCACTCAAAGGAACAATCAACTACACAGGGTGATGTGTATTGGGGGTTGTTCCAGGCGAACAGGTGGGTCATGCGCTGCCCAACGAGGGGCGGCCGCGGCGGGCGCCCCTCTCGACGCCGCCGGCCCGCCAGCCGGCGGGCCCGCCCTAGAAGGGGTGGGTGCACAGGCGGGCCGACAGAGCGATCAGCCGGCGCCGCAGCGCAGTGGTGCCCGTTCCTGCGGGCGCCTGTTGGGATGGTTGGGCTCACCAGTCCAGGTGACGTTGCGTCAAATCAAGGCGTCAGTATCAACGGGCGTGGCTACTCTCCGACACGGAAGATCTCGAAGAGGCAGACCCGCGTGTAGCGGGCTTACACGAGGCTGGGAGAGCGCTATGCAATACGGCGTGCGAGACACGGTGGAGTACCGGGACGAGGCAGGCAACCACCAGGTGGGAAGGATCGAGCGGGTGATGGGCGGGGGGCAAGAGGTGCGCTACACCATCTCGAAGGCGGCCGGTGAGAACGAAGAGGTCACGCACGGGCAGATCGAGAGGAAGCTGGACTAACCACTTCGCCGGCCCGCGCTCTCGCGACAGGCGTGCTGCTCGTCGCGCGGGCGCGGTGCCGCCGGAGGCGCTGGCCGGGAATCACCAACGGGCCCTTTTAGCCACCACCGGCCTTCGGGACCCTACCGCTCCGCCTAGCAAAGCCGTCAACTTTCTCCCCTAAACGATCAAGTTCGCCCCTTAAGCGGCGTGGGGGCGGCTATGTGGCCGCAGCCTAAAACCCGGCACCGTCCCTCGAACGGCTTGGCGCCGCCGGGGCGGGCCGTACCGACGGCTTGGCCATAACTCCCAGCGGCGGGCGAGGGCGGTCTCAAGGTGGGACCACAGCGTGCGGCGCTGCTGTCCCGCCTCGTACGGCCGCTGGTTTACAACTTTCGGTGCGTCGTCCATGACCGCACAACGAGCCAGGCACTGCCCGGGCTGTCGACCGGGGGCGGGCACCCTGGATCACTCGCCGGCCCTGAGTTCCGGGTCCCGGTCGGCGGCTTGGCCGCGACAACGTTCGTTCCGTTCGCGCTCTGCTGGGCAAGCGCCCCGCTTATCCCGGCCGGCGCCGTCGAGGCCCCGGGCCCCGGTGGGGAGAACCGGCTGCTCCCAAAGCGCGGAAGCGAAGGACTTGTCTCGGTTCTCTGCCATCGCGGGCGGCGGATCCGAAGAGGGGGACGTTTGAAAACGCTGTCTCGGTGCAGACGTGCGCTGACACAGGCCATATACATCGAGGTAGGAGACGCGTCATGGGCATTCTGGCTTGGATTCTCATAGGGCTGCTCGCGGGCCTCATCGCCAAGGCGATCATGCCGGGCAAGGACCCGGGCGGCATCATCATCACCATGCTCATCGGGATCGCGGGCGGCCTGCTCGGCGGCTGGCTCGGCAAGGTCATCTTCGGCGTCGACTCCATCGACGGGTTCTTCGACCTCTCCACCTGGATCGCCGCCATCGCCGGCTCCGTCATCCTGCTGGCCCTCTACCGCCTGTTCACCGGCAACAAGCGCCACCACCACAGCCACGCCTGACCCACGCCTCCCACCGCATACGGCAAACGGCTCCCCCTCCCCGAGGGCGGAGCTGTTTCGTTTTCATCGCCGAGAACTCCAGCGCACAGCCCGGTAGGGGGCCGGCCTGCCCTTGGACGACGTGGGGGAGGCCGATCGGTACCGGGCTGTGCGCTGCGGCTGGTTCACATGGCGGTCTGGGGTCGCGGCGCGAAGTGAGCCGGGTCCAGGGCCTGGTGTTTGTCAGTATTCGCCGTGCTGCTGGCCCTTGTAGTGGTCCTTGTCGCCGCCGCTCTTGTTGATGCAGACGTTGCCGAAGGCCGGGTTGAGAGCACCGACGACGTTGACGGTGTTGCCGCAGATGTTGATCGGGATGTGGATGGGCACCTGGACGACGTTGCCGGACAGCACGCCGGGGGAGCCGATGGCAGCGCCCTCGGCGGTGGCGTCCGCGGCCGCCAGGCCGGCGCCGCCGGCGAGGACGGCAGCGGCTGAGGCGGTAACCGCGACGGCCTTTGCGATACGCGACATCAAAATCTCCTAGTGAATGTGGACCTGCCGCAGGGAGTACGGCACGTGCGCCCCTTCAAACAGCACGGGCAGGCAGCCGGTTACGGCAGTTGGGCCGGATCGGTGACCAGGCCACCTCTTCAGTCCTGTCGGCGGGGCGGGGCGCGGTTCGGCGGGTCTGTGGTGCGGGCGCAAGGACCCGGTCACTCATGCCTGCTCGCCGAGGGCGCGGTTACGGGCGGCCCACGCTCTCCGGTGGTGGGTGAGACCGGGAGGCGTTCGAAGGTCCGGCGCAGTGGCCGGCCGGCCTCGACCTCGCAGCGGGCCGTGTACGGCTGTCCGGACCTGGTCATGGCGGGGAAGGAGCGGTCCGAGCACGTATCAGCATCCGGCCGCAGCCACGGGGATACGTCCACCGCCCACACCAGGCGGCCGTCCGCGGCCCTGGGCAGAGGCACCCCGGCCAGGGCCCGCCGCAGCCGGGCGACATCGATCCGGCCCCGGTTCAGCCCGGAGTACAGAGCGCCGTGGCCCCTCCGATGCTCGGGCACGAGGGCCAGGTCCACGAGAGTACGGACCGGCCCCTCGGAGCACAGCAGTGCATCGTACAGCTCAAACAGTGCGTCGCTTCTGGAGACCATGCGTGCGTACAGCTCCGATCGGAACTCCATCACCCTTGTGCACACGTCTCACTGACCCCTGAGCTCGACCAGTTCCACGACGGCCTCCGTGCCGCAGCGACCCTGCCCACAGGATCAGGCGGTCGTTCCACTCGGCGGGCGGGGCGTCTGGTCCCCGCTCTCGTCGGATCGGGCCATGACCCGGTTGACGATGTCGTACTGCTGGCGTTGAGCGGGGGCACCGCGGTGGGCTGCCTGGTGGCGGCGAGCAGAGCGGGCGCCGGGGGGGCATCACGGCCCCCTGTACGCGGCGTGCACGCACCGCAAACACCTCACGCAGCATCCGGACACCATCACCGTGCTGATGCCCGCGCTTGGCTGACCCTGATCCAACGCACCGACCTGGCCGCCACCGCCGACCTTCTGATGACAACAGTGTTGCGCCCCGTGCCCAGCGCCCAGTGCAGTTCTTCGGTCCTGGCCGCGAAGGCGGGGTCGTCCTCGCTCAGCTGCTGCCAGCGCCGTTCCCGCTCAGCCTCGGCGGCGGCGAGCCGGTCGGGAGTGACGGCGAACCGTGGCGCTGCCCATTCCTCCCAGACCAGCCACCGACCCTCACGCAGGCTGTACCGGCTGCCGACCAGCCGGCCCCGAGGGTGTTCTCCAGCTCCCGGTACGTCGCCTCGGACATCCCAAGCTCCCACCCCATCTGCGCCCTGCTGCGCCCGGTGAAGATCCCGCAGGTGCCGCAGGGTCTCCCGCTCGACGATGCGATACCACCAAGCGCATCGCACTGGGCACGTATACGGTCGACCCGACGAAGGTGAAGGTGGACCCAATGACGGTCAACGTCACCGGAACCGAGGTCAAGCTCACCCCCGAGGGCGCCACCGCGATCGACACGGCTTTCGGTGAGAAGGTGTTCAAAGTCGGCGACACGCTTTTCGACGGCGTGTGCACGCATGACCGGCTGGCTGCGCATGAACCTGGCTCCACTTATCAGCTTCCCTTGGAATCGATCATCTAGGCTGGCGCGGTGACTGATGAGCAGGAGCGGGTGCAGCCGTCGGGAGTGTGGGCCACGGCGGTGGGGGTGGCCAGGGTGCGGGCGCTGGAGACCGAGCGGGAGAACGCGCTGTTCTGCGACCCCCTGGCACAGGCCTTCGCCACCGCCGGCGGTCTGTGGCCCGCCTCGCCGCCGCTGCCCGATGACGAGGCCGCGCGCCGCCGCCGGCTGGCCGTGTCGTTCTCCATCGTCATCAGGACGAAGTTCCTCGACGACCTGTTGCAGCAGGCCTCCGCGTCCGGGGTCCGGCAGGTCGTGCTGCTCGGCGCCGGCATGGACAGCCGGGCCTTCCGGATGGACTGGCCCGAGGGCACCCGGCTCTTCGAGGTCGACACCGCCGCCCCACTGGAGTTAAAGGCTTCGGTGCTGCGCCATGAGCGGGCCGTCGCACGCTGCGAGCGGATCACCGTTGCGGTGGATCTGCGTGAGGACTGGCCAGGCGCGCTGGCCGCCGCAGGGCACGACCCGGCGGTGCCGACCGTGTGGATCGCCGAAGGACTGCTGATCTATCTGCCCGAGGACGCGGTGGAACTGCTGCTGGCCCGGATCAGTGCGCAGTCGGCGGCGGGCAGTTGGATGGGGCTGACGTTGGGCTCGCGCGGCGTGATCGAGCGCTTCGGCGCGGACGCCGTGCCAGGTTCGGCGGCGTCCATGTGGGTCTCGGAGATGCCCGACGACCCGGTGGGCTGGCTGGCCGGGCACGGCTGGGAGGCAGGCAGCCACACCCTGCGCGAGCGCGCTGCCGCCTACGGCCGCCCGATCAGCACTCCGCCGCAGCGCGAGGAGCGGCCCGGCGGACTGATCTCGGCTGTCCGCCGGTAGAGCGCCTCCTCCCGGTTCCCCACCGAGGACGTAAGCACCTGACCGGTGTCAGTTCTCATCGACATTTTCCGGCCCTGTGATCATAAAGTGCTGCCCGGACTCGGTGATAAACGGTGTCGCACGTCAGTTACGAAGCCACGCCATCGAGTCGCGGGCACGAGCTACGACAAGCTGGCTGTCCGCTTTGAGGCGACCGTGCCGGTCGCAGTCATCAACGAGTGACTGTGACGGGCACGGTGGCGATGTTCGTCAGTGGACGCAGAATTCGTTGCCGGTCGGGTCCTGCAGCACAGTCCAGGTCAGGTCGGGAATGCTGTGTTCACCGACGACGCTCGCACCCAGAGCGACAAGCCGCTCCACCTCCCGCACCATGCCTGTGCCGGACGCGGCGGCGAAATCGATGTGTACACGGTTCTTGCCGCGCCGCTCTTCGGCCACACGCTGGAATCCCAGCGCCAGAGGCTGCGCTTTGACGATGACGAAGTCGCCGTGGTCCTGGGTGATCGCGCCTCCCAGCGCAGTAGCCCACCACTGGGCCGACTCCTGCGGTTCCGCACAGTCCACCGTAATCATCACTGCTGTCAGGGTCATGGTCGTCACCCTAACCACGACCACCGACAGTCATCAGCACCAGCCGTTCTCAGAGCTGTGGCCGACGACCGTCGAAGACTTTCGATGCGCTCACGTGGCTGTGAGCGGCACTTCCACGACGGGCCCTGGTCGGCTACCGCACGGCCATCCCTTGCGCATGCCTCTCCAGAAGGCGCCCGGCCAGTACCGCTCTTTCGGGGTACTTTGTCCAGCCCAATCACTTCAGACTCTGACCAGTTCGAGTAGCAGCTCGCTACCGCTGGGGTTGGATACCGGGAGCCGCTCGGGCTCGTGCTGGTTCAGTCGGTGACGAGGGGTTCGATGTTGCCGACCGCAGTGGGCAGTTCCCGGCCGCCGGCTTCAGGCCGGATATTCCGAGGTTTGCGAACCTCGTCGACCTGCACCGATGGGTGCTGGCCCTGCCTCACTTCAGCGACGACCCCTCCGGTGGAACGAGAAGGTCCTGGAGGCGATCCAGGCAGCATGGATCGACGAAGCCGACTGAGAACACGAGTCCCTGGCTTCCCCGGCGAACTGCACCGTCGCAGCCATGAGACCTGAACCAGCCTTGACCTCAACCGCACTTGAGGTCCTAGCTTAGCGATCATGACGACCTCAAGCACCCCGCAGAACGGCACCATCACGTTCGGCCAGCGGCCCATCGCCCTGGTCGCCTGGCGCGCCACCGAGGCGATCCTGCGACTTTCGCAGGCCACCCTGGCACGCATCGACATGACCCAGCCCCAGTGGTGGGCGCTCAACAACATCGTTCGGGCCGAGCACGGCCTCACCAGGGAGGAAATCCGCGCCTTGGCCCTGCCCTACGGCATGGGCCCCCAGGCTATGGTCGACGCCTCCGACGCCCTCGTACACCGGGGCTGGCTCGGCATCGGCGCGGACGGCCGGCTGACCCTCACGGAGCAGGGTCGCGAAGGCCTGGCGACGGCTAAGGAACACATGGACCGGGTACGCGCGGAGCTCCTCGGCGACATCACGGAGGAGGAGTACGCGACTGCGGTTTCCGTGCTCCAGCGCGTCACCGACAACCTCGCCCAGGGGTCGTTGTGAAGGTGCCCGTCACAGCGATTTGAGCGACCACGGTTGAACGGCCGGCGGCCGGGTTCGGCAGACTCTGTTCGTTGGAGTCCGCCGCCCCTTCGGCCGGGCCGCTGGTGGCGCCCTCGGAGGTCGTGGGCGGCGAGGTACTTGTCCCTGTCGACGCCCTGGTGGCCGGGTAGCCGACCTGATCCTGGGGGTCGGTGAGCCTCTTCCGATGCCTCTCAATGGCGAGCCACCGCCACACCGTCCGCTCCGACACCCCCAAACACTCCCCCCGCAAGACGCACATGCCCCCGCGACAGCCATCCCTGGGCCCGCAGCCCCAACAACCGTTGCACGGCAGGGCCGCGCAACGCCGTGAGCGCCGGACCCTGGAGCTCAGGCACCGGCTCTGGCACGTGCAGCGGTGCCGTCGAAGACGGAAGCGTGGACCTTGCCCTCCGCGCCCCTGGCTTCGAGGGTCAGGAAAATCTGCCCGTGCGCGTCCCTCAGACCGCCGAACATCGCTGGGAGCTTGCGGAACGCCACATCTTTGGGGAGCTTGTCGACCCACGGGGCCACCGTGGGCTCGAAGTGGTAGGCGTGCAGGCAGCCGTACTAATAGGGCGTGTATCGAGAGTGCCTAGTGAAGAGGACGGAGACCGCAATTGTGATCCAGAATGATTGGATGGTCACGCTTGAGACTCCCCGTTTGATCCTGCGTCGTTGGCGCGAGGAAGACGTTGCGCCCATGGCTGCCGTCAACGCCGACCCCGAGGTCATGCGGTGGATCCGCGACGGCAGCGTCCTTGACGAACAGCAGACACGCGGCCGGGTCCAGGCATGGGAGAGCGAGTGGGAGTCACAGGGCTTCGGCCTGTTTGCCGTGGAGATCCGGGCCACTGGCGAGCTGGCCGGGTTCACAGGCCTGTCGGTGCCCGACTTCTTGCCGGAGGTACTCCCGGCGGTTGAGGTCGGCTGGCGGCTGGGACGTTCACACTGGGGGCAGGGCTTGGCCACCGAGGCCGCTGCGGCCGCTGTACGGTTCGGGTTCGAAGAGCGAGGGCTGGAGCGGATCGTCAGCATCACACAAGTGGGCAACGACGCCTCCGAACGGATTATGACCAAACTGGGGATGCATCCTGTCCGTGAGACCGTCAATCCCACCGGCGGTCGGCGGGTACGGGTGTTCGAGTTGTCGTCGGATCAGTACGTCACAACCACTCGTTGATGGCTGCGACGAGGAAGGTCGCCTCATAGCGGACTGAACCGTTCCGGGTTCGGTGGGGACTCGATCATTTGAGAGGATCGAGTTATGGCACGTCCTTCCCAGTACCCGCTTGAGCTGCGCCGTCGTGCGGTGCGGATGGTCGCCGAAGTGCGGCCGGAGTACGACACCGAGTGGGCCGCGATGAAAGCGGTCGCCCAGAAGCTGGGCATCGGCACGACCGAGACGCTGCGCAAGTGGGTGCGACAGGACCAGGTCGACGCCGGCACGCGGCCAGGCGCGACGACCGAGGAATCAGCCGAACTGAAGCGGCTGAAGAAGGAGAACGCCGAGCTGAAGCGGGCGAACGAGATCCTCAAGGCTGCGGCGTCTTTCTTCGCGGCCGAGCTCGACCGGCCACACACACGCTCGTAGCGTTCATCGACGAGCACAGGGGCCGCTTCGGCGGCGTCGAGCCGATCTGCCGGGTCCTGACCGACCACGACTGCAAGATCGCCCCGTCCACCTACTACGCCCACCACAAACGCCAGTCCGCCCCCGCGGCCCGCACCCTTTGCGACGCCGAGCTGAAGGCCCTGATCACACAGGCATACGAGATTAATTATCGTGTTTATGGCGCCCGGAAAATCTGGCGGCTGCTGAACCGGCAGAAGGTAGAGGTGGCCCGCTGCACCGTCGAGCGCCTCATGCGCGAGCTCGGGATCGCCGGCGCAGTCCGCGGCAAGAAGGTGATCACCACGATCCCCGGGGCGAACTCTGAACGGGCCCCGGACCTCGTAGACCGCGACTTCGTCGCTCCAGCCCCGAACCGCTGCTGGGTCGCCGACTTCACCCACGTCGCCACGTTCGCCGGTGTCGTCTACGTCGCCTTCATCGTGGACATGGCTCTATAGACGACAAGTGACTCCAGCCAGAAGGTGACTTCTGACTCCACTTGGGCTGGGTGGAGTTCGTGTTGATGGGTTTTGGCTCCAGTGGAGGGCTGGTGGTGGGAGGATCGGGGTGCTAGCGAGCGTGAGGGGACTTCAGTGCCCGGCTCCAAGGTCGAGTTGTATGCCGCGATCCGTCGTGATGCGCGGGACGCGGGTCTGTCGAGTCGCGCGCTGGCGTTGAAGTACTCGGTGGGCCGGCGCACGGTGGCTCTCGCGCTGGAGTCGGCGTGGCCGACTGCCCGGAAGCGGATGCCGCCGCGGGGATCACGTCTTGATCCGTACAAGCTGGCCATCGACGGGATGCTGCGGGCGGATCTGGACGCTCCGCGCAAGCAGCGGCACACACTCACGCGGATCTTCCACCGGCTGCTCGACGAGTACGGCGCCGAGGAAGTGTCCTATGCGATGGTCCGCGACTACGTCTTCGACCGGCGCCGGGAGATCCGGGTCGAGGAGGGCCGCGGACCTCCGGCCTCCTTCATCCCGCAGACCCACCGCCCGGGCGATGAGGCGGAGGTCGATTTCGGGGACGTGTGGATCAACCTCGGCGGCACCCTGACGAAGTGCTTCCTGTTCTCGCTGCGGCTCTCGTACTCGGGCCGGGCCGTCCACAAGATTTTCGCGTCCTGCGGGCAGGAGGCCTTCCTCGAAGGCCACGTCCACGCGCTGAACACGCTCGGCGGCGTCCCCTACGGCAGATCCGCTACGACAACCTGCGGGCGGCAGTCGCCCAAGTGCTGGGCCTGACCCGGCGCCGAGTGGAATCCGAACGGTGGACCGCGTTCCGCTCACACTATTCGATCACCAGCTTCTACTGCCACCCAGGCATCGAGGGCGCCCACGAGAAGGGCGGGGTCGAAGGCCAGATCGGCTGGTTCCGCAGAAACCACCTGGTCCCCGTCCCGCAGGTGGACACCCTCGCGGAACTCAACCTGCTGGTCGAGCAGTGGGACCGCCAGGACAACGACCGCCGTATCCGGCTCCGCCCCAAGACCATCGGGGAGTACTTCCAGGCCGAGCACCCGCTGCTGGTCCCGCTGCCTGACGAGGTTTTCGAGACTGGGTTCGTCTCCTCGGTGCGGGTGGACCGCTACGGGCAGGTCTCGGCCCGCACCAACCGCTACTCGGTCCCGGTGCGGCTGATCGGCCAGAGGGTACGGATCGTCCTGCATGCCTCCGAGCTCGTCGTCTACGACGGTCCCAAGGAAGTGGCCCGGCATGAGCGGCTGATCGCCAAGGGCGGATCCCGCCTGGACCTGGACCACTATCTCGAGGCCCTGGTCCGCAAGCCCGGCGCCCTTCCCCGCGCCACCGCGCTCGAGCAGGCCCGTTCAGCCGGCAAGTTCACCCCGGTCCACGACGCCTGGTGGCAGGCCGCCTGCAAAGCCCACGGCGACCCCGAGGGCACCCGGGCCCTCATCTCGGTCCTGCTCCTGCACAGGCACATGGCCCACGAGGACGTGGTCGCCGGAATCGCGGCCGCGCTGAAGGCCGGCGCGCTGACCGCGGACGCCGTCGCCCTGGAGGCCCGCAAAGCCGCCGACACCGATGCCGGCGTGCCAACTCCGCACCAGGAACGGATCACACGCCCGGCGGAGGGCGGGGCGACGGTGACCTCGCTGACCGCGCGCTGACTGGCCGCGCTGCCGCCAGACCCCAGGCCGCTGCCGTCGGTGGCTGCCTACGACGAACTGCTGCGGCTGCGCCGCCGGCACGCCGGACCACCCGCACAACAGGGGGAATTATGAGTGCAAAGCGCAACCGGGGACTGACCGAAGAAGCCGCGGACGCGGCCGTGGACCAGGCATGCCGGATGCTGCGGCTGCCGACGATCCGGGCCCAGTACCCGGAACTGGCCGCGGCCGCCGCACAGGACCAGATGACCTACCGCGGGTTCCTGGCCGAGCTGCTGATGTCGGAATGCGACGACCGGGCCCGGCGCCGCTCCGAGCGGCGCATCAAGGCCGCCGGCTTCCCACGGGACAAGTCCCTCCGGGCCTTTGACTTCGACGCCAACCCGGCCATCGACCCTGCCGCGATCCATACCCTGGCCTCCTGCGACTGGGTCAAGAAGAGCATGCCGCTGTGCCTGATCGGCGACTCGGGGACCGGGAAGTCGCACCTGCTGATCGCGCTCGGCACCGAGGCCGCGATGCAGGGCTACCGGGTCAAGTACGTCCTCGCGACCAAACTCGTCAACGAACTCGTCGAAGCAGCCGACGAGAAACTCCTCGCCAAGACCATCGCCCGCTACGGCCGCGTCGACCTTCTCTGTATTGACGAGCTGGGATATATGAAGCTGGACCGGCGTGGTGCTGAACTCCTCTTCCAGGTTTTGACCGAGCGCGAGGAGAAGAGTTCTGTGGCGATAGCCTCCAACGAATCGTTTGGAGGCTGGACGAAAACCTTCACTGATCCCCGGCTCTGCGCGGCCATTGTGGACCGCCTCACTTTCGGAGGCAACATTATCGAGACCGGCACCGACTCCTACCGGCTGGCCGTCACACGGGCCCGCGCCGAAGCGGCCGCAGGGGTCACGAGCTGACGTCTGTCCCTGTCACAGGGCTAGGGCTGTCTCCTTGGTCATCTGCAGGCGCTTGCGGATGGTCCACGGTGGTGCCGTCTGGATTCAGCCCGAAGGCGGCCGAAAGAACGGCGGGTAGATCCGCTTCCGGAAGTGCGGCACGTATCTCAGCCAGGACCTGAGGGAAGTCTTCATCGTCAATGAAGCCCATGTATTCCTGGCGGAGCCGGGAAATGGCCTCTACGAGCTCGGGCCGTAGTTGCATCCAGGCGCGAGATGAACGGATCTCTTCGTCGACCTGGTCCATGAACCAGCGCATTACTTCGTAGGGAACTTCCAGGTGACGCCCGCGAGGGCCGAAACACACCGTCGGTTCGCGCGCAGGATCCTCGTCGGGGACGACTGCGGTCACAAGGTGGAGTTGCTCGGCGGCGAGCTCCAGTTCCAAGTACCAGGCGTCATCGGCTAGGGAGTACATCGCGGTGATCGCGTAGTGGCCATTGGGGTGCGGGATGGGCATGGCCGCATGCTTTCACGCTCGCCAAGGCGGGGCGTCGCGAGCCCTACCGCCACAGATCGGACCGGCTTGATCCACCGGTCCGAGAGGTCGACCACCGTCCAGAACGGCCGAAATATTGGTCGCTCACGTGTCCAAGGTGGAGTCACTTCTCAAATTCAGACCTTGCCCCTGTGACCCCTGAACGGAGTCAGAACTGACCTACCTCTGGAGTCAGTTGTCACTGACGCAGCCACCGGCGCAAGCATCGCGGGCCGCCCCCCTCTCCGGGTGGTGGCCCGCTGCTGTGCTCACTCCTCGCCGGTGTCCGGGCTCCAGACGGCCGGTCCGCCGCCGCGCCACTCGATGAGCAGCTCGTCGTCCAGGCGGACGTCGTCGGGGTCGAGGCCGGCGCGGCGCAGGAATTCGAGGAGGTCGCCGGGGCCGAGGGCGCGGCCGAGGATCTCCCCGTCGACGCGGACGCGGCGCCCGCCCTCGGCATCCGGGGGGTAGACGACGACGCGCAGGGCAGGGGGCATTCCTCCACCGTGGCGCTGGCCGTTCACTCCGGCATCCCGAGGGCGGTGTCGGGGCGGCAGTGGGGGCAGGCGGGTATCCCTTCGACGAGCGCCCGGCGCGCCTGGTCGGTGTCGATGGGGGTGCAGCGTTTTCGGCTGTCCCAGCAGCCCCCGGCGTGGACGCGGACCGGCAGCCGGCCCGCGCCGATGCCACGCTCGATCAGCCACGCGGGCGGCTCGGCCGGAGGCCTGCGCCGCGCCGCGAGGGCCTCACGCTCCTCTGCCGTGTTCAGCGCCCGCTCGGCGCGGCCGAGCTCGCCGCGCAGGTACGTCACGACGGTGCGCAGGCGCGGGAGATCGGGCGGGAGTTCGGACACCGCTCAGCCCCCGTACTGCGCCTGCCGCGCGGCCTTGCATGCCGGGCAGAGCGGCGAGGCCCCGACTCCGTAGCGGCAGGTGGGAGCGTGGCAGCGGGCGCAGGGGCCGGTCTGGCTCGGTGCCCAGGTGACGGGCTGGGGTCTGGCGGGGGTGTCGGGGGTGGGCATCGTGTGCTCCTGGGGATGCGGAGGACGTCCCTCCTATTAGATCTCATGTTCGATTTTTTGCGCGAGTCTGTGCAGGTCATCGGCCGTAGGTCTGGTGACACAGGGCGGTGATGGCGGTGCTGGTCACGTCGTGCGCGGCGCGGCAAAGGGCCGCCATGTCGTCTGTCCCGGCACCCGTCGCGGGTCGTGCCGGGTGGGCGGGCGTACGGCTCGGCTGCGCCTTGGCTTTCGTGGGCTTGGGTTTCACGGCGTGCCTCGGCGGGGCGGCCTTGCGCTGGGGTGCGTGCCGAGCGTGCCGGTTCTCGTCGGATGCCTCGCGGGCGGCCGGGGCGCGGCCGCCCGGGGCAGGCCGATGGTCGTCCTCGGGGGCCGTGGATGGCTTGGGCAGGCCGGAGAGAGGCAGCCCCGGCCCTGTGTCCGGCCGGGGGGCGGCGGCTGCTTGTGGTCCGCCGGGATGGCGGGGGAGGCTTTGGCGGGCCGGGTGGGGGGCGGGGTGGACGGTGACGCATCCGGAAGCCGCGAGCAGGGCGGCGAGGAGCAGGGGCAGGGGCCAGCGGCGCATGCCGTCACCGTGCCGCAGCCTGCCCCGGCACCGGTGCTGACGGCCCCGCCGGGCCCCTCGGATGGTGGATGCGGCCGCCGCGTCGCCGGGCCGAAGCGGGCCGGCCTGGCCGACCCTGGAAGAGGGAAAGGCCCTGCCGCCGATCCGGTGACCCTGGCCCGCGGCTATGGGGGCCGCTGGCAGGTCGGCGACCGTCATGTGCGCCGCGGACGCACGGCCGGTGGCGGAAGAGGCGGAACTCCAGCGGGGTTCCTGGTCGGCTTCGATCTCCACGACCACGCTCGATGAGACACAGCGACGGGGGGTCCGCGCCGCCTTGAGTCGCCTCCTTGCGGTTCCTGGCTCGTCGGCCTGTATTGCGATAAGTCCCACGAACGAGCTATCACGCACCGGGGAAGATCGGCCTTTAGGCCATCTTAAGTGTGGAAAGCGGCCTCACCAGCGGTTTTTCACCTCTTGCGAGGTGAGTGAGGCTGTAGCTTCCTCGGCGTGACGACGACGGAGGAGAGCGCGGCCCTACCCGAGCAGAGGCGCGAGGAACAAGCAGAGCTGGGGCCGAGGGTCGAGCAGATGGCCGCCGGGGCAACGCTGGCTCTGATCACCGGCTCGGAGGCCCGCGGGGCCGAGTCTCCGCTCCACAAGGCCGCGCACGGGCTCAACGAAACGCCGAACGTACCGGACTCCGGCGTCAGCCAGCCTCCTGCCTGCTGTACACGTTGGCCTGCGGGCTCCTCCTGCTGTAACCCAGCATCCGCGAAGTCCAGGCACGCGCAGCCCAGTTCTGCGGGACGCCCGACACTGCAGCGGAGGATTGATCATGCAGTCCGATAACTCTTTCGCCACCGCGCCAGGGGCGTTGCCGCTGCTCGGCCACACGCTGCGGTTTCTACGCGACCCGCTGTACTTCCTGCGGTCGCTGCCGGCCTTCGGCGATGTCGTCACGATCCGACTCGGGCCCGTCAACGCCCTCATGGTCTGCACTCCCGAACTCATCCGCCGTGTCCTGGTGGACGACCGCACCTTCGACAAGGGCGGCTTCCTCTTCGATCGCGGCCGCGAGGTTATGGGCAACGGCCTCGCAACCTGCCCATACCAGGAACACCGTCGACAGCGACGACTGATCCAGCCGACCTTCCATCAAGCGAACCTGCCAGCCTACGCGCGGGAGATGAGCGCGCAGGTCCGCGCGGCGGCCGACGCGTGGCAGCCCGGCCGAACCATCGACGTCCCGGCCGAGATGACGATGCTCAGCCTGCGCACCGCCGCAGCCACGTTCTTCTCTGCCACGCCCGCCGCTGTCCGTGAGTCGCTCATCACCGACATGGCGACCATTGGAACAGACGCGTACCGGCGCATGCTCCTGCCGCCTCGCGCCGCTGCCATCCCCACCCCCGGCAAGCGCCGCTACGACCGGGCACGCACCCGGTTCCGGCAGACCGTCAACCGCGTCATCGCCGACTACCGAGCCGACGACATCGACCGCGGCGACCTGATGTCAATGCTCCTGGCAGCCCAGGACGACCTCGCTGGCCCAGGCGCACAGGGACACTTGTCCGACGAAGAGATCAGCGACCAGGTCATGACGTTCTTCTTTGGCGCAACGGAAACGCTCGGCGCAAGCCTCGCCTGGGCCCTGCACCTGCTGGGACGCCACCCGAGCATCGAGGAGCGGCTGCACGCCGAGGTCGACGCCGTGGTGAACGACAGTGTTGCCACCTTCGAGGACCTGCCCCGGCTGGAGGTGACTCGGAACATCATCACCGAGACACTGCGCCTGTATCCGCCGGCCTGGCTGCTGACCCGCATCACGACAGCT
The DNA here is from genome assembly GCF_044455885.1 of Streptomyces sp. NPDC051109. NCBI lineage: Bacteria > Bacillati > Actinomycetota > Actinomycetes > Kitasatosporales > Streptomycetaceae > Streptomyces > Streptomyces sp. NPDC051109. The sequence continues at coordinate 18,678 of NZ_JBITFF010000044.1, forward strand.
GACACCGAACTCGGCGGCCGGCCGGTCCCCGCCGGGACCGTCGTCGTCTACAGCCCCTACCTGGTGCATCACCGCGCCGATCTATACCGCGACCCGGAGCGTTTCGATCCGGACCGATGGGTGCCCGAGCGAGCGAAAACCATCCCCCGCGACGCGTACCTGGCCTTCGGGGCAGGTGCACGCAAGTGCATCGGTGACTCCTTCGGGATGACCGAGGCCACCCTCGCGCTCGCCACCATCGCAGCCCGGTGGCGACTGGAGCCCACCCCGGGCCGGCAGGTCAAGGCTGCGCCGTCCGCGGTCCTGGGCCCCACAGGGCTGCACATGCGTACCCTCACGCGCGAACACGAAGGGGAACGGAGCCTGACGACGTAGCACCCGCGCGGGCGACCGCAGCGATGGGACCGGCGGCAGCTGCCCCGGCTCCGTAACGGCGCCGATCTGGTCCGCCCGACCGGCCCGACGATCCTCACGGGAAGAGTGAGACGTGCCGACTCTTACAAGATCATGGCCCTACCGCAACGCGTTCATGGAACTCCTGACCGATCACACTCGCGCGTACACGCCGGCCGATGTCGAACGCCTACGTCTGATGCAAGGCGAATATGTAGCACTCATTGATTCACACGGCCCCGGGCTGCTGTCTTTGGATGACCTGCTCAGCCCGGTCGGGTTCCGGTTCGGGGAAGCCAGTGCGAACATCCGGCCGCACCCGGCCGAGCAGTCGGTGACGGCCGAGGTCGAGTCCTGGATGCACGCGAACCAGCTGTGGGTGAGTACGACGCCCCACATCGTCAGCGCCTGCAGCTGGGTGTTTCCCACGGCGAGCAGGACGGCGCTGACCCTGCAGAGCAAGCTCCTCTCATTCGACTGGTATCTCAACGACACACAAGGCAGCGATCTGGCCGGCGTGCACGCGCAGGGCGAGCCCCGGCTGGCCGCGGCCGTCGTCGCCATCTGCGATGACCTCGATGCCGCCCCCGACCGCGAGAGCATCCAGGAACGAGCGGCCAGGCAGCTCCTGCGCGAGATCAAAGCCGGTTCTCCTGCGTCCTGGTTCGCCTGCTTCCTCAGTCGCTTTCGCGATCACGTCCAGCTCACGCACCAAGATCTCAGCATCCCCGCAACGGGGGTTGTGCCATCGATGTTCGGATACATCCAACAGCGGATCCGGACCTCCGGCATGGGCTACGTGACCTCATTGCTGGAGCTCGGCCTCGATGCCTACCTCAGCGACCTCTACCGCGAACCCGACAACCTCATCTCCGCCCTCGACCGTCTCATGTTCCTGGCGGCGGCCATCCCGGCCATCGGAAACGACATCGTGTCCTTCGAGAAGGAAGTCGTAGACCTCGGGGCCAGCGACAACCTCATCACCGTCCTCGCCCTCAACCGCCCCGGAACCAGCCTGCTGGACGCGATCAAGGCCAGCGGCTACATCGTCGCCGACATGATCCAGGAGTTCGCCACCCTCTCGTCGCACGTGGCCAGCCTCGCCGCGGACCTGCACACACGCGATGAGCCCAGGGCCAGCGCCCTGCTGCGCTACCTCGACGGCCTGGACGCGATGATGAAGAGCCAATGGACCTTCCACGCAGTCAGCCGCCGCTACCGGTACCCGAAGTCGCTCTGGAAGGAGATGGCCGTGGACCACGAGGCGATTGCCACCCGACACGTAGAGGCTGTAATTCAGCTCGCCCGACGGCAAGGGTCTGCCGGTGCTCCGTCGCCCAGACTTTGATGTGACCGAACGCCCTCGGCCTGCTCCGCGCGGCCGGGAGCAGGGGCATGTGGACCCGCCGTATCCGCGGGGACTGGATTGGGAGGCAGCGCGATGGTGACCAACGCCGAGGTCATCCGCAATCCCAGGACCGCCTCCCAGGTGCTGACTGACGCGCGGGCGCTGGTCGGCCCGCCCCTGCGCAGGGCGGTGGATTCGCTGCCGGCACCGGTACGGCGGACGGTGGGCTACCACTTCGGCTGGCTCGACGAACAGGGCCAGCCCGTCAACGCGGGCGCGGGCAAGATGCTTCAACCTGCGCTGGCACTACTGTCGGCCGAGGCGGTCGGCGGCAGTGCCGAGAACGCCGTCGCCGTAGCGACGGCCGTCGAGTTGGTGCACAACTTCTCGCTGCTGCATGACGACGTGATGGACGGCGACCAGGTGCGCCATCACCGGCCGACAGTGTGGGCGGCATTCGGGATTCCGGCGGCGGTCCTGGCAGGGGACGCAGTGTGGGTGCTGGCGCTGCAAGTGCTGGCCGACACGGGCGCGATCTCGAGCCAAGCGACGCATGTACTCACCGCGGCCCTGCAGGGCCTGGTCGATGGGCAGAGTGCGGACCTGGACTTCGAGCGCCGCGACGACGTGGCCCTACCGGAGGTCGAAGCCATGGCGCTCGGCAAGACCGGAGCGCTGATGGGGGCGGCGTGCGCCTTGGGTGCCCTGTCCGGCGGTGGCAGCCGTCCGCAGGTGGATGCCCTGCGGGAGTTCGGCGAGCGGCTTGGCGTCGCGTTCCAACTCGTAGACGACTTGCTCGGCCTATGGGGTGACCCCGCGGTGACGGGGAAGCCCGTCGGCTGGGATGCGGCCCGCCGCAAGAAGTCCCTGCCAGTGGCAGCCGCTCTTGCCTCCGGCACGGCGTTTGGGGCGGAGCTGGCCGGCCTCTACCGCCACGACCGCCCGCTGACCCAAGCCGAACTGGCCCGCGCCACCCGCCTAGTCGAGCTCGCGGGGGGACGGGACTGGGCTCGGCGGGAGGCCGATCGGCGCGTGCGCGAGGCGCTGGCCATCCTGTGGGAGGCGACTCCCGTCCTGTCCGTACGCGCCGAGCTGACCGCACTGGCCGACCTGCTCGGCCACCGGGATTGTTGACTGGAGCAGCCATCACGGCCGACCCGTCCGGTTTGCTAGAAGATCGCGTTCACGATCTCCCGGAGATCACAGGACACAGGGTCTCCGGTCGCCGACCGGCCCCCCCGGTCCTGCTTCCACGCCGTGACCATCGGCTCGATCAACGCCCCCTGCTCGTCCGATAAGTCGCTGGGATACGGGCTTCGGCCCATGCTCACATCTCAGCATGCACATTTCGAGCAGTCGGCCTGTACTGCGATCAGCCCTACGAACGAGCGATCACGAAACGAGGAAGATCGGACTTAGTGGTCGAGCTTGGAAGTCCTTCGGGGGTTGACTGGAGCCGATGCCAGGTGTGCCTTCCGATCAGATACCGAGGGCGACGGGTATGTGGGG
>NZ_JBITFF010000045.1:0-21444 GCF_044455885.1 Streptomyces sp. NPDC051109
CGAACCATCCAAGTTCCTTGAGATCGGTCACGGTTCAGGGCGACGGGACACCGACGCCTGGATGCAGACGTCGCGAGCTCCCGCAGAACCAGCAAGGCAACAAGGCCCGTACTCTCCGCCGTTGTGGCGACCGATTGCGCCGTCCTGCCGGATGGATCGTTCAATCCCGGCCCGCGAGGGGCGGAGCGGCCGTAGGGTCCCGCTATGAACATAAATGGAGACCCCGGAGCCGATGACGTGTATGAGGTCGGACCGCTGACGTACCGCCAGGGGTTCGTGTCCGTGTGGAAGGAGAACGGGGGATGCAGAGATGACGCGCTCATGCACGACCGCGTGGTTGTCGCCGTGTACACCGGCACTCCGGATCGCCGGGGTGAACAACTGTTTCGGGCCTGGGTAGACGCCGGGGAGCTTCCCTCGGTCCTCGGCCAGTGGGCGAACGTCCTGAGCTAGAAGGGGCGTTCCCACCTCACCGGCGCACAGCATCGGCCCCCTCACGGCAAGCCATTTGATGCAGTCAAGCGCGCCGAAGTGCGGCGCGGGCCACTGGGCGGCGGAAGCAGGCAGTGCTCCTCACGCTGTCGAAGACGGTCACGGATTCGGAGGACCGTCGGCGCTTCCGCCCCTGCACTTCCGTGAGCGCCTTGATCAGATCTTCGGCGATCCGGCCCGCGTCCGGACCTGGACTGCTCTCCACATGCTCTCGGTGCGTCGTACTGCGGGGGCAGTCTCTTCGTGGTCCGGGCCGTGCAGGGTCGCGTGCAGACGTACGACGTGGAGGTGCATCGAGCCCCTCAGCATAGAGATGCGCGCGGGCAAGGTCGGATGCCGCCTCGGACGGGATGACGGCGGCCGCGCAGACACCTCGCTGCTGATGTCGGCGGCGAACGCCGGCAACGGATCAGCCTCCGGACGGCTTCCCGCTCTGGGGCCTGCCGGGGTACCCCGGTCAGCAGCCACAGCCGCTCGCGCAGTTTCAAGTTGCCGTTGAGGGTGACCTGGAGAGAGCCGATCACGAAGGCGATCGCGGAGGTGAACACGGCGACGAGTTCGACGGCCCGTACGGAGGAGCGGTGCATGGCGCGCTCGAGCTCGGCGTTGGCGGCGTCCTGACGCCGCCGACGGACTTCGTGTTCTGCCTCGCGTGGCGCCCGTAGCCGGGCCTCTTGGATGGCGTCCCGCTTGACGAGGTACTGCTCCAGGATCAGTTCGTTGCTGAAGGTGCTATGGCGGCCGAGCATGGCCACGGCGGCGTCGACGTGTGAAAGAGCCGAGGCGGAAGCGGAACATGCGGCTATCAGGATGGGTGTCACCGCCTCCTGCGCGAGCTGGCGCAGCAGTTCGCCTTGGCCGTCGAAGGGCACGGAGAACGCCAGCCCGTTCAAGCACACGTCCAGTGCATGCCGCGAACGCTGCGGGGCCGTCCAGGCCGGTCGAGGAGGTCGCGGGCGTATTCGGTGGTCAAGGCGCGGCTGCCGAACGCCGCGAAGGAACGCAGAGCCAGGACGATGGGCTCATCGCGGTGTGGGCTGGCGGCGGTGGCGAGGGTGGAGGCGGTGGGTACGGCGTTCAGGTCGTCGAAGGAGAAGTTCGCGCGGAGCTTTCCCGCGTGGTCCCGGCGGGCGCGGTGAGCAGGCTTTCTGAGCAGCCAGTTCAGGTGCACCAGGCCGCTCTCTGGAGCACTTTCACCGATCGCGACCTCCAGGCCGACCTTCGCGTATCCGGTTCCCCACCAGCCTGCGGGAGACATGCCAGCGCGTCGGCCAACTGGCGTACGGACACGGCGCCGGCTTCCGGAAGGCCCGCCTCCGACCATGCCCGCTGAGCGACGGCAGTGTCGCCCTCGGCGGCCGCGAGGACGTCCTGCTCAGCGGCAACGTATCCGGGTCGCTGCACGAAGCGACCCTGTTATCTGCGGCAAGAAGAAGACGGTGTCCGTTCTGCTGCATGAGGCGCCATACAAGATCGCCGGGCTGGGCAGACTGCGGGGGCACGTGCCTTCAGATGCCTCTAGGTCTCCATGAAGCCAGCCATGAACGATGACTACGCGGCGATCGTCTCTGCGAGTATCACCGCGATTCTGATCGTGAGGTTTCGTCGAGCTGCACGGTCTGAAAAAGCAGGCGCGGGAGCAAGTGCTCGCGGAGGAGTCACGGAACCTTTCTCCACCCCCATGGCCTTCGACGACCTCCAGCTCGACCACTCCCTCCCCCGCGCCCGCGTCGCCGGAGCCGGATCCCCCCTCGACACCGTCAGCCGCCACGCCCTCACGGCCGGCCACCGCAAAACCCTCCAGGGCGGCGATGTCCACCAGCTCTGGGTCACCACCACCCCCGGCCGCCCTCGCGGCAACCGCCCCGCGCCCCCCGCCGGCGTCCCCGCGGCCCGCCGCACCCGCGAAGCCGCCCACCGCCGCCTGGTCACCCTGGCCTCGGCACCCCGCTCCTCCTGGAGCAGTTCTGCCCCTCCGACGTCGGACGGGCACGGGGCGTGGCAGGCTGGAGCCGTGATCATGCAGCCCCCGAAGAACGCGGCAGACTCCGCCTTCTGCCCCGCCGACGCCCTCGACATACCCGTCGTGGTCCGTGACTTCGATGCGATGCGGCGGCCCGCCGCGAAACTCTGGCAGGACGCGACCGCACCGTGGCCGGGGGTGGCCGACGTACCGCCGTACGGGAACTACCTGGCGTCCACGACCTGGCGGCAGGTCCTGCTGGCGGCCAAGGGCGTCGGCCGGGACCTCACCCCGTGGCTGCGCAGGACTCCCTGGCTGGCCGTCAACGAACTCGTCTCGCGCGTCGCGCCGCTCCAGGCGTACCTGCGGCTGAAGGACGTGGCGGCGCCGGGGCACGCCGCGGGACGCAGGCTGTTCGTCAATGCCCTCTACCAGTACGGCAGCGAGCGCAGTGCCCACGCCGCCTTCGGCTACCACCTGGGCATGACCATGGCCCACTGGCTGTGCGCCGGCATGGCCGGCCTGGGCAGGACCTGGCACATCGAGGCCCAGGGCCCCGGAGGACTACCCGGCTTCACCAACCCGGCCGCCAAGCTCCCCGACCTCTGGGGCAACCACCACACGTCGGGCATGCCCTGGCTCATCGAGGCCAAGGCGGCACGCACCCTCGGCACCGGCGTAGTGAAGAACGGCAAGGTCCAGCTGGACGGCGGCAGCGCGCTCATGCTCGGCATGCAGCACCGCCAGGTCCTGTGCGGTACGTCCCTTCCCGGGCGCAAGGACGGCAAGTGGGAGGAGGAGCACCTGTTCCTGGACGTGCACACCGCCCATTTCCCCGGTTCCGCGGGTGACGCCGATACGACTGGCGATGGCCCGGATGGGGATGCGGAGGAGTTCGTCGCGGAGGACCCCGAGGCACTGTTGGCCGTCACCAGACAGCAGCTGATGACGTACCAGGCCCTTGCGTTCGGCGCGGTGGAGAACCTGCGCCTCGTCCCGATGAGCCGCGAACGGGGAAGCCGGGAGCGCCACAGGACCGGGTCGCTGACGCTGCTGGAACACGACGAGCCCAGTGTCGACCTACGCCGTCGGCTGCGGGCGGAGGGCGTACGCACCGAGGAGGCGCTGGCGCCCCGCGCGGACGCCTCCGGGTTCGTCGCGGGCCGGATACCGGGCACCGGCATCCACCTCGGCCTCTCCCGCCGCATGTACTCCGCCTGCGCGGCCCTGCACCGCGCGCAGTCCGACATCCCCGACACCGGCGACGTCGTGAGCGGCCCCTGGCCACGGGACCACGACGACGCACGCGAGCAGCACGCGCGGCGCACCCGCGAGAGCTATTACGAGCGGGAGGAGCAGTACCGGGCTTTCGTACGCGAGGAGGTGATCCGGGGCTTCAGGGAAGCCGAGGACGCTCCCGGGGGCGGCCCCTTCACGGGCGAACCCCTCCCGGTCGCACTGGACGACCCCCGCGAGTCCGGCCTCCTTGAGGCCGCCACGGCCGAAACGTACATGGCTGTCGAGCCGACGGACCCCGTGCTCTCGACGATCGGCCGCCCCTGACCCGGGTATCGCCAGGACAAGCCCGGAAGGACCGCAGGCGATCTTGGTGATCAAGTCGCGGCGTCGTGTATGCCGCTCAAGAAGACCGCGCACGACGCACCCGACTGGCCGGCAGCACATACCACCGCCGCACGCGTCCGGCGACGGGTACGTCAAAACGCGGCGGGACGGCCTGATACGCCATTAGGCTCTCCGAATCGAGTGGCAAGGGGGCGATGTGGCCGTCGACGTAATCGATACCGTCAGGCTCGTCAGGACGAACCGGATCAGGGACAAGCGTCTGCTCGAATGCGACAAGCAGCTCGATCAGCAGGACGCCGAGGTGGAAGCCGCCCTGCTGGAGGCACGGCAGGCGCTCCACGACGACGCCGTCGCCCCCTTCCGCGACGTTTTCCAGCGTCTGCGGCACGCCGATCCGATCGCGCAGGCTGCGATCGAGAGGCCCACCGCCGGCGGCGAGGTGGACATCGAGCTTCGGTGGCCGCGCAGGATTGCCGGGCCGGCCGCCGCCGTCGGTGTCGCGCTGGCAGGTGGGGCACTCCTCGTCATCGGCCCGCCCACCGTGGGTCGCGCTGTCACGGCAGGTGCCAAACGCGCGGTGGAAGCCTTCGGCTCCGCCTCCACCGGCCGGGCGATCAAGAACCTGCGCGGCGTAGCGAAATCCGCTGCCACGGAGGCGTGGTTCGGCCGCGGGCCCGTCGCCGCCGGTGGTGGCGGAAGAGCGGCGGGGAAGGCGGCATTGTCCAAGATCCGCACGACGTCGACCGACCTCGCGCGGGAAGCCATCGTGAAGACGCAGCTCCAAGCCCTCGCCTGCGGCCAGCACCAGAAGGCACGGGAACTGGACCGGCGCGAGGCGGAGACGAAAACGAAGTACGACGCCGCGCCCGCGCTGCACGAGCGCAGCAAGGACATGCAGCGCGTCGTGCAGGACGTCCGGACCGAGCTGGTGGAACGCCTCCCGGCATTCACCGCGCTGGTCGAAACGTGCAACGACTTCAGCCAGTACGACTCCTGTCGGCGCGCGCAAGTGGCCGCGATGATTGATCTCGACGGCCTCGCCGCCATGGTCCTGACCTGCCCGGTCACTGACGCGCAGGGGCGGAGGGCCGAGGAGTCGGAGCGGGTCGTCGTCTACGCCGAGGCCCGGCTGCGAGCGATGCGAGCCGAAGCCTGACTTCGCGTCCAGCCGGGCACTCATGCCGGATCGAACTGGGGGGGAGCAGCCATGGGGCCCGGCGATGTGGAAGCGGACGGAGGTCGGGGTACCCCCGCGTACGCAGGAAGACGGCATGCCGACCCGGATCGGCGCAGCGGAGCCAGAGGCGGGCCCACGCCTCCGGCTGCGGGTACCGCTATCGCCGCTTCCTGAGCTCCCGGACCGCAGGCACGGCCGCCATGCACAGGCCCACCGCTGTGGCGAAGCCGGTTCCGCCGGAGCGGAGGACCGTCAGGAGACCGGCGCCCGCGAGGCTCTCCGCAAGGCCGGCGGTCAAGGCGACGACCAGCGAGAAGAGGACCATGATCAGCAGCCAGAACGCCCAGACGTGCTGCACGCACACCGCGTGAAGGTCGGTGGCGGGGCCGGTTGCGGGCGTGGACGTGGGGTCTTCGGGTGTTGCGGTCACGGAAGTGTTCCCTCTCGAATGGGTCGGCGAAGCAGAGACGAACGGGGAAAGAGGCGAAGGGGAGACGGGTTCAGGGTCGGGTCGACTCCGGCATCGGGTTCATGAACTGCTCGGCCAGCAGACCCCGCGCCCTGGCCACGGCTGCCGCCAGTTCGGCGTGTGCGCGGGTCTGGGCGTCCATGGCTGCCAATACCCCGGCGATGCGGCGCTGCTCGGCAAGCGGAGGCAGACGTACCTCCAGGCGGCCGAGGGTCCCGGTGCTGATCGACGGCGCCGCAGTGGCAGCAGACCGGTCCTCGACCCAGGCGAGCACTTCCGGGCGGCTCAGCCACGCGAGGAGGTAATCGGGATCGGCCTCGGAGTCCTCGCGTACCCGCAGACGGGTCAGGTTCGCGCTCGGCAGCCAGCCCACCTGGTCCGTTCGCACGATCGCCGGCGGCGCCGTCTTGCCGGCCCGTACGCACAGGATGTCCCCGGCCCGCAGCCTGAAGTGCGCGAGCCGGGTGGCCAGTTCCCAGGAGATGCGCTCCTCCCCGGTGTCGGTGACGCGCCCTTCCCGGAGATGCCGTGGGAACACGACCGGCACCGCGCCGGCGGGACTGCGGTCCTTCGTACCCAGCTGTGAGAACGAGGGGCCGGCCTTGATCTCGCACAGGTCGGCGAGGGCAGCCGTTCGCCAGTCCGCTCCGCTCGTCCCACTGGGGGTGATCTCGCTGCGCAGCGAGTCCGCATGTGCGTCCGCGGCCGCGCTGCGGTCCCTCAACCACGCGACTTCGGCCCAGGCCTGCCCTGGCACGTCCGCTCCGGACCGGGCGGGCTCGTCCTGGTCCTCACCACGGCCCCGTGCCTGACCGACTTGGTCCGCGTGGTCCACGGGATTGAGCGAGCAGGATCCACCGAGCAGCGTCTGACGGTCCACCAGCGCACTCAATACGTTCGCCGGCTGCTCCGGAACATCGCCGGGGTACCGGCCCGGCGGAGCATTGTGGGTCCTGCACATGTCGAGGAGTGCACGGGCTTCGTGGTCCTCCAGGACGGACCGCGGTCCCTTCCTCGTCCCGAGCCGGCGTGCGTCCAGGAAGAGTACGTGCTCGCACGGCTCGCTCGGATGACGGAGCAGCCACACGGACACGGGGACCGCGGTACCGCTGAACAGCCTGGCGGGCAGCGCGATCACGCATTCCACGACCCCCGCGGTCACCATCGCCCTGCGGATGGCCGTCTCGGCGGCGCTGTCCGAGTTGCCCGCCTTGGTGGGCATCACCATCGCGGCCCGCCCGCCTTCACGGAGGGACGCGAGTACGTGCTGGACATAGGCGAAGTTGTCGTTGTCCAACGGGGGCGCGCCGTAGGCCCACGTCCCGGTACGGCGCGCCTGCCCGGCAGAGTTCTTCATGTTGAACGGCGGGTTGGTGAGGACGATGTCCGCCCGTCCTGCGGTGTCCAGGCCACTGGCCCACGGAGCCTTGGTCTCCAGCCGCACCGCGGCCTGTATGCCGTGGAGTGCCAGGTTGAGGCTGGCGAGGAGCCCTGCCGCCGTGACGGTGGTCTGACCGAACACCTTGAGCGGTGCGCGGTCGGGGTTGCGCCGGCGAAGCCGTTCCGACAGCGCGAACCCCTCCGCGAGGCACTCTCCGCCGCGGACATACGGATCGTAGGCGGTCCGGGGAGCGCGACCGCAGGAGTCGGCCGCCAGGCCGGCCATCAGCCGCACCACGCCCTTCGGCGTGAAGAACTCACGGCTGCGCAACCTTCCGTGTGCCTCGTACGCATCGATGATCAGCTCGAACGCGTCCCCGTCCAGCTTGCCCACCAGGCACATGATCGCGGCGAGGACATCCGCGTTCCTGGGGATCAGGTCGGCCAGGGAATCAGTGAAGTGGGGCAGCATTCCCAGCCGCTTCACCTCGGTGTCCACTTCGTGGCCGACGTGTTCCAGCAGCTCGCCGGGGGGTCCCCCGGCGGCTGCGATCGCCGTCGCCCTGATCCGGGCCTCGGTCCAGCGCTCCCGGGACGTGGTGTGCAGGAAGTGGAGCGCGAGGAGCAGGTGCAGGTAGTTCACCATCGATCCGGGACCGCGCACCTCATCGGCCAGAGGACCCATGAGCTCGCGCACCACCTGCTGGTTCGCCGACACCGTCGCCCGCTGCGCCGGCCGGTCCTGCGGCTCGGGGGCATCCGGGAGATCGAGGACGAGCTGGTGCGTTTCCGTTCGGCCCTGGGCCAGCGAGCGTCGCGCCCGATGGCCGTACGTGGCGTCTTCGCCCTCGTCCGGCCGCCGCAGGTGGGTTGGAACGCGGCGGCGATCGAGCCAGCGCATGACGTGCGATTGGAGGAAGTGGTCCGTCCCTGCGGCTCTCCTGGGGGCCGGGAAATCCGAGGACCGCTGCTCCCAGATGGTCACGGTCGGCCGCGTGACCTCGGCAAGTTCCGCGATCCGCGCCCGCGAAATCAGAGGATCGTCCTCATACTGCGGTGGGTGGATGCTTCCCATGCTGCTCCCTTCGAACGACGCCTGGCAGGCGTCCCGTTGTTGAGAACGTATCGGGTCGGCGGCCGTTGTGTCCTGTGAGTACCCGAAGTACTCACACGACAACTTGACTGCACTGACAGCCGAGCAGAGCAGCATCCAGCCCTGTTTGACCAAGAAAACGACTCAGCAAGCCCCAGAGGAGCCCCGATCCGCATCGGACTTCAAGGAGCAAGCATGCAAGGGGGTTAACACTTGCGCGATCCGATGGAGCGGCCGAACGCATGAGCGTTCCCGTCCTGGCGGCGAAGGCCGCCCGGCCCTCGCCCGCTCCTCCCAGGTGCGAGCAGATGGACCAGAGGTCGTACATGGCGTCGCGCACGCGCTGGGCGGGCCGGGATCCCGGCTCGACCGTCCGCCGGACGCTGTTCCACTCCACCAGCATGGCTCCCGCCATGCGCGCCTGCTCCGGGGAGCGGATCTCGTACCGCCTCAGCCGGCCCTCCGACGCAACCGTGTACATGGCACTGAGGTCTTCGAGTACGAGCTCCCGGAAGTACAACAGCTCGGAGGCCTCGAGTGCCATGAGCTCCTCGAACCGCTCCTCGCCATTCGTCTCCTGCCGCACCGAAAGCTGTTCGGCGCGGCAGATCGCCGCATGCATCCATGCGGCCCGCGATTGCGCGGGCGGTCCACCGAAGGCCATGGCAGCCTTCAGATCTGCCATGGCCACCGCGTCTTCCTCAGGAAGGTAGTCACGATTCAGGGTGGTGAGCACCCCGTCCACGCGGCCGTCGAGTTCCGCTCGGGTGGCCCGCGCGAGGTCAGGGCGCCGCTTCAGGTTCGCTCGCATCTGCCGTACATGCTCCGGGTCCTGCCTGATCTCCAGCCCGGCCGCGGTCTGGGCCCAGTCGAAATCGGCCGGAAGTCCGTCCCGCGGGTCGACGCCGGCGGCGTCGTACACCGCCTGCTCCTCTTCCCGTCGAACGGCTCGGGCGCCGAAGTACACCTCTGCCAGCGCGGCCTTCAGGGACGTGGTCGGGAGGAAGGGCAGCGGTAACTCGGTGAAGAAAGCCAGCAGGAGGAGGTCGAACGGGGACATGCGCGGATGAAGCCCGTCACAGGCGGCCAGGCACAGGACCTGCTGCTCGGTCCCCGGCGGGTACACCCGCCTCGAGCCGCGGCGACCGCCGAGATACCGGGAAGCCGGTTCGGGCACCAGGCCGTGCGACCGCCATGTGGCGAGTCGGGACGCCTTCAGCCGCAGTCCTCGCTCATGGCAGACCTGGATGAGCTGCCGATCGGCTTCACTCGGAGGTGTTCTCGTCATGCCACCACGCTAGAAAATGGCCTGTTGCGCAGACCGCTCACGAAGCAGGGGGTGCAGCCTTCCACTTCCCTGATACCCGGGACCGCCGCCGCATCGGCGCCCTACGATCGGGCGGTGGATACGGAACGGGACTCCGCTCTGCTTCTGCTGGCGATGTATCAGCAGGCCAACGGCAGCACGCAAGAGTAGATCGAGGTCGACCAGGTGCCCGGGTGGGGAGAACTGGGCGACGACCATCAGGGCGGGCCGCAGTCGCCGGCACGCGCGTGCCCTCGGGGCCGGGGCGCCAGTCGAGGTGGTCCGGGCATCGGCGAAACCGTCACCGGCACCACGTACGTCGAGCCGGCCCCACGAGCCGCGAAGGCGTGCCATCCGCCTGGGAAGGAACGCGCTGATCCGGGACGTCGAGCGGGCGTGAGCTGAGCACCTCGCCGTCGCAGGCGCTCGTCGTCGCCTGCCTTGAGGGACCGAGGACCCCGCATGCCAGGGGTGCGCCTCTCTCCGGAGATTCCGTGTGCTTGCCAGGCCAAGCGCTCCGTTGTCACGGAGCGGCAGTGAACGCCCCGTCGGTGAGGACGGGAACTGCGGTGCAGGCGTCCAGTTCGGTGGCGACAACGACGTCCTCTGCAAATCCCCCGCCGATGAGCTCCCGCCCGGAGGAACTCGCGGCCACTGCGGCACCGATGTCCGGCGTCGCATGGAAGCCGGCCGCTGCCAGCGCGGCTTCCGGTGAGAGGATGCCGCCCAGCTGTTCGTCCAGTGCCGCGATGATGGCGCCCGCGCCGAGCAGATCCTCCATGGCGGGCCGCAGACTCCCGTCCGGCCACCGCTCGCCAGAGGCGATCACCGCGACGGGTCGGTCGGCGGTCCCATACCCCTGGCGGACGAGCCAATGGCCAACAGCCGTGGCGTTGCGCAGAGCCCCGGCGACCACACGTGACTCGCCGGCCGAGGCAGCGATGGCAGAGCCGTTAGGTGAGGGAAGAACCAAGCGGGGGGTAGCGGGGGCGCGCCGCAGTGCCGCAGGAGACAGCGACCAGGGCGATGACGGCGTGGCCATCCGGCGCCCGACCGCCAAGGCCGCGCCCCTTTGATCGGCGAACGTAGAAGCAGTCGCATCCCGCCAGCGATAGGGAAATACGCGTGTCCCGGACTCCACCGCTACCGTCACAGAGGTGGTGAATGACAGCACATCGACGACCACGATGCAGGCGGCATCCGCGGCCAGCCGCTCCGCGCCTTCGGGACCCCACTCGAATCGAACCCCGTGGCCTGCCTGCAGAAACCAGTCGTCCATGACCGACGATCATGCCAGAAGGCCAGGGGGGGCCAACAGCCTGCGGGCGGCTGCTGGCGCATGCATGGCGAGGCGGCAGGAGTCGCAGCCCTGGGGAGAGCCGGCGTGAGTGCTCTCCGGTGGTCTGCCCGGTGACGTGGTGTCTGGGGCGGGTATCTGCGGCCCCTGCAGCGTACGGGTACACGACCTGCGAGGAGTACCCGTGTTCCGTCAGCGGATGACGTCGAAGACGTTCTTCTGAAGGCCGTTCGCGAACGCCTCGTGTTCGACGAGCTGCAGCTTCTGGGCGTCCTTGTCCGAGGCGCTGAAGAGACGCTTGCCGGCGCCGAGCAGGAGCGGGAAGACGAGCAGGTGGTAGCGGTCGATCAAGCCGGCGTCCGAGAGGGCCTGGTTCAGGGAAGCGCTGCCGTGGACGATGATCGGGCCGCCCTCCGTCTCCTTGAGCGCGGCGACCTCCTCAAGCGAGCGCAGGATCGTGGTCTCGCCCCAGTTCGACACCAGGTCTCCCTCGGTGAGGGTGGTGGAGACGACGTACTTGGGCATCACCTTGTAGTCGGCGAAGTCCGCCATGTCCGGCCACACCGGGCTGAAGGCCTGGTAGCTGACGCGGCCCAGCAACATCGCCGCCGCTTCCTTCTGCTCGCGCCCCTTGATCTCGAACGCCTCGGGCAGGAACTCGGTGTGCTTGAAGGTCCAACCGGAGTTCCGGTACCCCGGCTCGCCGCCCGGAGCCTCCACGACACCGTCAAGCGAGATGAACGCGGTGCTGATCAGAGTACGCATCTGGATTCCTTGGGGTCTTGTACGTCCGGTCGGTGGCAGGTCGCCGCGCTTGCGGGTGGCGTGTACCAGCTGTGATCTATGACTGCGGATCACGAAGAAACTCATCGGCCATGGCCACTGCATTTGTACAGCCTCGACCGGCCCCGCCGTGTGCTCACCCTTCGGTCCGGTAGCTGACCTGCACGATCAAGGTTCAATGTCACAAAACCGATAGTCGTCACGCTCTGATGGCGAACGAGCAAGGTCCGATGCCAGAGGACAGTCATGGGGCCTGCTGAAACAGACATAGGTGAATATATCGGAGGAGGCGTGGCGCATTTCGGGGTGCGCGTGGCAGCCGGTGTCACGCTCACGCTCCGTCGACACGACACTGGCTGATGCCCGGTCAGGGCTCCTCGTCGGGCGGCCTCGCGAGGACCGGCGAGGTAGGAAGACCGGCAGCCGCCCCGCGTGCGGCCGGGTCGCGGTGGTGCCCGCGGTGCGCGGCCAGGGCGCGGGCGAGCCAGGAGTCGACGTCGGACTGGACGTACCCGCCGGCGCGGCGGGTGAGCTCGGCGCGTACGGCTTCGACCCCTTCGGCCGCTCAGCCTGGTCCAGGGTGCCGAGGTCCCGCAGCACCTGGAGGTGGCTGGCGCGGGCCGAGCTCCGGACGGCTTCGCGCAGCTCGACCTCCGGGCGGCGGCCGCGGCGTCGGCGGCGAGCTCGGCCGTACCGGGCGAAGGTCAACGAGCTGCTGCGCGAGGCCGCCAACCGCAAGAGGAAGGGCTCCCGAGGCGGCCGGCCCGTCAGTCACGACGCCGACCTCTACAAAGAGAAGAACACCGTCGAGCGCCTGATCAACAAGCTCAAGGCCTGGCGGGGCATGGCTACCCGGTACGACAAGACCCCCCAAAGCCACCTCCCCGGCCTCCACCTGGGTGCGTCGACGATCTGGATCAAAGATTTCACCCGAAGCGACGATTGATCACGATTCAATGCGCTCCCTGGTAGTGGTTCAGACGGAAAGCACCGTCAGGACTTCAGGAAGGCAAGGATGTCGGGGTTTAGGACGTCCGGGTGGACCTGCAGCATCCCATGTGGGTAGCCCTCGTAGCTCTTGAGCGTTCCGTTCTTGAGGAGTTTCGCGGTAAGCGGTCCGGAGTCCTCGTACGGGACGATCTGATCCCCTGTGCCATGGCAGACCAGAACAGGGATGTCGATCTGCTTGAGGTCCTCGGTAAAGTCCGTCTCGGAGAAGGCTTTGATGCACTCGTAATGTGCATTGGCCGCGCCCATCATGCCCTGGCGCCACCAGTTGTCGATCAGGCCCTGCGAGACCTCCGCGCCCGGCCTGTTGAATCCGTAGAACGGGCCCGTTGGGACATCGATGTAGAACTGCGCACGATTGGCGGTGAGCGCTGCGCGGAACCCGTCGAAGACGTCGATCGGCGTGCCGCCAGGGTTCTTATCAGACTTGACCATGATCGGCGGCACCGCGCCGACCAACACCGCCTTGGCCACTCGTCCGGCCTTGGCGCGCGCTGCGTACCGAGCCACCTCGCCGCCGCCGGTCGAGTGGCCGATATGGAAGGCGTCCCGGAGGTCGAGAGCGTCGGTCAGCGTGATGACATCGGCCACATAGGTGTCCATGTCGTGGCCGGTCGGGGTCTGGGTGGAACGACCGTGACCCCTGCGGTCATGCGCGATCACACGGTAGCCGGGCGACAGGAAGAACAGCATCTGATTGTCCCAGTCATCCGCACTCAGCGGCCATCCGTGGTGGAAAACCACCGGCTGGCCGTCGCGCGGCCCCCAGTCCTTGTAGAAGATGTCCGTGCCGTCGGCGGTGGTGATCGTGGCCATTGCTAAACCTTCCGCTCGAAAGGGGGAGTTCTGGAAAGCAGAACGACGGATCGGCAGGAGCAAAAGCAGGGCAGCCTCAAGACTGAACACCGGCCTCTGGGCGATCTCCGGAGAGCTTACGCAGGCCCGGGAACTCCACATGCCAGCGCCACCAAGGGCGCACGAATGGGCTCCCCCTCATGACGCACATCTCTGGATCTGCCCCCCGTACGGACCAATGCGGGCAACCTGTTGGAATCCGTATCCACTTCCTCAAGCGGCAGCACGTACCCTCCGCCAGGCGCATGCACGCCTGACGATTCCTTCCCG
Organism: Streptomyces sp. NPDC051109; assembly: GCF_044455885.1. Taxonomy (NCBI): domain Bacteria; kingdom Bacillati; phylum Actinomycetota; class Actinomycetes; order Kitasatosporales; family Streptomycetaceae; genus Streptomyces; species Streptomyces sp. NPDC051109. Next base: position 13,678 of record NZ_JBITFF010000045.1, read on the forward strand.
GAAACGGGCGCGGGCGAAACGGTCCAGGAAGGGGCTCGGGAGCCGCCGGCCCTGACCCACGGCCCTGGCCTGCGGGCCTGACCCACTCCATCTCGGGCAGGTCTTCGGGCTCGACGAGAAGACCGCCATGCGCTACGCGGACTCGGCCCGGCGCCTCCTGGAAACCAGTGCCGAGTCGTTGAGCGCTGTGACAGCATCAACCGGTGATCAATGCTGAGGATCTGGTCGGCCGACGCCTGCTGAAGGTGACGACGTCCTGGCACCGCTACGAGGAGACCGAGGCCTCTCTCCTGCACATGTGGCTGCATATGGACGACCTCGGCCCCGTCCGGTTCCACACGCCGGGCGATGGATTGTCCATGGAGGTCGATCAGCCTCATGGCCCCTACGACATAGACGAATACGGCCACACCACGGTCGAGGACGACCTGCCGGACTTCCCCATGACCCGGTTCGTCGGCCAGCGGGTCCTTTCCACCCGAGAGATCCGCTACCGGCACGACAACCTCGACTTCGCCGTCGGCATCGCCCTGCAGTTCGCGAGCGCGACCATCCGTGTCCTCAACCTCGCGGACGAAATCGTCCTGGCCCATGACCGGCACCTGGGGCCGGTTGAGGCCCATCTCCACGAGGCGATGACGCCCGCAGATTTGGATGCCTCACCGTGAGTCCGAGACGAACCCACCGATCGATCCCCGCAGAGCACGTCAAACCCGAGAAGGCACGGCATGGCCGTGCCGTACGCCCACCCACACGGCACGACTGCGGGTCCCAGCCCGTCACGTCGAGCGGCATGCCGTCCAGGAGGCCGCCCACCAGCTCGACGTACACCTGCCCCGGCCTCGGCCCCGGGTCCCGCCCGCTCGACTCCGGCCCCTGCAATTCACCATCGCGGCCCGGTCCACCCGAGCCATCCGCGCCACCTCCGCCAGCAGCAACCCTGTCCCGGCCCGGTCCAGGCCGGCCAGTGGGGAGCGGCGCCCCGCTCGGGCGGTGAACACTGCCCGCCAGTCCACCGTGGGCCGGACGACGGGGAGCAGGGCGACGGACTCCGCGGCATGGCGGCGAACCGGTGTCCGGCCGAGGAGAGCGTGGCGCCGCCGTCGGCCGCAGGGGGCGCGGCGGGCAGCAGCAGCAGCGATGACGCGAGCGTTAGGCAGGCGGCGGGGAGCACGTGCGCGGTAAGCGGAGCGGCTTGATCATCACGGCCCGAGTCCAGGAAATCCGCAGGTTGGTGCAACAGGGGCGAACGGCCCTACGGCCCGAAAGTCACCGGACGTCCTACGGTTTCGGCGACGCGGGCGGTGCGGGCGACGCGGACGGCTCCGGGAGCGCATTGGGCTGGGCCTCTTTCGGGAGGGACCAGACGTGCTTCGGTGTCACGATCTTGGTGATCCTGTTGGCGATGAGGGAACTCAGATTGCCGAACTTCCCGTCGACGTCGGAGTTCACGATGATCACCAGGGTGGCGCGGTCCTGCGGGAGGCGTACGGCGATGGTCTCGTAGCCGGGTAGCTCGCCGTTGTGGCCGATCCAGCCGGCGAAGTCGGCGATGCCGAGCCCGTAGCCGACTCCGGGGTGCCCGGTGGGCAGCATGCGCAGCCGCTGAGCCTGGGTGGCGGGTTCCAGCAGCCGGTCGCCGTCCGGCAGCCGCCCGCTGACCATGGTCGGAACCCAGGTGTGCAGGTCCTCGATGCTGGAGATCATCGCGCCGGCCGCCCAACCCCAGGACGGGTTCCAGCCGGAGGCGTCGACGATCGCGCCGTCGGGCGTGAAGTTCGTGTAGCCGTGCACGTACGGGCTGGTGATCTCGGCGCCGGTCGGCAGCGAGGTCGCGTCCATGCCGGCCGGTGCGAAGACGTGCTGCTGCAGGTAGGTGTGCAGGGGCTGTCCGCTGACCTTCTCGACGAGCAGGCCGAGCAGGACTGTGTTGGTGTTGGAATACTCCCAGCGTGTCCCGGGCGGGAACTTGGCCGGGTGCCGGAAGGCGATGTCCAGCAGCTGCTGCGGGGTCCAGGCGCGGTACGGGTCGGCCTTGAAGACGGCCAGCCAGCGCGGGTCCTCGGTGTAGTTGTAGAGGCCGCTGCGCATATCGGCGAGCTGCCGGACGGTGATGCGGTCGCCGCCGGGGACCCCGTCAAGGTACGTCGAGATCGGCGCGTCGAGCCGTACCTTCCCGTCGTCGACGAGCTGGAGGACGCCGGTGACGGTGAATGGCTTGGTGACGCTGCCGATGCGGGTGTGCATGTCGGTCTTGATGGGGGTGCCGGTGGTCTTGTCGGAGGTGCCGAAGGCGCGTACGTAGTCGTCGTCGCCGTCGATCCACAGGCCGACGCCCACACCGGGGATGCCGGCCTCGCGCATGGCCGCGGTGATCGCGTGGTCGAGCTTCTCGGCGGTCACGTCGTCGATGTCGACCCGGCCCGGCGGGGCGGCTGCGGGGGCCTGGCCCGCGCACAGCGCGGTCAGCAGGAGGGAGGCGGCGGCCACGATGGTGGGCGTGCGGTACCGGCCCATGCAGGATCACCTCTGGTGCACGTTGAGCTGTATCCCAATCCCCGAGCCGACCTTCCCATCGTAGGAAGCCGGATCCGGCGCGGCGACCGGGGCCGCTGGGGCGGCCGGGTCGCGTCAGGCGCGGGGGGACGCAGTAGCAGCGCCGCGACCGACTCGACCCGGGCCGGCTCGCCGCCCTCGTCGCGGTGCCCCCGCAGGCAGGCCGGCCAGGACAGCGTCACCCGTAGGCCGCCCGCCCCCGAACGGAACCGCTCGGCCGGTATGCCGGTTGTAGGAGGTAGCCGCAGGGTGGGGGCCCGACGTCCGAGCGTCAGGCTTTCCCGGAAGGCCTCCGTCTGGAGGCGGCTGATCTCTTTGCCCTGCAAGGTGGGCGTCACGTATTGGTGTTGAGGAAGCCGATGACCACAGTGCCCCACCAGCATGCCTGGGAGACGAGGGCGGTGACGCCTCCCCACACCAGGAGTCGGGGGCTCACCGGGTCGGCGGCGGCTTCGAGGCGGCGACCCAGGAGTCCGGCCTGGAGGCCGTTGACCGTCAGGGCGGCCACGAGTCCGAGCTTGGTGAGAGTCAGGGGCGACGTCACGTCGGGGTGGAGCATCAGCCCACTGACGACGAGACCGCCGAGGCCGGCCCAGATGGGCACGTTCAAGCGGGACGTCGCCCCGAGGGTCTCGGTGATCGTGCACCGTCCGGTCGCCCAGAGCAGCCCGTAGTAGTCGGCGGACAGTACGGCCCCGAAGCCCAGCACGAGGGAGGCGAGGTGCGCGAAGAGCGCGGCCGTGTGCATCGCCGCGTCTGCCTGCATGTGGAGCGAACACCACACGCCCGCCGTCAGTACCACCAGCGCGAGCAGCGCCCCCGCCGCCACTGTCCACCAAGAGTCGTGGAGGCGGATGGGGCGGGGGGAAAGTCTGACTGCGGGGGACGACATGCGAGCGGACTCCGGGTAGGTAAACGGGCGCGACACTTTCAGCGACGCGAAAGGCTAGGTAAGGCTTACCTAAAGTCGCCTTATCGTCAATGTGAGTCCACGCCCCAAGACCGTGAGACCAGCCACAGCCCCTCTCGACTCCCCCTGCGGCCTCGACTGTGTAGCGATCGCGGGCGGCCGCCCGGAAGCCTCCAGCCACAGGCGGTCCGCAGACGCCGTGACGACCGAAGCGCCCCCACATCCGCCCGTGACGAACCTGTCGTCCGCTGAGATGGGGGGAGCTCGTAGGGCGGGAGGTTGGATACGCCCCCGAGGTTGACCAGGAACTGCGCGCGGCGATCGAGACTGCCATGGGTGCGTATCTGGTCGATGAGCAGTACGACGACGTCGACGACCCTTTGGACGCCCCGTCGCGTACATGGAGCATGGCGACTCCGTCCTCCTGCTCACCCCGTGTCGGCATACACATCACTGTGTTCAGCTAAATACGGACGTCGTACGTGGCTGAGCATCTTCATGTGTACGCCGACGCCATGCACTGGAACATGCGCTTCCATGGCAGGCAGCCAGCAATCCAGTAGACGCGCTTCTCATGGCAGCAGCTTGGTCATCTCAAGACAGCCATGATCAGGGCACAGACAGGAACAACAGCCTCAACCCAGCTGACACTCAACCGCTGCCACCAGCCCACCCATTCACACCTGCCCGTGTCCTTCCGGCTTCGCCTCCAGGACCGGCAGCGTTCCGAGGGGAAAGCTCCTTAAAAACCGGTAGAGAGATGCCGGGGGCGCATGCTGGCGGGAATCCTGGTGTTCGGCTGGGTGTGGTGGGCGATCGCGACGCTGCCGCGCAACACGGTCGCGCAGGGCCTGGAACACGGGCATCCTCGGCGCGTCGGTCTTCCTCGTCCTGGTGGCCGGGGCATACGGCGCGCAGGTCGCGGTACCGATGCTGGGTGTGTTCTGCGGGCGGGCCGGGCCCGCGTACGGCGGGGTGGGGTGGTGCCGGGCAGCTGTTCGAGGCCGGTGAACCCTCTGGCCGCCTCCGGGGCCCTGACCAGACGGCCGGCCTCCCACTGCGCGGCAACCTCCGCATCGACGAGCACCGCATGCAAGATCTCCTCGACCTCGTGCAGCACCGGCTCACGCACCGCCTGCCCGGCCTCGGCCGCCAAAGCCCGCGCCGGACGCGCGAGGCGCCCGATCACCACATGCTGATGATGCGAGAGCTTCCGCAGTTTCCCGGCGTCCGTCTGGTGCGCCGTACGGAGCGGAGCGCCTCTCCAAGGTCGGCCAGGCCATGCGCTGCCTTCGGCCGGCTGCGGGGCAGCAGCGCGGCCGTCCACGCCGCGAGCGTCGGCTTGCGCCATGCCGCGACCGCGCGGCGAGCTGCCGTCTCCGGCCTTCCGGGCCTGGGCCGCGTACTCGTCCCGGGCCGCCGTGAACTCCACCGGACGCAGCGCCCGCAACTCAGCCGCCACCGACTCCACATCCAGGCCCGCCAGTCTCCCGTTTCCCACAGCACAGCCGGGCCGTGCACGCTGCCGTGTCCTGTGTCTTGAGCGCGTGTCAGCGAACTTTGACCGCGGCCTGTTTTATCGGCCAGTGACCTCACGACACCTGTCGACGACGCGGCTGTGGTCTTCGCGCCGGGTGGCGGTGTCGGAGCGACTGTCTTAGACGTAGCCCCCGCTCCGGTACGGCCGCCCGAGTCTCCCCGCAGCCCCCAACCTCCGCCGTACCGCCAAGCGGGCGACCCGCCGCGCAAGCGCCATCAAGCGCGCTGGACTGCGCAGCGAGCCGCCCGTACTCAAGGAGCACCCTTGCGGTCACGTCCCGATCCCATTGGCGGGCCACATGCCGGACGCGGCCTCGCCACCCGCAATGGCGGATCAGTCCAGAAGGGATGCCCTAGTAGCGGAGGTCCTTCTGTTCTGTGATCAGGCGGCCGGCGATCTGCAGGTTGCCGTCGGAGTCGAGTACCGCGATGATCTTCTTCGTGGAACCGTGGTAGGTCGTGAAGTAGATCTTGTCCGCCTCCTGCGAGGAGGAGTGGTTCGTGTTCACGGACAGCTCGATGCTCACCGGGGAGCTGATGAGCACGTCCTTCTTCGGCGAGTTCGGGTAGACCTGGTTCTGCCGCAGCTGAATGCGGCCGTGAGTCTCCCCCTCAGACCAGTCCGTTGCCACCCCGAGATCGATGTCAGCCATGTGACTTCCCCCTCCAGATCCGGTGAAAGAGCTTCTGGTGCGGGCCGCCACTGGACGCCCCGAACGCCCCAGAACCTATACAGAACGTTCACGAGGTGTCACCCAACGTTTCGAGCATGGCCGGATTTCCACCCAACCAGTCCGGATTAGCGCTCAAAGCTACAGAGGGCAGGAATGCCCGAAAAGCGCCGAGACAGAACCGCAGACACGAGCTATCAGCGCAGACAGGCAGACGCTGCACGACGAAGCCGCCGTTAGTGCGCCCTGACGCGGCGGAAGCGGGAGGCACAGCTACCGGGAGCTGGTGACCAGGAAGGCACGCTGCGCGACCTGCTGCCTGTTTCGCACCCCGTCCGCGGGCTGACCGGAGGGCCTAAGCCTGGGCTGGTGTCGAAGGGCTCCGAGAGGACTACGGAGAGGGCCTGCGGGGCTCGCGGTGACCCGCTTCGGCCGGGCGCCAGGCCGGAGGCGGTGCCTGCTCGGCGGCTCTGTCGTTCCAGGCAGTGGCGGGTGGAGCGTCGGTTGCGCCGACGTCTTGCCGCGGTGCAGGTCAGGGAGGGCGAGTGCCGCGGCAGCGGAGCCACTCGCGACCTCGACAAAGCAGTACCTCAACTGACGATCAAGACCGTCGGCAGACCCGAGGACGCCTCCGGCTTCGTCATCCTGCCCCGCTGCTGGGTCGTGGAACGAACCTGTTCTGGATGACGTGGGCCCGCCGGCACGCACGCGACTACGAACGGCTCATCCAGCACTCCGAAGCCCTCATCACCTGGGCAGCCATCACCCTGATGGCTGCCGGATCACCAAGACACGCAAGCCCCCGGAACGGTTCTCACCCGCGTTCTGACCAGGCGCATCCCGGCACCCCCCCTGTCACCGCACCACCTCTCACGCCTGCCTCATCAGCCACCTCACCCACAGCACCACTGTTGCCTTGACAACAATTGTCGCGGCATGCAATCTGGAGGAGTGACAGCTTCCAACAGCGGCCTGCGTGATCATCTCGGCTACTGGCTCCGCCGGCTCTCCGACGAAGTGCATGGCCGGTTCGAGCGAGAGCTCGCCGAGCACGGCGTGACCGTCTCCCAGTGGGCGGTCCTGATCACCGTTCACCGCGGCGACGCCACCACCACCCGGGAAGTGGCCCGATATCTGGACATCGACGCCGGCGCGGTCTCCCGCCTGGTCGACCGATTGGCCGCCAAGGGCCTGATGACCCGCGAACCGGACCCCGCATCCCGCCGCACCCTGCGGCTGGCACTCACCAACGCCGGCCGTGAGCTGGCCCCCCGGCTGGCCCAGATCGCCGACCGCAACGACGCCCACTTCTTCGCCAGCCTCGACCAGGCCCAGCGCCACCAGCTGGAGGAGTGGATACGCCGCCTGCTCGGCGAAGCCCACCCACAGCCCACCCCACCGCCAACCTCCTGAAAGGCTCCACCATGAGCACCACCCCCACCATCGCCCGCTCCGTCACCAAGACCGTCACCATCGAGCGTCCCGTCGCCGACGTCTTCGCCTTCCTCGCCGACGCGACCAACTGGCCCTCCTGGGCCATCGTCAACGTCAACGTCAAGGCGATAGAGCACACCAACGAGCCCGACTGGTGGCTGATGACCACCCCGCACGGCCCCGCCAGGCTCCGCATCCGCGGCAACGCCGAACTCGGGATCCTCGACCACGACTACGTCGAGGACCAGGCGTCCTGGCAGGTCCCCGCCCGAGTCGTGGCCAACGGCGCCGGCGCAGAGTTCATGATCACTTTCTTCCAGCCGCCGGCCTTCACCGACGTCTTCTTCGACGAGCAGGTCGCCCTGGTCGACACCGAACTCGCCACCCTCAAGCGCATCCTTGAAACCAGCGCCTGAGCCGGGCCTAGTACCCACATCGCATCAGCTCGCGGCTGAAGTTGAGAAACAGCCACAGGCGTTGGGAAGCTCTCACGCGATGGTGACCTCTAGTCACGGCGTGTGATTCCTTGTGACTGCTCCTCTAGTTTCCTGAGTCAGGAATCCTGTTCAGATAGCTGGCGAGGCGTTCGAGGATCTCGTCTGCGGTCTTGGTCCAGACGTAGGGCCTCGGGTCGGTGTTCCATGCGGCGATCCAGGT
>NZ_JBITFF010000046.1:0-16895 GCF_044455885.1 Streptomyces sp. NPDC051109
ACGGGACAGACCCGGGCGTCCTGGAATGAGACAGGCGCAAGCAGGCCTCTGCCCCACCCGTCACACCACTGGCCTCACCAGGCAGAGTCGCCACTGCAGCCCCACCGGCAACACAGCGACGGAGAGGACAAACAGTTCCAAAAAATGACACTCAAGTTGAAAACGACCTCATAGACGCCATCTCATTTGGCGACTCTGCGGTAGCAGATGAGGGTGCAGGCGATGCTGGTGAAGGCGAGGAAGTGTTCGGCTTTGCGTTCGTAGCGGCGGTGGAGTCGGCGACAGCCGGCGAGCCAGGCCATGGTGCGTTCGATGAGCCGGGCGGTGGCGGCCCAGACGTTGCGAAGACTCGATGCCCTTGCGGGCGATGCGGTGTGTGGTGCCGCGTCCACGTAGCCATTTCCGCAGGTGGGCGTAGTCATAGCCCTTGTCTGCATGGAGCTTGCCGGGCTTGCGCCGCCGGCGTCCGCGGCGCGACCTGATGGGAGGTATGCCGCGGACGAGGGGTTCGAGTGCCTGGCTGTCGTGCAGGTTCGCCCCTGAGATTCCGACGGACAGGGGCAGACCGGTCCTCTCGGTGATCAAGTGGATCTTCGATCCGTACTTGCCCCGATCGACAGGATTCGGACCTGTCAGGTCCCCCTTTTCAGGGCCCGCATGTTGACGGAATCGATCGCGCAGCGGGACTAGTCCAGCTCGCCGCGGGCGCCGAGTTCGTCGAGGACTAAACGGTGGAGCTTGGCCCACACCCGCGCCTTCGTCCACTCGGAAAAGCGCCGGTGGGCTGTCGCCCCCGATGGTCCGAACGATGCCGCGGGCAGCTGCTGCCAGGTACAGCCCGAGGTGGCGACGAACACGATCGCCGCCAGAGCGACCCTCCTGACCCCCCAGCTACTGCAGGCTGCCGTCAGCGGCCCGCCCGTGTCCGCACTCGGGCGGACACGGGCGGGCCGGCACAGGCGCAGTGCATCCGCCCGGGTGGCGTTCAACACGTCGATCACCGGCTGCTCAGCGGTGCCCTTGACCTTCACGTACACCCCGCCTTCCGCGACCGGCCACACGTCTACCTCCACCGGTCGGCGGGCATAGTCGGCGGTCTCGAACTCCCACGCCCAGCGGGCCCAGACCGGTTCGATGCACAGCGGGCTGCCGTCCGGCGCGTACGACACGAGCGCGGACCACCACGCCGGTAGCCGGGCGTCCGCTCCGCTCCCACACCGGAGCCAGCGCCCACCACTGGCACTCCTCTGATCATGAAGCCGATCTTCCCTGCCTGCCTCGGGTTACGTCCCCGTCGGTTTCACCGTCAGCTTCCTGCGGACCCGGCCGCCTGCTTTCGGTAGGTGCGGGCAGTCCACCAGGCCCCCACGCTGTACCACTTGGGGTTGTACCCCAGATCGTGGCGGGCGACGTCCAGGAACGCCGACTGCGCCGCCAGGAACTCCTTCTGCGCAGTCTGGAACTCGGCGCGGTCCAGGCCGAAGTTCGGCAGCGCCCGGGTCAGAGCCTCAGCCTTCTCAAGTACGAAGGCCGGGGCGCACAGCCGTATCCCAGACATCGCGCCGAGCAGCTCGTCACCGGCATCGGTCAGCCGCCGTATCGCCTCCTCGACCGTATGCTCCGCAACCGTGTCCTGAGGCCCGGTGCGCTGCCCGTTCAACCAGTTCGCGGCCGAGCCCACCCGAGCGACCGCGTCCAGGAACCGCCGATAGGCCTGCCCCCGCTCCTCCGCACTCCCCACCCGCGGCACCCCCTGCGGCCGATACCGGCCCATCAGCGATGCCGTCACCTGTCCTGCCGCGCGTATGCCCGCGCTCACCGTTGAAGGTTCCATGCCGAGCGTTCTACACCACGCCCCACACACGCTCGCCGCCTCCCCGTCCACACCCCGGACGCCGCTGTAAACTCCAGCCAGACATGCCGATGGCGGTGGCGACTGCGGCTGCCCTGCCCTCGGCCGCCTTCGCGGCCCTCCGCTCGTCGGCCCGGGCCTTCCGCTGCGCCGCGGCGGCCTCCCTTTTGACCTCCTGCTCCTGCTCGGCGGCCCGCTGGCCGGCCAGGGCGGCCTGGCGCTGTTCGTACTGCTCCAACCGGGGGCCTGCCGGATCTGCACGTGGTGGGCCGTCCCCGGGGCCGTGGACGCCTGGCACAGCGCGAAAGCCGTGCCAGCAGTGACTGCGCTTGGGACGGGGCAGCTGCCGCGCCGGTGCTCGACCACGGTGTCCGGGCACCGCCCGATGAGCTGGCCGGCCCGGGGCGGCCACGGTCGTCGCGCACCATACGCACGGCTCCGCCTTGACTGCCTGTCTAAGGGTCATCTCTCCCCTCCTCCCGACTTCGCCATACGGAGGGTCACTTGCTGGCCTGGCGCCGAACAGGACGCCGAGTCGCGCAAAGTTGAGGACGAGCTGACGGTGAGCGTCTAGCCTGCGAGCACGGGGACAGGGAGCGGCCGTCGTGCTCTTGGCGGCGGGGAGATTAGGGGGCTGCGATGGCAGGGCTTTCAGCGGGGGCGCGGTGGGTTGTGCGGGGGGCGGTGGTGGTTGCCGCTGTCGTCGCGGTGGGGTTGCTTGGGGTCGTAGCCGTGGCCGATCTTGATGCCGGGGACAAGGTCGCAAGCGTCGTGGGTGCTGTTCTCTCGGGTGCGGGGCTGGTGGTCGCGGTCCTCGCCCTGGTGCGGGACAGCGCTCCCTCGGTTACGCCGGGGGTGCGGGCCGGGCAGGGAGGCGTAGCTGCTGGCGGGTATATCACCGGCAGCGCCCTGGGCGCGGATTCCCGCGTGGCCGCGCGGCCTCCAGCGACATCAGGCACAGCGGGACCAACAGGTCCGCCGGCGGACAGGGGAAGCATCGTGGCCGATCCGGGCGGGATCGCGGCAGGGGGCGACATCAGCGGCAGCGCTCTCGGCGATGGCAGCCAGGTCCAATGACACCGCTTTGGCCGTGGAGCAGGCGCAAGGACGTCCCCGCCGAAGAGGGCAACACGGTTTCAGGTGCCGGACCCGTCAGCGAGCCCGACGTCAAACGGCTGCCCCCTGAGCAACTGTCGTCGCTGGGGTCGGTGAGCGCAGCGACCTACGGGACGGCTGCTGGGCGCGACATCGCCGGGAGCGCCCTGGGGGCAGGCAGCGTCGTCGCCAACTTTCATCTTCCTGCCGTGGCAGCGCCGGTCACATGGCCGCTCTGCGTTGGGGCACTGCCGCTGCTCGCCTCCTCCTTCCAGCCCCGCCCTGTGCTACGCGCGATCATTGATGAGGCGCGGAGCACGGGGGAAGATGTGGTGCTTGCGCAGGTGCTGTCCGGGGGCGGCGGTGTGGGCAAGTCGCAGTTCGCCGCCTCCTACGCCCACGACGCCATACGCGCGGGCACCGATCTCGTGCTGTGGGCAAGCGCGACGGAGATACAGCAGGTCGTAGCCCTTTTTGCCCACACAGCGCGGCTCGTCCAGGCCCCCGGTGCCTTGGGCCAGGACGTTGAGGCCGATGCACGGGCCTTTCTGGGGTGGCTGGCTGTGACCAGGCGCAGATGGCTGGTCGTCCTGGACGACGTCACCGACCCGGCCGGGCTCGCACCGTGGTGGCCCGGGGTTCACTCCGGGCAGGGGTGGGTCCTGGTCACCAGCCGCCTTCAGGACGGCCGATTGACGGCCCAGGGCCGCCGGAAAATCGACGTCGACGTGTACACCTCTGAGGAGGCGGTGGCCTACCTCAATGACCGGCTGACCGCCGATTCCCTGCCCCACCTCCTCGACGGCGCCCAAGAGCAGCTCGCCCATGAGCTGGGCTTTCTGCCGCTCGCGCTCGGGCACGCGGTCGCCTATCTGATCAATCAGCAGATGACCTGCGCCGACTACCTCAAGCTGCTCCGCGACCGGGAGCGGAGTCTGGACGAGGTGCTGCCCGAATGGGCAGATGCCGAGAACTACGGCCGCCAGGTCACCGCCGCATTGCTGCTCTCCCGTGCCGGGGCCGAGGCTGCCTCCCCGCGCGGACTCGCCCTCCCCGTGCTGCAGCTCACCGCGCTCCTGGACCCCGCCGGGCAACCGGCCGCACTCTGGGGCAGCAGCGCAGTACTGAGCTATCTCGCAGGACTCGACACCGACGAGCATCGAATACCGGTTCCAGTGTCCGAATCGCAAGTCCGGGAGAGTCTCCTCGCCCTGCACCGGTACGCGCTCATTACCCACGACTTGCAGAGCACTGGTCAGGAGGTCCGGATCCATGCGCTGACTGCCCGCGCGGTCCAAGAGGCAACTCCCCACGCGTTGCAGTCTCTCCTCGCGCGGACCGCCGCTGACGCTCTGTTCGAAATTTGGCCCGACGGCCCGAGCCCTGACCGCGAATTCTCCGCCGTCCTGCTTGCCAACACCGTCACGCTCACCCGGCACCCCGGACGGTACCTGTGGGAGAGCGAGACCCACGAGGTGCTCTTCCATGCCGGCAGAACCATGGTCTCCAGCGGCCTGTTCCAGTCCGCCCTCTCCTATTGGAAGCTTCTCCTCACCGTCACTGAGGAGAAGCGCGGGCCCGAACACGCCGATACGCTGAACGCACGCACCTCTCTCGCTTCGACGTACAACCTGCTCGGCCAGTACAGCGAGGCGCAGCTGTTGCAGGAGCAGGTCCTCGCCGATCGCATTCGCATGTACGGCGGCGATGACCCAGACACCCATACATCGCGCGCCTATCTCGCTGTTACTTACAGCCACCTCGGCGACTACGAGACCGCCCTTCGTTTGGAAGAGCAGGTCCTGGCAGCGCGCATCCGCACCGTCGGTGACGAGCACTCGGACACCCATTGGGCCTGGGCCAACCTCGCGGTCACCTACAACCAGCTCGGCCGGCACACGGACGCCCTCCCGCTGTGCGAACAAGTCCTCGCCGCACGCCTGCTTCGCGACCCCCCTGAGCAAGACCCCGATACGCACCTTGCTCGCAGCAACCTTGCTGCCACCTACAGAGAACTCGGCCGCCACGACGAGGCCCTCTCCCTGTGCGAGCAGGTGCTGGCCGCGTACACCGAGATCCATGGCGAGGACCATCCCGACACCTACCTCGCACGCGCCAACCTCGCCGGCGCCCACCACCATCTCGGCCACCACCATGCCGCCGCCCTGCTGGAGGAACAGGTCCTGACAGGGCGCATCCGCCTCTTGGGCAGCGACCACCCCGACACACACCGGGCCCGCGCCAATCTCGCCGTCACCTACAACAAACTCGGCCGGCACCACGATGCTCTCCCCCTAGCCGAGCAAGTTCTCGCGGCACGTATCCGCCTCCTCGGAGATGATCACCCCCACACCACCCGCGCCCGCGACGTCCTCGCCTCCACTCATCGCCTCCTAGACGCTTCCGACACGGAGGCATAAGGGCTCCACACCGTAAGGCGCTGTTGACCAACGGGTCAGGCCAGTGGCCATCCGCAGCTCAGATGGTCCGGTCTTCGATGCCCGGCAGAAATGACGACGCTGCACCGGCATGAAGAGCGACAGCTGACGGCGCGGCGCCGCCCCCGCGGCGCTGATGGCCGCCATCGTGCAGCCATCGAGGCGCCGGTGCAGTGGAGCGGTCCGCGGGGCGAGGAGGAGTTCCTCGTACCGGCCAAGGGCGAGAACGGCGGCGAGGAGTGCTCCGGGCAGGGCCAGCGCGAGGAAGGCGGCCGTCGGTGCCGCCGGGTCCGGCATCACGCGCCGGCCACGCCGGGGAGGGCGGCGCCGGTAAGGACCTCGGGCGGGGGGAGATCGAAGGCGTGGGCGAGTCCGCCGAGATCCTGCTCCATGGGATGCATGGGCCCGGTGGTGCCGTGCCGTACGAAGACCCTGATGCCTGGCGGGCCGATACCGGTGCGGTCCGCGAGGGCCTGCACCCTGAGGTGCCGGCGGCGCAGGGCTCCTTCATGAACGTGCGACAGCTCTGCCATTTGCCGCTCATGCCCCGCCCCGTGCCCCTCATGCCGCGCCGTATCCGAGGATGGCCCCGATGCTCGTGAGATACAGCGATGCAGCAGCTGAGGGAGGGCGTCGGCAGCTGCCTGGCGTCCGCGCAGAGTCGGTTCAGGCGCCGCGCGCCGACGAGGCACACAGGATCGAGGCCGATGGGCGGGGCGGGAAGCGTTGGTCGGCACCGTGGCCGGCCTGCGGCACGTGCCGCCCTCGTGGAGCGCTTGGCTAGAGCCAGCCGTTGCGGCGGAAGGATCGGTAGAGGAGCCCGGATGCCAGAGCCATGAGTCCGAGGGCGAGCGGATAGCCGTAACTCCAGCCGAGCTCGGGCATGTGCTCGAAGTTCATCCCGTAGACGCCAGCGACCATGGTGGGGATCGCGAAGATCGCCGCCCAGGCCGAGATGCGGCGCATGTCGTCGTTCTGCCAGGTCCCCACCCGCGCCTGCTGCGCGTCCAGGACCGAGTTCAGCAGCTCGTCCAGGGATCGAACCTCGGTGTCGGTACGGTTCAGATGGTCCTCGACGTCACGGAAATAGGGCAGCACCCGCGGCGGGTAGCCCCGCCCGTCCTGAGCCGGGCCGATCAGGAGTCCTTGCAGGACGGGTACGAGCGGCTGTACCGCGTCACGAAACTCCCGCACCTCGCGCTTGAGGGAGTAGATCGCCTCGGTGTGGTCCACGCGCGAGGTGGAGAAGACGCAGTCCTCCAGCTGCGTGAGCGCGGATCGCACCTTGTCCGCGGAGTCGCTGTAGGCGTCCACGACCACGTCCAGTACGGCATGCAGAACGGACAGCGGGCCGAAGCGCAGCATGTCGGGGTCGGCTTCGAGGCGACGGGCGGCTTCAGCGGCCGGATCGACCGGGCCGTGCCGCACGGTGAGCACGTACCTCGGGCCGACGAATACCATCAGTTCCCCGGTCTCCACGGCCGTATCCGCATCGACGTACCAGAGCGTCTTCACCGCGACGGCCAGCACGTCACCGAAGCGCTCACGCTTGGGGCGCTGCTGTGCCTGGACGGCGTCCTCGACCGCCAGGGGATGCAGTCCCAGCTCTTCTCCCAGCTTGACCAGTTCGGCCTCGGCCGGATCGACCAGGCGCACCCAGCCGAACTCGCCCTCGCCCAGCCCCCGCAGCCGCTTCAACACCAGCTGGCAGGCCTCGTCCTCCAGGCCGCACTCCACGACCTGTGCCCGCCCGGACCGTTCCTCGTACATGACGCATTCCATCTCACGCACATGCTTCAACCTGCCGGATTCATGCACCACCGGCCGAGCTGCGCTGTCGTCCTCGTGGCTTCGTCTGGCTTCTTCTTGCCCGACAAACCACCCACCTCGATGAGTGTTCCGGCGGCTTCCGCCTCGCGGCCGTCGTACGGCCCGTGCTGGCCCGCGCCGGGCGGTGACGGGCCATCACCCTCACCGCCTGGCAGAGGGGTTCAGCGACGTCTGGAGATGCGGCCCGCCCCGATACCCGCCACGTGCAGGCCAGGGCCAGCAGGCCGAGCAGCGTGACGTTCGTCGACGAGAACACATCGTTGGTGCCGATACTCGCTGCGTTGATCAGGAACGCGATGAAGAAGAGTACCGCTGCCGCTATACCGAACATGAACAAGCTCCTCTCGAAGGGTGCTGCTCGTATGCCCCCCAGCACTGCCGCAAGCCCGCACCACTGCTCACGCGCCACGCCCCGGGTTCCGGGGCCGGTCAGCCGTATCGCTGCAGCAGCCCGTCCACGTACGCCTCCAGCCGTTCTCCCAGCACCTCGGAGGTCAGATCGTCCCGCCCCAGGTCGCGCCACGGCCCGGCCAGCTTCGCCGCGTCGGGGCAGTAGTGCAGGGCGTCGAGCAGCCGCCAGTACAGGTGGTCGGGGTCGTCGGCGAGGTCGCGGCCCCCGTACGCCTCGTACCGCGCGCGGAATTCCATTCCGTACGCCGGCCCGTGCAGCAGCGCAAGTGCGGTCGAGCAGTGTGCCACGTCCAGGTCGGCAGGTCCCCACGAGGTCTCGACCCAGTCCACGACGCCGGTGATCTGCAGCCCCAACCCGGTTCCCGTGAAGAGCACGTTCCCGGGGTGGAAGTCGCGGTGCAGAAAGCAGCCTTCGTACGGCGGCGCGTCGCGGCGGATCACGTCCACGGCCCGCTCCCACAGGGAGCCGTCCGGATTGCGGACGTGCTCCGGGGACGTCCACGCCTGGTACGTGCGCGGTGTTTCGGCCGGTACGACGTTGTGGACGCGGACGAGCTGGGCCGCGAGCAGGTCCATGCGCCGGTCGAGGTCCTCCTCGTCCACGCGGACGCGACCCGGCAGAGCGGACATCAAGAGGGTCGGGTGGTCGCAGTGCTCGCCCGTGGCATCGACAGCGACGAACCCGGGAGCGGGGATGCCATCCTGCCCGGCGAGCATGGTCAGGACGGACGCCTCGCGGGCCAACAGCCCGGGCCCATGGTGGCGGAAGAACGGCTTCACGAAAGTCCGTTGGACCAGGTCCGTGCCGTCGTCGAGCGTGACTCGGCGCATCTGTGAGCTCCAGCCACCGGACAGGAGGCGTGCGCCGGCGACCGACCGACCGTGTCCGACCTGCTTGGCCACCCACGCACGTGTGGCCGTCCAGCCACGGTCGTCGAGACCGGTCAGCACCGCCTCCACGAACTCCCGGCGGTCGTCACCGTGATCGCGGAACCACATTGCCAGCTGGTGCTGTGCGTCCGGAAGGTCGAACCGCGTGTACTGGGCGCGCGTGACCAGCGCATCCTGTACGGCCTCGGTCACCGCCGACGGGATCACCGGGTCCGTGCCCGGCACGGCGAGCACAGCCCGGCCCTCGTACGCCCGAAGCACTTGGAGCGCGGGCGCCTCACGCCAACTCTCCAGCCGCCGGATAATGACGCTGAACTGGCCGTTTCCGTCCCCGAAGGGCACGTCCCATGCCTTGGTGGTGTACACGGCGGGCGCGCACAGCCCCACCGCCGCCACTCGATCCCCATAGTGCCGGACGAGATCGGTCACCGTCTGCCCGCTCATGCTGAACCCCACCAGGACCAGCGGCCCGTCGGCCCCCGCGTACGCGTCGATCACCGCGACGGCCTGCTCGAACCGTCGCCGCAGGCTCAGCTCACCGAGCTTCCCGGTACTTTCGCCGTGCCCGGAAAAGTCGAAGCCGAGCCCGCGGCAGCCGCGGGCCACGAACTCCCGCAGCAGCGGGAGCAGTCGCTCCGTACTGCTGGTGCCTGCGCCATGGAGCACTACGGCCGTGGCCCCGGACAGATCACCGCCGTAAACACCGCTGAGCCGTTCACCGTCGTAGTCGTGCGTGAAGTCGAAGAGCATGCCCCATTCACTCACGCCGTGGTCTGCGTCTGCCGGGAATGTCACTACCTCTCCGACCTGGGCCGTCACCTGCTCAGGGGTGGACGGTCGGAGTACCGAGGGCGACTCAGAGAGGGGTCGTCGACGTTCGACGCTGCGGTCACCGGACCGTACGGCGCCTCGCCACGCGGCCCATGCCAGGGCGTCCGCGGCGGGTGGTGAGCATGGCGGTGTACTCCGTCGACACCTGCCGGTCGCGCAATGACGGCCCGTCAGTTCTCAGGAAGTGCGGCGAGCCAGCGGTCGTCCCGAAACTCGGCAGGCACCTCGTCCTCCCACGGATCGATCCCCCGGCGTTCCAACTCGTCGAACCACCGGTCCCGCTGTGACTCGGGGAGACGCCGCCCGCACCAGGGACAGAAGTCAATCGTGATGCTCGAGGTGCCCCCGTCATGGATGACCAGCCCATACTCCCTGAACTTGGCACTGAAGCTGATCAGCGCGTCCGGGCAGGCGAAGGGGTCGTCGTGCTGGTCGCAGCGCGCGTTCGCGCGGCTGTTCATCGCCTCGCAGCAGTGGTGGGTCATGACCTCGTCTTTCGTTGATCGGTACTGCACCCAGAAGAGCCGCTCGCGACGCCGGAGCCCGCACGGGCCCGCGGGGCTTCTAGTAACAGCTCATGCGCGAACCGTCGGGGCGGCCTCGGCGGACCACGAGAACCAGGTCCGGACGTCCACGCCGAGCAGGGCCCTCGGGTCCGGCGCCACCCCGTATATCTCGCGAAGCATCTCGGGCGAGTCGAAGGCGAGGGTGATGCTCGGCCGGTCGGCGGATTCGAAGCAGAAGACAGCCATCCGGCCGTCGGGCCCCACGTTCAGCTCCTGCACCGGACGCCATCCCGCCGCTTGCGCCTCCCGGCCGTAGTACTCCAGCACTTCTTCCCTGGTCCCGCCGTACGCGTACAGCCGCTGCGCGGAGAGCCAGGCGCCCGCGGTGTCGTCGACACAGGAGGACCCGGCCCACGGACCGCCGACGGACACGGCTCCCTCGGGACGCAGCGCCAGCGCGGGCAGCTCGTCGAGCTCGGCCACGGCCGGCCCGGTTCCCTCGCAGGTCTCGAACGGGGGGAGGAGGGAGCATCCGCTCAGGCCGGTCCCGACGAGCAGGACCGCCAACAGCACCCGCACGGCGCGCATGTTCATGGCGAGATTATGACCTCTGCCCGACAGGGAGCACCCCGTCACCTGCGAGCCACCGAGCACGTGCCCGCAGAGGGGACCCTGCTCTCCATACTACGGCGGGAAGGGTGGACTATGACCGGAGCGCACGGGCCTCCTGCTGGCTGCGGGCAGAGAGCGCAGGAGGACGCCACCGGGTGAGGGCATCACCGTTCAAGCGACGTAGGCATGCCGTCCGGGATCATGTCGGGCCGTGAGGAACCCAGTTGAGCGCAGCGGGTGGCGGAAGACGCCTCCGCGGTCGATGGCTGTGCCCGGCTGTTCGCCGCGACCAGCCCGGCGCGGAGCCGGGTCACATCCAGGACGTCGCGGCTTCCTCACACCGAGGTGAACCGGACGCCTCCACGGGTGTCCGGGGTCGGCGAGGGCCACGTTCTCGCCGACCCTCCCGTGCGTTGCCGGGTGTCCGCCGCCCTCGCGGGCGCGTGACGTCGCGGAACCCGGGCAGGTGCGGTTCATGGACACACTGAAGGGCTGGGAACGGGCGATCGAGCGGGCCGAGCAAGCACTGGTGGAGAAGCTGTTCGGCAGTGATGCGGAGGCGGAGGTGGTCGAGGCGCTGCTCCGAACGTGCGACGAGGAGGCCGTCGTGTGCAGCTCCCACCGCACCGTGGTGCCGAACGTGTACACCGTCGAGCTGCCTCCGCCCGTGTACGCCGAGATCGGCCCGCACCTCACGGTCGTGGGGCAGGAGCTGACCGACCGGCTGGAGCGCCACGGTGAGCGCCAGGGCTACGAATGGGCCGGGCCGCTGACCGTGCAGCTTGCCGCGGCCGAGCACGTCCCCAACGGCCGCTACCAGGTCCGCTGTGCCCCCATGGCACACATCACGTCCGCGCCGCTGAGCGCTCCGGACGCGTAACCCGGCAGCCCCGTCGCGAACTTTCCGGACAACACGACAGCTAGCAGGACGAAGCCCCGCAGGGCACGTCGAGTGAGACAATCCGGATCTCATGGGCGGATGGCTCCGCTCGCGGCAGCAACAGCCTGCGCGACTTCCACAGCGCCGGACGCCTGGAGCCGCAGCACTGCCACCTCGGGGCCGAACGCGACCACGAGACCACCATGCGGTGCGGCTGTGAGCGCGTGCACGGGCAGAGGGAGCAGATAGTCGGTGGTGGGCCTGCGCCCTGTGGCCAGGTCGAGGAACCGCACGGTGTCGTCATGGCTGACGGCCGCCACGAGTTGCCCGTCATCGGTCCTGGTGACGGCCATCGCCCCGCCCGCACCTGGTTCGGTGAGTTCGTGGCTGCCGACCTGAGTCATGGAGCCGAGGTCCCACAGGCAGACCGTTCCGTCCCGCCCCTTTGTCATCGCGGCAGGACCGCTGGGCAGCGTCGCGGTGGCCACAGAGATCACCCAGTCGGTGTGGCCGGTCAATGGCTCGTCGACCTGGCGGCCGGTGGTGAGGTCCCACAGCCGCACCGACTTGTCCCAGCCGCCCGTCACCGCGACGGGCCGTCCGTCCAGAACGGTGGTGGCAACGGCTGTGACACGGCTGGAGTGACCGGTGAGGGGTGCCCACAATGCCTTGCCGGTGTGGAGATCCCACACCCCCACGGTCCGGTCACTGCCCGCGGTGACCGCTATGGGCGCTCCGTCCAGGGTTGCCGTGGCCATGGCGAGGACTCTGCCGTGGTGGCTGGGCGTTGCTGGGCGAACTTCTCGGCCGGTGACGGGATCGAGAACGTGCAAGGTCGCGTCGGGGCCGGCGGTCACGACGACCGGGCACCCGTCCACCATCGCTGTCGACATGACGGCTGCCTCGTTGTGCAGGGCACCGGTGACCTGCCGACCGGTGATCGCATCCCACGTCTGTATGGTCTTGTCGGAGCCTGCGCTGATGACCACAGGTCGACCGTCGAGAATCGTCGTGGCGAGGGCGACCACGGCGCCGACATGTCCGCATCGGTGTCGGCCGCTATCGTGGGCCCGGGTCAGATCCCACATGCGCACCGTGCGGTCATCGCCAGCGGTCAGGGCCACCGGACGTCCCTCCACGACGGTGGTGTCGAGGTCCCACACCTGGCCGGTGTGCCCGGTTAGGGGCTCGCCCTGCTGCTCCCGGGTCTCCAGATCCCAGACCCGCACGGTCTGGTCGAGGCCGACGGTCAACGCCAGCGTCCCTTGTCCGGAGGTCACAGTGTCCACGGCGCACACCCGATCCGTGTGGCCGGTGAGCGGCCGGCCCGAGGGCCACCCTTCGACCGCGTCCAGCACCGTGACCGCGCCGTCCTTTTCGGCGGCGAGCGTGACCATTCGCCCCTGCAGTACCAGGGACCGGGAAGTGGCCCGAGGGCCGGCTCCTACCGCGTTCCCGGCACTGATCCGACCGCCTCTGCGGCCCGCGACCAGGTCCCATAGGTCCGTTCGCTCGCCCGGGTCGGGGGACAGGGCCAGTAGTCCGTCCCCGGTAGGGACACTCCCCATGGCCCGGACGCCATCGATGCGTTGACGACTCGTCGTCAGGTCCCAGACATGCAGTGTCTGATCGGCTCCCGCACAGAGCACGACCCGGCTCGCGCCCAGGACCGCGGTCCCGCGTCTTCGGATGGACGCCCCCTTGTCGCGGTAGTCGGCAGTCCAGTTCCCGACAAGTTCCGGTTCGGCCTGGTAGTCGAGCGTAACGGCGACCACTCGGCCGTTGACCGCCGTCACAGCTGACACGCCGGACAAGCCCTCCGCCTCGGAGAACTCCAACTCTGCCAGCTCGGCGCCTTGGACCATGTGACCGGTGACGAGGTCCCACGTGCGCGCCACCTCGCCTTCCTCCCCGACGACAGCGAAAGGACGCCGCCCTTCGACGAGGAAGGCATCCACGACTGGAAGACATTCGGCGACTTGACGGTCGGCCATCAGATCCCACACCTGGACCGGCTGGTCCACAGCGGCGGTGACGGCGATGAGGCGCCCGTCCAGCACGCCCATGTCCCTGACCCAGGGAAACGCACTGATCCGGGCCCCGGTGAGCAGGTCCCACACCTGCAGCGTCTGGTCCTTCCCCATGGTCAAAGCCACGCGGCGGCCAGCCGGGGTCGCGCAGTCCACCATGTCGACGAGTTCGCCCGCCGAACGGCCCGTCTCCAGATCCCACACCCCCACCGGCCCATCGGCGTGCAGTGTGAACGCCACGGCACGGTCGTCCACCAGAGCCGTGGCCACGGCCCGCAGCTCGGCCGGCATGGACGACACCGGGTCGGTACGGCCCGTCATCAGCTCATGCCGCAGGCTCCCGGTCGTCAAGTCCCATACGCGCACTGCCCCGTTCCTGCTTCCCGCTACGACGACCGGCCGGCCGTCGACAACCGTCGTCGACACGGCCGTCACAGGAGCACCGTGGCCCGTGAACGTGCGCAGGAAGCGAGGGTCGCAAGCAGAGCCGCTCGCCCACTGCGGACCCCACTGCGGACCGGGCTGCCCCGGCACATCCGCGCTGCCGAACCAGGCAGCCAGCTCCGTGTCACCCAACCGTGCAGCCTCCAGCATCAGCACCTGGCGTCGCTGAACCGGTGCCAGCGTCCGGCGCACTTCCGCCGAAGCCCGGTACGCCGCTGCTACGGCCCGGCTCCGAGAGTCGTCTGCGTGGGCCAACAGCTCGATGACACGGTCCGGTTCCGTCGTGAGGAGCAGACTGGGATTCGACAGCAAGGAATGCACGTCGCGCGGGTCCATCACTGGTCGTTCGCTCATGCACCCGAGACTATGATCCGGCACTGACATCGGGGGCGCAGTGTGGGTGCATCGTGAGGCGGCAGTCTCCGCGTCAGGCGCCAGCTCTGCAACCGACACGACCCTTTTCGGTGAACCGTGCAGGCCGGGCCTGTCGAACACGGGGGGTGAGTCGCGTCGGTGGGGCTGATCCTTTGGAGTGGACCTGACAATGGATCTTGATGGTCCAGGGAGGGATGTCCAAGTGGGACGCAGGTCTCCGTATCCGGAGGAGTTCAGGAAGGACGCTGTCGCGCTCTATCGTGCTGCGGCCGGGAAGCGGACGTACGCGTCGGTGGCCACGGATCTCGGTGTTACCGCGGAGTCGCTGCGGACGTGGGTGCGCAAGGACGAGGCCCAGGCCGCGCCCGAGGGCCGCGATGACAGCGTGAGCACGACGGACGAGCTGGCCCGACTGCGAGCGGAGAACGCCAGGCTGCACAAGGCCGAGCAGGAGTGGCAGCTGGAGCGCGAGATTCTGCGCCGGGCAGCAGCCTATTTCGCCCGGGAGGTGAACGGCCGGCCGGTCTCGTCTGCATCGGCAGATCGTTATGGAGGAACCGGAGATGACCATCGAACTGGCGGCGGCCAGCGGCCCCGTTGTGCTGTTGGGGGGTTCTTGCGCTGTGGCGGCGCAAGGCCCAGTCGAAGCCGGCAGGTCTGCTTCGCGACGTCCGCGACCTGATCACCCTGCGCATGGCGCTGCGCGATGCCAAGCCCGACCAGCGCGAGAGCCTGCTGGCAGCGCACCGCAAGTGGCGAGTTGAGCCAGCCAAGAAGCCCCGAGGCTGAATGCCCGCTCCGCCGACAGTAGCCCTGCCCGCACGACGGCAGGCCCCCTGCGCCGATGGCACAGGGGGCCTGCCCAGGGGGCCTGATGCCTGTTGGGCGGCGCGGCTCCGCCAGACGGCAGCGGGCCGGCTGGCTGGCTGGCTACGGCGTTACCTTCTCGCCGGTGAATCGTTTCTCCGGTTGTCGCGACGGAATGCACACCGCTCCCCCGCGGTACCGCGACACCGGCCCGGGCGCCCCCTTCCCCCCCTTCGGCTCCCGGGCCCTACCACTTTGCGCTGGTCCGCAACAATGATTCGGCACCGGTGCAGCGGAGCAAGATGCAGCATCACCCACCGTCCCTGTCCGGGCTTCGGGCGCGCACGGCCGGGCTCGGGACCTAGAGGGTGCGCTGGCCTGCCCTTGCCAGTGCCGACCGGCAGAAGTCGCGGCGTTTGCCTCAGGTGCGGTGGCGGCGGCCGCCCGCCGTCCAGGCGGCCGCCGACACCTGACGCCGGTCAGTGGTGGCGGCGCCCCCAGGACTCGGCGTCGAACCGCTCCTTGCTCGCCGCCATCGTCGAGCTCGGCGGTGAGCTGGAGCTCCCAGCTACCCGTAACGGGCGCTTCAGGGGCGCGGTCGTCCCAGAAGGCTGCGCGGTCAGCGCCGGCCGCCGCCGATGCGGCGGTCGTCGGCCAGTGCGGTCAGCGGGCCGAACTCGCGGGCAAGCTGGTTCCACGTCAGAACCTCGCCACAGCGGGCCGGGAACTCCTTCGGGTTGAACTCGGGCATGGTCCAGGTGCCAGCGCCCCGGTCCCGCAGCCACAGGTCCCCGTTGGGTGGCCAAGAGGTCCGCGTTGCCGGTGAGCATGTCGGCGAGGACTTCGCGTTCGTTGGTCTTGGGGCTGGTCAGGGCCCAGGCGACCGGGAGTCCGCCGGGAGTGCAGAGCAGGTGCAGGCGGAGCCCCCAGAAGAACCGTGAGTGCGAGGCGCAGTAGCCGTAGCCGGCCCAGCCGGCCAGGTCGGATCGTTTGACGGTGGGCCGTGAGCGTGCGCATTCCACGGGGGTGGAGTCCACGATCCACACGTCGTCGTGCCACAGGGTCGGTGTCCCGGGCCAGGGTGCGGATGAACCGGCTGATCAGCGGGTTCGCAGCCCGCAGGCGCTTGTTGTAGCCGGACTGGCCAGGCAGGTAGGGGAACTCGGCGGCCAGATGGGCGCGGGCGAACCGCAGCCACCTGGCCTCGGAGACGAATCCGAGGACGGCCTGCATGACCGCCAGCGTCCGTAGAGTGCTGTCGCGAGGGTTTCGAGATCTGTCGTCACAAACGGATCAACGAGACCCTCGCTTCATGCCCCCGAAGACTTCGGCTCGTCTTCGAGGACGAGGCCGGATTCTCCATGACGCCGCCCCGCGCCCGCACCTGGGGCCGGCGCGGACACACCCCCGTCATCCGCGTCCGCGGTCGCTCCCGCCGCCGGACCTCGGTCGCCGCGCTGTGCTGCTACAAACCCGGCGAGAAGAGCCGTCTCATCCACCGGCCCCGCAACCATCTCCTGCTCAAGGACGCCCGCAAGAGCTTCTCCTGGCAGGACTACCGCGACCTGCTGGTGAGGGGCCCATATCCAGCTCGGCGGACCCATCGTGGTGATTTGGGACAATCTCAACACCCACCTGGCCGCCGGGCTGAAGCGGTATGAGGCCGAGCACGACTGGCTCACCACCATCCGCCTCCCGGCATACGCGCCAGACCTGAACCCGGTCGAAGCCGTCTGGTCGCTCGTGCGCAGAGCTACGGCCAACACCGCCTTCGACACCCCCGACGACCTCGACCGCACACTCCGTCGCGAGTTACGCAGAATCCAACTCCGACCCGACCTCATCGACGGCTGTCTCACAGCCACCGGTCTGACCATCAACCCCCCAACCCCA
>NZ_JBITFF010000047.1:0-16667 GCF_044455885.1 Streptomyces sp. NPDC051109
ACACCCCAGACCCTTCGTCTGGACAAAGACGGCCGACGAGATCCTCGACAAGGTCGCCGCCTACTGCCGACGAATCTCTGACTCAGATCACTAGTACTCCAGCCGCATTTGGTCGCGATCAAGTGATGGTTCTGCCGAGGTCTTTGATCCAGAACGAAGGCCCGGACCGCTCAGCGGTCCGGGCCTTCGCCATCTCCTGGTTTCAGTTCGGCTGCCTCCCGCCCGATGCCCGTTTTTGCGCCGTGAGCCGAGATTGCCGGCGTCGACCGGCTGGGTGTGGCTACTTGAGCGGCGTGCCGCCCGAGTTGTGGTTGGCGATCGTCTTGTTGATCAGGTTCCTGCCGTCGGTCTCGGGCGTGGTCTGTTCCGACCAGCCGGCGCCGAACAGGAGGGCGCCGACGTGTGCGTTCGCCACCTGGTCCATGTGCGAGAAGAACCAGTCGACCTTGTCGTCCTTGAAGTGGCCGGGGGTGTTGTTCCCCGCCATGTTGCCCAGGGGGATCTGCCACAGGACCACCGGCTTGCCCACCGACTCGGACATCGTCTTGTAGAACGCGAGGGCAGCGAAGCCCTTCTGGTCGTTCCAGAAGGTGTCACGGCTGCCGTGGGCGGGCAGCGCGTACCAGCCCGCGTCGCGGTCGGTCACGTCGGAGACCAGGAAGTCGGCGTTCGATGCCCCGAGGTCCGCGTAGTCCTTGGTGCACTTCGCGGTGTTCTGCTGCCAGTCGAAGCAGGTCAGGTGCAGTCCCACCCCGGCGTTCGGCGCGTACTTGTGCGCCATCGAGATCAGGCACTGGGCCAGGCCGGAGGCGCTGTTCTCCTGCGATCCGCAGTCCGTCGGGTTCGCCGCCTTGACCTGCGCGGGCACCTGGTGGAGGTTGCCGAGCGACCGGGCGAAGCCCCAGAAGTCGGGCTCGATGTCGATCATGTCCGGCGAGGTGCCGATCTTCTGCAGGAAGAAGCGGTAGTCGTTCAGGTACTTGGTGAGCAGGTCGGCCCGGTTGATGGCGACGACCTCGCCCGGACCGTCGCCCTGGCCCGCCGCGTCTCCGAGGTCACGCAGCGAGTACCAGGTGAAGAGGGTCTTCTGCGGGCGCGGCTTGCCCTGGTACGTCGCCTTGGACGCGCGGTCCTTGTACACGGTCACCTGGGTGCCGGGCGCCGTGGTGTTGCCGGTCCAGCAGCCCCACCAGCCCGACCACTCGGACTTGCAGCGCGAGGCCGTGTAGGCGTCGGACGAGGGCGCGGGCTGGCTGTGGATGTAGGCGTACCGCACGTCGAACGGCGCGGCGTTCGCCGTAGCGTCCTCCATCATGCCGCCGAGGAGCACCGTGCTGCTCCCCATGAGCCGCTTCGCCGAGCTGCCGCCGGCGGGGGTCGGCGTGGCCGACGGCGCCGACGTCGGGCGGGTACCGCTCGGAGTCTGGCTCGCCGGCCCGCTGCCGCCGGGCGTGGCGCTGCTGCCGGAGTTCCCCGCGTTCCCGGTGCCGCCGGCGCTACCGGCCGGTACGAGCTGCCACTGCTGCTGGGGGCCGTTCCAGTCGTGGTACTGGGCGATGCGGCTCCCGTCGGTCTTGGAGCCGCCAGGGACCTCGACGGCCTTGCCGCTGTGGCGGTTGATCAGACGCAGGTAGCCGTCCGACGACTTCTTCAGGTGGAACTGCTGGTTGGCGCCGTTCAGGTCGCTCCACTGCACCAGCTCGGAGCCCTCGGTCTTCGACCAGTTGTAGTCGTCCAGCACCTTGCCGGAGTGCCGGTTCTGCAGCCGGTAGTTCCCGTCACCTGCGTCGATGAACTTCCACTGCTGGTTCGCGGCGCCGGTGCGGCTCCACTGCACCAGCGGAGCACCGTCGTTCGTGGCGTAGCCGAGGTCGTCCAGTGCCTTGCCGGTGTCGCGGTTGACGAGCATGTACCAGGCGCTCGTGTCCACGGTTCCCGCCGAGGCCGAGTTGACCACGACCACGGAGCCGCCCACGACCGCCAGGCTGACGGCCGCCCAGAAACTCCGACGCTGGTACAACCGACGACCACGATGCGTCGGCCGCCGCCCCGAAGCGGCCGAGCGGGACGACGCGCGACCACGGCGGGCGCGGCCGCCGGGCGACGCCTCCGACGACGTGGATGGGCGAGGGAACATGTCGATGCTCTCTTTCAGCCGTTGCCTCTGACCAGACCGCCTGTCCGGACACCACCCAGTTGTCACCGCCCCCGGAAAGGTTGCCCCGGACCGCGAAAATTTCTTCGGGCACCGAGCGCCGGCTGGCGATCACGTCCTCGGGCGGGGACGGCGGCCGGGGCGAAACACGGCCGACAACCGCAGCCGGTCGCCGGCGACGGGTAGACGGTGGGTATCGGGAGCCGTTCGGCCCGTCGCCCGGCGCGGCACCGGCCGCACGGCCGCCCCGGGCGGCACGGTGGTGGTGCAGACCCGTCGCTGGGCGTTGGTCCAGGACCGGTGGCCGGACCTGATGGCGGCCGCCAAGCAGCTGCCGCACGGCCTGGTCCTGGATGGCGAGCTGGTCGTCTGGAACACCGAGGAGGGCCAGCTGTTGTTCACGGCGTTGCAGCGCCGGGCCGCCGCCCGCGCCCGCAGCGCCCCGGCTCGCGTTCGATCTCTTGCAGCTGGAACTGAACGGATACGGAAACTGCGCCCCGGGCTGGGCGACGTGAGCCGGACAGCCTCGGCCGGGTAGCGAAGTGAAACCGGCGTGGCGGGTCGATGACCGTGGCCATGTACACCCGCGTGCCTCCTGCACCGTGGAGCCGCCACAGTTTGAGCGAGGCTCTCCAGCCGACCCGGATCAAATTCTCCGGTCTCCACCAGCATGTCCAGCCGGTCACACCAGATCGCCCCACAACGTGCGGGCCGAGGCCGTATTCGAAGGGTGGCGCGTGCCCTGGGCACCTGGCCCTGCCCGTGATCCTGCTGAGCGATCCAGCTTCGTTCTCCACTACGAAGCCATCGGGCCGCCCTCGTGCGGAGCATCCGCGTTCTTGGCCGCCGTCACCAGCGCCTTCTCGACTTCGTAGCGGTTCTGCCCGGTCGCTTTCGCGTGCTCGGTGACCGCATCGTTTACGGCGGCCGCCGTCTCAAGCCACGGCCGCCATCCTTCGGCGCTGTGGGGTCCGGCCGTCGCATGTGCCCGGGCTGCGTCTGCAGTACGGCGAAGCTGAATGAGTTCGTCGGTTAGTTCGATTGCCACCGCGAGATCCTGCGTCTCGCTCAGGCCTGCGACGTCTGCGCCGCGCGCGCTCCGCCGCGAGGGTCCTCCCGGCTAGGATCTTCGCGGCGAGTGACCACCCTGCGGCGATCTCGGTTGTCAGTCGAGTGCCCCGCTCCCCCCGCAAGGATCGGCTGGTGCTGGACGGCCTCAGGCGGCTCGGGACTGCCGAGGTGGGCGGCTCGGCATACAACGCACCCCGCTTCGCCGAAGACGACCTGCGCGAAGCGGAACCGGCCCCACTTGCTGCATTTCACACAGCGTGCTCCCCAGGGCTGGCGAGGGCCGGGGAACTTCTCGGTCGGCGCGAGTCCGGCCTTCCTCATCAGGCGCCGCGCCTTCTCCTCGCTGCGCGGCCCTGCCATAAGGGCATCGACTTCCTGTGCGCGTTCCTGCTCGGAGCGTCTGCGGCGATCGCGTTCGTTCTCTGTGGTGGCGCGCACCCTCTTCCATGCCTCGATCCACGCCGGGCGTTTGTGCGAGGCGAGGTCGCAGGCGACGAGGTAGGCCTCCATCCGCTCGCGGGTCTGGGGAATGAGTCGGCGGCGGATGATCCGGTGGAGCGTGGAGCGTGAGAGGCGCTCGGTGCCCGGGGCAAGTTCGGTGCGGCGCTGCATCACCCTCAGTGAGGGCGCTCCGGCGCGTTCGTGGAGGCCTGCGAGGACTGCGCCGAGGTCTGCCTCGTCCCGGGCCATGTTCAGACGCGGTGCGTCGGAGGAGTGGGCGCCGCTCGTGCGGCGCACCTTCTCCATCTGCGCCTGGTGCCACAGGCCCATGACCAGTCCCGGGTTGACGTCGCAGGCGACGGCGTAGGCGCGGACCACTTCCGGGGGTGGGACGCGCGTGCCGGAGGCCGCGCGCTGGAGGGTGGCGCGGCTGTATCCGGCGCGGCGGGCGAGTTGGGCGTAGGTGAGGCCTGCGTTGGCGCGGGCGGTGCGCAGGCTCTGCGCGAGACGTCCGACCGGCATGCTGGCGTCGGGGATCTTGTTTTCTGGGCGGCTCATCGGCGGCGGCTATTCCTGCGGAGAGGTGGTCAGCGCGGCGCGGATGGCTTGTCCTCTGCGGCCGAGGAGTTTGCCGGACTTCAGGCGCACGGTGGTGACGGCGGCGACTCCTGCGCCGGCGAGGAGGGCCAGGACCTCGGTGACTGGCATGCCTTTGGCCGCAAGAGCGGCGGCGGAGGCGATGAAGACGATGACGATTCCGGCGTCGCCGCGGCCGCTGCTGGTGGGCTCGGCGGTTGAGGGGTGAGAGCGGGCATCGGCTCGTAAGGGCGTGGGGGTCACCACGGTTCGTTCCTTTGGATCTTGGAGTGTCCGGCCCCGAGGGAACCGGACACCGGTGCGACGCGGGAAATCCCGCTGGCTCCAACACGGTGAAACGGTCACGGGTGGATGGCGCCGCCCGCGATCGAGAGAATCGTGCCACCCTGTACGTGCTCCGGTGCACGCCGGAGCGAGTTGGCTACCGTGCTGTCCCAGGCGAGAATTGGTGGGTCGCACTGCGGTGCGATTAGTGGGCTCATCCCTCAACTGGGCAGACGTCCAGATACTTTCTCGGGGCTATCCGGCAGGCGCGGGCGGTGAGCGGGTTGGCTCAGATTCGTCCCATGATCATTTGCAGGGCGGGGCACCCGGTGTCAGTATCGGGAGCGCGTCGAGTTCCTCGGCGAAATCCCGCGAACACCCTGGCTCCAACCAGTTGCAAGCGGACCCGCATGATCACGTATGGCGCGTGAGAATGCCGACAGAGCCGGCACCCCACAACGGGGCCGGCTCTTGGCGTATCCACCTGTGGACTAACGCGCCCTGTATGAGATGCCCGCGACCACGGCGGAGTCCCTCCTCTCCCCTCAGGCAGGACCGTGCCGTCTAGCACGGCCTTGCGTGTCGGGCGATCAGCGGGCGAGAGAAAACGATACGTAGACGACGCGCCGGCGCGGCGAGTCCGTCCCGCGCACTATCCGGATGCCCCAGGCGCCAGCTGCTTGTACTGGCGGCACTCAGCAACCCCGGGGGCTCTTCGCGGAAGGTGGCAGAGCCATCTCCAGGAGGGCGTCGATGGTCTCGCCGCTCATCGCACTGTCGAGGTGCAGGGAACGACGGAGCAGACCGGCGACCTTTTGGGCCGGAAGATCGAGGCGGGTACGGGCAATCAGCAGGATCTCACCGAAGAGACCAGCTGTGTGGTCCGGCGTTCGCTCGATGTACCAGTCGAGCAGTTTCACCACGTCGGTCCTTACGTCCCCGAGAGACGGCTCCTCCTTTCCCCACTTGCGGGCCCTTTCGACGTCGTCGGCGAGGCCGCCGAGCACAGCCTCGATCAGGGTCGTGCGCAGTGCTGAGACGGGAAAGAGGCTTCCGGGGCTCTCGGTCAGCGCCACGGCCGGCCACCAGGCGAGGGTTGCGGCCGCGTCGTGGGGCTCGTGTTTCCGTGCGGATTGCCGCTTTGCGTTCCTGGCGTCTTCGTCTTCGATGCTGTGCCGGATGATCTCGGTCATCCGGTTGTGGTCGCTTACGAGCCCGCGGGGCTGGGTGTTGCCGAAGAACGTGGTGCCGGCGAGGAGGGTTTCCGGGCCGTGGGTGCTGCGGTACTGCTCGGCCCAGTCACCGGCGACAGGCACCGACCACAGCGGGCCGTCCACGGTGTCGGCCTGGCCCGCCGACGGCGCGGGGCGCTCTGGGTCAGAGCGCGCGCAGGACGGCGACCACCTTGCCGAGAATAGCGGCGTCGTCGCCGGGGATCGGCTCGTACCCCGCGTTGTGAGGCATGAGCCAGACCTGGCCATTCTCGCGGCGCAGGCGCTTGACCGTAGCCTCGCCGTCCAGCATGGCCGCGA
Organism: Streptomyces sp. NPDC051109; assembly: GCF_044455885.1. NCBI lineage: Bacteria > Bacillati > Actinomycetota > Actinomycetes > Kitasatosporales > Streptomycetaceae > Streptomyces > Streptomyces sp. NPDC051109. The sequence goes on from NZ_JBITFF010000047.1 coordinate 6,061, forward strand.
CGATCTATGGGGTTCCGGAAGGTGTGGCGTGACGTGGTGCGAGTCGTCCTCGTTGGCGTTGAGGCGCTCGTACTCGGGGGGTGTGGCTCTGTGGCGGGTTGTTGCATGACCGTCTGAGCACCGGAGAGAGATATGCGGGCATTTCCCGTGACCTTGCCCTCGGGCACGCGCTACTGGACCGTCGTCGACGACGAGCTCCAAGTCGTCCCTGTCGCTGACCAGTGGGCGCGGCACCAGCGCTTCGGCAAGAGCCGCGCCGAGCTCACCACCAGGACGAACGCTGGCGGAGCGGCGCTCTACCTGCGTTGGTGCTGTGCGACGGCACGCGACTGGCGCACAGCGGCCCGCGACCTGGGCCTGTTCATGGTCTGGCTGAAGCACGTGCCCGCACGGCAGGACCGTCGCGGCGCTCTCCTCAGCGGGCCGGGCGGCAAACCGGTACGGCAGGAGCGCAGGATCAACGTCGTGCTGTCGGCTACCCGCGGCCTGCTGTCGTACGCGGTGTCGGTAGGCGAGGCGCCGCGCCACGTGCTCGGGCAGATCTACGAACTGGCCGACAGCCGAGACCTGCCGGTGGAGGCTCAGGGAGAGGACTCCGGGCTCTCATACCGGCTCCGTGCCCGCCACCGCGTCCAGGAGCCGCAGTCGGTCTTGGACCGCGCTTCCGACGACGAGATCGTCAGCATGTTCCTGAAGTGCCGCTGCGCGCGGGACCGGCTCGTCGTCGTGCTGCTGGCCCGGGCGGGGCTTCGGCGAGGGCAGGCCGCTGGTCTGCGCCGGTCCGACTGCCACATGCTGCCGGACTCGCGCGCGCTGGGGTGCGACTACAAGGGGCCTCACCTGCACGTGCGGCGCCGTGACAACGCCAACGGCGCCTGGTCCAAGTCGCGCGCCGCGTGGATCCAGCCGGTGGACTTCCTGGTGGTGCAGGCATTCGACCAGTACTTCGACGAGCGCTTCGAGTTCCTGGGCGCCGGCGGCAGCGACTTCCTGCTGGTGAACCTCTTCCGCGGCGTGATCGGTGCGCCGATGAGGCCGGAGGCGATCTACGAGCTGTTCGAGCGACTGACACGGCGGGCGGAACTGCCGCGGGCCGTGGTGCCGCACATGGCCCGCCGCGCGTTCGGGAGCAACGTGTCGGATGCCGGCGGTCGGCTCGACGAGGTGCAGGCCCTGCTCGGGCAGAAGAACCCGGAGTCGGCGCGGCCCTACGTGATCCCGGACCAGGACCGGCTGCGCGAGGCCGTCGAACGGGTTCCCTCCCCGCGGGAGCTGCACGGGCGCGGTGAGCTGTGAGGGCGGCCGTCGCCCTGCCGTTGCCGGCGGCCCCGCCGGACGCGCGAACAGCCGAGCTGGTCGGGGCTCTGGACCCGACGTTCCTGAGTCTCGTCGGCTGGGACTGGGACTTGGGCGTCTTCTTCTACCCGCGGGCCCATCCCGTGCTTGGGATCGGGGAGTGCGACGTCGTCGGCTGCGACAAGGGCTTCGAGCGCACCGGGCCGCTGTACTCGGGCTGCCGGTTGCGGTGGAACAAGTCGGGGCTGTTCTTGGCGGAGTTTCTCGGGGCAGCGACGCGCTACAACGCCCAGCACGTGACGCAGTCGCTGTGCCGGTTCCCGGCGTGCGGGCGGCCGTGGCGAAGCCCGACTGCAGGGTTGTGCCAGAACCATCACTACCAGCGGGTTCAACGCCTGAAGGTCTCGGTGGAGGAGTTCCTCGTCCACCCGCTCCCGATCCCGTTGGCTGGATTCGGCGGCTGCGAGGTCGCGGCCTGCAACCGGTACCGTGTCAGTGCGACCAGCCCGTACTGCGACGCGCACCGCCAGCGGCTGAGCAAAGCGAGGGCCGGCAGGTCCTTCGACGAGGAGAGGTGGCGACTGACCACCGCGCCGGTCTCCATGGGCAACGAGGTCAGTATGCGGGGACTGCCGAGGCGGCTCGTCGCCGAGCTGCTGTACTGCGTGCAGGAGCGCACGGCGAACGGGATCAAGACGTACGGGTTCTGGCTGCGCACGTTGTGCGAGAGGCTGCGGGCTCTGCGGTGTGAGGATCTCGACGGGCTCGGTGACCCGCTGGCTTCGGGACTGCGCGGTCAGACGGCGACGCTGGTCCTGACGATGCGCAAGATGCTGGGCCGGCTCGGGGCGAGTCCTGAGGTGGAGGCTCGCAAGGATGTGTGGGACCTGGCCGTGTTCGGGTTCGGCGGTACGGCGAACTTCACCAGGATCCACCAGAGTGCCCTGCGGGAGGCGACGAAGCTCTGGGCGGTCGATGAGCTCCCTCGTCGCCGGGGAAAGTCGGTCGCCCGGGCCCTGCAGGCGAAGATCAATGCGATAGCGGAGCTTTCGCAGAGTCTGCGGTTCCAGCGCGAGGACGGCGGCCACGTGGTGGTGCTCCTGGACCGCGGCGACATCACGTCGTTCTGCACCGGCCTGGCGTTCAGGGCGGAGGCCGGGGAGCTCAGCGTCTACCAGTGGATTCGCACTGCGCGGTCGGTCCGCGCGGTGTTGAACCGGTGGCGGACCCTGGGGCTCACGGCCAGGGGCCAGGTCCTCGAAGGGCTTCGTGCGGACTTCGTGATGGGCGCCGAGGATATCCCCGACGAGCCCGAGGACAGCGAGGCCGGCAAGGACCTCCCCGACGAGGTGATGCGGGAACTCTGCGACAACCTGGACCTGCTCGAAGAGATGAGCGGTGTGGAGGTGCGCGTCTGCACGGAGATCCTCATTGACACCGGCCGGCGTCCCGACGAGGTCTGCCGGTTGCCCCTGGACTGTCTGGAGCGCGACCCGGACGGCAGCCTCGTCCTGCTCTACGACAACCACAAGGCATACAGGCTGGGCCGCCGGCTGCCGATCGGCAAGGCCACCGGGGCGGTGATCGCCGCCCAGCAGGAGCGCGTGCGTCGGCGCTTCCCGGACACCCCCGCGGCCGTGCTGAGGCTCCTGCCCTCCTCGGTTTCGAACCCGGCGGGTACCAAGCCGATCTCCGGCATCTGGGATCAGCACCGCTCATGGGTTAAGGCCCTGCCCGACTTCCTCGTCCCCATCCAGGTCCAGGAGGACGGCAGGCCGGTCACGAAGATGCTGCCCTTCGACAAGAGCCGCATCTTCCCCTACGCCTACCGGCACAGCTTCGCGCAGCGGCACGCGGACCAAGGTGTACCGCCCGAAGTCCTCAAGGAACTCATGGATCACCGGCACTTGATGACCACCCAGGCGTACTACCGCATCGGGCAGGACCGCCGGCGCGAGGCCATCGACCGGGTGACGGCCCTCCAGTTCGACCGGCATGGCAACCGCGTGTGGCGCAAGGCCCAGGGGCTGCTGGACTCCGAGCACGTCCGCCGGGAGATCGGGGAGGTGGCCACTGCCTACGGAGTCTGCAGGGAGCCGACGAACGTGGCCGCGGGAGGCCAGAGCTGCCCGCTGAGGTTCCGCTGCCTGGGCTGCGAGCACTACACCACCGACATCTCCTACCTCCCAGACCTGGAGGCGTACCTCGCTGACCTTTTGCGCAGCCGCGAGAAGCTGATGTCGGCCTTCGAGGCCGACGACTGGGCGCGCAGCGAAGCGATGCCTTCGGAGGAGGAGATCCGGCGCGTCCGGCGGCTGATCAGCCGGATCCGAGGGGGGCTGGATGACCTCGGCGCGGAGGAGCGGGCCCAGATCGAGCAGGCCGTCTCGACCGTGCGCCGCGGGCGCGGCGTGATGCTGGGCATGCCGGGCATGCGCCGGATCGGTCAGCCTCTGCCCGATGTACGGCCGCGGAGGAGCATGTGAACGCCGCGAGCGACGGCCGCAAGGCCGACTCCGCACGGCGCCGGGAGCGTGTGGTCAAGGCGATCAACGCCGCGGCCCAGGGCACGGGCCGGATCAGCGTATCCGCCATCGCCCGCCATGCCGGGGTGGACCGGACCTTCCTCTACCGGCACCCAGACCTCCTTGCCCTCGTCCACGCCGCCGAGACCGAGCCGGCACAGCAAGGACCGGCCAGCTTTGTGACAGTCAGCCGCGCGTCGCTTCAGGCGGACCTCGCGCACGCCCAGGCCCGCAACACCCGGCTTGCGGCGCGGATCCAGCTCCTGGAAAGGCGGCTCTCCGGCGAGCTGGGCGAGCAGGCATGGCGCGAGTCAGGGCTGGAGATTCCCACCGACATCGAGGCGCTCCAGCGCCGGATCACCGGCCTGAAACAGCGCAACGTCGAACTGACTGCGGCCCTAGAAGAGAGCCAGGCGGACCTGAGCGCGGCGCGGGAAGCCAACCGCGAACTGACCAAAGCCATCATCCAGCGCGGGCAGCCCGGCAACGTGGCGGGGTGACTGTCCAGTCCCGCGCGCCGCAGCGGGGTGTGCCTGTCGTGCGCGTCCGGTGCAGCCCGCCGTGTGACGCAGGGACTCAGTGACTGTCCGACTGGCCATCCGCCTGCTCCCACTACCCTGCGAGCCGCCTGCGGCCCTCGGCGGGGCCGACGACCGGAGCACGGGTCAGCCCCTCCATGGTGCGGCGTAGCAGTTCGAGGACCTGTCGCTCGCCGGTGCCGTCGAGCGGCAGGATCCGGTTGAGGTGCATGTGGACATAGGAAGTGCACAGCTCGGTGTGGCTCCGCTCGAGTCCGCCCTCCCGTCCCAGGGTGGCGAGCAGGGCGGTGGACGGTGCCAGGGCTGCTCGGCGCTCCTTCAGGATCACGTGCAGAGCCGCGGCCTCGGGACGGTCCGGCCGGCCGAGTGATTCCCGTAGCTGGTGGCCGCGTTGCCGGTACTGTTGACCGCCTTGCCGGGAGACCTGGCACGTGCTGCGGTAGAAGGCCAGGCGTTCGTCCGGCGTCAGGCCCAGTGAGTCGAGCAGGTCGTCGACGCTGCAGACCGCCATGTCCGTTCGGTCCAGCGCAAGTTCATGGCCCTCGCTCGCATGGATCAGTTGGGCGACGGAGGAACTGTCGGCGCCGAAGATCTCCTCCGACACCCTCATGCCTTCCCCGCCGCCGTAGCGTTCGATCTCCCGCTCGTAGGTGTCGAAGGCGAAGCTCGTGATGAGCCTGGCCGCCAGAAGTTCGTCCGCCCAACTGCAGGTTTGGTCCATCAGCGTACCGATGAGGGCGGAGCGATCGCCGTGGAAGCGGATCCGCAGGTGGTGCTCAGGGTCGACGTAGCGGATGAAGAACCAGGTGTCGGCCAGCCCTGCGGCGGTGACGAACTCTCCGAAGGTCCGCAGCGGCCCGGCAATGATCTCGTCCTGCTGCCAGGGGCTGCTGTAGAGCTTCAGGTAGAGCCAGTCGCTACCGGGCGGTTTGAGTCGGGTGACGGTGTGCGCCGCAGTTGTCGCGATGACGGCTGCCGTTGGTGTCGGACGTCGCGTCGTGGGCGCGACGCCCTCCCGCAGGCCCGTTCCTGCGGTAGTCGGCGGCTCGTTCACCCCGGCGTTCCCCGTCTCCGGATTCGTCGCGGTACGGACCAGGGGGACGACGATCTCGCAGACGTGCCCACGGCCGCCGTCCGGCAGCCACGCGTCATCGGGGCCAGGGAGCGCCTCTTGGAGCTGTCCGGACTGCCCCTTCTGAAGGTTCTTCAGCTCTTGCCGCAGGATCTCCGTCTGGTCGGGATCGAGAAGGTCGAGCAAGAGCCGGTTGTCGCCCGAACTCAGGTACACCCGCCGGGGCACGTCCCACCGCTCTCGCCACGCGGTCAGAGCGGTGGTGAACGCCTCGCCGGACACGTGGGTCGGGAGGTGGTCGCCGTCCAGCCGCCACTGTGCGAGAGCCAGCACGATCCGGCCGTGCTGGACCCGGGGCAGAAACGCCAGGGCGTTCGCGGATCCCCACGTGAAGGGGGTGAACTGACAGTGTCCGTCCATGGCTGCGTCCAGCAGGAAGCGCACGGGCGGCGGCGCGTTCATCGGGTTCAGCATGTGTCCTTGCACCCCGACCACGCGCAGGTCCCGGGCGGGCCACTCGACGCTCAGTCGCCCGGAGCGGAGCCCGACCACCAGCTCGTCGAGTGGTGCGACCTGCCGCGCCGGTACGCCGGGTACTCCGTTTGCCACAATCTCGTGGGTCCGGACCGAGGGCCGCACGGCGACGTTGGCCGTACGCTCCCGGCCGGGCACGTACACGAGTTCGGCCAGCAGGGTGTCCGGACGTGCCACCTGCTCCAGCCGGGCGATCTCGTCCAGGGCGGCGCGGGCGGGAGGTCCCAACAGGTCGGCGAAGCGACCGAGGTGGCGACCGGCGGCCGGTGCCCCGAGGTTCGGCCCGACGACCAGGCGGAAGTCGCCGGCGTCAACGGCCGCGGCCGAGCCGGCCGCAACGAAGAGGGCGATGTCCAAGGAGGGCGGACATGCGGCCGGATCGAGGGGAGCGACGGTGAGCTCCTCAACCTGCTGCTCGGTGAGTTCGACGGTATGGCGGTGCTCCCGGTTGGCCGCGAGCGCGAGGTCCAGGAGCAGACGGCTGCGCCGCTGGTCGTGTGGTGTCGGCGATCGGTTCGGCCCCGAAGCGGAAGGCAGACCCAGTCCGATCTCCGGATCGATCAACTCAAGCAGTGGAACTCGACGTTCCGGCCCGTACTTCCCCAGGAACGAGCGCCGGTAGCTCTCCAGGCGCGGGGAGCCGGCGGGGAAGGGACTGAGCCGGAGCAGCAGCTCGGCGGCGTGAGCGGCCTCGTCCGCCACGTACCGGTGCAGTCCACGGCCGTCCAGCGTGAGCGCCAGGTCCGTCTGCAGGACGCTGCTGCCTGCGGCAGCGGGGTGAAGTGCCCGGGCACGCGCGACCAGGTCCTGACGCGTGTTGATCCGTTCGATGACGGGGAGGCCGTCCCATGTGGTGAGCTCGCGGGAGAGTTCGTCCAGGCGCGAGGCGACGTCGGACGCGCCGGGCACTGCGGCCAACCGACTCACCACGTGCCTCGTGGGGTCGCCACCGGTCAGGGGCGGCTGAAGGTCGGACTGCAGGAATCCCAGGGACTGCAACCGGTCGACCAGTGCGCCCGACCGTTCAGGTGTGGCACCCGGCAGCCGGGCGAGGCTCGCGGCCAGGACGTCGGGTGGTGTCGGTCGACGTGCGGTCTCCAGAACCTGGCGAACCGCGGAGGTGAGCCGGACGGAGACGGCCTCCGTGCTGCCGCTCCGGCCGTCGGGGAGCAAGGCCCGCCCGCCGCGGAGACAGACGGACGGGTGGGTTGCCAACCGCAGTCCGGCGCGGATGTCCGGGTCCTCTTCCAGCCGGTGGACGAGCCCGAGCAGCCATGCCATGTCGAGCCGGGTTCGGGTACGCGGCGGGCTCGCGTCCAGCGAGAGATCGGTGTGGTCGGCCCAATGGGCCAAGCCGACTCCGGCGAACATCCCGTAGGGCGTGGGGCGGGTGCACATCCGGATCAGGTAGCGGGCCAGCTTGCCACGGACGCGGCGCGCCGCCGGGTCGTCGGGCGCAGTCCGGGTGAGGGCGGCCGCCAGGTCGGGGCTACCCACCTCGACGGCGAGGTGGACCAGCGGGGCCGTGGGGGTCAGCGTGCTTGCGTCATGGGCCGCCTTACCGGCGTCGGCGAGCGCCTCGGAGGGCAGCAGGGGGGCCCGCACCATCACCCAGTCCAGGGGGCGGTAGAGCGGTTCGGCGCGCCGTTCTCGGCCGTGCGCGGTCATGACAGGAGGAAGACCCGGTCCCACGTGGGCTCGGTGTCGGTCGAGGCGGCCAGCAGGACCATCGCCACTCCGGTGGCGCCGTCGAGCAGGTCGGGCCGGTCCAATTGCTCGCCGCCGGGTCCCAACGTGGTGAACCCGACGGGCCGGCCGGGCTTGAAGGCGCCTAGCACCTGGTCGACGAGGCGGGTCGCCCCGGAGGTGAACAGCGGTAGTCGAGTGTCGTGTGCAAACCTCAGCACCACTTGGAGCAGCCCGGACACACCATGGCAGAACGGTGCAGAGTTCAGGTGTCGGGAGGTGACCGGCCGTTCCAGCACATCCGTCATGGCCTCGACGGCCAGGGTGCGCAGTCGCGCGTCGTCCAGCGCCTCTCCGGCGTGCCACAGGGCGCGGGCCACTCCGGGGCTGCCGTAGCACCACGAGCTGCGAGCCGCGGCAGGAACCGGAGCCGCCGGCGTGCCGTCCGGTGGAGGCAGGGGGAAGGCCGACGGCCAGTTCACGCCCCACTCGTCGTCGGCGCGGTGCGTCGTGAGCCAGTCCGCGAGGTAGCGGACCGCCTCGGCTTGGCCGGGCACGTGATGGCCGGCCTTCAAAGCCAGGGCGAGGACCGCCAAGGGGCCGGGAATGCCGTGTGCCAGTCCACAATTGAGGTTCCCGTACGGATAGGCGGTACGCGTCGACGGGTCGCCCAGCAGTTCCGGCGCGGTGGCCCAGCGTGGCGTCCTGCCGTTCGGTGTGGCCAGGCCCACCAGCGCGGTGAGCAGCGGATCGAGCAACCGGTGCGGATCGCGATCCAGCAGACCGGCGGCCAGGCCGCTTGCGCCGGAGACCAGATCGAAGTCGTCCACCGGTCGGCCGGGGCGATCGGCGGCGAGCCGATCGGCTGCCTTCCGTGCCTCGGGTGCCAGTGCGTCGTCGAGGACGCCGAGCGCGCGGCGATACCGTGCACCACCACGACTGAGCGCGGCAACGGCGAACAGCACCCCGCTGAGCCCGCTGAAGAGGCCGGTGGAAAGGCTCTCCCCGGACAGCTCGGATCCGGCGGAGAGGAAGCTGTGGCCGATGGCGTCCCACCCCTGCTCGGGGTGGCATTGATCGCAGTATGCGCAGAGGAGCGCGATGCCCGCGTCGCCCGTCGCGAGACCGTGCGGAAGCCAACGGGTCGCCTTGGGGAGCTCGCCGTGTCTGGCGGCGAGGGCGAGGGCCTCGGAGAGGCGCCGACGGTCCACGCACCTCCGGGCGACGTCAAGCGCCACCGACAATGCCGTGGCCTGTCGGGTGCCGTGGAGAACGCTCTCCCAGGGCAGATCCGACGACCCGGAATTCTTCTTCACGCACTCCTGCGGCCGGCGCGAATTGTTCGACCCTAAGGACTCACGACCAGGTGTCACCATGGATCCTCCGACGAGTCGCGATCATCCGTTCTCTTCTTCGCACAAATACCCACACGTCTCACACGCGGTATCGATGTCACTCGGGCCGTGGCAGGGATCGTTATCCGTATATCCCTTTGACGGTGTGCAATCGCCGGTGTCCGGACATGTCACCTGACCACCCGGGCACGTTTCGCTGATGCAGGCCGGCCAGCAAGAGAGTGTGTCGCAGGTGGCTTCCCCACAGGTCAAACACGTGTCGTAATGGCAGGCTGTCGCCTCACAGGTGTAATCCTCACAGGTGCCTTCACAGGTGCCGCCGTCGCAGGTGCCTTCACAGGTGCCGCCCTCGCAGGTGCCGCACCCCGTGGCCGCACATGTTTGGACGTCACACGTAGATTCGAACTTCGTGCCTTCGTCGGCCTGGGGGGTGCCACGAGGATCGGACCTGCGCGGCGCATTCCGTGTGCGTCGAATGCGCCGGAAATCCAGGTCGAACTCGTCTGGAATTCTGACCGCTCTGCTACGGGTGTATTCGAGCTTTGCACCTTCCTTTAGGGTGATCTCCGTGGCCTCTTCACCCAGGAACGGGAGTCGGTTCTGCGGGATCCGCGCCGCGTCCAGTACATCCTTTACTGCGAACTCGGCATAATAATCTAGGTTCCTCGTGAAATAAAGGCGCCGGTATCCGTTCCGGTCGCTTTCTCCAAGGAACCCCCTCAAGGGAAGGCCCCGTACGGGCGGGTCCTTCGGTCGGGGGCGACGTCTTTCGACTATGGCATCTTGCCGTCCTTCGGCAGCCCTTGTCACACGTGCCGGACGGTCGTTCTCTGGCTCCTTGACCATCGCCGTACTCCATTAGTGGACGGCGGTGCACTCGAAGACTCGTCATGGTGAGCGGCGAGCTCTACTGCCAAGGTGTCACGGCACGCAGGGTCGGGCAACCTGGGCCGTCGACGGCCGTGGGGCGGCGGGTGGCGCGGAGCGCGGGGGCGGAAATGAACCGCGGCGGCGGCCTGTTGTCAGATTGCGCGACGGCTGGCCGTTCGAGGTGGGGCTTCCCGCGTACCGCAACGGCCCCGGGGCGCTGGACCCGCCCCGTCTCGTCGCACCACACCGGCTGCCAATTGCCGCTCCCAGCATTGCGGGTACGGCGTTCCATCTCTCACGGCCGCCGCTAGTGATTCGCTCGATCTAGCGATAGCACTACACCTGTTGCGCCCACTACCGTCGTCCGCAAAGCGGCTGAGCTGCACCGATCCCTTTGGGAACGTGCTGCGCCACACTTCTCCCCCAGAGAAGCCACGATATCGCCGTGGTCGGCGGAGTCCTGGCGCCGGACGGTGACGATGTCCCCGTCGCAGATGGCAGCGTCGATCATGCTGTCGCCGACGACCTGAAACCGACGGGTTCGTGGAATCCCGAAGGGGTTGCACCGCGAACCCGAGGGCCCCGCGGCTCCTTAGAGGTCGTTTTATCCCGCTGTTTCATCCTGGGATGGGATAGTTTATAGGCATTTTTGGGTCGCGCCAGGAGATGGTGTTCTCGCCGGTGATGCGGCGGGTCATGAGGTCGGTCATCGCCAGGTTGACCAGGGCCT
>NZ_JBITFF010000048.1:0-16053 GCF_044455885.1 Streptomyces sp. NPDC051109
GCACACCTACAATCACCACCGCGGACACACCGCGCTCGCAGGCAAACCACCCGCCAGCCGCGTCCCCAACCTCACTGGGCAATACACCTAGGCCGGGTGGAAGCGTGGTGCTCCGCAACTCTCTGTCTTGGCCGGCTCATAGGGCTCCTCCCCGGGCCGCACGAGCCGGCTGATCGCGCAGGGGGCGAGGCACGGTTCCTGGACCGTCCGAGGATGCGGTCGTGGCCGGTCGAAGAACACGTCGAACAGGTCAGTCCGCCCGGAGACCGACCGCCAGCGTCAGTTCGAGAACCCGGTGCGGCGACCCGAGATCCGGAAACAGCTCCCGCAGCTGCGACATCCGGTACCGGACGGTCTGGGGATGGACGAACAACGCCGCCGCCACCTCGTCCCGCCTGCCCTGGTGCAGCAGCCACGCCCGCAGCGTCTCCTCCAGCCGCCGCGCCGTCGCGGCCGGCAGGATCCCAAGCGGCGCGAGGGCTCGCGCACGCAGGTCGGCGTACGCGTCCGCGTCGGCGCTCAGTACCAGCTCGGGCAGGTGGTCCTCGGTGTCGCGGATGTCGCAGGAGAGGGAGCGCGCGCGTACGGCTCGTGCGTACGAGGCGGACGCACACGTCCACGGCCGGGCCGGGCCGACCACGGCGGTGCGGTCGGGCAGCTGCCTCAGGAGATGTGCTCGGTCGGCATCGGGGACGAGCAGCACGCCGGAGGCGTCCGGCAGATCGTCGAGGACGAGGGTGCCCGGGTCGAGCGCGCGGTAGGCCGGCCGGGCCTGGGCGGCGGGCAGCAGGACTGCGGTCAGCGAAACCGGCGGCTGCCACCCGGCCCGCCCGGCAGCGGCAAGGAGCGCGTCCGGGCTCGCGCCGGAGAGGAGGTCGCGGGCCAGTTGTTCGAGGTGGCGCTCGTGGGCCCGGCCCCGCGCGGCCAGTTCGTCGGCGTGGCCCGCGGCGCTCGCGGCGGAGAGCTCGTCGATGTAGGCGAAGGTCAGCTCGGCGAACTTGGCGACCTGGGCGGCGGGCAGACCTGCGGGTACGGCACCTGCGGCCAGGCCTCGCCAGGCCACGCGGGCGCCGACCCGGTAGGCGCTGAGCAGGGCGTCCATCGAACGGCCGTCGCGGACCTCGCCGCGGCCCAGCTCGTAGGCCGCGGCGCCGGCGTCGCCGCCCGTGGCGTTCCCGCTCGCGAGGTCGAGGTAGAGGCCCAGGGCGGTGCGGACGGCTCGGCGGATGGTGGCGCCCATGCGGCCCGAAAGGGCGTTGGCGTAGGGCGGGACCTCGTCGATGATCGCCTGGACGACCTCGTCGGCGGTGGTCCTCAGCGCGGCCCGAAGCGCGGTGACCGTCGTCTCATCCAGGACCAGTTCGCTGGCCCTCCGGACTGCATGACTCACGTTTTTGTTCCTTGCGAACAATTCAACCGATCAGATTCACGTCCTGCGGACAGGACTTTACCCCCTGAGGCACATCAAGCTGGGGTCATGACGAGTTCAGCCCTCCGCAGTAGGGCGTGGAAACTGCTGGAGATGGTCACGACGCCGCTGCTGCCGTCGGACTACCTCGACCTGGTCAGCCCGCTGCGTGCGGGCGGCGACCTGCGGGGGCGCATCGAGGCCGTGCACCCCGAGACGGGTGACGCCGCGACCATCGTGATCAGGCCGGGACGGGGCTGGCGCGGCCACACAGCCGGTCAGTACGTGCGGATCGGGGTCGACGTCGACGGGGTGCGCCTGTGGCGTGCCTACTCGGTCACCTCGCCGACGAACCGCCGGGACGGCCGGATCACGATCACGGTGAAGGCGATCCCGGACGGCAAGGTCAGCAACCACCTGGTCCGCAGGGCGCAGCCGGGCACGCTGATCCAGCTCGACCAGGCGACCGGTGACTTCGTGCTGCCGGAGGCCAAGCCCGCCAAGGTGCTCTACCTGACGGCCGGCAGCGGTATCACGCCGGTGATGGGCATGCTGCGCGACAACGAGTTCGACGACGTCGTCATGGTCCACTCCGCACCGCAGCCGCACGACGTGATCTTCCGCAGCGAACTGCACGACCTGGTGGCGGACAAGAAGCTGCGGCTCACCGAGCTGCACACCGACACGGACGGCATGCTCGACATCGCCCGGCTGGGCGAACTCGTCCCCGACTGGGCCGAGCGCCAGACCTGGGCGTGCGGGCCCGCGGGCCTGCTCGACGCCGCCGAGGACCACTGGACCGAGCACGGCGTTCCAGAGCGCCTGCACACCGAACGCTTCCGTCCCGGCGTCGTCGTCACCGGCGAGGGTGGCGAGGTCACGTTCGGCATCACCGACAAGACCGTCGACGCGGACGGCGCCACGCCGTTGCTGGACGTCGGCGAGGAGGCCGGCGTGCTCATGCCGTCCGGGTGCCGCATGGGCATCTGCTTCGGCTGCGTCACGCCGCTCACGTCGGGCGCCGTCCGCGACCTGCGCACCGGCGAGATCACCGAGGCCGGGCCGGGCGTCCTCATCCAGACCTGCGTGTCCGCCGCGGCGGGCCCCTGCGACATCGAACGGTAGGAGCACCTTGACCGCCATCGACCCCACCGCCCACCTGACCGCGGAGCAGATCGAGGAGCTCGGCCGCGAGCTGGACGCGATCCGCGACGAGGTGATCGCCAGCCGTGGCGAGAAGGACGCCGCCTACATCCGGAAGGTCATCTCGGCGCAGCGCACACTTGAGCTGGTCAGCAGGGGCGTCCTGCTGTTCTCGATCTTCCCGCCCGCGTGGCTGATCGGTACCGCCGGCCTGTCCGTGGCGAAGATCATGGAGAACATGGAGATCGGCCACAACGTCCTGCACGGCCAGTGGGACTGGATGCGGGACCCGAAGATCCACTCCACCACCTGGGACTGGGATCACGTCTCGCCGGCCGAGCAGTGGAAGCACTCGCACAACGAGCTGCACCACACGTACACCAACGTGATCGGCAAGGACAACGACCTCGGCTACGGCATCATGCGCGTCGACGAGGACCAGAAGTGGCACCCGTTCCACCTCGGCCAGCCGCTGTGGAACTTCATCAACGCCTGCTTCTTCGAGTACGGCATCGCCGCCTACGACCTGGAACTCGGCAGGAACCTGAGCAAGCGCCGCCGCAAGAACCCGGAGTTCCGCGCGCGGGCCAGGGCCGTGGGCCGCAAGATCCGCAAGCAGGTGCTCAAGGACTACGTGATCCACCCGCTCCTTTCGGGCCCCTCGTTCCTCACCACGCTCGCCGCCACGTTCACCGCGAACCTGGTCCGCAACATCTGGTCCCACTCGGTGATCATGTGCGGGCACTTCCCCGAGGGCGTGCAGGTCTTCGAGCGCCGGTCGATCAAGGGCGAGACGCGCGGCCAGTGGTACCTGCGCCAGATGATGGGCTCGGCGAACATCAGCGGCAGCAAGGCCATGCACTTCATGACCGGCAACCTGTCGCACCAGATCGAGCACCACCTGTTCCCGGACCTGCCGAGCAACCGGTACGCCGAGGTCGCGGTGATGGTGCGCGCCTTGTTCGAGAAGTACGAGCTGGAGTACGTCACCGGGCCGCTGCCCAAGCAGGTGTACTCCGCGTGGCACAAGGTCTTCCGGCTCTCACTGCCGAACAAGAAGCTCAAGGTCACGACGCCGGACCGTGAGCAGGAGCTCGTCGCGGCCTGATTTTCGGCAGGGCAAGGCTGGTCCGGAAATGGTTCGGACCTCGGCGAGTGCGTTCCTGGGAGCCGGGGTGGCGCCGGGTGGGAAGGTGGGGGAGAGGTCGTGGGTCATCGTCACCCCCCGGAGGGTGACCGCCGCTGCACGCTCCCGTCGCCACCGGTCGGACGCCGGGCAGCGTCCGGTCCGCGTATCGGCCGTGGCTCGACCGGGCGCCTGCGTGCGGCTGCGAAGAGGGTGCACCGTCTTCGCCGTGCAGTGCTTCAGCTTGCGGGCGTAGTCGTCGTCCGTTCGTCGGTCAGGCGGGCCCGCCAGTCGCTGACGTAGGCGTCGGGGATGGACGCCAGCCGGGCGATTTCCCCGTCGCTACGCCCGTCGGACCAGGCCAGGATCCGCGTCACGGTGCGGTTCCGTGCGGCGCGGAAGTCCTTGAGCATCCTCTCCAGGCGTTCGACCTCTCCGGCTTCGCAGACGAGTTGTCGGTCAACGGCCGAGCGCTCCTCGGTGCGCAACCGACGCAGATGGGCGTTCAGACCCGTCAGGACCAGACCTTCCCCGTGCGCGGCGTTCTGGAACTCTTCTGCCAGAGCCGCCAGTACGCAGTCCGGAACGTCGGCGAGGGTTGCTCCGAGAGGCTTGGCCGCCTCCCAGACGCCCCGACCGGCCTCTGTCGTCTCCAGCCAGGCGCGGGCGTCTGTCGGCGTTCGGTCGCCGCACACCTCGGCGCGGTAGGCGTACAGGGCGGCACGGTGGCCGTAGAAGGTGAAGCCGTCCTCGATCTGCTGGTCGGTGGCGCCGCACATCCGTCCCGGTACACCGCCGTAGCCGCTCTCGGGACGGTAGTCGGCGTAGTCATCGAGTTCCGCGTCCGTCGCCAGACCCCAGGAGGGGTCGCACAGGTCGGGGTTCATGGCGAGGAACGCGCCGACCTCGACACGCCAGGACGGGGTCGGTGTCGTGCGCGGCACGGGCCACAGGAGCTCGCCGGAGGGATCGTAGGTCTGAGTCGTGGCCAGCTCGATGTCGTCCCAGGCGGTGGCGGCCTCGGCCGACCACTCCAGCGCGCCCTCGGGCCCGATCCGGTGGACGGAGTCCACGAGCCTCTGCACGGCGGGCAGCGTGCGCAGCGCGAGCGCGTGCAACTCCTCGGCGGTGAAGAAGTGCCAGGAGCAGCCCCGCTGTTCGTCATGGGTCAAGTGGCCGAGCAGCTGCACCACGACTCCGGGTGCCGGGATGGCCCCGTCGCCGAGCGCCCTGCGGGGGAGGCCGGGGAGCCGGCCGCCGAGGTCTTCACGCGAGGCCCGCCAGTCGACGTCGCCGAACCAGACGGCGCCGGCGCGCACGTCCACGGCCAGCCACTGCTGGTATCCCACTCCCGGCCCGTAGCGCTGCTCCTGCTGCTCGGCGTGCTCGTCGTGCCATACGTACTCGGCCGGAGGCGGGTCCAGCTCTACGGCCATGAAGCCGTCCTCGGGGCGGTAGCCGGTGAGGACGCGGGCCGTTCTCGGCGCGCTGTCGGCGGCGGTCATGAGGGGTGTCCTCTCGCTGGAACGTCAACCGCCGCAAACGTAGGCGGCCCGCGACACAATGGTTTAACTTTCAGCCACTGTGTTCGATAGTCGGACATGCCGGGAGCCCTGGCGTCACGGCCCGGTCTACGCGCGTGCGGCCGCCGTCAACTTGGCGCGTTTCACGCGGGTTCTCGCTGCCTCCACCCCAGGTTGCCCTGCTGGCCTCATGAGAGCGCGGCCAGCGCCTGCGCGGCGAGCATCTGCTCCAGGTCCAGGACGGCGCGCGGGGTGTGCCGGGTGTCGATGCGGACGGCGTAGATGAAGCGCGTCAACTGCGGCTCGGCCAGGGGACGGGCCACGACCCGGGTGTCGGCTCGGGGCAGGGCGAGTTGCGGCATGACGGCCACGCACAGGCCTGCCGCCACGAAGCCGAGCACGGTGTTGAAATCGTCGCCCTCGTACTGCAGGCGGGCCTGGAAACCCGGCGTCTTGGCCATCTGGGAGAGCAGTTCCAGACGCAGCGCGGCCTCCGGAGCCGCGATCCAGGTCTCGGACGCGAGGCTGGCCAGGTCGATGACCTCCCTGTCGGCCAGACGGTGGTGTGCCGGGACCACGGCCACCACCGGATCCCGTGCGAGCAGCGTGCGGCGCAGCATCCGGGGTGGCGAGACCGGGATGAAGTCGTAGTCGTAGCTGAGGGCCAGGTCCATGTCGCCCCGCTTCAGCCGGTTGTAGCCGGCCTCGGGCTCCAGCTGGGAGAGGCTGACCTGCACGTGGGGGTAAGCCGCGTGGAGTTGGGCCAGTGCTTGCGGAACGATGCCGGTGGTGGCAGAGGCGAAGGCAGCGAGACGGATCCGTCCGGCCGTACCCGCGCGCATGGCGTCGAGTTCCACCACTGCCGTCGCCAGCGCACTGCGTACGCCCTGCTCGGCGTCGAGAAGGACCTCGCCGGCCGGAGTTGCGCGCACGGGCCGGCGCTCCAGCACCCTGAGGCCCGCGCGGCGTTCGAGTTCGGCGATCTGCTGGGAGACCGCGGGCGCGCTGTAGCCGAGCTCGCGTGCGGCGGCGTTGAACGAGCCGTGCCGCACGACGGCTTCGAGGGTGGCGAGCAGGCGGGGGTCGAGTCCGTGCACGGAGTTAAGGCTCACTTATCTGTCGCGAAGATGTGGTTTCTTGTGATTGCGGATGAACGCCAGCAGGATTCTTGCTCGCGGCAAGAAAAACGCAAGCCCGCGCTCCCGGGCCGTGACGGCCGCTCCCCGTGCCGCCGGGGTGCCCTCCGCCGGCGCCCCGTTCGCCTTCCGCCGCAGCCCGCCGTGGCCGGGGACGTCCGGCGGGGCGGGCGCGGAGTCGGCGGTCGACGATCACCTCTCATGTCCTGGAAGGAAGTGGTATGCCCCAGCCACCGCTCATCGGACCCACCACCCACCCGGCCGACGCCCAGGGGGCGAGTGGGACCTGCCCGCCGCAGTGCTGCCCGCGGCCCACACCGGCTGTCTTCAGGCGGCGGGCGGCCGCGCCGTTCTGCTCCCGCCGGACGCGCGGCACTCCGCGGCATACCCGTACTCGGGGCGTGCCGGGGAATGCAGCTGATGAGCGTGCGTGCGCGCGAAACCCGCATCCCGCACCCGCCCGACAGTGTGGGCCACCACGGCCACGACCCGTACGGGGGCCACTTCTGTGCCCACGCCGTCACCACCGTGCCGGGAACCCCCATCCGGCGCCCTCCTCCCGGGGATCCGGGAGGTCGCGACGCACCGTCATCAGGCGGTGGATCGCCTTGGAGCCGGTTCACGGTGGCCGCCCGTGCGGCTGACGGCATCGTCGAAGCGGTCGAGAGCACCCGGCGCCGCTTTGCCGTGGGCGTTCAGTGGCGCCCGGAGACGGGTGTCGATGCACCGCCGGTGCATGCCTGGCGGCTGCTGCGGGTTCCGCCGCAGGCACGATCCGGCGGCTTGGGCGGCCGGACGGAAAGTGCGCACGGTGCGAAGTTCACCGAGGCGGACTTTCCCGACACAGGTGTCTTGACACCCTTGCGTGCACCCATCAGGATCACAGCGTGAACCTGTCAGACAGCCAGACAGGTGGCCAGGTCCCGCGGCGCGTCAGCGCGATGGAAGCGGTCTTCGGCCACCTGCGCAGCGCCATCGAGCGCGGTGAGTACTCCGTAGGCGACAAACTCCCCTCCGAAGCCGAGTTGTGCCGGACCCTGGAGGTCAGCCGGCCCGTGCTGCGCGAGGCGCTCCGAGCCCTCCAGGCCATGGGCCTGACCGTCTCCAAGACCGGCAAGGGCACGTTCGTCCTGGCGAACGCGGTCGAGGACCCCACCTTCGGCGACTACGCCGCGAGCGACCTGCTGGAAGTGCGCCGGCACGTCGAGATCCCGGTCGCCGGGTACGCCGCACTGCGCCGCACCCCGGAGGACCTGGACCATCTGGGCCATCTGCTCGACCGGATGGAGCACGAGACCGACACCACCGCGTGGGTGGCGATGGACACCGTCTTCCACCTGGCGGTGGCCGAGGCCTCCCGCAACCCCGTCTTCCGCCGCGTCATCGAGGAGATCCGCGACGCACTGGCGCGTCAGTCGACCTTCCTCAACGAACTGGGCGGCCGACGCGAGCAGTCCAACTGCGAGCACCGGGCCATCCTCGAAGCACTGGTCGACGGTTCCGAGCATGACGCGGTGGAGGCCATGTCCCACCACCTCCTGCGGGTGGAGACGACCCTCACCGACATCGTGCGCCCCCAGCGCACGGCCCCTCCCACGGAAGGCATACCCGAGGCGTGAGCGAGCAGTTCCTCAAAGACGAGAAGCGCCCCACGACCCATCACGTCGACGCCGGCGACGCCGGCTACAGCAAGTCCCTCAAACCCCGCCACGTCAACATGATCGCCATCGGGGGTGCGATCGGCACCGGGCTCTTCCTCGGCGCGGGCGGACGCCTCGCCGACGCCGGGCCCTCACTGTTCGTCGCCTACGCCGTCTGCGGCGTCTTCGCCTTCCTCGTCGTGCGTGCGCTCGGCGAGCTCGTCCTGTACCGGCCGTCCTCCGGCGCCTTCGTCTCGTACGCCCGGGAGTTCCTCGGTGAGAAGGGCGCGTACACCGCCGGCTGGATGTACTTCCTCAACTGGGCGACCACCGGCATCGCCGACATCACCGCCGTCGCCACCTACACCCATTACTGGCACCTGTTCTCCGACATCCCGCAGTGGGTGATCGCGCTCATAGCCTTGGCCGTGGTCCTCACCGTGAACCTCATCTCGGTGCGGATCTTCGGCGAACTGGAGTTCTGGTTCGCCATCGTCAAGGTCAGCGCGCTGGTGGTCTTCATGGGCATCGGGATCTTCCTCCTGACGACCCGGCACCCCGTCGACGGCGCCGTCCCCGGACCGGCCCTGATCACCGACAACGGCGGCATCTTCCCCAACGGTCTGCTGCCCATGCTGCTGATCGTCCAGGGCGTCGTCTTCGCCTACGCCTCCGTCGAACTGGTCGGAGTCACGGCCGGTGAGACCGAGAACCCCGAGAAGATCATGCCGAAGGCGATCAACTCGATCATGTGGCGCGTGGGCCTCTTCTACGTCGGCTCGGTCGTCCTGCTGTCGATGCTGATGCCGTGGAGCAGCTACAGCGCCGGCCAGAGCCCGTTCGTGACCGTGCTCTCCCACATCAGCGTCCCAGCGGCCGGCGACGTGATGAACCTGGTCGTCCTCACTGCGGCCATGTCCTCGCTCAACTCCGGCCTCTACTCCACCGGCCGCATCCTGCGCTCGATGGCCGTCAACGGCTCCGCCCCGCGCTTCACCGCCCGCCTCAGCCGCACCCAGGTGCCCTACGGCGGCATCCTGCTCACCAGCGGCATGTGCGTCATCGGTGTCGGGCTCAACTTCGTGGTCCCGGCAGACGCGTTCGAGATCGTGCTCAACCTCGCCGCCATCGGCATCCTCGCCACCTGGGGCATGATCATGCTCTGCCACCTCCTCTTCTGGCGGAAGACCCGTGCCGGCGAACTGACCCGCCCCTCCTACCGCCTGCCCGGCTCCCCGTGGACCGAAGTCGTGACGTTGGCCTTCCTCGCCTCCGTCCTGGTCCTCATGTACGCCGACGGCGGGGCCGCGCGCACCACCGTGCTGTGCGTGCCGCTGATCGCCGCGGCGCTGGTCGCCGGCTGGTACGCGGTCCGCGGTCGGGTGGCGCGCGCCGCAGCCCCGAGCGAGGACTGAGACGGACGCCGGACCGGCCCCCCGGGAGGCCTGGTGCCCCAAGGGCGCGGGCCTTCCCGGATCGCCCGGCACTGTTTCCGGCAAGCACGCCGCGTTGCCGTACCCCGTGCCGGCTGGCAGGTCCGCCCCTGGAGACCCCTCTCGACCCGGCCCACCCGTTCCAGACCGCGCTGCCCGACGGCCGGGCCGACGCAGAAGATCGCCGACGGGGCGGACCCGGCGCGCATCCCCGTGACGGCAGCCGCCCTCGCTCGGGCGCGAGTCGAGCCGCGGCTGCTCGGCCGGTCCGTGGTCGCGCCGACGCCCGTCGGCGGCCAGCCCGTCGGCGGCCAGCCCGTCGGCGGCATCCGACCGGTGGCGGTGCTGGACCCGCCCACCTCCTGCCCCACCGCCTCACTCCATCCCCCTTCCACCACCCTGCCCCACCGCCTCAGGAAGAGGTCCGCACACCCATGACCCCCATGACCGCAGCCACCCGCAGCGAACACGACCTGCTCGGGGACCGCGACGTCCCCGCCGACGCCTACTGGGGCGTCCACACCCTGCGCGCCACCGAGAACTTCCCCGTCACCGGCACGCCCATCTCCGCCTATCCGCACCTCATCGACGCCCTCGCCGCCGTCAAGAAGGCCGCCGCCCTCGCCAACGAGGAACTCGGCCTGCTGGAGCCCGCGAAGGCCGCCGCCATCGTCGCCGCCTGCCAGGAGATCCGCGACGGCAAGCTCCACGACCAGTTCGTCGTCGACGTCATCCAGGGCGGCGCCGGCACCTCCACCAACATGAACGCCAACGAAGTCATCGCCAACCGGGCTCTGGAACTGCTGGGACACGCCAAGGGCGCATATCGGCACCTGCACCCCAACGAGGACGTCAACCTCGGCCAGTCCACCAACGACGTCTACCCGACCGCCGTGCGGATCGCGACCGTCTTTGCGGTGCACGGCCTGCTCGACGCCATGGCCGTCCTGCAGGAGGCGTTCGCCCGCAAGGCCGCCGACTTCCGTGACGTGCTGAAAATGGGCCGCACCCAGCTGCAGGACGCCGTGCCGATGACGCTCGGGCAGGAGTTCTCCGCATTCGCCGTCATGCTCGACGAGGACCGCAGCCGGCTCGCTGAGGCCCTCGGGCTCATCCACGAGATCAACCTCGGCGCCACCGCGATCGGCACCGGCCTCAACGCGCCCGCCGGATACGCCGAGTCGGCCCGCCGCCACCTCGCCGACATCACCGGGCTGCCCCTGGTCACTGCAGCCGACCTCGTCGAAGCCACCCAGGACTGCGGCGCGTTCGTCCAGATGTCGGGCGTCCTCAAGCGCGTCGCCGTCAAGCTGTCCAAGACTTGCAACGACCTGCGCCTGCTGTCCTCCGGACCGCGCGCCGGCCTCGGCGAGATCAACCTGCCCCCTGTGCAGGCGGGTTCGAGCATCATGCCCGGCAAGGTCAACCCGGTGATCCCGGAGGTCGTCAACCAGGTCGCCTTCGAGGTGATCGGCAACGACGTCACCATCACCATGGCCGCCGAGGCCGGACAGCTCCAGCTCAACGCCTTCGAGCCGATCATCCTGCACTCGCTGTCGAAGTCCATCACCCACCTCCGAGCGGCCTGCCTCACCCTCGCCGAGCGCTGCGTGTCCGGCATCACCGCCAACACCGAGACCCTGCGCGCCACGGTCGAGAACTCCATCGGCCTGGTCACCGCCCTGAACCCGCACATCGGGTACACCGCCGCCACCGACATCGCCAAAGAGGCCCTCGCCACCGGCCGGGGCGTGGCCGAGCTCGTCCTGGAGCGGGGCCTGCTCCCGGCCGAGAGGCTCACCGCCCTGCTGCGCCCGGAGGTGATCGCGGGAACCGGAACGGCCAGGGCCTGACCCGGGACTGCACCGGCTCACCGGCCGCGCACCGGACCGTCCCGGCGCGCGGGCGGCACCCCGTTGCACCGCTCCGCGAGCTTCGGGGTCGCGGTACCAGGGGTGGTGCGGAGAGAGGGTTGGCGGAGACGGGATGGTCGTTGTGCCCGGTGCCGTCTTCGGCCAGACCAGCACCCGGAAGGGGGCGTGGTCGACGATGAAACGGCCGGCCGGGCCGGCCGAGCGGGGAGAAAGGCCCGGCGCTGTCCGTTGCCGTGAACATCGCGACGCGCTTCCTTGCTGAGTGTGCCTCCCGACCGACGTCGAATCGGTGCCCATTCTCAACATGCTCATGAGCAGAACGAGTCGTCGCGAGTTCGCCGCACCGAGACGGCTGCCTTGCACCGGGCCGGCGCCGAACGGGCCCAGCGATCCGGGGCCGCGGTTTCTGCTGTCGCAGTCCGCGTCGCTGCGGTCCACGGCATGATCGTGGGGGTCGTCTTGACGTGCCCGCCAGCCGGGAGCTGGACCCCCTTGGCCGCGGGCGAGGATCTCCGTACATCAGCCGGACCGGCCGCAGGCCGCTGCTGAACTCGGGCGCAGCCGCCCGCTGAAGGGAACGTCCGGACCCTGCAGCCATCACTGATGGGGCTATGTGGATTTGGTTCTGACCGGATTTCCGTGACGGCTACGCCTGAAAGAGCGGTCTGCGCCCCAGCCCAGGCAGCCGGTGTCGTGCCCCCGTCGACGCCGTCATGGCCCCATGAGCGGACGGATGGAGATTGAAGTCGTGAGCCGCTCGGGCGGTGGTTCAGATCCGCCGTGTTGCGAATGGTGTCGATCAGGCACGGGCCACCTGAGGCTGCAGGCCGGCTCGCCGGGCCGTTACTCGCCAGGAGCCCGATATTGGACTTGTCCAGCTCCGCGCAGGGCATCGAGCGTTTCATCGACGCTCAGGAGAACGGTCGTCTCGAACGAACTAAGCGCGCCACCGCTCGCGATCGCCAGCGCAACCGAGGCCATGGACACGTTGTCCGGAGCTTCCCAGAGGTTATAGCCGTCGTGCGTGCCGAAGGCGTACCAGAAGCCGTGGAGCTTCCCCCCGACGGACTCGATGTACGTCTGAGCGGCCTTTGTGCGGTCCTCGGGGTGGCCGATCAGCCTCGCCCACGTCTCCGGCGTGTAGCTGAACCTTGATAGATAGAGCGGCATCGTGTCTCTCTTTCCTTTCAGCAATGGATGCCCGCGCTGGTTGGGAGGAGGGCAGGGTGGCTCGTACTTCCCCCAAACAGCCGAGGACGATGACCGCCCCGGCCCACGGCCCACGGCCAAGGGGTGGGCGGGCTGCCCGATACAAAGGTCGTTCACTCGGACCTGTCATACCGGGGTGGCAATCACACTGGGGTGCTTGCGCCTGTTGTTCGTCCGCTCGACGAATTCGCCTGCGCCGCCACCCGCCACCCTGATGCCAATCTCGAGTTTTGGCTGTGACCGCGCTTCCGTGATGACTACGGCTCGGTGCGGTAGGGCGTGTGCTGGTGGATAGCCCGATGGAACTCGTTGAGGCTGAGCTGTTCACAGATCCGGGCAACGATGCGGTTGTCCGTCTGCCCCACGTCGCTTCCCGGGGGTGCTCTTCAGGGTGACTCGCTGTCGATCCTCCGCGGCGACGTTGCGGAGATCGTGGAGGCCCCCGCCCGGGGAGACGTCGATGACGCCCACGAAGCTGCCACCATCCTCCTGGCCAACTTCGCCGAACTGCTGGCCCGCTACGGGAGCGCGTTGGAGACTCACGGCATTGAGCGACCCTACGGACCACCCGCGTAGGGGCCGGTATGGCGGATCGTTTCGTCGCGGCACAACTTTTCTATGGGGTCGTGTGAGCTTTCGGAGGTCCTGTTTCCGGGGATCGCGCTGTGGATCGAGCGGGTGCAGATGGAGGACCGACCGCACCCTGTTCGTGGACGCGGGCTGACGCCGCTGCCGGTCCCATAGACACTCTTTCGGCTGTCATCCTCGCCGGCGGGCTTTGTAGCGGCTCGGCGCCTGCTGCTCGGCGAGGGGATCCACGAACCGCGCGTCGTGGGCCCGGAGCGCCTCCAGCAGCTTGGCGAGCCCACCGTACGCGCGGCTGGTGAGCAGAGGAGGATCGGCACGACGAGCGAGGCCACCTGCGTAGGCTGCAGCCCAGCGGAGACCGCCGCACCCGTGTCGCCGTGGCCGGTCTGCCCGAGCCGTGCGCGGGCGGTGGCTGCCGCGCGGGGTCAAGCGAGGCGTGAGTCGAGGCGGAAGCGCACATCGGCTGAGGCCCTGCGCATGTCCTCGGGCTGGTCGGCATCGTCGAGCAGGCCCAGGAGCACGCTCTCCGCGCGTGCCTCATCGGTGCTGATCAGTTCAGGCGCGGCTCGGCTCGCTCACGGAGTCGAGGAGTACGTCCAGCAGGTCCAGGGTCTCATCGCATACCCGGACCACGGCAGACGGCCGGGAGGGTCACCCGGCGGTTGGTCCGCACGGCTCGCCGGTCACGTCCTCGAAAGGTCGACCGACTGCCGGGTTTGGTCGCCGGTGCCCCGCACCGACGGGCGGGGGACTCGTCCGGCAGACGCTCGCCGAGGCTCTCCTGCCTTTCGGGTGCCGCGAGTGCTGGGGGCTGTCTGGTCCGGTAAGTGGGCTCGTTCGGGGCTTCACCGCCCGGCGGGCGGGGGACACGCCCGGCCGGGGGGCAGGGATCGTGTGCCTCTGCAGGAGCCGGACGGACCTGAGACCTCCGGCTCCCGCTTCTTCCCCCACAGCGAGGAGACCGGTCGTGTCGCAGGTCAAGGAGTCGATCGAGGTCAACGTTCCGGTGCGCACCGCGTACGACCAGTGGACGCAGTTCGAGTCGTTCCCGCAGTTCATGGACGGGGTGGAACGGATCGATCAGCGCACGGAGACGCTCACGCACTGGGTGACGAAGATCGGAGGGGTGCAGCGGGAGTTCGACGCGGAGATCACCGAGCAGATCCCCGACACCAAGGTCGCCTGGGTGACCGTGGGTGGGGAGAGCGATCAGTCCGGCCTGGTCACCTTCGAGCCGATCGATCCGTCCCATACGCAGGTCACGCTGATGATGGACTTCGACCCCGACGGCTTGGCGGAGAACATCGGCGACAAGCTCGGCTTCATCGACCGCCAGGTCAAGGGCGACCTCCAGCGGTTCAAGCACTTCATCGAGGACCGCGGCACCGCCACAGGCCAGTGGCGCGGACAAGTGTGACCCCGCCCTGGTCAGGAACCGGGCGGGACGGCGGGGCGACGCGAACGCGGCGCGCCGGCCGCCTTCCCGGCGCCGCATTCTCCTGCCCGCCCTGCTGGTTAAGAAACACATAAAGATCGCACGCATGACCGGCAGGAGCCCGGGCACACGGCGCTTCGGAGGTTGATAACTATGGTTCCCCTGCTTCTTGTTCTCCTGCTCATCCTGATTCTCTTCGGCGCCGGTTTCGCGGTGAAGATCCTCTGGTGGATCGCCATCGCGGTTCTGGTCCTGTGGCTGATCGGCTTCGTCGCCCGTCCCAAGGGCAGCAGCGGCCGCTGGTACCGCTGGTAGCCCGACGGCACCGGCACGGCCGGACCACAACACATGACGGTGGCCTGCACCCCCAGGGTGCAGGCCACCGTCATGTCCTCCCCTCCGAACACGGGAACAGGCCCACCAGCAGAAGGAACCTGCTCACCTCCAACGATCGGCGCCCGTCCCGGGCCGGACCCGGTCACCGGCAGGCGTGTGCCAGCTGGGGCCCGAGGCGGCTCGCAGTGCTGTGGTTTTGGAGGCGGCGGCCGGCACGCGGCACCCGGGGGGAAAGGGCGCCGGTGCGGCCACCAGCCGCGGCGGTCGTCCACCCGCAAAGACGCCGCCACGGCGGGGGCTACCAGGCCAGGAAGGCGCGTACGGTCTTGCCCCCGCAGGGGGCGTCGATGACCTGGGTGGTGCAGGCGAGGCGGTTGACCATGGGCCGGCTGAAGTCCCCGGTGCCGCCGTTCAGGTCCGGGGGTGCCGCATGCGCGGTGCGCCTGCGGGCTGGGGTCGTGAACGGCGACCTCGATGCCGCCCGGGTGGGGTGGGCGGTCAGGTCCAGGGTGCAGGTGCCGCCGGCATGGCGCAGAGCGTTCGTGACGAGTTCGAAGGCGACCAGGACCACCGTGCCGGCGGCCTCGGCTCCGATTGGGCGTACGAGGCGGTCGAGGATGGCGCGGGCGTCGGCGATGGAGGCGGTGGAGCGGGCGGCCGCGATGTCGAGGCTCAGCGTGTCCATCAGGTTCACTCCGGTGTATCGCCAATGCCCGGTCGTCCGTTCCGAGCCCTGGCCTGTGGCGGGCCAAGCCGGCGTTGGTCGCCCCTGCGCCCTTCGGCGTCGCTGTTCGAGGCCGATTACCTCATCTTCGAATCCTCGGAAATCTATGTTGGCCGGAGTAGACATTGGGCTGTGGGCTCGCTATGGTTTCTCTCGTAGCCCGAAGAGATCGAAGGGCCCGGCAGAGACGAACTGCCGGGCAGTCAGACCGCGGTACCCGTAGTTGCAGTGCGCAGGACGGTGCGGTGACGGAGTTTCGAAGCCAGGTTGGTTGCAGGACGGCGACGGGGCTGGTGACCGGACCGGGTGGCCCGCAGTGATCAGGGGCTGCCGTGAGCAGTACCGCAGTTGATGCAGTGGCAGTACCCGCATTGAGTGCAGTTGGCAGTACCCAGCAGTGAAGTCAGTGAGCAGTACCTCGGTGAAGGCGTCGGCTGCGGGCGCGCGCACCGGGAGGTTCGGCAGTGGGGTTCTAAGC
>NZ_JBITFF010000049.1:0-15200 GCF_044455885.1 Streptomyces sp. NPDC051109
TCCTCGGTGACCTGCTCGATGATGACGTGCGCGTTCGTACCGCTGATGCCGAAGGAGGAGACACCGGCCCGGCGCGGACGCCCCAGCTCCGGCCACTCCCGGGCCTCGGACAGCAGCTCTACGTCACCCGCCTCCCAGTCGACGGCCGGCGAGGGCTCGTCGAGGTGCAGGGTCTTGGGCATCACGCCGTTGCGCATGGACTGGATCACCTTGATGATGCCCGCGACACCGGCAGCGGCCTGCGTGTGGCCGATGTTCGACTTCAGCGAACCCAGCCACAGCGGCTGCCCCTGCGGTCGCTCCTGCCCGTACGTGGCCAGCAGCGCCTGCGCCTCGATCGGGTCACCCAGCGTCGTGCCCGTACCGTGCGCCTCCACCAGGTCCACGTCCGCAGTCGACAGCCCGGCCGAGGCGAGCGCCTGCCGGATCACCCGCCGCTGGGCCGGTCCGTTGGGGGCGGTGAGGCCGTTGCTCGCACCGTCCTGGTTGACGGCGGAGCCACGCACCACCGCCAGCACCGGATGCCCGTTGCGTCGCGCGTCCGACAGCCGCTCCACGAGCAGCATGCCGACGCCCTCGCCCCAGCCGGTGCCGTCCGCACCCGCCCCGAAGGACTTGCAGCGGCCGTCGGGAGCAAGGCCGCGCTGGCGGCTGAACTCGACGAACACGTCCGGGGTGGCCATGACGGCCACACCGCCGGCGAGCGCCATCGAGCACTCGCCGGTGCGCAGGGCCTGGATCGCCCAGTGCAGGGCGACCAGCGACGACGAGCACGCGGTGTCGACCGTGACAGCAGGCCCCTCGAGGCCGAACACGTAGGAGAGACGGCCGGAGGCGATCGATCCGGTGTTGTTGTTGTCCGCGTAGTCGTGGTACATCATGCCCGCGAACACACCCGTCGAGCTGCCCCGCAGCGTCGCCGGGTCGATGCCCGCCCGCTCGAAGACCTCCCACGAAGCCTCCAGCAGCAACCGCTGCTGCGGATCCATGTAGAGCGCCTCGTTCGGGCTGATGCCGAAGAACGCCGGATCGAAGTGCGCGGCGTCGTGCAGGAACCCGCCCTCGCGGGTGTACGTCCTGTTCGCCTTGCCGGGTTCGGGGTCGTAGACGTCGGGGTCCCAGCCTCGGTCGGTCGGGAACTCGGTCACGCCGTCGATGCCGTTCGCGACGAGGTGCCACAGGTCCTCGGGCGATTCGACGCCGCCCGGGTAGCGGCAGGCCATCGACACGATCGCGATCGGGTCGTCGTCCAGCACCGTCGTGGCGGCGAAGGTGTCGCCGCCCTCGACGGACCCGGTCAGCTCAGCGGCCAAGTGGCCGGCGACCGCTTCAGAGGTCGGGTAGTCGAAGACGAGGGTCGGCGAGAGCCGCAGACCGGAGAGTTCGTTGAGACGGTTGCGCAGTTCGACGGCCGCGAGGGAGTCGAAGCCCAGCTCGTTGAAGGCGCGTCCGGCCTCGACGGCATCGGCGGACGCGTGGCCGAGCACTTCGGCGACCTGGCCGCGTACGAGGTCCAGCAGCAGCCGTCCGCGTTCGCTGGCCGGCAGCGCCGAGAGACGCGCACCGAGCGAGGACTCGCCGCCGCCGGAGCGGGCCGCCTGGCGGACCGGGGTCCGGACCAGGCCGCGCAGGACGGGCAGGACGAATCCCGAGGCGGCCTGGGCACGCAGGGCGGCCAGGTCGAGCTGGAGGAGCACGACGTGCGCGGCCGGGGAGCCCAGCGCCCGGTCGAAGAGCGCGAGGCCCTCGTCGACGGAGAGCGGCGGGAAGCCCTGGCGCTTGAGCCGGGCCACGGAGGCGGCGTCCAGCTCACCGCCCATGCCGAAGCCGGTGTCCCACAAACCCCAGGCCATGGAGACGGCGGGCAGGCCGGCCGCCCTGCGCTGGGCGGCGAGGGTGTCGAGGAAGCCGTTGGCCGCCGTGTAGTTGGCCTGTCCGGCGCCGCCGAAGGTGCCGGCGATGGAGGAGAAGACGACGAAGGCGGACAGGTCCATGGCGCGGGTGAGCTCGTGCAGGTGCCAGGCCGCGTCGGCCTTCGGCGCCAGCACGGTGTCGAACCGCTCCGGCGTGAGAGCACCCAGGACACCGTCGTCCAGGACACCGGCCGAATGAACCACACCCGTCAGCGGGTGCTCCGCCGGCACCGACGCCAGCACGGCGGCCAGCGCCTCACGGTCCGAGACGTCACACGCCACGACGGTGACCTGCGCACCGGATGCGCCGAGTTCCTCGCGGAGTTCGGCGGCGCCCGGAGCGCCGAGCCCCCGCCGGCTGGTGAGCAGCAGGTGCCGTACCCCGTACTCGGCGACGAGGTGGCGGGCGAACAGCGCACCCAGACCGCTCGTGCCGCCGGTGACCAGCACCGTGCCCTCGGGGTCGAAGCTGACGTCGGAGGCGGCGTCGGCCGCGGCCCGGGCCAGTCGGGGCACCAATGCCTCGCCGGCGCGCAGCGCGACGTCGGACTCGCCGCCGGCCACCACTGCCGCCAGCACCCGGAACGACTCGGCCGAGCCGTCCACGTCCACGAGCGCGAAGCGGTCGGGGTTCTCGCTCTGCGCCGCCCGCACCAGACCGCGTACGGCGGCCACGGACAGGGCGTCCACGCAGATCTCGCCGGGCTCTCCCTGCGTGCCGGTGAGCGCCGCGTTGCGGGTCACCACCACCAGCTGGGAGTCGGCGAAGCGCTCGTCCTCGAGCCAGTTCTGTACGACGTCCAGCGCGCGGTGGACACCGTCGCGCATACCCGCGACCGCATCGCCGTCGGCGCACACCGAGATCGGGTAGACCACCCGCTCCGGAGCGGGGCTTCCCGCGTCGACCTGGTCCGCGAGGGCCGCCAGGTCCGCGTACCGGGTGCCCGGGAAGCCGTCGACGAGGTCGCCGTCTGGGCCGATCACGCTCCAGCCCGAGTCCTGAGAACCGTCCGCCGAGGGGACGGGAACGCGGGCCCACCGGACCTCGTACGAGCCCTGGTTCCGCTCGCTACCCGCGGCGGCGAGCTGCTGGGCGGAGACCTCGCGGGCCACCAGCGAGGACACCGTGAGGACGGGCCGGCCGGTCCGGTCCGCGACGAAGAGCGCCGTACCGGTGCCGGAGCCGTCCGTCTCCCGGGGGGAGACGCGGACGCGCAGGGCGGTTCCGCCCGCCGAGTGCAGCTCGACGCCGTTCCACACGAACGGGACCAGCGTGCGGTCGTCCTCGCTGTCGGCGGCGACGAGGTTCACGTGCAGGGCGGCGTCCAGCAGGGCCGGGTGCAGGCCGAACTTCGCCGCGTCGCCGTGGGCCGCCTCGGGCAGCTCGACGTCGGCGAACAGCTCGTCGCCGTCGCGCCAGGCGGCCTTGAGGCCCTGGAAGACCGGGCCGTAGTGGTAGCCGGACTCGCGCAGCCATGCGTACGCGCCCTCGACGTCGATCGACGTCGCGGCCGCGGGGGGCCAGGCGACGAGGTCGAAGGAGGCGGCGTCCGCCGGCTCCGTGAGCACACCCGTGGCGTGCAGGGTCCACGGCAGTTCGGCGTCCTGCGCCTCTTCGGAGCGGGAGTGAATGCTCAGGCTCCGCGCGCCCGAGGACTCCGGGGCGCCGACGGCGACCTGCAGGGCGACGCCGCTGCGCTGGGGGAGAACGAGCGGGGCGTGCAGCGTCAGCTCCTCGACCCGTCCGCAACCGACCTGGTCACCCGCCCGTACGGCGAGTTCGACGAACGCCGTGCCCGGCAGCAGCACGCTGCCCAGCACCTCGTGGTCCGCCAGCCAGCGCTGCGTACTGGCCGCGAGGCGGCCGGTGAGGACGAGGGAGTCGTTCTCGGGCGAGACGAGGGCGGCGCTGAGGATCGGGTGGTCGACCGGCTCGAGGCCGGCCGCGCCGAGGTCGGCGGTTCCGCCGGGGAGGGAGTCCTGCCAGTAGCGGGTCCGCTGGAAGGCGTAGGTGGGCAGGTCGACGCGGCGGGCGCCCGTACCGGCGAAGAACGCCGTCCAGTCGACGGCCGTGCCGCGGACGTGGAGCTGACCGAGCGCGGTCAGCAGCGCCGGAGCCTCCGGACGGTCCTTGCGGACCGCCGGAACCGTCAGAACGCTCTCCCCTTCCAGCGACTGCTGCGCCATCGCCGACAGCACACCGTCCGGACCCAGCTCCAAGAACCGCGAGACCCCTTCGCCCTCCAGGAAACGGACACCGTCGGAGAACCGCACCGCCTCCCGAACGTGCCGCACCCAGTACTCGGCCGTGGACAGCTCGTCCGTGGCCAGGGTGCCCGTCACGTTCGAGACCACCGGAATCCGAGGCGGGTGGAAGGTGAGGCCCTCAGCGATCGTCCGGAACTCGTCGAGCATCGGCTCCATGAGCGGCGAGTGGAACGCGTGGCTGACCTTGAGACGGCTGGTCTTGCGACCCTGCGCCTCGAAGTGCGCACCGACCGCCAGCGCAGCAGCCTCATCACCCGAGACCACGACGGACGACGGCCCATTCACGGCAGCGATCGACACACCATCGACCAGGTGCGGGAGGACTTCCTCCTCGGTCGCCTGGATCGCGACCATCGCACCACCGGACGGCAGGGCCTGCATCAGACGACCACGAGCCGCCACCAGACGCGCCGCATCCTCGAGCGACAGCACCCCCGACACATGCGCTGCGGCCAGCTCGCCCACCGAGTGACCGGCCAGGAAGTCCGCACGGACCCCCCACGCCTCCACCAGGCGGAACAGAGCCACCTCGACAGCGAACAGGGCAGGCTGCGAGAACTCCGTCTGGTTCAACGCATCCGCATCCTCACCCCACACCACATCCCGCAACGCACCCGACAGATGACCATCCAACTCCCCCGCCACCGCATCAAAGGCAGCCGCGAACACCGGGAACGCGCCATACAACTCACGCCCCATACCGATCCGCTGCGCACCCTGACCCGTGAACAAGAACGCCGTACGACCAGTGGAACGACGGGCCGAGACCGCACCGCGGCCGGCGGCAACAGCCGCTAGACCCCGCACCAGCTCCTCACGGTCCTCACCGACCACCACCGCACGGTGGTCCAGCAGCGACCGGCCGGTCGCCAGGGAGTACGCCACGTCCAGCGGGTCCAGCTCCCCGCGCTCGTCGACGTGCGCGAGCAACCGCTCCGCCTGCGCCGCCAGACCCTCGGCGGTCTTGGCGGACAGGATCCAGGGCGCCACGCCCGTGGCGGCGGTTTCGACCGGTACCCGCTCGTCCTCGCCGGGGTGCTCGAGGATCACGTGGACGTTGGTGCCGCTGATGCCGAAGGAGGAGACACCGGCCCGGCGCGGACGCCCCAGCTCCGGCCACTCCCGAGCCTCGGACAGCAGCTCTACATCACCCGACTCCCAGTCCACCTGCTCCGACGGCGCGTCCACGTGCAGGGTCTTGGGCAGGACACCGTGACGCATCGCCTCGACGACCTTGATGATGCCCGCGACACCCGCGGCGGCCTGGGCGTGGCCGATGTTCGACTTCAGCGAACCCAGCCACAGCGGCCGGCCCTCCTCGCGGCCCTGGCCGTAGGTGGCCAGCAGCGCCTGCGCCTCGATCGGGTCACCCAGCGTCGTGCCCGTACCGTGCGCCTCCACCAGGTCCACGTCCGCCGTCGACAGACCGGCCGAGGCGAGCGCCTGCCGGATCACCCGCCGCTGCGACGGACCGTTGGGGGCGAAGAAGCCGTTGCTCGCACCGTCCTGGTTGACGGCGGAGCCACGCACCACCGCCAGCACCGGGTGCCCGTTGCGACGCGCGTCCGACAGCCGTTCCACGAGGAGGATGCCGACACCCTCGCTCCAGCCCGTGCCGTCCGCCGCGTCCGCGAAGGACTTGGAGCGGCCGTTCGGGGCCAGACCGAGCTGGCGGCTGAACTCGACGAGCATCTCCGGGGTGGCCATGACGGCCACGCCGCCGGCGAGCGCCATCGAGCACTCCCCCGCACGCAGCGCCTGGATCGCCCAGTGCAGGGCGACCAGCGAGGACGAGCACGCCGTGTCGACCGTGACCGCCGGGCCCTCCAGCCCGAGGGTGTAGGCGATACGGCCGGAGACGAGGCTGCCGCCGCTGGTGCTGCCGCCGCCGTGCCCCATCCCGTAGTCGTGGTACATCAGTCCGGCGAACACGCCGGTGGAGCTGCCGCGCAGCGCGTCGGGGTCGATTCCGGCCCGCTCCAGGGCCTCCCAGGACGCTTCCAGCAGAAGCCTCTGCTGCGGGTCCATGGCGAGGGCCTCGCTGGGCGAGATGCCGAAGAAGCCGGCGTCGAAATCGGCCGCGTCGTGCAGGAAGCCGCCCTGGTTCACGTACGACTTGCCCGGCTTTCCGGGCTCGGGGTCGTAGACGTCCGGGTCCCAGCCGCGGTCGGTCGGGAAGTCCGCGATGGCGTCGACGCCGTCCGCGACGAGCTTCCACAGGTCCTCGGGGGACGCGACGCCGCCCGGGTAGCGGCACGCCATCGACACGATCGCGATGGGCTCGTCGTCGTGGCGTACGCCGACGGGCGCGAGAGCCGCTGCGTTCGACTCCTCGGCGCCCTCGAAGGCCTCGTCGATGTGCTGGGCGACGGCCTGGGAGTTCGGGTAGTCGAACAGAAGGGTGGCGGGCAAGCGCAGGCCGGTCTCCGCGTTGAGCACGTTGCGCAGCTCGACGGCGGCGAGGGAATCGAAGCCCAGTTCCTGGAAGGCTCGGTCCGGTTCGATGGCGTCACCGGACGGGTAGCCGAGCAGGTTGGCGACGTGCCCGCGGACCAGTTCCAGCAGGACGCGGGCCCGGTCGTCGGCGCTCCGGCCGGCGAGCCGTCCGGCCAGGGCCGAGGCGCCGCCCGCGCCTTGTCCGCTCGCCACTTGGCGTACGGGGGTCCGTACCAGGCCGCGCAGCAGGGAGTGGAGCTCACCGGCGCGGGCCCGCAGGGCGGTGGTGTCGATGCGCAGGGCGACGAGGACGGCCGGCGAGGCCGGAGCCTCGAACAGGGCCGCGTCCACGGCGGAGAGGCCCTCCTCCGCGGTGAGCGGCGGGAACCCCTGCCGCTTGAGGCGGACGAGGTCGGCTTCGCCGAGGTACGCGCCGAGGCCGGCGTCCACGCCCCACAGCCCGTACTCGAGCGAGGTGGCCGGCAGGCCGGCGGCCCGGCGGTGGACGGCCAGGGCGTCCAGGAAGACGTTGGCGGTGGCGTACGCGGCCTGTCCCGCGGCAAAGATGGTGCCGCCCGCGGAGGAGAACAGTACGAATGCGGACAGGTCGAGTTCGCGGGTGAGCTCGTGCAGGTGCCAGGCCGCGTCGGCCTTCGGCGCGAGTACGGCCTCGAACTCGTCCTCCGTCAGACCGGTGACGACACCGTTGTACGCGACACCGGCGGCGTGTACGACCGCGGTGAGCGGGTGTTCGGGGTCGATGTCGGCGAGCAGGGCGGCGAGGCCGTCGCGGTCGGAGACGTCGCAGGCCGCGATGGTGGCCCGGGCGCCCAGTGCGGCGAGTTCGTCCCGCAGTTCGGCGGCTCCGGGGGCATCGAGACCGCGGCGGCTGGTGAGCAGCAGGTGGCGTACCCCGTGCTCGGCGACGAGGTGGCGGGCCACGAGCGCGCCCAGACCACCCGTACCGCCGGTGACCAGCACCGTGCCCTCGGGGGCCAGGGTGGCGCCGTCCTGCGGTGCCGCGGTGGCGGCCCGGGCGAGGCGGGGGGCCCGTATCTCGCCGCCGCGCAGCGCGATCTCGGGCTCACCTCGGTCGAGGGCGGCCGCGAGGACGCGGGCGGACTCCTCGGTGCCGTCCGTGTCGACGAGGACGAACCGTCCGGGATTCTCGGCCTGCGCGGCACGCAGCAGACCCCAGACGGGCGCGAGGACGGTGTCGATGCCCTCGGTGTCGGCCACCGCGACAGCGCCGCGGGTGAGGACGGCGAGGCGGTGGGAGGCGTAGCGCTCGTCGGCGAGCCAGGTTTGAACGGCGGCGAGGGTCTCGTAGGCGACGGATCGAAGGTCCGCGAGAACGTCGCCGGACGGTGCCACGGGCTGCCAGACGACGGTCTCCGGGAGGGTCTCGCCGGAGTCGAGGGCTGCGGCGACGGCGGCGAGGCTGTCGTAGACGACCACGTCGGCGCCGGAGGCGCCGCCGGTGGTCGGCAGGAGGGTCCAGTCGATGCGGAACATGTGTTGCTGGCGGGCGGCCGAGCGGGCGAGTTCGAGCTGCTCGGAGGAGACCGGCCGGGAGACCAGGGCCTCGACGTGGACCACCGGCCGGCCGGCCTCGTCGGCTGCGGCGAGGGTCACGGCGTCGGAACCGGCCGATGCCATGCGCATCCGCAGCGACGTCGCGCCGACGGCGTGCAGGGAGACGCCGTTCCAGGAGAAGGGCAGCAGGGTTTCGTCTCCGCTCGACTCCTCCTCGAGCAGGGCGGCGTGCATCGCGGAGTCGAGGAGTGCGGGGTGCAGGCCGAAGCGGGCCGCGTCCTCGTGGGCGGTCTCGGGCAGCCGGACTTCGGCGAACAGTTCCTCGCCGCGCTGCCAGGCGGTCTGGAGGCCCTGGAAGACCGGGCCGTAGCCGTAGCCGCGCTCACGCAGCCGGGTGTACGCGTCCTCGACGTCGACCGCGGTGGCGCCGGCGGGCGGCCACTGGGTGAAGTCGAAGGGGGCGGCCTGCGCGCCGCTGCCGATCAGGCCCTCGGCGTGCAGCGTCCAGGGGGCGTCCTCGGACTCCTCCCGGGAGTGGATGCTCAGCGGGCGTCGGCCGGCCGGGTCCGGCCCACCGACGGTCACGCGCAGGACGACGCCGGTCTCGGGGGTCAGGATCAGCGGTGCCTGAAGGGTGAGCTCCTCCAGGACGTCGCACCCGACGTGGTCGCCGGCGCGCAGCGCCAGCTCGACGAATCCGGTGCCGGGCAGGAGGACGGAGCCGAGTACGTGGTGGTCGGCGATCCAGGCATGGGTGTCGAGGCCGAGGCGGGCGGTGAAGACCAGCCCGTCGGTCTCGGGGAGGGTGACGACACCGCCGAGCACGGGGTGCTCCACGGCAGTGAGGCCCATGGAGGCCGGGTTGCCGCCGAGTTCGGTGCCGAGCCAGGACTCGGCGAGGTACTCCAGGGTGTGCAGCCAGTACCGCTGGCGCTGGAAGGCGTAGGTGGGCAGGTCGACGCGGCGGGCGCCCGTACCGGCGAAGAACGCCGTCCAGTCGACGGCGGTGCCGCGGACGTGGAGCTGACCGAGCGCGGTCAGCAACGCCGGGGCTTCCGGGCGGTCCTTGCGGAACGCCGGAACCGTCAGGACGCTCTCCCCTTCCAGCGACTGCTGCGCCATCGCCGACAGCACACCATCGGGACCCAGCTCCAAGAACCGGGAGACGCCTTCGCCTTCCAGGAAGCGGACACCGTCGGAGAACCGCACCGCCTCACGAACGTGCCGCACCCAGTACTCGGCCGTGGACAGTTCCTCACCCGCGAGGATGCCGGTCACGTTCGAGACCACCGGGATGGCCGGCTGACCATAGGCCAGACCCTCAGCGATCGTCCGGAACTCGTCGAGCATCGGCTCCATCAGCGGCGAGTGGAACGCGTGGCTGACCTTGAGACGGCTGGTCTTGCGACCCTGCGCCTCGAAGTGCGCGCCGATCGCCAGCGCAGCGGCCTCGTCACCCGAGACCACCACCGACGACGGCCCGTTCACGGCAGCGATCGACACACCATCGACCAGGTGCGGGAGAACCTCTTCCTCGGTCGCCTGGATCGCGACCATGGCACCACCGGACGGCAGTGCCTGCATCAGACGGCCACGAGCCGCCACCAGACGCGCAGCGTCCTCAAGGGACAGCACCCCCGACACATGCGCGGCAGCCAGTTCGCCCACCGAGTGGCCGGCCAGGAAGTCCGCACGGACCCCCCACGCCTCCACCAGGCGGAACAGAGCCACCTCGACAGCGAACAGGGCAGGCTGCGAGAACTCCGTCTGGTTCAACGCATCGGCATCCTCACCCCACACCACATCCCGCAGCGCACGCGACAGATGCCCATCCAACGCCCCCGCCACCGCATCGAACGCGGCCGCGAACACCGGGAACGCGCCATACAACTCACGCCCCATACCGATCCGCTGCGCACCCTGACCCGTGAACAAGAACGCCGTACGACCCTTGGCGCTGCGCCCCACGGCCTGACCACGGCCCTCGGCCACCGCCGCCAGACCGTGCAGGAGCTCCTCACGGTCCTGGCCGACGACGACCGCACGGTGGTCGTGCAGGGTGCGCCCGGTCGTCAGCGAGTAGGAGATGTCGAGCGGCCTCAGGGTCTCCCGCTCCTCGACGTGCGCGAGCAGCCGCTCCGCCTGCGCCGCCAGGCCCTCGGCCGATGCCGACGACAGCAGCCACGGCACGGCCGTCGGCGCGGGGCCCTCCTCGACCGCGTCGGTGGCGGCCTCCTCATCCGGAGCCTGCTCGATGATGACGTGCGCGTTGGTGCCGCTGATGCCGAAGGAGGAGACACCGGCCCGGCGCGGACGCCCCAGCTCCGGCCATTCCCGGGCCTCGGACAGCAGCTCGATGTCGCCCGCCTCCCAGTCCACCTGGTGCGAGGGCTCGTCACCATCGAGGTGCAGCGTCTTGGGCAGAACACCGTGACGCATCGCCTCGACGACCTTGATGATGCCCGCGACACCCGCGGCGGCCTGCGTGTGGCCGATGTTCGACTTCAGCGAACCCAGCCACAGCGGCTGCCCCTCCGGACGCTCCTGGCCGTACGTGGCCAGCAGCGCCTGCGCCTCGATCGGGTCACCCAGCGTCGTGCCCGTGCCGTGCGCCTCCACCAGGTCGACATCCGCAGTCGACAGACTCGCCGACGCCAGCGCCGCCTTGATCACCCGCCGCTGCGAAGGACCGTTCGGAGCCGTCAGACCATTGCTCGCACCATCCTGATTGACCGCCGAACCACGCACCACCGCCAGCACCGGATGCCCGTTGCGACGCGCATCCGACAACCGCTCCACGAGCAGCATGCCCGCGCCCTCGCCCCACACCGTGCCGTCCGCACCGGCCGCGAAGGACTTGCAACGGGCGGCGTGGGACAGACCGCGCTGGCGGCTGAACTCGATGAAGGTCTCGGGGGTGGCCATCACGGCCACACCACCGACCAGTGCCAGCGAGCACTCCCCCGACCTCAGGGACTGGATGGCGGAGTGCAGGGCGACCAGCGAGGAGGAGCAGGCCGTGTCGACGGTGACGGAGGGGCCCTCGAGACCGAGGGCGTAGGAGATGCGGCCGGAGGCGATCGATCCGGTGCTCGCGTTGGCCGGGTAGTCGTGGTACATCATGCCGGCGAACACGCCGGTCGAGCTGCCCCGCAGCGAGACGGGGTCTATCCCCGCCCGCTCCAGGGCCTCCCACGAGGTCTCCAGCAGCAGCCGCTGCTGCGGATCCATCATCAGCGCCTCGTTCGGGCTGATCCCGAAGAACGCCGGGTCGAACTCCGCCACCGAGTGCAGGAATCCGCCTTCACGGATGTAGCTGGTGTTCTCGCGCTCGCCGCTCGGGTCGAAGATCCGCTCGGTGTCCCAGCCCCGGTCGGACGGGAACTCGGAGATCCCGTCCACACCGTCGGCGACCAGCTTCCAGAGGTCCTCCGGCGATTCGACACCGCCCGGGTAGCGGCACGCCATCGCCACGATCGCGATCGGTTCACGGGCAGCCGCGGTGAGTTTCCGGTTCTGCGCGCGCAGCCGCTCGGTCTCCTTCAGCGACGACCGAAGAGCCTCGACAAGCTTCTGGTCAGAGCTGGCCATTTAAAGTTCTCCCGTTTCCTCTGTCGTATCGTCGAAGCCCTGACCGTCGAGCGCCATGAGGATGAGCGCATCGGTGTCCAAGTCGTCGATGGACGGCTGCCCGTCGGGGTCATCGTTGTCGGCGCTCCCAGAGCGCCGGTCGAGGATTCCCCCTAGTTCCAGCAGGGCATCGATGAGCCCCGCGTCCCTGAGGCGGCTGAACGGGATGTTCTGCAGTACTTGGCGGATCTCCTGCTCTTCGTCGAGGTCGGTTTCCGAGGCCGGTGCGAACTCGGATTCCAGGTGTTCCACCAGCACCGCGGCGTTCGGGTAGTCGAACACGAGGGTCGGCGGCAGCCGCAGTCCGGTGGCCGCGTTGACGAGGTTGCGGAACTCGACCGCGCTCAGCGAGTCGAAGCCCAGTTCCTTGAAGGCGCGGTCCGGTTCGATGCCGTCGGCGTCCCCGTGGCCCAGTACCTCCGCCGCGTGAGTGCGGACCAGGTCCAGCAGGATCGAGCGGCGCCCCGCCTCTCCGGCGGCCTCCAGCCGTCGGCGCAGCGCCGAGGCGTGCCCGGCGGCGTTGCCGTTGCCGGCCGCTCGCCGCGCGGGACGGCGTACGAGGCCCCGCAGCAGCGCGGGCACGTCCGCGCCGTCCGCCGCCGACAGGTCCAGCTGTACGGGGACCAGTACGGGCGCGTCCAGGCTGCTCGCGGTGTCGAACAGGGCCATGCCCCGCTCCGCGGAGAGCGCCTCGACGCCGGTGCGGTTCATCCGCTGCAGCGCCGAGTCGTCCAGCCCACCGGCCATGCCGCCCTCGTCGGCCCACAGACCCCACGCGAGCGACTGGCCGACCAGGCCCTGCGCCCTGCGCCGGGCGGCGAGTGCGTCCAGGAAGGCGTTGGCCGCCGCGTAGTTGCCCTGGCCGGGAGTACCGAACGTGCCCGCCGCCGAGGAGAAGAGCACGAAGGCGTCGAGTTCCGCTCCGATCTCCTGCGTCAGTTCGTGCAGGTTGAGGGCGGCGTCGACCTTGGGCCGCAGCACCGCGTCCACCCGCTCCGGAGTCAGAGCGGTGATCACACCGTCGTCGAGCATGCCCGCCAGGTGGACCACTCCGGTGAGCGGGTGTCCGGCCGGCACCGACGCGAGGACCTTGGCCAGGGCGTCGCGGTCGGCCGCGTCGCAGGCGGCGACCTCGATGTGGACGCCCCGCGCGGTCAGTTCCTCGACCAGTTCGGCCGCCCCGGGCGCCTCGATACCGCGCCGGCTGGTCAGCAGCAGGCGCTGCACGCCGTACTCCGTGACCAGGTGGCGGGTGACGAGTCGGCCCAGCGTGCCGGTGGCGCCGGTGAGCAGGACCGTGCCCCGGGCGCCGAAGGTGCTCGAGGGCAGCGGCTCGGCGGCGACGGGTACGCGCTGCAACCGAGCCGCGTGGAACGCCTCGCCCCGTACGGCGACCTGCAGTTCACCGAGGGCGACCACGGCCGGGACGGTCGCGGGGTCGGACAGATCGGCCAGCAGGAAGCGCTCCGGGTTCTCCGACTGCGCGGCGCGGACCAGACCCCAGACGGCCGCGCCGGCCAGGTCGGTGACGGCGGAACCGTCCACCTCCACCGCGCCTTCGGTGACGACGAGCAGCTTCGCCTCGTCGTATCGGTCGTCCGCCAGCCAGCTCTGCAGGAGGGACAGCGTCCGCTGTACCGCCGCGTGCACGGAATCGGGGTCGCTGCCGGGTGCGGAGCGCAGTACGACCACAGCGGGCACGGGGTCCTCCGCGCCGAGCTCATCCCACTCCGCCCACGAGACGGCGCAGGCGGCCGGTGCCGGGGCCGGCAACGGCGTCCAGCCCAGCCGGAAGAGCCCGTCGTGGTGGGCGCACCCGTCGGCGGCGGAGAGCTGCGCCGCGGAGACCTCGCGCAGCACGAGGGTGTCCACGGACGCGACGGGCCGGCCGGCCGCGTCGGCCACGGCGATCCTCACGCCTTCGGTTCCAGCAGGTGTGACCCGTACGCGAACCAGAGCGGCGCCCGCTGCGTGAAGGGTGACCCTGGTCCAGGCGAACGGAAGCCGGGCAGCGGAGCGGTCGGCGTCGGAACCGGTACGCAGGCCAACGGCGTGCAGGCACGCGTCCAACACGGCGGGGTGCAGGGCGAACCGTGCGGCGTCGGCCAGATGCGCCTCGTCGAGTGCGACTTCGGCGAACACCTCGTCACCCGAGGTCCAGGCGGCGCGCAGGCCCTGGAAGGCCGGACCGTACTCCAGACCGCCGGCGGCCAGGGACTCGTACAGGTCGTCCACCACGACCGGCTCGGCACCGGGCGGCGGCCACGCTCCGAGGTCGAAGCCCGCGTCGGCCGCGGCCGGTGACAGTAGGCCGGTGGCGTGCCGGGTCCACAGGATGTCGGCGTCCGCGCGCTGGGGGCGCGAGTAGACGGCCAGCGCCCGGGCATCGGCCTCGTCGGGCGCGCCGACGGTGACCTGGAGCTGAACGCCGCCGCCCGCGGGCATGACGAGCGGCGCCTCGATGGTCAGCTCGTCGATCAGGGCACAGCCGACCTGGTCACCGGCCCTGACGGCCAGCTCGACGAAGCCGGTGCCCGGGAAGAGCACGGTCCCTGCGACGGCGTGGTCGGCGAGCCACGGGTGCGTGGCGATGGACAGCCTGCCGGTGAGGACGACCGAGTCGTCGGCGGGCGATTCGAGGACGGCGTTGAGCAGCGGGTGCTCGACGGCGTCCAGGCCTGCGGCACCGAGGTCGGTTCCCGCGCGCTGCGCTTCGGTCCAGTAGCGCCGGCGCTGGAAGGCGTAGGTGGGCAGGTCGACGCGGCGGGCGCCCGTACCGGCGAAGAAGGCCGTCCAGTCGACGGCGGTGCCGCGGACGTGGAGCTGACCGAGCGCGGTCAGCAGCGCCGGAGCTTCCGGGCGGTCCTTGCGGACCGCCGGAACGGTCAGGACGTTCTCCCCTTCGAGGGACTGCTGCGCCATCGCCGACAGCACACCATCGGGACCCAGCTCCAAGAACCGGGAGACGCCCTCGGCCTCCAGGAAACGGACACCGTCGGAGAACCGCACCGCCTCACGGACATGACGCACCCAGTACTCGGCCGTGGACAGCTCCTCGCCGGCAAGGGTGCCGGTCACGTTCGAGACCACCGGAATCCGAGGCGTGTGGAAGGTGAGGCCCTCAGCGATCGTCCGGAACTCGGCCAGCATCGGCTCCATCAGCGGCGAGTGGAACGCGTGCGACACCTTCAGACGGCTCGTCTTACGACCCTCGGCCTCGAAGTGCGCACCGATCGCCAGCGCAGCAGCCTCATCACCCGAGACCACGACGGACGACGGCCCATTCACCGCGGCGATCGAGACCAGCTCGGTCAAGTGCGGCAGAACCTCTTCCTCCGTCGCCTGGATGGCGACCATGGCACCGCCCGCAGGCAGTGCCTGCATCAGACGGCCACGAGCCGCCACCAGACGCGCAGC
>NZ_JBITFF010000050.1:0-14357 GCF_044455885.1 Streptomyces sp. NPDC051109
CAGGACGAACCCGCCATGGCGGGCGTGAGCACCGCCCTCCACCGCGATGGCCGGCTCGCTGACATCACCGGGTTCTTCCTCCCCGCGTAAGCGGACCCCGGAGCCTCGCCGAGCTTGTCGCCGACCGGCCGGCACCGCTCGGCGAGGTCACCCTCCACCGCCACTTCGGTGGCCGGGCACCGCGCAGCCACGGCATCCAGTTCGCGATGCCGTGGTGCACACCTGACTATGTCGGTTGGCGAGTTCGGCGTTGGCTGGGCCATGGGTGCTTCGCCGTGGATCGTGTCGGACGACTGGGAACACCTGCCCCAGGAGCTCGGCTTC
Source organism: Streptomyces sp. NPDC051109 (assembly GCF_044455885.1). NCBI lineage: Bacteria > Bacillati > Actinomycetota > Actinomycetes > Kitasatosporales > Streptomycetaceae > Streptomyces > Streptomyces sp. NPDC051109. The sequence continues at coordinate 325 of NZ_JBITFF010000050.1, forward strand.
GGGTCCGGTATGACGTGCTGGCGCCCACTGCGGGACTGGAACGAGGCCGGCGTCTGGCAACAAGGACTACATCGGCTCCGACCGGGAGACGGCCCAGTTGGTCAGCTCGTCAAGACCGCGACGAACAACCACAGAATGCTGCTGGCCCGCGCAGTCGGAACGTGAACCGCGGGCCGCTACCCTGCCTGCTTGACGCAGGTCCGGTCCTTCGCCGGCAGCTTGCCGGTGGCCAGGTACCGGTTGACCTGGTCGTCCACGCACGCGTTGCCGTAGCGCCCGAAGAGGGCGTGCCGGTTGGCACCCTCAAGGGACACCAGCCTGGAGCTCGGCAGCTGCTTGTGCAGCTCGACGCTTCCCTTGTACGTCGTACGCGGGTCACCGGTGGCGGCGACGATCAGTGCGGGGGCATCGCGCCACACCCGGGTGGGCTCTTCGCGCGGCGAGTCCCAGAAGGCGCACGGGTTGATGTTGTTGGTCAGAGCGCCGAACAGCGGGTGCGCGATGCGGTTGCGCTCGATGTCCCGCCAGTAGAGCTCGGGATCGCGCACGGCGGCCACGTCCCCGCAGATGACGGCGGACTGCGCGCCGGTGGGCTCGCCCTCACCGCGCAGCACGTACCGGAGCTCCGGGACGAGCATCGGCGGCACCGTCGCCGGCCGGCCCTCCGCGGCTTCGGCCAGTGCGGAAACCAGCTCGCCGAACGACGCCCGCGCCGGGGCGGTGTCGTCCGCGATGCCCGAGAAGAGGAGGAGCGGCACTTGGCTGTCGTCGATCCGGAAGGCATCGGCGCCGGCGCCGATGGTCAGCGGACCGCGCGCAGCCGCCGCGACGATGCTGTCGACGGCGGCGAGCACCTCGGCGCGGCTGCGGCCGAGGCCGTAGGTGTCGTGGTGTTCCGCGGCCCAGGCGGCCCAATCGGACAGCGCCTTCTCGTTCTCGCGCTCGGTGCCCTTCAGCAGCCGGGGGCGGTAGTCGCTCGGGTTGATCGCCCCGTCCAGCACCATCCGGTCGTGGCGGCCGGGGAACATCTGCGTGTAGACCGTGCCCAGGTAGGTGCCGTACGAGTAGCCCAGGAAGGAGATCTTCCGCTCTCCGAGCGTGCCGCGGATGACGTCCATGTCGCGGGCCGTGTTGCGGGTGGTGATGTGCGGGAGCACCGCGGCGTCCGTGGCCCGGCACTTGTCGGCCAGGCTCTTCTGCAGGGCGACCTGGCGGTCGAAGCCCGCCCGGCCGGTGCCGGCGGACAGCCAGGTCATGCCGACGGGCAAGCCGCAGTCCAGCGGGGTGCTGCGCCCGATGAAGCGCGGGTCGAAGCCGATGATGTCGTAGCGCGCGCCGACCTCCTTCATCGACGCACGGGCCTGCGGCGGGGACTGGAGCGCGGGACCGCCCGGACCGCCGTTGTTGAGGAGGATCGCGCCGATGCGGTGGCGGGTGTCGGTGGCCTTGAGCCGGGAGATCGCCACGGTAATCGTGCGCCCCCGGGGGTCGGCGTAGTCCAAGGGCACGGTCACGTCGGCGCACTGCACGCCTGCCTGGTCCAGATCGCGGCCCGTGGTGTCGTCGGCGCCCTTGATGCAGCTGCCCCAGCCGAGGTGCTGGCGGTAGTACCGGTCCAGTCCAGCCCCGGAGCTCTCCTGGGCGGGGGCCTCGGCGGCCGTGGCAAGGACGGGGGAGGACGTGAGGCAGGCGGCGAGGGTGAGGCCCACGGCCAAAGCGCGGCGTGCGGCGGGGCTGACAGTGGTCACGGGGTCTCCTTGAGCATCGTCCGCTTCGTGTGATCGCATGCCCCGAGGCTAGGAACTCGCCCTGGTACGGCACATCACCCGAGGGCACGAGGACCCCGGTCCTGTCCACCCCCGGTCCGGGACCTGCGTCCCGGTCCGGTCTCCTCCTCCGGGAGGAGACCGTCGGCGAGACTGCGCTGAGGGTCCCGCTGCTGTAACGGGAGGGAGCTGGTGGCGGCCGGGGCAGGGTGTCGTTGCGGACGGGTTGGGGTGGGAGGTTCGGCCTGCCGCGCCCGGGGCGCGGGCGCGCTACCTGGCCGACGAGGTCCGCGCGTTGCCCAGGTGGCGCGAATGGTCAAGCCGCCGTGGCGAGTGCCCGGGCGGGCTGCGTCTGCTCGTAGGAGTGGCCGACCCGCAGGAGTGTGGGTTCGCCGAGGGGCCGGCCGAGCAGCTGCATGCCGATGGGCATGCCCGCCGCGTCATGGCCGACCGGAACGGTCAGGGCCGGCACTCCGGTGATGTTGGCGGGGGCGCAAAGGCGCACGTAGGCGTCGGAGACGCTCTCGGTCGTGCCGTCGGGCCAGGTGACCGTCTCCTCGTCGGCCCCGACCGCGGGCATCGGGACGCTCGGGGCGGCGATCAGGTCGACTTCCTCCAGCATCCGTGCCCACTCGGCGCGCATGAGCGTACGGGAGCGTTGAGCGCGCATGTAGTCACCGGCGCTCATCAACTCGCTTGCCTCCAGGAGGATGCGGACGTCCTCCTGGTACAGCTCGGGGACCGTGCGCAGGCTGCTTTCGTGGTAGGCACCGGCCTCCGGGACCATCAGGCCCCACTGGGTGGCCTGGATGTAGCGGGTCATCGGGATGTCGACCTCTACGAGCTGTGCGCCCAGGGCTTCCAGCTGCCCGATGGCGTGCCGGACGGCAGTCGCCACCTGCGGGTGGACGTTGTCGAAGTAGTAGGTGCGCGGCAGCCCAATGCGCAGACCCGTCAGGTCCGTGCCGGCACCGGGCCGGTAGTCCGCGGCGGGCACGGACAGCGAGGCGGGGTCGCGCGGATCGTGTCCGGCCAGCGCGGTCAGGACCAGGGCCGCGTCCTCGACGGTGCGGGTGATCGGGCCGACGTGGTCCAGCGACCAGGACAGGGAGGTGACGCCGTGACGGGGGACGAGACCGTAGGTCGGCTTGAGGCCGACGACCCCGTTGAGCGCCGCGGGCACCCGGATCGACCCGCCGGTGTCGGTGCCCAGGGCGAAGGTCGCGGTGCCCGACGCGACGGCGACCGCGGAGCCGCCGCTGGAGCCGCCGGCGACCCGGCCGCGGTCCCAGGCATTGCGGGTCTGCGGAGTGGTCAGGCCGAAGGCGAATTCGTGGGTGTGCGTCTTGCCGAGCAGGACCGCGCCGGCAGCGCTCAGACGCGCGGCGACCGTACTGTCCGCTCTCGCGCGATGGCCGGCGCGGACCCGGGAGCTGGCCGTGGTGGCCATCCCGCCGACATCGATCAGGTCCTTGAGCCCCATCGGGATGCCGTGCAGGGGCCCCCGGTAGCGCCCGTGCGCCACTTCGTGTTCGGCTTCACCCGCCGCCCGGCGCGCCTGCTCCGCGGCGACCGTGACGTAGGCGCCGAGGTGCGGCTCCGCCTTCTCGATGCGGTCGAGGACGGAGTCGACCAGTTCGACGGGGGACAGTCGCCGGGTACGTATCGCGTCCGCGGCGGTGGCGAGGGACAGCTCATACGGCTGCATCGTGCTTCTCCTCTCCGGCGCGGTAGGCGGCGGCGGGCGGGACGTCGGCGAAGTCCAGCTCGCGCAGGACCGCGACGACGCTGTGGATGTGGTTGGCGACCGCGGCGACCGCGGCGTGGCGCTCGGCGGGCAGCACCAGCCCGGCGCGGGCGGCCCAGCGGGCGGCCTCCGGAGGTGTGAGTTCTACGGCGGACATGGATGTTCTCCCTCTCGGTGGGTGATTGGAGCGTCGGAGCCTCCGAGGCCCCTAAAGGCCAAGGATTCGCTTGAGGTGGCTGCGGGCGACGCGGCTGCTCGACGGTCTGGCGGGGCCGGTCGCGTGCTCAGGCAGCGGTGGCCGGGATCTCGCTGCCGTGCTCGGCGAGCAGCCGGTAGCGGTCGTTCTCCCGGCGGACGGTGCCGGCCGTGGGCTGCGGGAAGTGGGTGCCCAGGAGCAGTGCATCGGTGTCCGCCAGGGCGTCGAGCAGCCGGGAGCGGGTGCGGACCGCCTGGGCGGGGTCGATGTCGACGCAGCTGTTCACGTGAGGGTGGGACAGCTGCACGGGGTGGTGGATGCTGTCGCCGGTGATCAGCGCGCGTCGGTCGCTGCCGCGCAGCTCCACGGCGACCTGCCCCGGGGTGTGGCCCGGGGCAGGGATCAGGACGACGCCCGGCGCCACCTCGCGCCCCTGCTCGGGCACGTCCACGAGGTCGTACTGTCCGGCGGAGCGGACGGGGGTGATGGAGTCGCGGAACATCTGGCGGCGGGCCTCGTCCAGTTCGGTGGCGGCCCAGTGGTCCCATTCGGTGCGGCTGGTGAGGTAGCGGGCGTTGGGGAAGGTGGGAACCCAGTCCTCACCGGTGAGGCGGGTGTTCCAGCCGACGTGGTCGGTGTGCAGGTGCGTGGTGATCACCAGGTCCACGGACTCGGGCGGGAAGCCGGCCGCCGCCAGTCGGTGCAGGAAGTCGGTGTCGAGACCGTTCCATGCCGGGTTGGCGCGCGGCTTGGCGTTGCCGATGCCGGTGTCCACGACGATCCTCAGCCCGCCCGCCTCCACCGCGAAGCTGTGGCTCGCCAGGCGGGGGACGTCGGCGTCGGCGAAGTCGGGGCGCAGCCAAGATGCCTCGTCCAGCACCTCCTTGGTGGCGTCCGGCAGCAGCCAGGGTCCGGTCTGGCGCGGCAGTTCGATCTCGTCGACGCGGCGTACGGCGATGTCGCCGAGGTTCCATCCCGTGCTCGTGAGGAAAGTCGCCTGAGGGGGCGTGGCGGTGTTCATCGGTGGGTCCTTTCGGATGGGGCGGGGCGGTGCGGTGCGGGTGGGCAGGACCCGGTCAGCGGGTGCTCGGCTGCCGCACGGCGCGGCCGAGGCCGGTCAGGGTCAGCAGGATGACTGTCACGGCATAGAGCGAGACGGCCCTCTGCAGGCCGTACAGGTTGGTCAGCAGACCGGCGAGGACTGCGGGGACGCTCATGGCCAGGTAGCTCAGGACGTAGTACGCGGCGAGCGTGCCGGCGCGCTCGTCCGGGGCGGCCGGGGCCAGCAGCAGCCGCAGGGCACCCTGGGTGACCGCCCCGAAGCCGATGCCCGCCAGGGCGGTGCCGGCGAACAGGGCGAGCAGGCTGTGCAGGTGGGGCCCGCTCAGGGTCAGCAGGGCCCCCGGGATCAGGACCGCGGTGCCGAGGGAGCTCGCGGTGCGGGCGGGCAGTCGCCGCGCAGCGTGGACGGCGAGGCCGGCTGCGGCCGTCAGGGTGAAGAAGACCAGGCCGCCGGTGGCCCGGGCCGTGTGCGGGGCGATGAGCCGGGCGAGCGAGGGACCGAGGGAGGAGTAGAAGCCGCCCAGCGCCCAGGCGGCGACGACGCCGGGGCCGTGAAGCCTCATGGCCGGGCGGGAGGCCGGGGCGACGGCCATACCGGGACGCAGGGAGCGCCACGCACCGGCGTGAGGATGGGCGGTCTCGGTGGTGAGGAGCACTGCGGCCGCCTGCGCGGCGAACAGCAGGAGCAGCAGGAGGTAGACGGTGCGGGTGGGAGCGGGGGCGTACTGCACGAGGGCAGTGGCCGCCAGTACGCCGGCCGCCATGCCGGCCACGGGGGTGATGCCATTGGCGAGCGTCGCCCGTCCCGGGCGGTCGGGGTCCTCGAAGTCGAGCAGGGCGGCTCCGGCGGCGCTTGTGGCCACGCCGGTTGCCAGGCCCTGCAGGATCCGGGCGGCGATCAGGGTCGTCACGCCCTGGGCAGTGGCGAAGACGGCCATTGCGGCGGCCTCGGCGAGTAACGCGCCGGTGAGGACCGGGCGGCGGCCCAGGTGGTCCGAGAGCGTGCCCGCAGTCAGCAGTGCCCCGAGCAGGGTGAGCGCGTAGGCGCTGAACACGACGGTGAGCGTCATCGCCGAGAAGTGCCATTCGGCCTGGTAGATGGCGTAGAGGGGGGTCGGCGCACTTGAGGCGGCCAACAGGCCGACGAGAACGGAGGCGTGGAGGGGGAAGGCGCTGCGGCGGCCCAGCGCGGGCAGGCGGCGGGCAGGGGACGGCGGGGCTACGACGCTGAGCATGGAGCACCTCTCATGCCTAAAGGCAAACGCTTTGCGTTAGGCAGAGTAGGACCCACGTCGCCCAAAAAGCAAACCCTTAGCTTTTAGGTCCCGGAGGGAGCGGCACCCCTAGCCGAGCGCCGTCGCCACGAGGCGGTCGGTGTAGGCCTCCGACAGGTCCGAGGGTCGGAACAGGATGCGGTACATCAGGGGGGCGACGACGACGTCCAGCAGGGTCTCGACATCGGGCACGGCCTCCCCGCGCCCGGCCGCGCGCACGCCGATGACCTTCAACTGCTCGGCGGCGTAATCGGAGCAGCGAACCGCATTGCCCTGCTCGGGGTCGCCCAGCAGGGCGTCGCGGATGTACGTGCGGCCCGCCGTCGAGGACATCTCCTCCGCGAACTGCACCGCCCACGCCTCCAGGTCCGCCCGCAGGCTGCCGTGGTCGGCCGGCGCGCCATCGGGGCGCAACCGCTCGACGGCCACGTCGGACAGCAGTTCTCGCAGGTCCCCCCAGCGCCGGTAGACGGTGGACGGCGTCACTCCCGCACGGGCCGCGATCAGCGGCACGGTGAGCGCATCCCGGCCCACCTCCGCCTCCAGATCACGGACGGCCTGGTGTACGGACTGCTGGACGCGGGCGCTGCGCCCGCCGGGGCGTGTGGTCGCTCGGGCACTCATGCACACAGCTTAATGCGAAGAAGTTGCGTCTGGGACGACCAGGCCCGCCCCGGGACCCCGTCCGTCGCAGAACATCGCAGAGCCGCACGCCCGTCAATGAGGCGCCGCGCCGGAGCGGGCACCACGTCGGCGGTCTTCAGCCTGGACGCCGGTGGCCCTCAGGGGTGTTCGGCGGTGAACGGCCCCTCGTCGACGAAGCGGCGCAGCTGGCGTGCGAAGGCTTGGGCGTCCGCCTGCGGCCAGCTGGCGAGCGAGGACTCGATGCCGGCCGCCAGTCGCTCGCGGGTGACCGACACGATGTCGTGCCCTTGCTCGGTGAGTGCGAGGAGGGTCGCGCGGCCGTCGGCCGGGTCGGGTTGACGCTGGAGCAGGCCGGCCTGTTCGAGTCGGTCGGCGCGGCGGGTCACGGTGGTGCGGTCCAGTCCGATCTCACGGCCCAGGTCGGCGGCGCTGCGCGCCCCGGTCCGGGCCAGGCCGCTGAGGATCGGGTAAGTGAGGTCGTCGACCGCTTCCCCCAGCCCCTCTGTCAGCTGGGTGTAGAGGCGGGCGCGAGTGCTCCTCCGCAGGAGCAGGCCCAGTGCATCGGCGATGTCGTGTCCCGTCGAGTTGTTCACACCTCCAGATTAGCGTGCGCCGGACACGCTTTTCCTGTACGGTAATAAGCGTGCTTCAAGCACGCATCTCGAACCCGATGCACGGCGGGCCACTCCCGCACCCACCGAAGGAATCCCCATGAACCGCACCGACGCCCGCACCGCCCTCACCGACCTGCTCCTCACCCCGGGCCTCGACCTCGACGAGGCCGCCGACCGGCACTTCGCCCCCGACTACCGCCAGCGCACCGACGGAAGCTGGGCGAACCGCACCGAGTTCCTCGCCCACATCGCCCATCTGCGCACGGTCGTCGTCGACGGCTCGGTCGAGGTGCACGACGAGCTCTTCTCCGGCGACCACTACGCCGACCGCCACACGATGGACGTCATCAAGACCGACGGCTCCACCGTCCGCATGGAGGTCTACCTCTTCGGCGAGTTCGCCCCTGACGGACGCTTCCGCCGCATCGAGGAGACCACCCTCATGCTCGACGGCGCCGACGCCGACCGGAACCTCGGCAGCGCCCGCTGAGCCACATCGCCCACCTGACGCCCCGAGGCCGCCCCGGTCCCAGCGCATCGGCGCGCCACCGTCACGGCGCACCATCCGAAAAGTGAGAGGAAGTGGTTGTCGTGCTCGACGTGCTCATCGCCGGGGCGGGCCCGGTGGGGCTCTGGCTCGCAGCGGAGTTGCGCCTGTACGGGGTGGAGGTGACCGTCGTGGAACGCCGGGCGGCACCGGACGGACGGTCGCGCGCGGTCGGCATGCAAGCCGGCACGCTGGACACCTTCGCCACCCGCGGCCTCGCGGAACGGTTCATAGAACGCGGCACCCCAGTGCCGACAGGCCACTTCGGCGCAGCGACCACCCGGCTGGACTTCTCCACGGTCGGGGCGGTGCACCCCTTCATGCTGGCGCTCGGTCAGTCCGTCACCGAACAGCTTTTGGAGGAGCACGCGGTCGCCGTGGGCGCCCGGGTGCTGCGCGGGGAGGGGGTCGTCTCGCTCACCCAGGGGCCGGACGCCGTCGAGGCGGTGATCCGGGCCGGCGGCACCCACCGGACCGTGCGGGCCCGCTGGGTGGTGGGCTGCGACGGCACCCGCAGCGCGGTGCGCCATGCGGCCGGCATCGACTTTCCCGGTCAGGACACCACCCTGACCGGGTGGCTCGCCGACGTCGAACTCGACGATCCGCCCACCGCGCCGCTCGCCGCCACCGGGCCGGCCGGTTCGTTCCTGGCGGCCCCGATCGGCGACGGCGTCCACCGACTGGCGGGCCTCTCCACGGCCACCATGCACCACGGCACCGGCGATCCGCTGACCCTGGAGGAGGTGCGCGAGCAGACCCGCACGCTGCTGGGACGGGACCTGGGCATCCGCAACCCCCGATGGCTCTCGCGCTACGGGAATGCCACCCGCCAGGCCGCGCGGTACCGGGACGGACGGGTGCTGGTGGCCGGGGACGCGGCGCACATGTTCTTCCCGGCCGGCGGGCAGGGCATGAACCTCGGCATCCAGGACGCCACCAATCTGGGCTGGAAGCTGGCCGCCACCCTCCTGGGCCGGGCGCCCGACGGACTACTCGACACCTACGACACGGAGCGCCGACCGGCCGCCCGCGCCGTCATCGACAACTCCCGCGCGCAGCTCGCCCTGTTCGCGGCGGCGAGCCCGGAGCAGATCGCGCTGCGCGAGGTCTGGTCCGCAGCGCTCGCCGAACCGCGGACCAACCGCCGGTGGGCCCGCCGGATCGCCGGATTCGACGACCCCCTGCCCGTCGGCACCGCACCCGGCGGGCATCCGCTGAGCGGCACCCGACTGGCCGGCCTCTTCCTGGACACGGCCGGCGTACCCACCGCCCACCCGTTGATGCACCACGGCCGACCACTCCTGCTGGACCTCGGCAGGACGCCGACACCGTGCCCCGCGGATGGCCTCGAGCAGCGGACAGGAACCGTCAACGCCGAGGCGTCCCACCCGATCTGGCGGGACGTCACCGCAGTTCTCATCCGGCCGGACGCCCGGATCGCATGGGCCAGCACCGACACCGACGCGCAGCGCCGGGCCGCGGACTGCCTCACCACCCTGCGCACCCTGTACCGCTGAACGCCGCTCGGTGAGCCATGTGGGTGCGGTGCTCTGCCGGGACGGCGTGGGGATCGCTCTCCATGCGTGCTCTGACCGTGGCCGACTTCGCCGCCCAGGTGGACTCCGCTGCGCAATTTGGCTTCGAGCAGGGCACGGAGACATGGAACCCCGGACCAGCAGACTCACCCGCCTCAGTCACCAACTCGCAGCCCAAACCCCCAAGGGCGGGGCTCCGGTTCCAAGGCCGCGGAATACTCGGCTGCAACCGAGGCCGGCCCGCCCATAGGATCCCCGTTCGAGGCGCTGGCGTGGCGCCCTGCCGACAGTGGGCACTCAACGACCCAGGATGCGTGGCGCAATGAGCAGCCGACTCTTCGCAATCTCCTTCGACGCGCATCAGCCCGAGCGCCTGGCGCATTTCTGGGCGGGCGTCCTGGGCTTGGAGAGAACCGACGATTGGTACGACGGCGTCGCCCTGCTGTCCGGGAATGACGCCGGCTACCGTCTCGGCTTCCGTCCCTCCCCGGCGCAGAAGGCCGGCCAAAACCGGCTGCACTTCGACCTGACCAGCTCCTCCCTGGAGGACCAGCAGGAGACCGTGGCCAGGGCGCTCGACCTCGGCGCGCAACACTCTGACGTCGGCCAGGGACCGGACGCGTCCCATGTGGTGCTCGCCGACCCCGAGGGCAACGAGTTCTGCGTCATCGAGCCCGACAACAGTTTCCTCGCCGGCTGCGGCCTCATCGGAGCGCTCGCCTGCGATGGTTCGCAGGCCGTGGGCTACTTCTGGAGCAAGGCGCTGGGCTGGCCGCTGGTCTGGGACCAGGACGAGGAGACCGCCATCCAGTCACCGAACGGCGGTACGAAGATCACGTGGGGCGGTCCGCCGTTCATGCCGGACCCCGGCAAGGACCTGCACCTCGACCTCGCCCCGGACGACGATCAGCAAGCGGAGGTCGAGCGCCTGCTCTCCCTCGGGGCGAAGCGTCTCGACTCCGCCCACGGCCGGGACGGCGCGGTGCTGCTGGCCGACCCCGACGGCAACGAGTTCCGCGTCCTCACGCACCGGTGAAGGGGGAGCCGCGGCAGGCGGTTGCTGCTGCGGGAGCCCCAAGCCCCCCGCCTCAGCTTTCCCACCTGAAGGAGTCCTGTTCCACCGCTCGATGGACCCTCTCTCGGTCGTGCCCCCTCCGGGGCGCCGCCGACAGCCGCAACCACGAGGAGTCCGTGATCTCCCGAGCTGAGGTGGGCGGCTGCGCAGGGTTCAGCGCGGGGGCGCGGCCCCGGTCATCGGCCGGCGCTGGAGCAGACGGAGACGGTCGGCGACGAAGGCCCACTCCAGGTCCTGTGTCCCGCCGAAGACCTGCTCGCAGCGGGCGGTGAGTTCCCGCAGGCTCTGCAACCGCGTCTCGTCGAGGCAGAGCTGGTGGATTCGTTCGGCGGGGACCGGGACCTGGCTCGTTCCGCCGGCCGGCGCGGGCTCCACGGCCAGGTCCTTCATGCCCGCCGTGCGCTCGATCACCCGGCCGTCGCGGCGGACCCGGTAGTGATCCGGTACGACCAGGCCGCTGACCACGGCTTCGCCCAGGCCCCAACTCGCCTCGATGACCAAGACGTCGGAGCCGTCGAGGGGGTCTCGGGAGAACAGGACTCCGGCGCACTCGGGTACCACCAACTGCTGTACCACCACTGCCACTCTGGGCTGGCCCGGCAGTCCGAGCCGCTCACGGTAGGCGAGCGCGGCGGCCGAGTGCGCGGAATCTCTCACCATGCGGACCGCCTCGGTCAGCCCGTCCGGACCCTGTACGTTGAGGCAGGTGAGGTGCTGGCCGGCGAAGCTCGCCGCGGCCGAGTCCTCGCCCAGCGCGGATGAACGTACGGCCAGCCCGCCGCCCTGCAAGCCGGCGGTCGCCGCGTGCAGGGCGGCGACCGCCGCGTCGTCGCCTGCTGCGACGGCGTTGACGAACCGCCATTCCAGGACGATTCCTTCCGGTACCGGGAGACCCGCCCGGGCGGCGCCCGCGAGCTGCGAGGACTTGCCGCCGTACAGGCTCTCGTCGGTGGCCAGGCGGAGCGGCACGGGGGCGGACCACGTGCTCGGCGACAGCGGACTCGTCATCGGACCACCGCCGCCTCTCCGGCCCGGCCGTCGACCCGCACCCAGGCGCCGTCGGGTATCACCGCCGTGGCATCCGTGCATCCGACGACGCCGGGGATGGCGAACTCGCGGGCGACGATGGCGGCGTGGGAGAGCGCCCCGCCGCGATCGGTGACGATCGCGCCCAGCAGTGGCAGGACGATGTTGAAGGCCGTGGTGGTCGCATCGGTGACCAGGACGTCGCCGGGCCGGATGCGGTCGAACTCGGGCACGCCGCTGATCACCCGTGCCGGGCCCTCGTACACCCCCGGGCTCGCGCCGAGCCCGTGCACGGTCCGCCCCTCGGTCCGGGATGCCGGGTTGCTGAACATGGCGAAGACGACGGCCCCGAGGGCGCGTTCCAGGCGTGCCGCGGCGGGCGGCAGCCACTCGGGCGGCAGCGGGTCGCCCGGCGGTGGGCCCAGCGTCGGCGGCGCGTCCGCGTACCGGGCGTGGTCGCGGTAGTGCGCCCGGGCGGCCAGTTCTGCGGCGTCGGGCCCGGAGCCCGTACGGACCAGGGCGCGCAGCTCTGCGTAGCCCGCCTCGGCCAGATGGGCGGGTGCGTGGATCCGGCCCTGCTCGGCGAGCCGTCGGCCGGCGGCCAGGATTGCGCGCCGGGTGAGGCCGATGGCCGGCAGGTCCGCGCACGACCCGCGCTCGTCGCGCAGCCGGGAGACCAGCCGCGCCTCAGCGAGCAGCTCGTCGAAGCGGGAGCGGTGCGGCGCGGGTACGGCGTCGCGAAGGTCGGCCGCCGCGTCGGCGCGCTGGTCGGCGGGGGCGTCCGCCTGGGGCCTCGTCGAGGAGGAAACGGCCGAGCGAATGGCAGCGAGCACGACGTCGGGCAACTCCGCCACGCAGGGATCGCCCACGTCCTCGCCATTGACGGGGCGCCAGCCCGACGTCTCCAGGTACCCGGCGAGGGCGGTACTCGTACGTCCCGCGACAGCCCCCAGCGCCGCCAGCAGCTCCTGGGGCCGTGCCGAGGAGGCGAGAAGCTCGCTCGCCCGGGCATCCGATGCCACGGCGGCGGCCAGCTCGGCCAGTTCCTCCCGGTCCGCCAGCGGGTCGGGGCTCGATCCGGCCAGCGGGGCCAGGATCTCGCCGGTGGTGCGCCCGGTCCATTCCTGGCAATGGGCGAGCAGATCACCCATCGGCAGCAGTGCCGGCATGTTGAACAGGTGGTGCAGGTAGCCGGCTCGGCGTTGGTGCTCCCGGCACCGGTCGAGGTACGCGAGCAGACTGCCAGTATCGAGGAGAGCGGGCTCGACCTGCTGGAGTTCGCGCCGCTCGCGCTGGAGCCCGGGCCTGACCTCCTCGTCCCAGCGGCGCAGGTCCTCGCGCCACAGCTTGCGCTCGAAGACGGTCGCGCTGGTCGCGAGCCTGGTGCGGATCTCGGGATGATCGGCGGCAAGGCGTTCCCAGACCTCCCTCGGCGGGTGGTCCGTGGCGTCCGGCGGTGCTCCCAGCGGCTGGGGATGGTAGTAGCAGAAGCCGTTGACGAAGGCCCAGTCCAGCCGTTCGAGCAGCGACCCGTACCGGCGGAGGCTCTCTCCGAAGCCCCGGCGCAGCTCCTCGACGAAGATCTCGGCGTGGAACCTGGTCACCGGGCGGGTGAAGTGGGTCGGGTCCAGGAACCAGCTACCCGGCCCCGGTGGAGCGAAAGTGCGTTCCGTGGCGATGCTCATGGCTCTCCTCCTCGCCGGTCATCGGCCGGCTGGCGCAGCGGGCCGTCCGGGTCTCGCCGCAGCTCGTCCGTGAGCACCCGCACCGCCCAGGCGGCGGCCGCGCCGGCCTCGGCCCCGTCGAGCCCCGATTGCAGCCGCATGGCCTGCCAGGCCGGGGCGCTCACCAGCAGGTACAGCACGGCGACCGCACGGCGGCGGGCGACCGGGTCGGCCTCCGCCGTGAGCCCGGCCAGCGCCGTCTCCACCGAGTGGACCCGGTGCCTGCGGCCCTGCTCCCGCAGCGGCCGGGCCGCCTTGGAGTTCAGCATGGCGAGGATCAGGGGCGCCTGATCGTCGTACGAGCGGTAGAGCTCCGGCGCAACGCGGCGCAGCCCGTCCAAGGTGTCCGGGTAGGACTGCATGAGCACGTGCAGATTCTCCTGGGCCCACTCGCTCCAGGCCGCGAAGAGCGCCTCCCTGGTCGGGAAGTGCCGGTAGACGGTGCGGACGGCGACGCCTGCGCGCTCCGCCACGAGCGGGATGGTCAGCTCTTGGACGCTTTCATCGGCGATGGCCTCGGTGAGCGCGGCGAGGATCAGCTGCCGGGTCTGCTCGAGCTGCCCGGCACGCAGTGGACTCTCGTACGCGCGCTTCCCTTTCATGGCACGTTGACAGTACTCCAATTCACGCTGAACTGTCAAGATACGGTACAAATCTTCCCTTGAGACGGGACTGGGAGTGATCGGCACTGGCCTGGCCGTCAGTCGGGCGCCGCTCCTCGGGCTTGGGCCCTAGGTGTTCTGTCCAGGGAGGTTGTGGACGGGTGATGTAGGTCTCCGCTGAGGGATCTTGAAATGGGTGAGGGCCTTCTGGCCTGGTGTG
>NZ_JBITFF010000051.1:0-11424 GCF_044455885.1 Streptomyces sp. NPDC051109
CCCCGCGGAGCGGGTACCTGAGCGCTGCGCGCTCAGGAGAGAACCGCCTCGCTGCGCTCGACGGGGCTCGGCTTCGCCGAGCCAGAGCGGCCCTTCGGGCCGGAGTCCTGCGCTTCGCTCCGGACGGGTTCGAGGCCTCGCTCCGCTCAACCTCGAACGGGCCGCTGCGCGGCCCTGGGTGACCCCGTTTCACGGGGTCCGGGCCTTCGGCCCGTTGGGCGGGGCCGCTCCGCTTCCCCCATCCGGTCCTTCCGGCTCCGCCTCCAGGACCAGCCCGCTCCGCGGGCAGCCAGCAGCAGAGCAAGAGGCTCGGTGCACGACTCCGGGCAGCTGGCCTCGGCCGAGTCGGAAGCCGGCGAATGGCGTACGCCCTTCCCTGGCCAGCACAGACACCGGAGCGTGATACCGATGTGCACCGAACTGAGCAGGCACTACGTCAAAAACGTCAGTGCAGAATCGGCAAACACTGTCAGTAGCAAAACCCAGCCCATTCGGCCCTGACCAGGAACAACTCCCGGACGACCACTGACATCTCAACGCCGAAAACCCACTGACAACCACACGCACATCATCACGGCGGGGCTCGGCTTCGCCGAGCCAGGGCCGGCCCTTCGGGCCGGGGTCCTTCGCTGCGCTCCGGACTCGTTCGGCTTTCGCTGCGCTCCAGCCGAACGGCCTGCTTCGCAGACCTGAATGACTCCGTTTCACGGAGTACGGGCCTTCGGCCCGTTGGGGCGCGTCCGCTTCGCTCCCCCACCCCGGGTCCTTCTGGCTTCGCCTCCAGGACCAGCCCGCTCCGCGGGCGCCACCAGCAGTGTCAGTGATGCCGGTTAGGTTTCCCTTGACGGGGTCGGCAGCGAAGCCTCCAGCACTGGAAACCCAACGGCAGAAACCTCCCGGCCTGCACGGGGGCGGCCACGGCCTAACCGGCGACCGGGGCAAAAGGGCCATGCAGATGCTTGCCAGCACCGGCCCCGTCACCACTCAGAAGCCGCCTCAGGGCTGGCATAGGCTGTACAGGCGCGGTGGGGGCAGGTAGCGCAGAGGTCGACGCACCCTCTTGCTAAGAGGACTGACGCCGGTTCGAATCCGGCCCGCCCCACCGCGTGCCCTCAAGAGCACCCCGCTGCTCAGGGCCTCCGGGCCCAGGCCGCGTCGCGGGCGTCAGCAACGACGGGCTATGTGCCGGTCCAGGAGCCTGATAGCCATCTCATGGTTGTACGAGGCGGCCAAGTCCCTCGGAGTTTCACCGTCGGGTGTCGCGGTCGGATCGGCTCCATAGGCCAGGAGGATCGCGGTGAGCGCCGAGTCCAGTGGCCCACCAGACTGCAGCGCCCCATCCCCTTCGGCATCGATCGCGTGCAGAAGAAGAGTCAACCCACAGCACACCTCCTCAGGGTCCGCGCCCGCATCGAGAAGACGGGTCAACTCGCCATGGTCACCTGACTCGACCGCCTGATGCGCAGGAGTCCACAGATTGTCCACGCCTGCTCCCACTGCACGCGGAAGGTTCACCTCGGTTTGCTCGCTGCGCTCCATACGAGTCCCCACTCATCCCACCGCCGTCAGCCAACCACTCGTCCGTGCTGCGTTCGAGTGTAGCCCGTGCATCAGAAGTGATGCACTATGTACTGTTGGCAGAAATTGGGCAGACGCTGAGGCGGGGAACATGGCCATCAAACGAGAAACCCCGACGGGCATCACCCTCAGGGCAAGATACTTTATTCGCGCCCACGGCCACTGGGCTGATCATGCTGACATCGAGCAGTACAGAGCCCGATGGACAGAGCACAGCATCCCGACGGCTCAGATCGACCGCGTGGCCTCCTACGAGAGGGTCTGGGGCGGCCTGATCCTGCCACCTTCCCCGCACTACGACGGTGGCCCCCGGGCGCTCAGCGGCGATGTGCCCGAAAGACTCGAATCCGGCGCGTGGCTCTTCGAAGCAGGGGCGCAGCGCACGGCCCTCCCCTACTCGTTCGTGATCGGACCCGGCGGGGAATTCGGCCTTCACGCCGGCGCCGAGGACTGGGTACCACTGCACTCCGGCATCGAGGGGTGGGTGGAAGCCCTGTCGCTGGCCGACCACGCCCGGCGCTGCGCACGTACCACCACCACGCTGACCGGCGCTGCCGTAGACGACCTCGACCTCGACGGATTCGAAGCCGTACCGGAAGTCGCAGGCATTACGGACACCTGGTGGCGCGGCACCGACTCACTCATCGCCATCTACCGCGGCGAAGCCGAGGCCATGCACGCACCCCAGTGCCGCACCGCCACCATCTACGCCGGACTCAACGACTGGGGACTACGGGGACTCGACACCTAGACAAGCAACAAAAGAACCCTCACTGCCCGATCTCCACCGGACAGAATGGACACCCGGAATGCACGGCATTTCCCTCAGGGAACACCAGGTCGACCAGAAGTCAGCGTTCCGCAAGTGGGTGGGATTCCCTGCAAGGACATCCGTACCCCCGCAGGGGGCACGAGGCACCATCGTGTCAGCGACCGGGTCAGGAAAGACGATCACGGCCGCCGCCTGCGCGCTGGAATGCTTCCCAGACGGCCGGATCCTCGTCACCGTTCCCACCCTGGACCTGCTCGCCCAGACCGCCCAGGCATGGCGCCTGGTCGGCCACCGGGCCCCGATGATCGCCGTCTGCTCGCTGGAGAACGACCCGGTTCTCAACGAGCTCGGGGTGCGCACCACCACGAACCCGATCCAGCTCGCGCTGTGGGCCGCCTCCGGGCCGGTGGTCGTGTTCGCCACGTACGCCTCCCTGGTGGACCGCGAAGACCCCGACGCACCCGAGGAGCAGCGGAGGATCCGCGGGCCCCTGGAGGCCGCCCTGACGGGCGGCGAGCGGCTCTACGGGCAGCAGATGGCGGGCTTCGACCTCGCCATCATCGACGAGGCCCACGGAACCGCCGGCGACCTCGGACGACCCTGGGCAGCCATCCACGACAACACCCGCATCCCAGCCAACTTCCGGCTCTACCTGACCGCGACCCCGCGCATCCTCGCGGCGCCCCGGCCGCAGAAGGGCTCGGAGGGCGAGGAGGCGGAGATCGCGTCCATGACAGATGACCCCGACGGCACCTACGGGGCGTGGCTCGCGGAGCTGGGGCTGTCGGAGGCGATCGAGCGGGGGATCCTCGCCGGATTCGAAATCGACGTCCTGGAGATCCGCGACCCCTCATCCATCCTCGGGGAGTCCGAGGATGCACGGCGGGGCCGGCGCCTAGCCCTGCTGCAGGCCGCGCTCCTGGAGCACGCGGCGGCGTACAACCTGCGCACGGTCATGACGTTCCACCAGAAGGTCGAGGAGGCGGCCGCGTTCGCGGAGAAGCTCCCGGAGACGGCCGCCGAGCTGTACATGAACGACACCTCCGACGCCGATCTGGCGGCCGCAGGCCGACTGCCGAAGTCATCCATCGAAGCCGAGTTCTACGAGCTGGAAGCCGGCCGCCACGTACCCCCCGACCGGGTCTGGTCGGCGTGGCTGTGCGGCGACCACCTCGTCACCGAACGGCGCGAGGTCCTGCGCCAGTTCGCCAACGGTATCGACGCGAACAACCGGCGCGTACACCGGGCGTTCCTCGCCTCCGTCCGCGTCCTCGGTGAAGGCGTCGACATCACCGGCGAGCGCGGCGTGGACGCGATCTGCTTCGCCGACACCCGCGGCTCCCAGGTCGAGATCGTCCAGAACATCGGCCGGGCCCTGCGACTCAACAAACACGGCTCCACCAAGATCGCCCGGATCATCGTGCCCGTGTTCCTGGAGCCGGGCGAAGACCCCACCGACATGGTCGCCAGCGCCAGCTTCCGACCTCTTGTAGCGGTCCTTCAGGGCCTGCGCTCTCATGACGACCGTCTGGTCGAGCAGCTCGCCTCCCGCGCCCTCACCAGCGGCAAGCGCAAGCTGCACGTCCAGCGCGACGAAGACGGGCGGATCGTCGAGGCCGGCGGCGAAGGTGACGGCGAAGACCAGAAGGACGGCACCGACGCAGCAGCCGAGTCGGCGCTGCTCCACTTCTCCAGCCCCCGGGACGCCGCCACCATCGCCGCGTTCCTGCGCACCCGCGTCTACCGACCCGAATCCCTGGTGTGGCTGGAGGGCTACCAGGCCCTCATCCGGTGGCGGCAGGAGAACGACATCACCGGCCTCTACGCCGTCCCGTACGACACCGAGACCGAGGTCGGCGTCACGAAGGCGTTCCCGCTCAGGCGGTGGGTCCACCAGCAGCGCAAGGCCCTGCGCACCGGGGAACTCGAGGACCGGCGCAAGACCCTGCTGGACGCCCCGGAGGCCGGGATGGTGTGGGAGCCGGGCGAGGAAGCCTGGGAGGCCAAGCTAGCCGCCCTGCGGTCATACCGCCGGGCCACAGGGCACCTCGCGCCCCGGCAGGACGCGACGTGGGGCGAGGACGACGAGATGGTGCCCGTCGGACAGCACATGGCCAACCTCCGGCGCAAGGGCGCCAAGAACGGCCTGGGCAAGGACCCGGACCGCGCCGCGGAACGCGCGGCGCAGCTGACCGCGATCGACGAGGACTGGGACTGCCCGTGGCCGCTGGACTGGCAGCGGCACTACCGCGTGCTGGCGGACCTGGTTGACGCCGACGGCCAGCTGCCCGACATCGCACCCGGCGTCCTCATGGACAGCGACGACATCGGACGCTGGCTCCAACAACAGAAGCAGCCGGCCACCTGGGCGCGGCTCCTGCCCGAGCAGCAGAAGCGGCTGACCGCACTGGGCGTAGAGCCCGTTCAGACGCCGCCTCCGGCCCCGACAGCAGCTCGTGGAGCGAAGGGTCCGGGCAGGGCGCAGCAGGCGTTCCAGCGGGGCCTGACAGCCCTCACGCAATGGGTCGAACGGGAAGGCGCCCACCGGCCGGTACCCCGCGCCCACGCCGAGGAGATCACGGTCGACAGCGAGGCGAAGCCGGTGATCGTGAAGCTCGGCGTGTGGGTCTCCAACACCAAAACCCGCCGCCACAAACTCACCCAGGAACAGCTGGACGCACTGCGGAAGCTCGGCATCGAATGGGCGTGACGGCAGGCGTGGCCTTGGGCTGACTGCTCAAGGTAAGGGTGCGGTGGGGACCGGCCAGGATGACGCCCGGTCCCCGCCGACGTCGCGAAGCACGCTGCCGACACCGCACCAAGGTCGTCGCTCGCCGCAGAGTCAGTCGGCCTCGGATGTGATCCATGCGGCGGGTACGAGTGCCTGTCCGTCGCGGCGGCGCCACCGGTGCTCGACGTGGTCGCTGAAAGCTGGGTCTTCGAGGTCTGCGTGCTCCATGACGATGACCTGTAGCTTTCCGTCGAGCCGGCGGAGCGTCCGGTGGATGGCTTTGAAGATGTTCAGGAGCAGAATCCGGTCGTCGCTCTCCAGTACCTCTTCGCCGACGTGGTCGGGCGGAAAGTACACCTGCGAGGGCTGGTCGAGAATGAGTACGCCTGGCACTGGGTTGTCGTTCTCGGCGAACCACTCGTGGAGGCTGAGGAGGGTGGCCACGTGGTACCCGAGGTGGTTATCCCCGCTGCCCATGTTCTTCAGGGGAATCGGGCCCTCGGGGGTGTCGGCCACCACGGTGAGACGGTTCACGTCGAGGCGGAGCATCGAACTGGAGTGTTCCAGTTCGAGTTCCTGTGCCTTGGACCTGATCTGCTCGTTGATCAGGGACAGGAAGCTGGTCAGGCGGTCGCCTTGGGCATCTTCGCTGAGTAGCGTCTCCAGCTCGGCGATCCGTGTGCGCAGCTCCTCGGTTCGGTCTTCCATCCGAGGGCCGATGGCAAGTTGGGCCGCGGTGTCCAGGTAGAGGCTGATGCGGCCCTGCACGATGGCGGCACGCCGTACGTCGTCGGGCTCCCGTTCGAGGGCCCGGAAGGCTGCGGTGACCTCGTTGATCTCTTCGTGATTGCGGGCGAGCTGCGAGCGGATTTCCTGTAGTCGGCCCTCTTCGTCGCTGATCATTTGCTCGATGGCTGGAGTGTCTCTGCCGATGGCGTGCAGGTCGCTTTGGAGGTGCTCAAGCTCCATGTTCAGTGTCATTGCAGTGACGTTGGCGGGTGTGACGGGACCGGCGCAGACAGGGCAATGTCCGCCATACGGACTATCTATTAGATCGCGCTTGAGTAGCCCCAGGGTGCCCAGCCGAGCGCGTTGCTCGTTTGCTTGGTCGGTGAAGTCGCCGTTTTCCGCCAGGGCTGTTTTGAGGTCGGCGATCCGTGCCCGTGCTCTGTTGGCGTGGCTCCGCAGCTCGCTACGACGGGTGCGGAGGTCGCTGATGGGGTCATCGGTCGGTTCTGGGCCCGCTTGAGGGCCGCTTTGGAGGAGCGCCTGACGCAAGAGTCGCAGGACTCCTTCGGCGGTCGTCTCGCGGCTGGCGTCAGCGCGAAGAAGGCCGGCTTCGATGGCTTCGGTAAGCAGAGCCTGGGCCTGGCCGGCAGCGGGGGCGAGTACTCTCGCGGCGGCCAATTTCGCTTCGTGGTCGGACAGGTCTTTGCGTGCGAGGCGCAGTCGGCTGCGGAGGAGTGCTTGCTCGCGGTCGGTTGCGCCGAGGAAGTAGGGGATGACGCCGCGGATGGTGTTCGGCCTCCACTCCTTGCCTTGGGAGTGGAAGAGGACGTCTTCGTTGGCGACCTCGTTCTGGGCCTGGAAGCAGAAGAACAGCGCGTGACGGATGGACGGTGCGATGAGCGTTGCACGGCCGACGGCGGGGACGCGGATGTTGCGGTCGATACCGCAGAAGTCGCTCAGAATGTCCTTGGCGACGTCTCTCGGTGTGACGAAACGAAGGTCGTCCAGGGGTGGTGGGGGCGACCCTGGTGCCTGAGAGAGGATGCACAGGACGGTGCTGACGCCCTTCTTGGTTTCGGGGGCGCGGCGGGCGACGAAGAGTTGCTGTCCGGGCTTGGCGAGGGTGATCGCGAAGGTGCTGACGTAGTCGCGGACCTTGCCTGACTTCACTGGATATTCGGAGCTGGCGAGACAGTAATCGATGATCGTCAGCAGGGCGCTTTTGCCGCGGCGGGAGTCGCCGGTGACGATGTTGAGGGCGCCGAGCTTGAAGGGCACCGTGTGCACCTGGCCGGGCTGCTTGCCGTAGATGGTGACCGCACGGATCTGAAAGGTCACGGCTGGACTCCCAGGAGGGTGAGGACGGTGCCGAGGCTGCCGGTGCTGGGGAGCCAGCGGCCGAGCATGAGGGCTGCCTGTTGGACGGCTCGGGTCTGCTGCGTCCCGTCGTTGATGGTCTTGCTCAGGCCACGTGGCTTGAGCAGCAGGCCTGTGGTGGTGCAGAACACGGCGCGAGATTGAAGAGCCAAGAGGAGTCCCGGCCTGACCACGGCCGCGAGCGCCGTGGCGTTGCGTGACATCTCGATACGCACGTGTTGGTTGGCTTCGAGCCACCCCATCAGGCCGGTGCCTACTGTTGCCGGCAGGGCGTTCCTGATGGCGGGTTGCAGGGCCATGATGCTGGCGGTGACAGCTACGGGGAGCGGGCAGGGAGTCTCGTACGCCTTTGCGTGGCCTTGTACGGCGCGGATGCAGAGGAGTGCGGTGAAGGCGGGGTTGTAGAGGGCACGTTCCTCGCGGCTCAGTTCCATCAGCGGGCCCGGGCTGGCTCAAGGAGCGCTATGAGGCGTGCGGAGAAGTCTGGATGCCATCCGACTTTGAGTTCGTCCGCGAGCATGTGGTACGAGCCTTTGGTCACGAAGGTCTCGTCGCACCCTGAGCGTATGGGGAAGCGGGCCTCGCGGTCTACCCAGCGGTAGATGAGTCTGGCTTCCTTCTTCTTCTCCTCCTCGGTAGCCTCGGGGCCGAGTTCTTCCGCCATCTCAGCGAAGCGGGACTGCCACTCCTCGACCAATTTGCGCTCGTACTTGCCGAGTTCGCCGGCACGCAGCAGATTCTCGGTGGACCAGCGGGATCGCTGAGCGAAAGCCCGGACGTAGTCCCGCACCGCTAGACCGATCCGGTCAGCGCCGACACCGATAAGGCCCAGCTGGCGGACAAACTGCTGGTCGGCTGCCTGTGAGGGGTCCGAAGCCATGTCAGAGATGTCGGGGTCGATCGGCAGGTTGTCGGAGCGGAACTGACGCTGCAGGTCGGAGAGCATCTCATCGAACTCGATGCCGGTGACTGGGCTCCCGCCTGGCGTCTGCATCTGCTCGATCACACGGTCGTAGAACCAGCCCTCCAGCCGGTCAAGGAAAGCCTTCGCCGCATCGTGCCCGACGGCGAAGGCGGCAAGGCCCTGCAGCGCGGTACGGACCTCCGTGATGTTCGGGGTACCGCTGAGAATCTCGATGCGGGACATCAAGGAGCGTTGCAGTGGCCTGTCTCCCCGGTCCAGGTTGTCGAACGCCTCGAAGCACTTCGGCAGAGAGCCCTTCGTCGCCTTCGAGGCCTTGCGGGCTTCACGGAGCAGGTGCAGTGCACGCTCTTCATCGCGGTGCTGGCTGCCTCGGGGTTGCAGGCAGAACGCTGCACTGCTCTCAGGAATCTCGGCCGTCGTCAGGAGGAACAGTTTGCTCTCTGCGAGCACGATCCGATCGGCCTTCGCAGCTTCCGCCCAGATCCGGAGCGTCTTCCAAAGATCCTCGGCCAAGTCGGTCATCCGAACACCCTCAGCACGCTGTTTGAGCTGAATCAGGCGCGTATCCGGGCCACGGTGGATTTCAATGTCGTCAGCTGCCTCGACCGCAACACTCCAGTCCATGTCGCCGCTCATCCACTGCTCAATGCAGATGTGCAGAGCCTTGGCGAACTGGAAGAGGTACCCGAGCGCCGATGCCGACGCCTCATACTGCTCACCCGTGTCTGCCATCGCCCACCCTCATCGTCAGACCGACGCAGCGATCATTCCACGAGGGTCATGGCCCGCACATGGCTATGCGTGAAGCAGGCGGCTCCCTTTCACTGCATCCCCAAGCGCAGCGACCGCCAGCCCGCTCATGGACGATGGCCGGCCGGTGGCACCGATGGAGTTCAGCTTGCCTTCACCCCAAACGGTCCGGGCCCGCGCCATACGAGTTGCCGCCCCGGAATCGACGTCACCTCTGGGGTGGCGGTAGCCGCTCACGTACCTGCTGGCGGCCGTCTCACTCGTGCACAGCGCGGTCGCGACCGTCTCCATCGGGAGCCTAGATGGTCGGGAGTGAGGAACGTTGCGACGTCGGCTGGAGCGCCGTAGCGCGGGCATCTCGCACACAGCGCGGCCCCTGGTCTTCCGACGGAAGACCAGGGGCCGGGGGCGGCCCGGTCGTACTGCCCCAGAGCGCTCTGGGCACCGGTCCTGACCCGCGCACCCATGTCGGCGCGGACTGGACACGACCCTAACCGGACCGCCGCAGCCCGGACGACCGCTTCACCAATGCGGTCCCGCTGGCCCGGTCATCGGCCGGGCACCGCGGCAAGGATCAGATCGGCGGCCAGGTGCGGACACTGGCGGGCATGCCAGGTCACCGACAGCACACCGCCCGCAGCCGACAGCGTCCTCACCGCACCGTCTTGATCCGTGGCCCTGCAATGCGGGCAGACAACAACCCGCGGACGGTCGACCTCGAACAACGGCCCTCACCCTCTCTCGCCGGCACAACGGGACCACCGGCTCAGACCAGAACTACCAAACCCGCAACCATTGCGCCCCCTTACTGGCCGGTATACGCCCAATTCCAACCCAGGCCATCCCACGCCACGGCAGCTGCCTCCCAATGGCCCGCTCAGGCACAAAGCCCGCTCTGGGAATCCTCGAAGCATGACCCCTCGGGCACCGCCGAAAAGTCACCGAGCTGCGCAACCAGACTCCATGCAGCTTGGGCTGGCACCCGGTACGCAAGTCCCCCGACCAGCCGGGGGGGGTGGGCTGGCCGGGGCAGACCCCGGCCAGCGGGGGGTGCCGGCCGGAGGCAGGAGGGCGGAGGCCGCAGGAGCAGCCGCTTCACAGCCACCCCCCGGACCCAGCCCGACGATCCTCGCAGGACACCACCCGCCAATCCCGCCGGACACGCATCACCACAGGTACCGCCTGAGGAAGCCGCGGAAGCAACGGGCGCGTCTCCCGCGAGCTCAGCCGGCGGTGGCCGGGCCGGCTGCGAACAGGGGTACCTCCTCGGCCGTCACGTCCAGGCGCCGCCGCATGAACCGCACCGGGTGTCGGTAGACGCCGCCACCGGTGATCCGGGACGCTGCCGTCCAACTGCCCGCAGACCTCACCGAGCTCCTCACCGAACTCACCCTCCGGCTCGACGGCCTGGCCGCCGAGGAGCTGCTGGTGGCGTTGAAGGCTCAGGTGAAGTTGTCCCACTCCAGACGGGCGGCGACTGGCGTCGTGTTCTCCCGGGCGCCGACGGCGGCCTCGTCCTCGCCGGGGCCGGTGAAACCGGTGACGCCATAGCCGTGCCGGGCGAGCGCTGCGGTGAACTCGGGAGAGTCGACGCTCTCCCCGGCGGCGAGCCTGGCCCGGTCCACCACGGCCATGTTCGGCATCGCGGCAATCTTCGGCAGCAGCTCGGTCAACGCCGCCTTGTACTCCTCCAGGCTGATCCCCTGCGAAAGGCTCCGGGAGGTCACGGCCTGGGGCAGGAGCGCCGCCAGCCAGTCCCCGGCACGCTCTTCACGGTAGACACGCCCGACCGCGCCCACCTCTTCCCCGCCCAGCACCCCCTGCATCGGTGCCAGGAGGGACCCCTCGAACTCGGTCAGTTCCAGTCCCTGCTCCGCCCGCGCCGCCGCGTGAAGCCACACACCGGTCAGCAGGTTCACCGCCCCGCTCCCGCGCATCGCCTCCCCCTGAGCCCCTTGCCGTCCGCTCCGGACAGCAGCGCCCGCCACCGCTCCACCCTCAGCGCCTGTGCGTCCACGGACTCCGTCGCCTCACTCCTCACGATCTCCTCGCCGCGCCCACCGCCCGCACGGCCAGCGCGTACGGATCCGGTGATCAAGACGCTAGACCGTTACCTCCTGCCACGTGCGGTTTGCCGAATTTGGCGACAGGTGATCATGAGTGAGCGCCCGCGCGGCCCGCTGAACACCTCCAGCCGCGTCATCGACCGCCCGCACCGCCAGCTAGATGTGGTGTCTCAGGACGTTGGTTCCACAGCGTCCTCGAAGGTGAGCTGCTGCAGGATCGTGTCGAGCGGCTTCGGTGGCTGGTCGAACACGATGCGGTAGTCGCTGCCGGAGGTCCGGATGATGGGTGGCCGGTCTCCGAGCGCGGAGTGCGGGCGCTCGTGGTTGTAGTAGTTGAGGAAGTCCGCGAGCGCGGCCGTGCGTTCCTGAGCGGCTGTGCGTGGCGTCAGCGTGCGAACTTTTCGATGGCCTCCGGGGTGACGGGGGTGAAGAAGTTGACGAGGTTGCCGTCGGGGTCGCGGAACAACAGCGACCGGTTGCCCCAGGGCATCGTGGT
>NZ_JBITFF010000052.1:0-11417 GCF_044455885.1 Streptomyces sp. NPDC051109
CCCGAGGCCCTACGTCTGGACCAAGACCGCAGACGAGATCCTCGAACGCCTCGCCAGCTATCTGAACAGAATTCCTGACTCAGAAGACTAGGGAGATGCATTGAACCGGTTCGCCCGGCTCGCCACCCGTTTGCTGAGCGCGCCGCAGGGGCTCGTCTGGCTGAACCCGTCCGGCGAATCCGCCGGCGCGGCGCCCGAGTGCTGGCCGGCCGGAACGAGCGTGCCACCCGGGGTCATCAGATGCTGCCAGCGCGTGGCCGAGCTCGGACAGGCACTGTTCCTTCCCCTGGACGGCAGTGATCCCGATTTCGCGTTCGCCGGGGTTCCCCTGGCGGGCGGCTCCAGCGAACTCCTGGGCGTCTTGGCCGTCGTGGACGACCGGCCCCGTTCCTGGACCGCGGACGAAGTCCGGGACCTGTCGGACCTTGCCGCCGCTTGCAGTGCGCAGATCCGTTCGCGTGTGCGGGCGGAGAGCGGGCGCCGGGCGCAGGAGGAGGCTGCGGAGGCCGCGGACGTGGCGCAGGCGGCGGCTGCCGGGCTGCGCACGCGTCTCGGCCGTTCGCAGCTGCTGCTGCGGGCCGCCGAGGACCTCGCCGACACCCGCGGCCTGGACGAGGTACGCCGCAGGGTGGGGGACCTGGTCAGCGGAGATCTCAAGCCGTCCTACATCGGCCTGGCCCTCGTGCAGCACGGGGGGCTGCGGCGCGTCGCGGACTCTGTGGGCGGTGATCAGCCCTTCGAGCAGGTCCCCGAGGCGTACGCGCTCAGCTCCCGGTGGCCGAGTGCTCGGGCGGCGCGCGAGAACCGCATGATCGTGATCGGCGACCGGTCCGAGATCACCGCTCGGTACGCGCCCGGAAGCCGTCGCGGGCTTCGACTCCCTGGGACTGAGCACGGCCGTCTGCCTCCCCCTGCGAGGCACTCGCGGGGTCGTGGGGGTGCTCGTGCTGGGGTGGGAGAGCCGCTACGACATCGACACCGCCGAACGCGCGGTGCTGACCACGCTCGCGGGGTACACCGCGCAAGCCGTCGAACACGCCCTCCACCTCGACGAACGCATCACCGTCGCACGCCAGCTCCAGCAGGCCATGCTCACCGAACTCCCCGAGGTCGCGGGCTTGGAACTGGCCGCGCTCTACCGGCCGGCCGCGCGCGACGACCTGGTCGGCGGAGACTGGTACGACGCATATCCCCTGCCGGACCTTTATCCGGGCGCGGAGGCCGAGGGGGGGGGTTTGCCATCACCGTGGGCGACATCACCGGCCACGACATGCGGGCGGCCGCCGTGATGGGACAGGTCCGCAGCATGCTGCGGCAAGCCGACCACGACCATCCCGGCCAGGGCCCCGACCAGTCACTGACCGCGGTGGAGCGGGCCTGGCTGCGGCTGGGCCTCGAAACGAGCTGCACCATGATCCACGCCCACCTCACCCCTGCGGCCGGCGGCCAGCGGCAACTGAGGTGGAGCAACGCCGGCCATCCGCCGCCGCTGCTCGCCCACCCCGACGGCACGGTCGAACGTCTGATCCGGCACGATGTGCTGCTGCACCCCGCGCTGCCGCGCCGGCCCCGCACATGCGACACACGCCCGATGGCACCGGGCAGCACCCTCCTCCTCTACACCGACGGACTCGTCGAACAACGCGGCCACGACATCGACGAACACACCGACCGCCTCGGCCGACAGCTCGCCGCCACCCCACCCCGGACACCCCTGGACGCAGTCCTGCACACCCTCCTGGACACCGTGGGGGCAGCCGAGCCCGAGGACGACACCGTCCTGCTCGCCCTGCGTATCCCGGCCCTGTAGACCGCCGCGGCCATCACGTCCGCGCCGCTCACCAGGCCACGCCCCGGTCGCACGACCCGGTGTGAAAGGACACCGGGCGACGTGCTCGTCTTCCCCTGACGCCACGCTACGAAGGTTCTACTCCTGCGGATGGAGGGCAACTTGGCGCATGACCGAGCTGATTGCGTCGCTGCGCGAGGACGAGGCGCGCCTGGCGGTCCACGAACGGTGCTTCGCCAGCTTGGACGGCGGCCGCCGCAACGAGGAGCTGCTGAGTTTGGGGACGTCACCGTCCGCGGGATCCGCGGACGGGCAGGAACGGCGTGGATGGCCGGGTCCATCGCCCACGCGTGTCAGCACGGCGAGGCCACCTCGGTGGTGAACAGATCCACGACACCGGTGATCTCCAACAGCCGCATGAACTGGCTCCCGGGCGCGGCCTTGCTCCCTTCTTCTGCCAGCTGGAGACCTCCCTGCTCGAACCGAAGTCAATGTCCCCGTGCGCACCGCGCGTACAACCAGTGGACACAGTTCGAGTCGTTCCCCCCACTTCATGGATGGGGTAGAGCGCATCGAACAGCGCACCGACACCATGACGCACTGGGTGGCGAAGGTCGGCGGGGTGAGCAAGGAGTTCGAGGCGGAGATCACCGAGCAGATCCGCGACGAGCGCGTCGCCTGGACGGCCCTGGGAGGCGACGTCAAGCAGGGGGGAGTTGTCACCTTCCATCACCTCGCGGAGAGCAAGAACAAGGTGATGCTCCAGCTCGACTACGACCCGGATGGTTCCGCGGAGAACGGCGGCGACGAGTTGGGCTTCGTCAAGAGGCAGATCACCGGCGACCTGAAGCGGTTCAAGCAGTACATCGAGGAGCGATGCCGCGAAACCGGCTCTTGGCGCGGCGAGCTGACCAGCAATCGGCCTCGTCTGGGCGAATGCCCGCTACACCGCATACCCACTGCGCCTGGGGCCTGGTACCCCACGGAATGGGTGATGCCCCGGGATACGGGCCAGGCGACGGCGGCCGAACCGGACAGCAACGGCGTGCCGCCACCGATTCTCCGTCAATGAGCGTTTTCAGCTTCGCCACTCCAGGGTGACGCCTTGGCCCTCGCTTGAGCCCTTGAAGCTCCTCGGCTGGGCCCGCCGGGCACAGTGGGTTGTCTGTGAAAAGTCGCGGGCGGTCACTTCGCTGAGGGGCCGGCCCTGCCCTTCGGGGCGGAAGACGATCGCGGGGAGGGATGGAACGCATGCTCGAAGTACCATGCCTGCAAGGTTCTCCGGCCGGTACTTCCCAACCTCCGCAGTGGCGTAGTCGGGCGGAGACATCCTGTAGAGAGGGCAGAGGGCATAGGGCGATGAGTGTGGCTGAGAGTTGGTCGCGTGTGATGGGTCTTCTTCGGGAGCACGCGCCGGCCGATCACGCGGATCTGCCAGGGCCCGCTACGGAGCAGATGCTCGCGGCAGCCGAGGAACGGATGGGGATCTCCCTGCATGGGGACCTGCGGACGTGGCTGTTGCAGAATAATCTGGATCTGCCGGAGGAAGACGTCGACGACGAAGTGGCATGCTGCGGCCTCGACGGGTTCCCCGACGAGGGAAGCTTCTTTCTGGGCATCCGGGCGATGGAGAGGCTCTACGCGAACCGCTCCATGCCCGGTGGATTCGACCCGCCGGACCAGCCGGACAATCCGTTCTGGCGTAACGAGTGGATCCCGTTCCTGTCGGACCAGGACGGCTGGATGGGAAAGTTCATCGACGCGAGGGACGGACGTATCGGCAGATGGTTCGTGGGTGAGCCCACGGTCACCGGCGAGTACGAATCGATGGCTCACTACTTCGACTCCGTGGCGGAGATGCTGACGAGGATCGGCGCGGGGGACTATCCGGTCTGTTCCGTTGCCGGAGGGCGACTTGTCTGGTCGTGAGACGGTTCCCCACTGGATGACGGCCATTGCCCGTCCGTCCTCCCCCTGGAAGGGCAATGAGTTTCACCAGCGTTGACGTTCCAGGGTGAGGATGGCTGCAGCGATGACGGTCATGCGGTTGGGGCTGCAGCGGGCCCGGCGGAAGATCTGCCAGGACTTCAGCCTTGCGATGCTTCGTTCGACCGGTGCCCGTGCTGCCGACAGGGCCCGGTTGATCGTTCGTTGGGTCGTGGTGAGGTCCCGGTTCGGGAGCCGTCTGATCGGTGTGGTCACCCAGGGGCCGGCGCCGATGTAGGCACGGTCGGCGAGCACGGGGACGCACTGGCGTTCGCAGATCCGGATGATGCGGTGGGTACGGGCCGCGGTCAGGTCGTGGGTGCGGCCGGGCAGGGGAGGTGAGATCCACAGCAGTTTGCCGGTGGGGTCGGCCACGACCTGCACGTTCACACCGTGACGGCGGTGCTTCTGAGAGAAGTCGGCCCGGCTGTCGCCGACCCGGTCGCACTCGGCGAGTGTCCCGTCGAGCAGGACGTAATCCGGATCGGCCTCGCGCAGGACCCGCAGGAGGCCCAGCGCCCGGCCGGACAGGTGCCGGACGACGGCCTGGACGTAGCCGTGGGCGGCGCCGACGGATATGCCGAAGCCGACGGCGATCTGCGCGAGCGTGTCGTGCCGGCGCAGGTAACCAGGCCGACGAGGGCGCGCTGGTGGGGCGGTAGCTTGCAGCGGCGGTCACCCTCACGGGTGACGATGAGCATCGATACCCACTCGACCAGAGCTTGCGGCAGGTCGAGTGCGGCAGGATAGGGAACCAACAAGGCTCCTGTGTCGATGGATTGAGACTTCGAATACCTCCCTCAACGGCGCGGGAGCCTTGTGCGTTGCGGTCCTCATCATGCACTGGTCCGAGTCACTCGATCAGTGGGCACTCTGAAATGCGGCGCCGAGGGCGACGGACGCGGTGAGATAACCGACGTAATCGATCCGCCCGAGCCCGGCGGAGGAGGCGAAGAAGCCGACGATGGCGACCTGGGTGCCGTGTTCCCCCAGAGGACGGAACCGGCCCACCAGTGCCAGAAGGGGCAGCGGGCCGAAGGGCCCAGCCGTGGATGCCTGCCACGGCGGCCAGGGACGCGGCCAGGGCCGTCCCGGCCGTCATCGCGGTCAGGTACTGCGCGCAGTCCCGCAGCGACCGGTAGACCGTCGCCTGGAGCGCTACCAGAGCGGTGAAGGGGGCGAACGTGGACACCGTGTGAGGGAGCAAGTGGCGGGCCAATACCCATGCGGCGGTCGCCGCCAGCACGCTTTTGGCACCGAGGACGAGATCATCGCGCTCGCTGCCTGGAGACCGGACCCCGCGCCGCACGAATCCGGCGAACTCGATCCTCTGGTGGGTTGCGATCGCGGTGCTGGTGCTGTGGCTCATCGAGTTCGTTGCCCGCCCGAAGGGCAGCAGCGGCCGCTGGTACCGCTGGTAGCCGAACGGTTGCGGGCCGCGTGCCGGTGCCCGCCCCACCTGCGGGGCGGGCACCGGCACGTCCATGTCGGGTCGGGACACATGTCGGGAGGCCTGGGGTACCGGGACGCGACAGGTCGCTCCGTCAGGCGCCCGCGCCGGCGCGGCCGCTCTCGATGGAGACCCTGACGCTGTTGACCTCCGTGTCAGCCGCGTCAGGGACGACCATCCCCGCTTCGACGCCCGAGCGGAGGTAGCGCAGGACGTCATCGGTGAGGCGTTCCCCGGGGAGCGCCGCCGGGATGCCCGGCGGGTAGGGGGTGAGCATTTCGGCGGCGATCCGCCCGGCCGCCTTCTGCCAGGGCACCTGTTCGGTCGGGCCGAAGAAGGCGTCGCGGGGCAGCGCCGTCTGTTCCAGCCGCAGCCTGGCGGGCGCCGGCACTTCTACGGGCTGGCCGGTGCGCAGTTCGCCGACGTATGCGGCGAGATCGGTCAGGGCCGTCAGCAGGACGCGGGCGCTGCATTCGTCGTCGGCGTGCGTGAGCTGGGCGCTGATGCGGCGATGGTCGGCGAGGTGGAGGTTGACCCGGTGGTGGCGGCGCAGCCAGTCGGCTGCGCGATAGCCGGTGACGTTCCAGGCGCTGATGTCGATGATGATCTGCAGCGGGTCGGTGTCGGCCGCCTTGCCGGGGCCACAGAAGTCCTCGCGGCCGTGCACTCGCACGCCGTCGATCCGCGCGATCTGATCGCGCAGCTGCCGTGCGAGCTCGAGGGCGTCGCCGTAGAGGGCCTTTCCCTGTTCGACCATCTGCCGGCGCCAGCCGTCGAGGGCTGCGTACACGAGGACGGAGGGGCTGGTCGTGCCCAGCAGATCCTCGCGGCTTTTGAGCACCTCGGGCTTGACCAGGTCGCCTTGGAGGTGGAAGACCGAGCTCTGCTCCAGCCCGGAGCCCATCTTGTGGACGGAGGTGACACAGACGTCGGCTCCGGCGTCCATCGCCCAGGTGGGCAGGTCGGGGTGGAAGGGCAGGTGGGCGCCCCAGGCCTCGTCGACGACGAGAGGCTTGCCCCGCGCATGGCACACCTCGGCAATGGCGGCGAGGTCCGAGCAGGTGCCGTACGGCGTGGGGGTGGTCACCAGCGCGCCGCGGGCGTCGGGGTGCGCGGCGAAGGCCGCCTCGAAGGCCTCGGCGGACGGGGGGTGGGCGAGGTGGCGCTCGGCGTCCCACTGCGGGTCCACCCACACGGGCCGGATCCCGGAAAGTATCAGTCCGGAGACGACGGACTTGTGGGCGTCCCGCCCGACCAGAAGTTCTTCGTGGGGTCCGGCGACGGACAGCATGGCGGACTTCACCGACAGCGAGCTCCCGCAGGTGGAGAAGAAGGCGTGGTCGGCGCCGACAGCCTCAGCCATCAGTGCCTGCGCCTCCTCGATGACGCCGTGGGAGGACGTACGGTCGTCCAGGCCGCTGGTGGCGAGGACATCGGATCGGAACACCGCGTCGCCGAGCACGGCCCTCACCCGGGGGTCGGCGCCGCGGCCTTGTTTGTGCCCCGGTGGAGTAAAGGGGGTCTGGCCGGTTTCGTGGTAGGCGGCCAGTGCATCAAGTACGGGCGTTTTCGACTGGTCCATGCACCGGCGTCTGCCCTCCCAAGCCGGTGGAAAACGGACGGCGCGTGGGCAGGCGCACAGGCACCTCAACGCTCGTGGCGTGCTTCCTTGGTCCGCATGGCCCCCGGCGCCCAGCACGCCCGTGGTTTCGAACGGGGCCGTCCGGGCGAGCCGAGGCAATTCGGTGCGCGCAATGTGCCTCACGATCGGCGGCAGGAACACCCGCACGGATGGCACGGCCCGCAGCCAGGCAGGTACGTACACGGAGGCTCTGCGGCGTTCGACGACGGTGACCAGGCGTGCGGCCACGTGAGCGGCCGGGTAGTCGGCGTCGCGGGCCACGTCGGTGTCGACCGAGTTGATGGAGGCGATGGCGACCCCGACTCCCTCGTGGGCGAGTTCGGCGCACAGGGCATGGGCGAGGGACTCGGCGCCCGCTTCGGAGGCGCAGTAGGCGCAGTAGGCGCAGTAGGCGCTCATCAGCGGTGACCTGCCCATGGCGGCCATGAGGTGACCTGGAGGTAGATGACTCCGGTGGTGAGCAGTGCGGGGAGGAAGGAGCGGGCCGTCGCCGGAGGGCGGTCTGCGGGGGTAGCGTCTGGGTTGGCGCGGGAAAGGCAAAGGCCGGGGTCAGTCACGGTCTTCCGCATTGCGCACGGGCGTCACCTGCTTGATCCGGCCGGCTCGCCTCCTCGGTGTCAGGCCCCGGCCCGCGCGATGACGCGGTGGTACTCCAGGTCCGCCAGGGCTGTCGCGACGAGGGACATCTGGTCACCGGCCACCGCCTCGGCGAGCGCATCCTGGGATCGGCCGTAATCGGCTTCACCCCGTCGTCGGTCGAGGCCGGGAGCCAGCAGATGGACACGATCTGGTGGTGTCGTGTTCCGTCTGAGGTTACGAACGGCAGATCGTAAAGGGCCAGGCGCGCCTGGTCGGCTGGCAGCGCCCGCAGGAACTCGTCGTACGTGATTGCCCTTTTCCTCGACGATGAGAGATGAGGTACCGGCGCCTTCTGCGAGCCGGTAGATCACAGAATTGACCTGCCGCTTTTCCCGCAGGTCCTGAAATGCACTGATGGAGCTTTCGTCTACGGCGACTTGCGTAGCTTGCCGCCCGACGGCCGAGCGCGTGATCGCCAGGAGAGGGTGCGGCGCTTGGGCTGCTGATGGCGGCGTCGACGCGGTCTCGCTGTCGGTCCGGAAGGTCCGCACCGCTCACCCGCAGCAGGACCGTCGCGCCGTCCGTCGCTTTCAGGTGCAAGACAAGAGATCGCGGGTAGGCGCAGCCCGTAATCGATCGATCCCCTCACCCCTCTCACGAATCGATCGCTCCGTCATAGCCCTCCTCAGGGCTGCCGCGGTGACCGGCACTTTCCCGTGCGGCCCGCGATCGTCCGAGCCCAGCCCGCCGCCTCAGAACCCGCGCGGTCACCAGCCCCGCCTCAGCGCTGGGCCGTCGACCAGGAGGTATCCGTGCCGAGCACCGCGTTGGCTTGCAGCGACCCCATCCCGCGCCCGTCGTGGGAGCCGGTCCACGACGGTGCGCGAGTCGTTGAACTCGGCACGGGGACCGGGGCCCTCGCCTTGTGTGCGGCCGCTCGCGGGGCGGATGTCACCGCAGTGGACGTCGCGTGGCCCGCCGTACTGGCAGCCCGGCTGAACGGCTGGCTCCACCGCACACCCCTGCGGGTCCTGCACGGCGACTTCGCCTCCCGGACCGAGGGCCAGCGCTTCGATCCGGTCCTGGCGAACCCTCCCTACGCCCCCAGTCCCGACAGCCGGCTGCCCGCCAGCGGAGCTCGGCCCGCCTGGGACGCGGGAAGTGACGGACGGGCCGTGATCGACCGGATATGCGACATGGCGCCGGTACTTCTGTACACCGGGGGCGTGCTGTTGCTGGTCCACTCGGGAATGTGCAGAGCCCAGGAGACCCTGGAGCGGCTCACCCGGGCGGGGCTGACCGCGCGAGTCGCGGAACGAGTGCTCGTGCCCTGGGGGTCCGTACTGCGCTCCCGCAGGCAATGGCTCCAGCCGCAGGGCCTCGCCGCGGCAGGCGACGAGCAGGAGGAGCTCGTGATCACCGGGCGGAGCAGCGGCCCCTCCCCCTCCACAGATAGGCACGTCGCGGCGGGACAAGCATCACGTGCCGCGATCGGACTCCACACTGCCAGTCCGCTTTGTCGATATAGCGTCGTTTGAAATGCATTGGCCGGGGTCACACGTGTATCGCCTGGTCCCTAGCACTGGAGATGTGATGTCAGAGAAGAGCCCACTGAAGGCCGTGTCCGACAAGATCGCAGATGCCATGCCGGGCGGAGGGGCGAAGAGTGAGGGCCTTGAAGAGGGAATCCCGGGCAAGCCGGCGCCCGTCTCCCCGCAGCTCGCCGAGCCGGTGCAGCCGGTTGAACCCCTGCCGCCCAAGGCAGATCAGAGCGGCCCGGAGACGGTCAGCCCGACCGGGCAGCCCACCGGAGCCGACCAGGCGCGGATGGCGCAGAGCGGCGCGTACCTGACGACGGCTCAGGGCACTCGGCTGGTGGACAGCGATCATTCACTCAAGGCGGGCCCGCGCGGGCCGGTGCTGCTACAGGACCACCACCTGCGCGAGAAGCTCATGCACTTCGACCACGAGCGGATTCCCGAGCGCGTGGTCCACGCCCGCGGATCCGCCGCGCACGGCGTCTTCCAGTCCTACGGCACGGCGCAGGCCGTCTCGAAGGCCGCGTTCCTGGCCGCCGACGCCGAGACGCCCGTTTTCGTCCGCTTCTCCACCGTCCTGGGCTCGCGGGGCTCGGCGGACACAGTGCGCGACACCCGGGGTTTCGCGACGAAGTTCTACACCGAGGAAGGCGTCTTCGACCTGGTCGGGAACAACATCCCGGTGTTCTTCATCCAGGACGCGATCAAGTTCCCGGACGTCATCCACGCCGGCAAGCCGCACCCCGACCGCGAGATCCCCCAGGCCCAGAGCGCACACGACACGTTCTGGGACTTCGTGTCCCTGCACACCGAGGCCACTCACCACACGCTGTGGAACATGTCCGACCGGGGCATCCCGCGCTCCTACCGGATGATGGAGGGGTTCGGCGTCCACACCTTCCGTCTGGTCAACGCCCAGGGCAACACGACGCTGGTGAAGTTCCACTGGAAGCCGAAGCTCGGTGTGCACTCCCTGGTCTGGGAGGAGGCGCAGCTGATCAACGGCATGGATCCCGACTTCCACCGCCGTGACCTGGCCGACGCCATCGAGTCCGGCGCGTTCCCCCAGTGGGAGCTCGGCATCCAGAGCTTCCCCGACAACGAAGACCAGATGTTCGAGGGGATCGACCTCCTTGACCCCACCAAGATCGTCCCGGAGGAGCTGGCCCCGGTCCAGGCGATCGGCCTGCTCACCCTGAACGCCAACCCGTCGAACTTCTTCGCCGAGACCGAGCAGGTCGCCTTCCACGTCGGCCACCTGGTTCCGGGCATCGATGTCACCGACGACCCGCTGCTGGCCGGCCGGCTGTTCTCCTACCTCGACACGCAGATCACTCGGCTTGGCGGACCCAACTTCCCCCAGCTGCCGATCAACCGGACCCACGCACCCGTCAACGACATGCTCCGAGACGGCTCCCACCAGAGCGCCGTGCACCGCGGGGCGGCCCCCTACAAGCCCAACAGCATCGACGGGGGCTGCCCCTTCTTCGCCGGCGCCGACACCGGCGCCTACATCGAAGTCCCGGCAGAGGTCCCCGCCGCACGCAAAGTCCGCGAGGCACCCGTCTCCTTCGGCGACCACTTCTCCCAGCCCCGGCTGTTCTGGCAGTCCATGAGCCCGGTGGAACGCGAGCACATCATCGCCGCCTACACGTTCGAGCTGTCCAAGGTCTACGAACAGGCCATCAAGGAACGAGTCCTGCAGACGCTCGCCAACATCGACACCGAGCTGTGCGGCGAGGTCGCCGCCGGGCTGGGACTGCCGGCCCCCTCCGCGACCGAACCGCCGACAGACGTACAGGCCAGCCCGAGCCTGTCCCAGATCGGAGAGAGCTGGCCGCTGGACGGACGGATCGTCGGGATCGTCACCGACGCGTTCACCGACCTGGCCGGCGTGGCAGAAGTCCGCCAAGCCGTCCTGGACGCCGGGATGGTTCCGCTGGTGATCGCGCCCACCGGCGGCCGGCTGCTCGGTGACGGAGATCCGGTGACGGTGCAGCGCACCTACGCGGCCGCACGCTCGGTCGAGTTCGACGCGTTGCTGTTCGCCGGTGTGCCCGCGGCGGGAGCGGACGCCCACGGCGCCCGCGACGCGAAGGCCGGCAACCCCAGGCCCGCCGTCGGTGATCCTCGTGTCCTGGCCCTGCTCGCCGAGGCGTACCAGCACGGCAAAGCAGTCGGCGGCTGGAACGGCGCGGAGCGCCTGTTCGAAGCGGCAGGCATCCACAACGGCGAGGCGGGCGTCGTCATCGCCCCCGACGGACCGGCCGCTCTGTGCCAGCTCGCCGCGCTGATGCGCACCCACCGCGTCTGGGCGCGCTTCCCCGCCCCTGCCTCCTACTGAGCTTGCAGCTGTGGTGTCGTCAGTTTGAGTCTGGTCTCGGTGAGGCATCCGTCGATGACGTCGCTGCGGTATTGGATCTGGCGGAGGCC
>NZ_JBITFF010000053.1:0-11354 GCF_044455885.1 Streptomyces sp. NPDC051109
CCCAGATCAAGTGGGGCCTGGACTACATGAACTCCCGCTACGGCAGCCCCGTCGGCGCCTGGAACTTCTGGCAGACCCACCACTGGTACTAAGCCACCAGTGACCGCCTGACGGCGCGAGCAGAGGCACGAGCAGTGCGAAGGCCCCGGGGGCCGGACCTCCCCAGGTCCGGCCACCGGGGCCTTCTGTTTCCCATCCCACAGGGTCCGTGCGGCGGGCGCCGCCAGAGCGGGTGTCCGGCGCCGCCTAGAGCCGCTGGATGATCGTCCCGGTCGCCAGCGCGCCGCCCGCGCACATGGTGATCAGGGCGAATTCCTTGTCCCGGCGCTCCAGCTCGTGCAGTGCGGTGGTGATCAGCCGGGCGCCGGTCGCGCCGACGGGGTGGCCGAGCGCGATGCCGCCGCCGTTGACGTTGACCTTCTCCAGGTCCTGTTCGAAGACCTGGGCCCAGCTGAGGACGACGGAGGCGAACGCTTCGTTGATCTCGACGAGGTCGATGTCCTTGAGGGACATCCCGGCCTTGCCGAGCACGGCCCGCGTCGCGTCGATCGGCCCGTCCAGGTGGTAGTGCGGGTCGGCGCCGACGAGCGTCTGGGCGACGATCCGGGCGCGCGGCCTGAGCTTGAGCGCGCGGGCCATCTTGCGCGAGGCCCACATCACGGCGGCGGCCCCGTCCGATATCTGCGAGGAGTTCCCGGCGGTGTGCACGGCGGTCGGCATGACCGGCTTGAGCCGGGCCAGCGCCTCCATGCTGGTGTCGCGCAGGCCCTCGTCGCGGTCGACCAGCCGCCACATGCCCTGCCCGGCGCCCTGCTCCTCCTCCGTCGTCGGGACCTGGACGGCGAAGGTCTCCCGCTTGAACCGCTCCTCGGCCCATGCCGCGGCGGCCCGCTCCTGGGAGAGCAGCCCGAGCCGGTCGACGTCCTCGCGGGTCAGACCCCGGTGGCGGGCGATCCGCTCGGCGGCCTCGAACTGGTTGGGGAGGTCGACGTTCCACTCGTCCGGGAAGGGCTTGCCCGGCCCGTGCTTGGAGCCCGAGCCCAGCGGCACCCGGCTCATCGCCTCGACGCCGCAGGCGATGCCGATGTCCATGACCCCGCCGGAGATCATGTTGGCGACCATGTGGTTGGCCTGCTGGGAGCTGCCGCACTGGCAGTCCACGGTCGTCGCGGCGGTCTCGTACGGCAGGCCCATGGCGAGCCAGGCGTTGCGCGCCGGGTTCATGGACTGCTCGCCGGCGTGGGTGACGGTGCCGCCGACGATCTGCTCGACGCAGTCGGGCTGGATTCCGGTCCGGGCGAGGAGTTCGCGGTACGTCTCACCGAGCAGGTAGGCGGGATGGAGGTTGGCGAGCGCGCCCCCGCGCTTGCCGATGGGGGTGCGTACGGCTTCGACGATGACGGGTTCCGCGGCCATGAGCTCGTCCTCTCCTGCACTGTGCCGACGCGGCGGGCCGTCCCGGCGCCCCGCCCGAACTAGTACGCGTTCTAGTTCTCCCCGCAGTCTTATGACCTGCGACCCCGGCACGCAAGGGTCTTGCACGTGCCTTACACGGATTCCACACGCAACAGTTGGCGCGAGGGACCTTGTCACTTCTAGAACTCGTTACTACCTTCAAGCCAACTTCTGATGGGCCGTCAGACCTTGGAGTCGCCCGATGTCGTGTCCCGCGCTGCCCGAAGGCTTCGACGCCACCGATCCCGACCTGCTCCAGGACCGCGTCCCGTTCCCCGAGTTCGCACAGCTGCGGCAGACCGCACCCGTGTGGTGGTGCCCCCAGCGGCGGGGCGTCACCGGCTTCGACGACGACGGCTACTGGGTCGTGACCCGGCACGCGGACGTCAAGTACGTCTCCACGCACCCCGAGTTGTTCTCCTCGACCACCAACACGGCGATCATCCGCTTCAACGAGCACATCCAGCGCGAACAGATAGACGCCCAACGCCTGATCATGCTGAACATGGACCCGCCGGAACACACCCGCGTACGCCAGATCGTGCAGCGCGGTTTCACCCCGCGGGCCATCCGCGGCCTGGAGGGCGCCCTGCGCGACCGGGCCCGGAAGATCGTCACGGAGGCGCTGGCCGCCTCCGCCGACGGCAGCTTCGACTTCGTCACCCAGGTCGCGTGCGAGCTTCCGCTCCAGGCCATCGCCGAGCTGATCGGCGTACCGCAGGAGGACCGGCTGCGCATCTTCGACTGGTCGAACAAGATGATCGCGTACGACGACCCCGAGTACGCGATCACGGAGGAAGTCGGGTCCAACGCGGCGATGGAGCTCATCGGCTACGCCATGAACCTGTCCGCCGCCCGCAAGGAGTGCCCGGCCAAGGACATCGTCACGCAGCTCGTGGCCGCCGAGGGCCAGGGCAACCTGGGCTCCGACGAGTTCGGCTTCTTCGTGCTGCTGCTCGCGGTCGCCGGCAACGAGACCACGCGCAACGCCATCAGCCACGGCATGCACGCCTTCCTGACCCACCCGGAGCAGTGGGAGCTGTACAAGGCGACCCGGCCGGCGACGGCCGCCGAGGAGATCGTCCGCTGGGCCACCCCGGTGGTGTCCTTCCAGCGCACCGCCACCCGGGACACCGAGCTGGGCGGGCAGAAGATCAAGGCGGGCGACCGGGTGGGGCTGTTCTACTCCTCCGCCAACCACGACCCCGAGGTGTTCACCGACCCCGACCGCTTCGACATCACCCGCGACCCGAACCCGCACCTGGGGTTCGGCGGCGGCGGCCCGCACTTCTGCCTCGGCAAGTCCCTGGCCATCATGGAGATCGACCTGATCTTCAACGCGCTGGCCGATTCGCTGCCCGACCTGCGGCTGGCCGGGCAGGAGCCGCGGCGGCTGCGGGCGGCCTGGCTCAACGGCATCAAGGAGCTCCGGGTCAGCCACGGTTGACGGCCGGCCCGTGGTCCGCGACGGCAGGGGCCGCTCCTCCCACGCCCCGGCCCCCGCCGTCCGCGGAACTTCCGTCGGGTCCGGCTGCGTCCGGGGCATTGTCCCGGGGGCGGCCTGCCGTCAGACTGCGCGGATGAACCTTCAGGCAAGCGGGCCTGCCGACTGCGTGGAAGCGCGCTGGCAGCGCCTGCCGACGACATGGCGGCTGATGCACGAACGGGGCGGTTCCCCGGTCCTGAGCCGGGGCGTGCTCGCGCTGATCGACGCCGCCTCCGCAGAACCGTCCCTGCGCCGGCTCTACCCGTTCACCAGCCACTTCACCCTGTGGTTCAGCGCCCGCACCAGCCACCCCTTCGAGGTGGCGGCGCCTGCGGTCGAGCCGCTGCGCGACGGCCGGTTCCGCGTCCTGAGCCCGACCCAGAAGCGCGTGATCGGCGAGGCCGACACCGCGGAGGCGGCGGTCGCCCTCGTCGTGGCGGGACTGGCCGAGGCCCCGGGCCCGGACGCCTGATCCGTACGAGGGCCCGGCATGACCCGCACGACGGGCACGGCACGACCCGCACGACGGGGCACGCCCTGATCCGCAGGGCCGACAGGCGCCGCTCCGCAGGGCCGGCAGGCGCCGATCGCGCCCGAGTGGCGCACCGGCCGCACCCGGCGGATCCTGACAACGCGGCGATCCACCGAAGGGGTGCCGGGACGGGTACGAGACCCTCCCGGCACCCCTTCGCCGCCCGTTCGCCCGCTCCCTACGCCCGCGTACGCGTCGCGGCGCGCACCCGCTCCGGCTCGCGCGGGCGCGGCACGCTCAGCCCGGCCGGCAAGACGGCCCCGCGCGGCCCCGACAGTACGTAGACCAGCCCGAATCCGGCGGTCACGACGACCGCGCCGCCGACCGCGTCGAGCACCCAGTGGTTGGCGGTGGCGACGATCGCGCACACCGTGATCAGCGGGTGCAGCGCCCCGAGGAGCTTCTGCCAGCCCTTCGGCGCCAGCGTGATGATCACGATCCCGCACCACAGCGACCAGCCGAAGTGCAGCGAGGGCATCGCCGCGTACTGGTTGGAGATGGCGGTCATCGCCCCGTACTGCGGATGGGCCAGATCCTGGGGTCCGTGCACGGTGTCTATGAAGCCGAGGCCGGGCATGAGCCGCGGCGGCGCCAGCGGGTACAGCCAGAAGCCGACGAGCGCGAGGACGGTGGCCAGGCCCAGCGAGGCGCGGGCCCAGCGGTAGTCGCCCGGCCTGCGCCAGTACAGGACCGCCAGGATGGTCAGCGGCACCACGAAGTGGAACGACGTGTAGTAGAAGTTGAAGAACTTCTCCAGCCAGGGCGTGTGCACCACGGCGTGGTTGACGGCGCGCTCGATGTCGATGCCCAGCGCCTGCTCGACGGCGTGGATCTGGCTGCCGTGCCCTTCGGCGAGGCTGCGGCTGCTGGGCGCGGCGGCCCGGATGTGCGAGTACAGGGAGTACCCCACCCGTATCAGCAGCAGCTCCAGCAACAGGTTGGGGCGCGAGAGCACGCGCCGCCAGAACGGCATGAGCGGCACCCGCGCCCACCGGGCGGCGGCCGGGCGGACGTACGCCGTCGGGACGGGCTCGCGCCAGTACGGCGAGGAGCGCGGCAGGAACGGCACCGCGCAGGCGGCCGCCAGCGCGGCGAGCAGCAGCACGTTGTCCCGTACGGGGGCCAGGGCGGCCAGGTTGGGCAGCAGCACGTCGCTGGGCAGGGTCATGGCGAGCACCACGGCCACCGGCCACACCGGCCGGTCCGCCGCCCGCTTGCCGACCTTGCCGGCCACCGCGAGCAGCACCCACAGCAGCTGGTGGCGCCAGCCGGTCGGGGCCACGGCGACGGCCACGCAGCCGGTGACGGCGACGGCGAGCAGCAGCTGGCCGTCGAGGGCGTAGCGGGCGGCGCGGCGCAGGCCGACCCAGCCGATCCCGGCCGCGAGGGCCACGTACAGCAGGATCTCGCCGGGACCGCTCAGGCCGAGCCGCAGCAGTGCGCCGTGCACGGACTGGTTGGCCAGGCCGTCGGGGGCGCCGCCGAGCCCGGTCCCGGCGAGGTGCTGGACCCAGTAGGTCCAGGAGTCGCGCGGCAGGGCGGCCCAGGACAGGGCGGTGGCCGCGGCGAAGGTCACGGCTGCGGCTTTGGCGGTGGGGCGGCGGCCGGTGAGCCACAGCAGCGGCGCGAAGAGCAGCAGGGCCGGCTGGAGCGCGGCGGCGAGGCCGACGAGGAACCCGGCCGGGCGCTCGCCGGGTACCCGGAACACGGCCAGCAGCACCAGCAGGACGGGCAGGACGGCGGTCTGGCCCGGCGAGGCGGCCTCGCGGACCGGCAGCGACACCATCATCAGGCCGACCAGTACGGGCGCGGCCAGCAGCGCGGTGCGCCGCGGCACGGGGTCGGGCAGGCCGCGCGCGGCGACCAGCCCGACGGCGGCGACGAGCAGCAGCGTCACGCAGGTCCAGGCCACCTCCAGGGAGGGCGCCGCGAGACCGAGGAACGGCTTCAGGACCAGCCCGGCGAAGGGGGTCCCGGTGAACTGGCCGCCGTCGTACAGCGACCCGGGGAAGGCGCTGGGGAGCCGGAACTCGCCCAGCCACTCGCCCGGTGGCACGCGCAGCACGGCGGCGGCCTGTCTGACGGCGAGGACACCGGCCAGCGCCCACAGGAGGAACCGTGCCGCCCCCAGCCTGCCGCTACCGCCTATGACCCCGGCATGTCCGTTCGCACCGCTGTGCTCTGCCGCGTTAGCCACGCCTCGCCGGCCTCCCGCCCTGTTGACCGCAACCCTGACTTCGCCTGGCTGCCGCGTTTCGTGCACCACTTCATTACCGGGGACGACGATATCCCCCACGGGATCC
Organism: Streptomyces sp. NPDC051109; assembly: GCF_044455885.1. Classification (NCBI taxonomy): domain Bacteria; kingdom Bacillati; phylum Actinomycetota; class Actinomycetes; order Kitasatosporales; family Streptomycetaceae; genus Streptomyces; species Streptomyces sp. NPDC051109. The sequence goes on from NZ_JBITFF010000053.1 coordinate 5,777, forward strand.
CTAGGATGGCGGGCATGAGCATCGTGAAGATCAACGCACTGACCGTGCCCGCCGAGCAGCGGGAAGTCCTGGAGCAGCGGTTCGCCTCGCGCGCGGGCGCCGTGGAGGGTTCGGACGGGTTCGAGTGGTTCGAGCTGCTGCGTCCCGTCGAGGGCACGGACCAGTACCTGGTGTACACGCGGTGGCGGTCGGAGGAGGACTTCCAGGCGTGGATGGAGGGGCCCATGAAGGCGGCGCACCAGGGCGGGGGCTCGGGCGAGCGCCCGAAGCCGGCGGCTTCGGGGTCGTCGGTGTGGTCGTTCGAGGTCGTACAGCAGGCGGCGCCGAAGCCGCAGGGCTGAGCGGGGCGGGGCGAGGAGGCCGGGCGGCCGGGGCGGTCAGGGGCGGCCGGGGCGGTCGGGGGCCGGTCGGGGCCGGTCGGCGGATCCCGGCTGCCGGATCAGCCCCAGAAACGGTCCTCCTCGTCGATGTCCTGCGTGCACTGGTCGATGTCGCTGATCTTCCCGCCGACGATCGTGAAGAAGAGGCCCACCTGGATCTCGAGGCCGTGGTCGCCGCGGTCGCCGCGCGCCGTGTGGAAGGCCATGACGTGGCCGCGCCCGTCGACCAGCACCGTGTGCAGATCGACCCGGAGGGTCCCGTTCGTCTCCGTGCCGAACCGCCGGTAGAGGTCGAGGACCGCCTCCCGGCCCTTGTGGTGCCCCGAGAGGGGGTTGCTGCCGGGCACGTGGTGGATGACGTCGGCCGTCATCAGCGTGCCCAGCGTCTCCAAGTCGCCCTTGCCGAAAGCCTCGTAGCCGCGGCGGATCAGGGCAGCGTCAGGGTGTTCGGACATGGCGTTCCCGCCCTCCGTCTGGGAGATGTGCGTCTTTTCCTATCATCAGCCCGTACCTGTGGATATTCCACGCGGCGGGATGCCCACGGACTCCACAATGGCGCCATGGACACCAACAGCATGAGCACCGGATCCACCCCTGCCTCGACCGGCAACTGGATCGTCACCGCCGAGCACTTCGCCACGCCGGACGCCACCGCGCTGCGCCGCGCGTACTACGCGGAGGTCGCCGGCCGGTACTGGAAACGGCCCGTGACGGAGGCGGAGACCGACGAGGGCCTACGGGACGACCCGGCCGACGGCCTCGCCCCGCCGACGGGCCATTTCGTGGTCGGCCGGCTGGACGGCACACCCCGGGCCTGCGGCGGCATACGACTCCTCGACCCCGCCACCGCCGAGCTCACGAGGGTGTATGTGGACCCGCGCGCCCGCGGGACCGGCGGCGGGGCCGCGCTGCTCACGGCCCTTGAGTCGGCGGCCCGCGCCCTGGGCGCCGAGCGGGTCCGCCTCGACACCCGCTCGGACCTGGTGGAGGCCCGAGCCCTGTATGCGCGCCAGGGCTACACGGAGATACCGGCGTACAACGCGGGCCCGTACGCGGAGCACTGGTTCGAAAAGCCCCTGCCCTGAGCCGGGTCGGGGTCAGGGCGCGGCGTGGTCGCGGCGGGCCTCGGCGTCGTAGGGCTCCTCGGCGTCGGATCCGCAGAGCTCCGCGTTGATCTCCTTGACCAGCTTGACCAGGTCGGTCGGCCGGTCCGGGCCCCACCAGTCGCCGAGCAGTTCGGCGAGCGACTCCTCGCGGGCCTCGGCGAGCTTCCCGGCGGCCTCCCGGCCGCGGTCGGTCATGACCAGTGGCAGCCCGTCCCGTACGGCCAGTCCGCGCTCTTCGAGCTGGCGGGCGGCGTCCGTGATCACCTTCACCGGCACGGAGGTCCGCTCCGCGAGCATCCCGGGCTCGGCGGAGCCGTACTTCTTGATCCGCAGCAGCAGCCAGCTCGCCGCGGGCAGCAGGTCGAAGCCGGCCTTCTCGGTGATCTTCTCGTAGACGTGGCGGCGGCCCTCACGGGTGCCGAGGACGGTCAGCGCGCGGGCGACCTCGTCGCGGGAGGAGCGGTGGACGGGATTGGAGGCGAGGGTCTCGGTGACGTCGGGCGCGGTGACCGAGCCGCGGAGCACGTCCTCCTTGAGGAACCAGGCGGTGACGAAGGCGACGAGGACGACGGGCACGGCGTAGAGGAACACGTCGGTGATGGAGGAGGCGTACGCGTCGAGCACGCGCGGCTGCAGCCCGGCGGGCAGCCGTCCGACGGCCCGTGGATCGGCCTCGACCAGCGCCGCCGTACCGGGCGGCACCGGAAGCCCGGTGAAGGCGGTGGCGAGCTTGCCGTCGAGCTGGTGGGTGAAGACCGTGCCGAAGATCGCGACGCCGAAGGAGGCGCCGATGGAGCGGAAGAAGGTGGCCCCGGAGGTGGCGACGCCGAGGTCGGCGTAACTGACGGCGTTCTGCACGACCAGTACCAGCACCTGCATGACCAGGCCCAGTCCGGTGCCGAAGACGAAGAAGTAGATGCTCATCTCCCAGGTGCCGCTGGTGCGCTGCAGCTGGTGCAGCAGGAGCAGTCCGATCGCGGTCACGCCCGTGCCCGCGATCGGGAAGACCTTCCACCGTCCGGTGCGGCTGACGATCTGGCCGGAGGCGGTGGAGGAGATCAGCATGCCGAGCACCATCGGCAGCATGTGGACGCCGGACAAGGTGGGCGAGACACCCTGGACCACTTGGAGGAAGGTCGGCAGGTAGACCATCGCGCCGAACATCGCGAACCCGATGACGAAGCTGATCACCGAGCAGAGGGTGAAGGTGCGGATCCTGAACAGTCCCAGCGGCAGGACGGGTTCGACGGCCCGCCGCTCGACGAAGAGGAAGACGGCCAGCAGTACGGCGCCCAGGACGGCCAGGCCGACGATCCGGTCCGAGCCCCAGCCCCAGGTGCCGCCGAGGGAGGCGACGAGCACGAGGCAGGTGGCGACGCAGGCGATCAGGAACGTGCCCAGGTAGTCGATGGTGTGCTTCGACCGCCGCCTGGGGATGTGCAGGACCGCGGCGATGACGACGAGCGCGACGAGACCGATGGGGAGGTTGATGTAGAAGACCCAGCGCCAGGACAGGTTGTCGACGAACAGGCCGCCCAGCAGCGGTCCGAGGACACTGGTCGCGCCGAAGACGGCACCGAAGAGGCCTTGGTACTTGCCGCGCTCGCGGGGCGGGACGATGTCGCCGACGATCGCCATGGACAGCACGATCAGTCCGCCGCCGCCCAGGCCCTGCAGGGCGCGGAACCCGATGAGCTGCGGCATGTCCTGGGCGATCCCGCACAGCGCCGATCCGATGAGGAAGAGCACGATGGCGCCCTGGAACAGCTTCTTGCGTCCGTACTGGTCGCCGAGCTTGCCCCACAGCGGCGTGGCGGCGGTGGAGGCCAGTATGTACGCGGTGACGACCCAGGACAGGTGCGCCATCCCTCCCAGCTCGCTGACGATCGTCGGCAGGGCGGTGGAGACGATGGTCTGGTCGAGGGCGGCGATCAGCAGGCCGAGCAGCAGGGCGCCGATGGAGACGAGGACCTCGCGGGAGGCGTGCTCGGCGGTGGGGCCGGACGGCTGCGGTTCGGGACCGGGTCCCGCGGCTTCCGTGGTCACATCCTGAGCCATCCGCTCCTCCTCGGGCCGGATCAACATGTCCATCCTGAGCGGTGTGGCCGGATATGGCCTCTCGGGCGGGTTGGGCGGGCCCCGGAGGGTCTGCATAATCGCAGGCAATGGCCAGGGAGGGATTCCAGTGAGCGCTGAGCGCTGTCCAGAATGCGACGCCGTGGGCGTCGACTGCGGGTGCGCGCCGGGGGTCGGTTTCGAGCCACTGCGCATCCGTCCGTACGTGACGCTCCCCGAGCCGCGCCAGTCCGAGGACCCGCCGCCCCCGCAGCAGGTGCGGGGTGTGCTGGCCGGCCCCGCGGGCGGGTACGCCCGAGGAGTGGAGACGCCGCCGGAGGGTGACACCCCGGCGTACGGCATCACCGTGGCCTGGCCGGACTCCCCGCCGCAGGCGGGCTGGCCGGCCGAGACGGTCCGGCTCCGGGCGGCCGACCCGGCAGCCGGCACCCGAAACGGAGTGGGGGGCGGGGGGAGGGGCGGGGGGCCCGAAAAGCTGTCCGGCCGCACTCGCCGCCGGCGGCTCCCGACGATCCTGGCCGGCGCCGGCACGGTGGTCGCCGTGGGCACCGCGGCCCTGGCGTTGGGGATGCTCCCGCGCTCGGGCGACAGCGACACCGTCCTGCTGGACGCCAAGCCGTCGGCGCCCGCCCCGAGCCTGGCTCCGGCCGGCCCCACGCAGCCGACGGCCGCGCACAGCGCCTCCCGCTCCGCCTCGGCCTCCGCTTCGCCCTCGCCGAGCGCCTCCAAGTCGGCGTCGTCTTCCGCGTCGCCCACCGCCTCCCGCAGCCCCGCGCCCGCGTCCCCGACCCAGTCGGCGAGCACGAGCCGCGCGCCGAGCTCACCTCCGCCGCCCCCGAAGGCACCGACGCTGAGGTACGGGGATTCGGGCCCTGAGGTGGAGAAGATGCAGCGGCTCCTCGCAGGGCGCGGCCTGTACCGGGGAAAGATCAACGGCAGGTTCGACGACCGTACGGAGAACGCGGTCTCGGAGTTCCAGTGGCGCAACAACATCGACGAGGACTGGGGCGTCTACGGTCCCGAGACCCGTCGGGCCCTGGAGGGCACGGGCTGACCGCTCACAGGGGTGTACGGGCCCGGGTGGCGCGGACCGCCCCTGGTTTTGTATCGTGTAGGAACAAAGTGGTTCCGCCCGCAACCCCTGACCGGTGGGCGGAACCGCTTGTTCTCTTTCCCGCCCCGTCTGGAGCACCGCCGATGTCGGCCACCACCAGCACGAAGACCACCGCCTCCGTCGTCCTCACCACCAGGGCCCTGCTCCTGGACATGGACGGCACCCTCGTCAACTCGGACGCGGTGGTCGAGCGCTGCTGGCGCGACTGGGCCGTGTCCCACGGGCTGGATCCGGAGGAAGCGCTCAAGGTCGTCCACGGCCGGCAGGGTTACGCCACGATGGCCATCCTGCTGCCGGAGCGCCCGGTGGAGCTCAATTACGCCGAGAACGCCGAGATGCTCGCCCGCGAGACCGCCGACACCGACGGCGTGGTCCCCGTCGGCGGAGCCGCGGAGTTCATGGCGGCGATCGACGGGCTGCCGCACGCCCTGGTCACCTCGGCCGACGCGGCCCTGGCCACGGCCCGGATGACCGCCGCCGGCCTGCGCATGCCCGAGGTACGAGTCACGGCCGAGTCCGTCAAGGCCAGCAAGCCGGACCCCGAGGGCTTCCTCATGGGCGCCGCCGAACTGGGCGTGGACCCCGCCGACTGCATCGTCTTCGAGGACTCGGCAGCAGGGATCGCCGCGGGCCTGGCCGCCGGCATGCGCGTGATCGGCATAGGCCCCCGAGCCGCAGCCCACGCCCCGACGGCCCACGTCCCCGACCTGACCTCGATCCGGGTGACCACGACCCCGGGCGGCTCGATCCGACTGACGCTGGCCACAGAGACCTGAGCCGGCCCGGGAGGCGGGCCGGCGGGGGCATCGGGGTCACCGGGGGCGGAGCTGCGGCCTGGTGGGGTCAGTGGGAGTCCGGGGGTTTCCCGGCAGTCCACTGTCCTTCCGTGTCGGTCCGGGCCG
>NZ_JBITFF010000054.1:0-10712 GCF_044455885.1 Streptomyces sp. NPDC051109
GGCCCGCTGGGCATCGGTCACCGACAACGGCGGAATCTTCGGACCCGGACGACTCATACCCAACCAACGATGAATCTTCGACTCAGGTCACTAGGAGGCGTCGGCGAAGTCGCGCCCGGGCCGCGGGTACCACGCCTCGCCGCGTTGCCGGAGCGCACGAGTACGTCCCACACGGGCGCCCCCTCTCCGCCTTGCGAGGCACGACACCAGACGCCGCAGCCGGGCGCCCCTCCGGCGCCCGGCACGACTGTGCGGACACCCCGTACTAGGGGGCGTCCGCCCCGGCCTGTCCCACGAGGGGCAGCGGATCGGAGGGCTCCAGCTCGGGGTCCTCCACCCGGAAGGTCCGCACCCGGCCCGGCGGCGATCCGGGCTGCTCGAACCGCACGGTCACCCTCCCGACCCCGCTGCCCTGCACCCACCCGGGCCCGTACACGGCGTGCAGTACGTCACTCCCGGCCGCCCAGCGCCGCTCCGGGGCGGGCTCCGGCCCCCCGGGCGCCCCGGGTGCGTCCGCGCCCTGCGGGGCCTCTGCGGGCCCTCCAGGCGCTCCCCGCGCCCCGGCCTCCCTGGCACCTGCCGACGCGGCGGCCGCGCCCCCCGCAGCGGCCTCGGCAGCCTCCTGCGCCGCTGCCTCCGCGGCGGCCTCCGCCTCCGCCGCCATGGACTGGGCGAACAGGTCCTCCTGCGTGTAGTCCGCGAGGCCCGTCACGCCCACCCCCAGCAGCCGGACCCCGCCCGTCGTGTCCACCGCCTCCAGCAGCCGCGCCGCGGCCTCCCGCACCACCGCCGGGTCGTCGGTGGGGCCCCGCAGCGTCTCCGACCGCGTCATGGTCGAGAAGTCGTACCGCCGCACCTTCAGCACGATCGTGCGCCCGGAGTGCCCCGAGCCCCGCAGCCGCTCCACGCACCGGTCGGCGAGGCGCTGCACCTCGGTCCGGATCCGCACCCGGTCGTGCAGGTCCACGTCGAAGGTGTCCTCCACCGACACGGACTTCGCATCCCGTTCGGCGACCACCGGCCGGTCGTCCAGCCCCAGCGCCATCCGGTACAGCCCGACCCCGTGCGAGCGCCCCACCATCCGGACCAGCTCGTCCTCGCCGGCCTCGGCGAGCTCCCCGACCGTGGTGATCCCCGCGCGGCGCAGGTGCTCGCCCGTGACGGGCCCCACCCCGGGCAGGGTCCGCACCGACATCGGGGCGAGCAGCTCCCGCTCGGTCCCCGGCTCGATCAGCAGCAGCCCGGCCGGCTTGGCCTCCTCGGACGCCACCTTGGCCAGCATCTTGGACCCCGCCAGCCCGACGGAACCGCTCAGGCCGGTCGCGGCCCGGATGTCGGCCCGCAGTCGCTCCCCCGTCTCCCGGGCGCTCTTCGAGTCGAAGGCCGTCCCGCCCGCCTCCAGGTCCACGAAGGCCTCGTCCAGGCTGAGCGGCTCCACCAGCGGGGACAGCTCCCGCAGCAGCCCCATGACCACTTCGCTGACCGCCTGGTACAGCCGGAAGCGGGGGATCAGGTACGCGCCGTTCGGGCAGAGCCGGCGCGCCTGGGCCATCGGCATCGCCGAATGCACCCCGAAGCGCCGGGCCTCGTAGGAGGCGGTGGCGACCACCCCGCGCGGTCCGAGCCCGCCGACGATCACGGCCTTCCCGCGCAGGCTCGGCTTCGACGCCTGCTCCACGGAGGCGTAGAAGGCGTCCATGTCCAGATGCAGGATGGTCGGCGCGGCTCTCACAGCCCCGATGCTGCCTCATGCCACTGACATTCGGCCGGGGCCGGGCCCGGCGTCTTCGGACCGCGCCCGGGTAGGGCTCAGCCGGCCCGGTTGCGGCGCGCCGCCAGCTCGTCCGTCGGGTTGTGGCCGACCACCGTCTCGCCGGTGTCGACCCGCTCCCCGTGCAGCTGCGAGAGCGCGTTCTCCACGTCGCGCCAGACCACGCCCACGGCGATGCCGAAGACGCCCTGCCCGCCCTGGAGCAGGCTCACGACCTGGTCCGGCGAGGTGCACTCGTACACGGTGGCGCCGTCGCTCATCAGCGTCATGCGCTCCAGGTCCGAGAAACCGCGGTCGCGCAGGTGCTGGACGGCGGTCCGGATGTTCTGCAGCGCCACCCCGGTGTCCAGGAAGCGCTTGACGATCTTCAGGACGACGACGTCCCGGAAGCTGTAGAGACGCTGGGTCCCCGAGCCGTACGCGGGGCGGACCGTGGGCTCCACCAGCCCGGTCCGCGCCCAGTAGTCGAGCTGGCGGTACGTGATGCCCGCCGCGGCGCACGCGGTCGGTCCCCGGTAGCCCACCTGCTCGGGTGCCGCGTCCGCGTCCAGGGGTGCGACCGGCGCGTTGCCCGGCTGACGGCGCGCGGCACCGGCCGCGCTGCCGTGGAGCGGGTACGGCCCACCGTCACTCCGCACGGGGATGCCCCCGGTCGTACCGTCGCCCGTGACTCTCACGCCGACCCTCCGTCCTTGACCTGCCCCCTCGAAGGTAGGCAGTCACCAGGGGTGCGTCAACGATCGCCACACTCGGCACGCCGAGTGATAATCACCCTGAGAGTGGTTTCCCGTGTCCTAAGCCGGGGAAAGGCTAACCGAATGGGCTGATGCACCCCCGGGACACGCGGCGCGGACGGCGCGACCGGCGGCTCACTGCGGTCCGGTACCGAAGTCCTCCGGGGAGATCTGGTCGAGGAACTCGCGGAACTTCTCCACCTCGTCCTCCTGCTCGTCCGGAATGGCGATGCCGGCGTCGTCCAGCACGCCGTCGCTCCCGTAGATCGGCGTACCGGTACGCAGGGCCAGCGCTATGGCGTCGGAGGGCCGCGCGCTCACCTCGACCCCGCTGGCGAAGACAAGCTCCGCGTAGAAGACTCCCTCCCGCAGATCCGTGATCCGGACCTCGGTGAGCTCCTGGCCGATCGCCTCCAGCACGTCCTTGAACAGGTCGTGCGTCAGCGGCCGGGCAGGGGCCATGCCCTGCTGCGCGAAGGCAATGGCGGTCGCCTCCCCTGGTCCGATCCAGATGGGGAGGTACCGGTCGCCTCCCACTTCACGCAGGAGCACGATCGGTTGGTTGGAGGGCATTTCCACCCGGACACCCACAACGTCGAGCTCGTTCACACAGCAACCCTAGGACCTGCTCGGCAGGTTTGGGTAGTCGGGCCCCTCTCGGGGGTCCCGAGGTCAGTGCAGACGGACCCCGAGCGCGGTCTGTACCAAGGCCTCGTGGAGCCGTACGGACAGCCCCGCGAGCTCCTTCAGAGTGGCCTCGGCATGCGCCCTGGTCTGTGGGTTGCGGTGCCGCCGCAGGGGTGCCACGACCTGCTCCACCAGGCCCGCCTCGCGGTCCGCGGCGGCCTTCATGGCCCGCAGGTGCCGCGGCTCCAGCCCGAACCGGCCCAGATCCGCCACCAGCCGGGCCACGGTGACCGCCCCGGCGTCGAATCCGCCGCCGGGAGCCTCGCCGATCAGCCCGTACGACTCCCACTCGGCGAGCTGCGCCTCGTCCACCTCGGCTGCGGCGAGCAGCTCGGCGCGGCCCATCCGGGGCGCGGCGGCCCGCTCCCGGCCCACCTCGCCGTAGACGGCGGAAGGGCTCGCGGGATCGACGGAATCCCCGTGCGCCGTGGGCGCGGGGATACGGATCTGCTCGCCACGGGAGAGCGCGTCCAGCTGCTCGCGAATGACCTTCAACGGCAGGTAGTGGTCCCGCTGCAACCGCAGGATCCGGGCCAGCCGCTCGACGTCCTCGGTGCTGAACTTGCGGTATCCGGAAGGTGTGCGCCGGGGCTCGACGAGCCCCTCCGCCTCCAGGAAGCGGATCTTCGAGATCGTGACTTCGGGGAACTCGTCGCGCAGCAGCGTGAGCACCGTGCCGATGCTCACGAGACGCCCGGCCGAGCCGGCACTGCCGGCGGCGCCGCTCTTCGGGGCACCGCCGGCCGGGATACGCAGCATGGGACCTTCCCTCCGGGGACAGGGGTCCCCCAGGCGGAGCCCAGGGGCGGTCAGATGCCCCGCAGGCTCGCGTAGAAGACCATCCGGTACTTGCCGATCTGCACCTCGTCGCCGTTGTGCAGGGCGACCGAGTCGATCGGCTCACGGTTCACGTACGTGCCGTTGAGGCTGCCCACGTCGGCGACGGTGAAGCCGCCGTCCTGGCTCCTGCGGAACTCGACATGCCGCCGGGAGACCGTGACGTCGTCCAGGAAGATGTCGCTCTGCGGGTGCCGGCCCGCCGTGGTCAGCTCACCGTCCAGCAGGAAGCGGCTGCCGGAGTTGGGGCCGCGCCGCACGATGAGCAGAGCGGAACCCGGAGGCAGGGCTTCCACCGCGGCCTGGGCCTCGGGGGACAGCGAGGACGACACGTGCTGTTGTCCCGACACCTCGGCCTCGTAGGCCTCAAGGCCCGAGATCGAGATGGTGGACGTGGTCTCCGAGGCACGCTCCGGCGTCAGACCCGCCCGCAGCGGCGCGCCGCAGTTGGAGCAGAACCGGCTGGCCGCATCGCTGCGGTGTCCGCACCTGCTGCAAACCTGCTCGGCCGACATGGACGGCTCCTCGCGCCGCGGCTGCCCCGCGGAGGCATTGGTGGCATACGGGTCGGGGGCAAACCCTCCACCCGAACTTGAGGTTGATGGTTCACCGAAACCTATGCGTCCGGAACCGGCAGGGTCAACAGACGACGCGCCGGGCGCGCCCGAAACATCCCCCGGGCCCGCGACCTCGTCGCGGAAGAGCGGCCGGTCGCCCTGCCCTTCCACCTCTCCCTGCCCCGCGCGGTGCTTGGCCGCACCGCTTTCCTCGCGGTTCTTCTTGCCGAACAACTTCTCAAACAACTTCACGGGCGATTCCCCTTGAACGAAACAGACCCGCCCGTGGGGCAGGACGAACTCCGAATGCACACACCTGCCGACCCGGACATTCTCACAACGTCCGTAACCACCAGACAGTTTCCACCACGCGGGACGACTTCGGCGCGCCGACCCCCCGCAGGCGTCAGCCCGCGTGAGCCCGTCCGCGCTCCGTCCCGCGTCACGACGTTGACGACCGAGCGTAGTCAGGCTGCTTCGCAGCCCGCAAGGCGTCCACAACGATCTTCGCCGACCGTGTGACGGCAACGGTGGCCTGTTCCTTCTCCAGCGTCTGCACGACACCGCCGGGAATGTTCAGGGCGGGCTCCAGATCCTGCGGCTTGCCGATCACCTTGAACTCGTACGGCTGTGTGATCTTCTTACCGTCGATCCCGATCCCGCCGCCCTCGTCCGAGAAGAACGAGCTCGCCACGATGCGCACTCCGTTGACCTGGATCGCCTCGGCCCCGGCCGCCCGCAGCTCCTGGAGGGTGTCCAGCAGCTGGTCCGACTGCACCTGGCCCTTGGAATCGGTGATCTTCAGTGTGATGCCCGGTCCCTGCGCCGCCACCGTACCGGCCAGGATCCCGAGTTGGCGCTCCTTCTCGACCGTCTGGCGACGGGCCTCCTCGGCCTGGTTCGAACTGCTCTCCAGCTCCTTGCGCTGGTCCTCCAGCCGCTGCTTCTCGTCCTCCAGGCGCTTGGTCCGCCCGTCGAGCTCGTCGAGGATCCGTACGAGGTCCTCCTGGCGGGCCCCGCGCAGCGCGCTGGAGTCGCTGTTCGAGCGCACCTGGATGGCAAGGCCCAGCCCGAGGACGAACAGGAGCAGCGCGACGATCAGTTGGGCGCGGCTCACGCGCGGCGGCCACACCGCCTCCGCCAGCCGCCGCCGGCCGCTCGGCGCGGGCTCGGCCGGCTCGGCGGGCTTCCCGGCCTCACCGGGCTCCGCGGCCTGACCGGGCTTCTCGGCCCGACCGGACGCGTCGGCCCGACCGGACGCGTCGGCCCGACCGGACGCGTCGGCCCGACCGGACGCGTCGGCCGGACCGGGCCGGCCGGCCTGGGCCCCCTCGCCGGCCGCCGCGGGCTCGGCGGGCCGCGCCGACTCGTCCTGCGGCGGCAGCTCGGAGCCCATCGGCTCCTCGGGCGGGTTGTCGTTCGTACTCATCGGCCTCACGCCCGGAACACGTGCCGGCGGATGGCCGCGGCGTTGGAGAAGATGCGGATGCCGAGGACCACGACCACGCCGGTGGAAAGCTGCGAGCCGACGCCCAGCTTGTCGCCGAGGAAGACGATCAGCGCCGCGACGACCACGTTCGACAGGAACGAGACCACGAAGACCTTGTCGACGAAGATGCCGTCCAGCATCGCGCGCAGACCTCCGAACACCGCGTCCAGCGCCGCCACCACGGCGATCGGCAGATACGGCTCGACGACGGCCGGCACTTCGGGCCGGACCAGAAGTCCGACCACCACTCCGGCCACCAGGCCCAGTACCGCGATCACGATGCACCCTTCTTCGGCTCTTCTGCTGTAGCTGTACGCACGGTCAGGCTCGACGCGGCCGGCAGCCGCAGCTCGTCCGCCGGGGACAAGGTGGCGCGGATCCCGTAGTTCTCCTGCAGGGCGTGCAGGTACTGGCCGTCCGCGGAGTCCTGGAACGCCGTCCCGAGCCGCTTCTTGTCCCCCACGGCCAGCACCTCGTACGGCGGCACCAGGGGCCTGTTGTCGACCAGTATCGCGTCACCCGCGGCCCTGATCGCCGACAACGCCGTCAGCCGCTGCCCGTTGATCGATACGGCCTCGGCGCCGGACTGCCAGAGCCCGTTGACGATCTTCTGCATGTCCCGGTCCCGCAGCCGGCCGGTGTCCGAGAACCCGGCGTTCTCGCGCGGCTTGCCGCCTCCGCCCGAGGAGGAGCCCTTCGCGTCGTCCACGACCAGCTTGAGACCGGGTCCCTGGACCTCCGTCGCGCCGGAGAGCAGCGCCACGAGCTGCCCCTGGTCCCCGCCGTGCTGCTTGAGCGCCTCCCGCTGGCGGCTCGCGACGTTCTCCCGCAACCGCTCGATGTCCCGCTCCAGGCCGTCAGCGTGCTCGTCGGCCCGCTGCACCCGGTCGATCAGCTCCTGCCGCTCCTTGGCCAGCACCGGCGCGGCTATCCGCGCCTGGGCGGCACCCAGCGTGACGACCATGGCGGCGAGCACGAGCCCCGCGGCGAGCGCCAGCTTGGCCTTCAGGGTGCGCGGCAGACCCGCCGTGCCCTCCGCCTCGTGCCGGGCCGACGCTTCCGCGTAGCCCTCGTCGAGGCTGTGGTCCATCACGTGCGTCAGCAGCGACATGGATGCGTCCGGACGCGCGGGGGGCGCCGGCGCCGAACTCCGGTTGTGGGGCGGCTGCGACATGCCGCTCATCGTCGCATGTCGGCGCGCCCCACACCGAATGCGCCCGTCCGGTGGACGGGGAGCGGCATCCGCCGCTCCCCGTCCACCGGACCACGCCCGTTCCGTCGGCTACGGGGCTCAGTGCCCTGCGCCGTCCACCACACCCGCCCACTCGTCCAGCAGCGCCTGCGCGGAGGCGTCGTCGGGGCCCTCGGCCCACAGGTGGGTGACCGCCTCGGCCGGGTCCGGCAGGACCAGCGCCCACCGCCCGTCGGCCTCGACCACCCGCACACCGTCGGTGGTGTCCACCTGTCGGTCCCCCGCCGCCTCCACGACCCGTCGCATGACGAGCCCCTTCACCGCCCACGGGGTCGGCACGTCCCGCTTGAGTACATGGGCTCGCGGTATCCGCGCATCGATCTGGCTCAGCGTGAGCTGCGTCCGCGCCACCAGACCGATCAGCTGGACGAACGCCGCCGACCCGTCGAAGACGCTGCTGAACTCCGGAACGATGTAGCCGCCCCGGCCGTCCCCGCCGAAGATCGTGTTCTCCGCCCGGCCCACGCGCGTCAGGTCGTCGGGCGAGGTCGTCGTCCACTCGACCTGCGTCCCGTGGTACGCCGCCACCTGCTCGGCGATCCGGGTCGTGGTCACCGGCAGCGCCACCTTGCCGCTGCGCTTCTCCGCGGCCACCAGGTCGAGCAGCACCAGCAGCGCCCGGTCGTCCTCGATGATCCGCCCGCGCTCGTCCACCAGGGAGATCCGCTCGCCCACGGGGTCGAAGCGCACGCCGAAGGCGGCCCGCGCCGAGGCCACGATCTCCCCGAGCCGCACCAGCCCGGCCCGCCGGGACTCCGCGGTCTCCGTCGGCCGGGACTCGTCGAGCCCCGGGTTGATCGTCAGCGCGTCCACTTCGAGCCGGCCGAGCAGGCTGGGCAGCACGAGCCCGGCACTGCCGTTCGAGGCGTCCACGACCACCTTGAGCCCGGAATCGGCGACGCCGGTCGTATCCACCCGTCGCAGCAGGGAACCCGTATAGGCGTCGAAGACACTGCCCGGGAACTGGAGGTCGCCGATCTCGCCCGGGAACGCCCGCCGGTACTCCTGGCGCGCGTACACCCGGTCGAGCTTGCGCTGCTGCTGCAGCGAGAGGTCCGCTCCGCGCTCGTCCAGGAACACGATGTCGACCGAGTCCGGCACTCCGGGCGACGTACGGACCACGATCCCGCCCGCGGTGCCGCGCGCGGTCTGCTGGCGCGCCACGGGCAGCGGTACGTTCTCCAGGTCGCGCACGTTGATCGCGCTGGCCTGCAGCGCCGAGATCACCGCCCGCTTGAGCGCTCTCGCGCCGCGGGAGTGGTCACGGGCCGTGGTGACCGTCGCCCCCTTCTTCAGGGTCGTCGCGTACGCGCCGGCGAGCCGGACCACCAGCTCGGGGGTGATCTCCACGTTCAGGATGCCGGTGACTCCACGGGCGCCGAACAGATGCGCCTGACCGCGGGACTCCCAGATCACCGACGTGTTGACGAAGGCGCCGGCCTCGATCGTCTTGAAGGGGTAGACGCGCACGTTCCCCTGAATGATCGATTCCTCACCGACCAGGCACTCGTCACCGATGACGGCCCCGTCTTCGATCCGGGCAGCCCGCATGATGTCGGTGTTCTTGCCGATGACGCAGCCGCGCAGATTGCTGTGGGGGCCGATGTAGACGTTGTCGTGGATGACGGCCTTGTGCAGGAACGCCCCGCTCTTCACGACGACGTTCGAACCGACGACGGTGTGCTCGCGGATCTCCACGCCGGCCTCGACCTTGGCGTAGTCCCCGATGTACAGCGGCCCGCGCAGCACGGCGTCCGGGCTCACCTCGGCGCCTTCGGCGATCCACACGCCGGGCGAGATCTCGAAGCCGTCCATGTCGACCTGGACCTTGCCTTCGAGTACGTCGGCCTGTGCCTTGACGTAGCTCTCGTGCGTGCCGACGTCCTCCCAGTAGCCCTCGGCCACGTAGCCGTAGATCGGCCGGCCTTCCTTCATCAGCTGCGGGAACACATCGCCGGACCAGTCGACCGGAACGTCCGGATCCACGTAATTGAAGACCTCGGGCTCCATCACGTAGATACCGGTGTTGACGGTGTCCGAGAAGACCTGCCCCCAGGTCGGCTTTTCGAGGAAGCGCTCGACCTTGCCTTCCTCGTCCACGATGGTGATGCCGAATTCCAGCGGGTTCGGCACCCGGGTCAGGCACACCGTGACGAGTGCGCCCTTCTGCTTGTGGAAGCGGATGAGGTCGGTGAGGTCGAAGTCGGTGAGTGCATCGCCGGAAATGACGAGGAAAGCATCGTCCTTCAGGGCCTCCTCGGCGTTCTTCACGCTGCCGGCAGTGCCGAGTGGCTTCTCCTCGTTGGCATAGGTGAGCTCCATTCCGAGCTCCTCGCCGTCACCGAAGTAGTTCTTGACGAGTGAGGCCAAGAACTGGACGGTAACAACGGTCTCGCTGAGCCCATGCCGCTTGAGCAGCCTGAGCACGTGCTCCATGATCGGCCGGTTGGCCACCGGCAGGAGCGGCTTGGGCATGCTTGAGGTCATGGGGCGAAGACGAGTGCCTTCGCCACCGGCCATCACGACGGCCTTCATGTCGGAAGAGTCCTCCTAGAGAGACGACGTTCTCGCCGACCTCACCCGTCCGGACGGTGACTTCGCAACTCCTCCGCGTCAGCACCACGCCGAGCGAGCTCAATCGGCCGCGGCGTCCGCCTTCACGAGCCGGCGGACTTGCACCACGTAAAGGATTCCTGCCCACCAGTAGAGGGTTGTACCCCATCCGGCGAACGCCCATCCGAAAACTGCCCCCATCCAGGCCAACCAACCCGTGCCGTCACTGAGCAACAGCAGGGGGAAGGCGTACATCAGGTTGAAGGTCGCGGCCTTGCCGAGGAAGTTGACCTGGGGGGGCGGATAGCCGTGACGGCGCAGGATCCAGACCATCACCAGCAGCATCAGCTCACGGGCCACCAGCGCCCCCGTGAGCCACAGCGGCAGAATGTCTCGATAGGTCAGCCCGAAGAGCGTGGAGAGGATGTACAGGCGGTCTGCGGCCGGATCCAGCAGCCGACCGAGGTTGCTGATCTGATTCCAGCGCCGCGCCAGCTTCCCGTCGAGGTAGTCACTGACCCCGCTGAGCATGAGGACGGCCAGTGCCCAGCCGTCGTGCTCCTCCAGAATCAGCCAGAGGAACAGGGGCACGCCGGCGAGGCGAGCCATGCTCAGGATGTTCGGAATGGTGAAAATTCGGTCCGTCTGAACCCGAGTCTCCTGGACCTCCACCCGGGGGCCTCCACTGTTGAACGTACGAACGATGCCTCCTGACCCTACAGGAAGCCGCACCGGCTCAGAACGCAGAAAAGCCCCGTACCGGATACCCGGTACGGGGCTTTCTACAATGATTGTTCGGCGGCGTCCTACTCTCCCACAGGGTCCCCCCTGC
>NZ_JBITFF010000055.1:0-9752 GCF_044455885.1 Streptomyces sp. NPDC051109
CATCGCGAAGCGACGCGACCGCAGGGAGCGCCCTTGACGGACCGACCCGACACGGAAGGACAGTGGACTGACGGGACGCCCCCGGACACACCACCAACCCCGGGTCGACGGGTCCTGCTCCCGGTGGCCCCGTCAGGTCGCCGCACCCCGAGTCGGCGAGTCCCGCCCCCGAAGCCCCCGTCCCGCCCCCTACTCCTCCGGCGGGAACACTGCCTCCCCCGTCCCCGCCAGCGTGATCAGGATCGCCTCCACCGGGCAGCCCTCCGCCGCCGTCAGGATCGGCTCGTTCGCGTCCGTCTCCGGATCCCGCGGATGCGACTGGCGCGCCGAGTCCAGCGCGAAGCCCTCCGGCGCGTGGTTCACGCACATCCCCGAGCCGATGCAGACGCTCCGGTCCACCTCGACCGCCCAGCGGTCACCCACGGCGCTCACGCACCCGCCGCGTAGCCCGCCGGCAGGTGGATCATCTTGTGCTCCAGGTACTCGCTCAGCCCCTCGGGCCCGAACTCCCTGCCCACGCCGCTGTTCTTGTAGCCGCCGAACGGCCCCAGCATGTCCAGGCTGAAGGTGTTCACGTTGAAGGTGCCCGTCCGCACCTGCCGGGCGAAGTCGATGCCGTGCTCGACGTCTCCCGTCCAGACGCTGCCGCTCAGGCCGAACTCCGAGTCGTTGGCGACCCGTACGGCCTCCGCCTCGTCCCCGTACGGGATCAGGCAGACGACCGGCCCGAAGATCTCCTCGCGGGCGATCCGCATCGAGTTGTCCACGTCCCCGAAGAGCGTCGGCTCCACGTACCAGCCCTGCTCCAGCCCCGCCGGGCGGCCGCCGCCCGCCAGGACCTTCGCGCCCTCCTCCTGGCCGATCCGGATGTAGTCCAGCGACCGCTGCTGCTGCCGCCGGGCCACCAGCGGTCCGAGCTGCGTCGCCGGGTCCAGCGGGTCGCCGACCACGAGCGCGCCGGCCGCGGCCGCGAGCGCCTCGGCGACCTCCTCGTACCGGCTGCGCGGTGCGAGCACCCGGGTCTGGGCCACGCAGGCCTGCCCGTTGTTCATCCATGCGGCCGGGACGATCCCGGCGATGGTGGACTCCAGGTCGGCGTCCGGCAGGATCACGGCGGCGGACTTGCCGCCGAGTTCGAGCGTGACCCGGGCCAGGTTGCGGGCGGCTACCTCCATCACCCGCTTGCCGGCCGCGACCGAGCCGGTGAAGGCCACCTTGTCGACGCCGGGATGGCCGACCAGGTACTCGCTGACCTCCCGACCGGCGGGCAGGATCGACAGGACGCCCTCCGGCAGCCCTGCCTCGCGGGCGATGTCGGCGAGGATGAAGGAGTCCAGCGGCGACTCGGGAGACGGCTTCAGGATCACCGTCGACCCCGTCAGCAGCGCGGGCGCGAGCTTCGCGGCGGCCACGAACTGCGGCACGTTCCACGGGATGACGGCCGCGACCACGCCCACCGGCTCCCGGCGCACCAGGATCGGCCCGAGCACGCCTTGGCGGTGCTCCTCGTACGGGTAGGCGCGCGCGACCTGGATCGCGGCGTCGTAGACCATCATCGGGCCGAGCGCCTGGGCGAGGACGCTCCAGGAGTACGGGGACCCGTTCTGCGAGCTGATCGACCGGGCGATCTCCTCGTGCCGGACGGCGATCGCGTCCTTGATCCGGGTGACGACGGCGATCCGCTCGTCCAGGGACATCCGGGGCCAGGGCCCCTCGTCGAAGGCCTTGCGCGCGACCGCGACGGCCCGGTCCACGTCCGCGCGGGAGGCGTGCGGGACGCTGCCGATGACCTGCTCGGTGTGGGGGGAGACGATCTCGATCGTGTCGGTGCCCAGCGGATCCGTCCACTCCCCGCCGATGAACAGGTGTCCGTGTTCCACGAGCTCGGTCATGGCTGCTGCCTCCTGCGGCTTGGCGTTCCCGAACTGATACCAGTTCTAGTTCTAGGAGTCCACGGCCAGGACGGAACGGCCCGGAAGATCCAACAAGGGGTTGCGACTAGTCAGAACCGGCTGCAGATGGTCGACTTGGGCGACTACTGCAACACGTTCTCGTGAGAGTGAGCCGGGCGGCGCAGACGCGGCCGGGCGCAGCGCAGACAGGGAGCCCTCATGCCGCAGGACATGCCGCCGCAGGACATGCCGCCGCAGGACACGCCGCCCCGGGCCGCACCGCCCGCCGGCCCCGGGGCCACGCCGCCCCCGCACGTCACCGACCACGGCGGCGGCGTCCGCGGCATCAAGGTCCCGATCCCCGACAATCCGCTCGGCCACACTCTCGTCCACGTCCTCGACACCGACCGCGGCCCCGTCCTCGTCGACACCGGCTGGGACGACCCGGAGTCCTGGGACACCCTCGTCTCCGGGCTCGGCGCCCTCGGCATCGCCGTCTCCGACGTGCACGGCGTGGTCATCACCCACCACCACCCCGACCACCACGGCCTGTCCGGCCGGGTCCGCGAGGCCTCCGGGGCGTGGATCGCCATGCACGCCGCCGACACCGAGGTCGTCGTGCGGACCCGCTCCGCCGAGCCCGGCGTCTGGTTCGACTACATGAGCGAGAAGCTGGCCGCCGCCGGAGCCCCCGAAGAACACATCGCCCCCCTGCGGGCCGCCCGCGCGGGCGGCCGCCTGCGCACCCTGCCCGGGCTGCGGGCCGCCGTCCCCGACCGGGAGATCGCCCCCGGTGAGCTGCTCCCCCTCGCCGGGCGCCGCCTGCGCGCCATCTGGACCCCGGGGCACACCCCCGGCCACGTCTGCCTGCACCTGGAGGAGCGGCACCCCGCGAACCTCCCCGGCAACGGCCGCCTCTTCTCCGGGGACCACCTGCTGCCCGGGATCTCCCCCCACATCGGCCTCTACGAGGACCCGGAGGACACCCGGGTCACCGACCCCCTCGGCGACTACCTCGACTCCCTCGAACGCATCGGCCGCCTCGACCCGGCCGAGGTGCTCCCGGCGCACCAGTACGCCTTCACCGACGCCCCGGCCCGGGTACGCGAACTGCTTCGCCACCACGAGGAGCGGCTGACCGGCCTGTGGGAGCTGCTGGCCGAGCCGCTGACCCCGTGGCGGCTGGCGGAGCGCATGGAGTGGAACCGGCCCTGGGAGCAGATCCCGTACGGCTCCCGCAACATCGCCGTCTCGGAAGCCGAAGCCCATCTGCGGCGGCTGGTGAAACAGGGCCGGGCGGAGGCGGTCCCGGGCACCGACCCGGTCACGTACCGCGCAGTGTGACGGCGGCGGACGACTGCGGACTGCCGCGGGCTCGCCGGTAAGGGGCGCTACGCGCCGGCGCCACCCTTCCGGGCTGCTACGGGCCGGTACAGTTGACCCGTCGTCCACCCTTCCGTACGGGGGAAAGCCGGTGCGATTCCGGCGCTGACCCGCAACCGTGACCCGCCCCGGCCCCTGCCGGGCGGGGAGCCGGACCGCCCCGTACGCGAGGTGCGCGGCTCGCGCCGCCGGAGCCCCCGGCGGCCGGCACCGTCGAGGTACACGGAGCCGGAGCCCGGTGCCCCGTGCGGGCCTGCTCTCCTGCTCCCCGGCACGAGAGGCACCCGCCCCCCATGAACGTCCGCCGCAGCGCCGCCGCGCTCGCCGCCTCCGCCGTGCTCTGCGTGGGCGCCGCCCCCGCAGCCCTCGCCGCGCCCTCCCCCTCCACCCCGCCGGCCCCGGTGATCCCGTCCGGCCTGTTCGGCAAGAAGGACCCGACGTACGACGGCGTGTGGCGGCAGTCCTTCGCGCTGCTGGCCCAGCACACGGTCGGCGTGCAGCCGGCCAAGGAGGCCGTCGACTGGCTCGCCGGCCAGCAGTGCGCCAGCGGCGGCTTCGCCTCCTTCCGCGCGGACGCCGCCGCTGCCTGCGACGACAAGACGATGTTCGACACGAACGCCACCGCGATGGCCGTGCAGGCGCTGAAGGCTCTGGGCGGCCGGGACGCGGCGGTGAAGAAGGGCGTGGACTGGCTGAAGTCCGTCCAGAACGAGGACGGCGGCTGGGCCTTCGTCCCCGGCACCCCGAGCGAGGGCAACTCCACCTCCATAGTGATCAGCGCGCTGGCGGTGGCGGGCGAGAAGCCGGCCGACGTGAAGTCGAAGGCGGGCAAGTCCGCGTACGAGGGCCTGCTGGCCTTCCAGCTGGGCTGCGCCGCCGAGCCGGCCTCCGACCGCGGCGCCTTCGGCTACCAGCCCGCGCCGGACGGCAAGCTCCCGGCCAACGCCGACGCCACGGCCGCCGCCGTCCTGGCCGGCCTGGGCCAGGGCGCGGTCGTCTCCCCCGCCACCGCGGACACCCCCGCCGCCGCTCTGGCCTGCCCGGCGACGGGCGCCGCCGACCCGGCGGCCGCGGCCCAGGGCGCGGCCGGCTACCTGGCCGAGACGCTGAAGAAGGACGGCCACCTCACGGCCGTCACCCCGGGCGCGGACCAGCCGACCGCGGACACCGGCAACACCGCCGACGCGGTGATCGCCCTGGCCGCGGCCGGGCACAAGCAGTCGGCGGCGGCCGCGCTGGAGTGGCTGAAGGCGAACTCTGCGGAGTGGGCCAAGGACAGCCCCGCGGCCCTCGGCACCCTGGTCCTGGCCGCGCACGCGACCGGCACGGACCCGAAGTCGTTCGGCGGCACGGACCTGGTGACGGCCCTGAACGCGACGGGCCCGGCCCCGCAGACCTCCGAGGCGGCGGCGGAGCCCGAGAAGAAGGAGTCGGACTCGAAGGACGACTCCAACGTCTGGTGGATCGTGGGCGCGGGTCTGGCGGCCGGCATGGGCATCGGCGTCCTGCTGAGCGGCCGCCGGAAGAAGAACCAGCTCTGATGCGCCACCGCAGCCTGACCCCGCTCGTCCTCGCGTTCGGCGTCCTCCTCACCCTGCTGGCGTCTTCCCCGGCCCTGGCGGCGGGCTACCGGTACTGGTCGTTCTGGGAGGGCGCGGGAGGCCAATGGCAGTACGCCGCGCAGGGCCCCTCGACGGCCCGCCCGGCGGACGGCTCTGCGCTCGGCTTCCGCTTCGCGGTGAGCCAGGACGCGGCGGCCGAGGCTGCGAAGCCGCGCGCGGCGGCGGATTTCGCGGCGGTCTGCGCGTCCACTCCGGCGGTGGAGGGCCGCAAGCGGATCGCGGTGGTCGTCGACTTCGGCGTGCCCGCGGACGCCCCCACCGGCGACGCCCCGCCGCAGGACGCCCCGCACACGGCCTGCGCACAGGTCGCCCCGGACGCCACGGCGGCCGAGGCCCTGGCGGAGACCGCCAAGCCGCTGCGCTACAACAGCGCGGCGCTGCTCTGCGCGGTGTCGGGCTACCCGAAGCAGGGCTGCGGCGAGCCGATCGCGGACGCGGAAGAGAAGCCCGGTGCGAAGCCGAGTCCCGCGCCGCAGCCTTCGGCGCAGTCGGATTCCGGGGACGGCGGCCCGTCCACGGGCCTGCTGGCCGGCCTGGCCGCGGTGGCCGCCCTGGCCGCAGCCGCGATCTGGCAGTCCCGCCGCCGATGACACCCCCCGCCACCCCCGACGGCCCGGCCCGCCCCGCCCCGTCCGGCTCCCCCCGCCCGGCGGAGCCGGCGGACCGGGCGGTGGCCGGTGTGGCCGGTGTGGCCGGTGTCGGGAGCATCACCGCAGCGGGCGGGGAGGGTGGCGGCCGGCTCGCCGCCGGGGGTGGTGCGGGTACGGCCCGGACCCGCCGGCCCGCGGACGAAGGCGTGACGCCGGGCGGGCCCGGGAGGGCCGGGGCGGATGGTCCCGGGTCGGGGCCGACGTACGAGACGAGCCGGGTGCACCGGCTGGCGGCTCCGCAGGCCCGCCGGGGAAACGCCCTGCACGCGGGGGCCTGGTGGCTCTGGGCGCTCGGGCTCGCCACCGCCGCCTCGCGCACCGCCAATCCGCTGCTCCTCGGCCTGATCGTCGGCGTGGCCGGCTACGTCGTGGCCGCCCGCCGGACCGCCGCACCGTGGGCCCGGTCCTACGGCGCGTTCCTCAAGCTCGGCCTCTTCGTCATCGGGCTCCGGCTCCTGTTCTCGGTGCTGCTCGGCTCCCCGATCCCCGGCGCGCACGTCCTGTTCACCCTCCCCGAGGTGCCGCTGCCCGCCTGGGCGGCCCAGGGGATCCGCCTCGGCGGCCGCGTCACCGCCGAGCAGCTCGTCTTCGCCTTCTACGACGGCGCCAAGCTGGCCGCCCTCCTCGTCTGCGTCGGCGCCGCCAACGCCCTCGCCAACCCGGCCCGGCTGCTGAAGTCCCTCCCGGCCGCCCTCTACGAGGCCGGCGTCGCCGTCGTCGTCGCCATGACCTTCGCGCCGAACATGGTCGCCGACGTCGCCCGCCTGCGGACCGCCCGCCGCCTGCGCGGCCGCCCCACCGGCGGCGTCAAGGCGGTCCTCCAGATCGGCCTGCCCGTCCTGGAGGGCGCGCTGGAGCGCTCGGTCGCCGTCGCCGCCTCCATGGACGCGCGCGGCTACGGCCGCACCGCGCAGGTCCCGCCCGCCGTCCGGCACACCACCAACGTCCTCACCCTCGGCGGCCTGCTCGGCATGTGCGCCGGCACGTACGGACTGCTCGCCGCCGAGGGCGCCGCGTACGGGCTGCCGGTCCTCGTGATCGGCCTCGTCCTGGCGCTCGCGGGCCTGCGTCTGGGCGGGCGGCGCAGCATCCGGACCCGCTACCGGCCCGACCGGTGGGAGTGGCGCGCGTGGCTGGTCGCCGGGTCGGGCGCGGCCGTCGCCGCCGTCCTGATCCGTGCCGGGTCCGTCGACCCGGCCGCCCTGCAGCCCGGCGTCGTCCCCCTGGTCGCCCCGACGCTGCCGCTGTGGCCGGCGGCCGGGATCCTGATGGGCCTGCTCCCGGCGTTCGTGGCGCCCGTACCGTCCACCACACTTCCGAAGGAAACACCCCAGTGATCCGCTTCGAGCAGGTGTCGGTCACGTACGACGGCGCCGCGCAGCCCACCCTCCGCGATGCCGATCTGGTGATCCCGGAGGGCGAGCTCACGCTCCTGGTCGGCCCGTCGGGCGTCGGCAAGTCCACGCTCCTCGGTGCCGTCTCCGGCCTGGTCCCGCACTTCACCGGGGGCACGCTGCGCGGCCGCGTCACCGTCGCCGGCCGCGACACCCGCACCCACAAGCCGCGCGAGCTCGCCGACGTCGTGGGCACGGTCGGCCAGGACCCGCTCGCACATTTCGTGACGGACGTGGTCGAGGACGAGCTGGCGTACGGCATGGAGTCCCTGGGGCTGGCGCCGGCCGTCATGCGCCGCCGGGTCGAGGAGACCCTCGACCTGCTCGGCCTGAACGAACTGCGCGACCGCCCCCTCGCCACCCTCTCCGGCGGCCAGCAGCAGCGGGTGGCGATCGGCTCGGTCCTGACCCCGCATCCGAGGGTCCTGGTCCTGGACGAGCCCACCTCGGCGCTGGACCCGGCCGCCGCCGAGGAGGTGCTCGCGGTCCTCCAGCGCCTGGTGCACGACCTGGGCACGACGGTCCTGCTGGCGGAGCACCGCCTGGAGCGGGTGGTCCAGTACGCGGACCAGGTGCTCCTCCTCCCGTCCCCGGGCGCTGCCCCCGTCCTCGGCAGCCCGTCCTCGATCATGGCCGTCTCCCCGGTCCATCCCCCGGTGGTGGCCCTGGGCCGCCTGGCGGGCTGGTCCCCCCTTCCCCTCTCGGTCCGCGACGCCCGCCGCCGATCGGCTCCGCTCCTGTCCCGCCTGTCCGGCCTGCCCCCCGCGCCGTCCGGGGCGGCGCCCGAGCCGGCGCAGCCCGCATCCGACGCGCGGGGGGTCGGGGTCCCCCCGGCTCGGCGAGAGAGCTCAGCCACCGGCTTCGGGAAGGGGCGGGGCGGGGACGAGGCCACGCGCGGCGGCCGCCTGTCCCGCCTGCTCCGCCGGGGCGGGCCGGCGCCCGGGCCCGCCGCCGCAAGCGGTACCGGAACCAAGGCCGGGACCGCGGCCGCGAGCGGGACCAGGACCGGCCCCCGCGTCGGCAGCGGTGACCCGGGGCCGGTGGCCCGGGTCACCGCCCTCTCGCTGCGCCGCGGCCGCGCCGAAGTCCTCCACGGCATCGACCTCTCCGTCGTGCCCGGCGAGACCATCGCCCTCATGGGCCGCAACGGCGCCGGCAAGTCCACCCTCCTCGCCACCCTCGTCGGCACGCTCGCCCCCACGACCGGCACCGTGACCGTCCGCGGCCGCACCCCCCACCGCACCGCCCCGCGGGAGATGGTCCGCCGCGTCGGCCTCGTCCCGCAGGAGCCCCGCGACCTCCTCTACGCCGACACCGTGGCCGCCGAGTGCTCCGCCGCCGACTCCGACGCCGGCGCGGCCCCCGGCACCTGCCGGGATCTCGTCTCCGCCCTGCTCCCCGACGTCCCCGACGACACCCACCCCCGGGACCTCTCGGAGGGCCAGCGCCTGGCCCTGGCCCTGGCGCTCGTACTCACCGGCCGGCCCGCCCTGCTCCTGCTCGACGAGCCGACCCGCGGTCTGGACTACGCGGCCAAGGCCCGTCTGATAGAGATCCTGCGGGCGCTGGCCGCCGACGGGCACGCCATCGTCCTCGCCACCCACGACGTGGAGCTCGCCGCCGAGCTGGCCCACCGGGTCGTGGTCCTGGCCGGCGGCGAGATCGTCGCGGACGGCCCGACCGCCGAGGTCGTCGTCTCGTCCCCGGCCTTCGCCCCGCAGGTGGCCAAGATCCTGGCCCCGGCCCCCTGGCTCACGGTGACCCAGGTGGCAAAGGCCCTGGCCGAACCCCGAGCCGAAGGCGAACCGCGGGCCGAAGGCGAACCGCGGGCCGAGGGCGAACCGCGGGCCGAGGGCGAACCGCGGGCCGAGGGCGAGGCCACACCGTGACCCGCCCCGCCCGCCCCCTCCGCATCGGCCCCCGCGCCGCCGCCGCGCTGCTCCTCGTCACCCTCATCGGCATCGCGGCGTTCGGCTGGCCCCTCCTCGCCGACCGCCGGTCCGGGCTCGCCCACTCCCAGGACGCCCCCTGGCTCTTCGCCGGGCTGCTCCCCCTCCTGGTCGCCGTGGTCGTCGCGACCATCGCCGACCAGGGCATGGACGCCAAGGCGGTGGCGATGCTCGGCGTGCTCGCCGCGGTCGGGGCGGCCCTGCGGCCGCTGGGCGCGGGCACGGCCGGCTTGGAGCCGATGTTCTTCCTGATGGTGCTCAGCGGCCGGGTCCTCGGCCCCGGCTTCGGCTTCGTCCTCGGCTCGGTCACGATGTTCGCCTCCGCCCTGCTCACGGGCGGGGTCGGGCCGTGGATGCCGTTCCAGATGCTGGCGATGGGCTGGTTCTCGCTGGGCGCCGGGCTGCTGCCCGGCGCGGAGCAGCTCCGGGGCCGGGCGGAGCTGCTGATGCTGGCGGCGTACGGGTTCCTCGGCTCGTTCGCGTACGGCACGGTCATGAACCTGCAGGGCTGGGTGCTCCTGCAGGGCATGGGCCAGGGCATCTCGTTCCACCCCGGGGATCCGGTCCCCGCGAACCTGGCGCGCTTCGCCGCCTACTGCGTGGCGACCTCGCTGGGCTGGGACCTGGGCCGGGCCGTGCTGACCGTCGTACTGACCCTCGCGATCGGCGGCACGCTGCTGAAGGCGTTGCGGCGGGCGGTGCGGAAAGCGGCGTTCGAGGTGCCGGTTTCCTTCGGTTCGCGTTGAAAGTGGCCCCGACCACACACCATTTCGCGTAGCGAACCGGTACGGAAAGTGACATTCGGGGCGTTTCCCGGTGACCCGCCCCACAGGACCCACGTCACATACGACACGCACTAGTA
>NZ_JBITFF010000056.1:0-9601 GCF_044455885.1 Streptomyces sp. NPDC051109
GACTACCCCGCCTACACGATGGGCCGGGCCGCCGAAATGCTCGGCACCACCCAAGGCTTCCTCCGCGCCATCGGCGAACACCGCCTCATCACCCCGCTCCGCTCAGCCGGCGGGCACCGCCGCTACTCCCGCTACCAGCTGCGCATCGCCGCCCGAGCTCGCGAACTCGTCGACGAGGGCACCCCCATCGAGGCCGCCTGCCGCATCGTCATCCTCGAAGACCAGCTCGAAGAGGCCCAGCGCATCAACGCCGAGTACCGCCGCGCCGCCGAATCAGCGAATCCCACGGCCGCGGCGTGACCCGGGCGCGCCTGCCGCCCCACGGCGGACCTGCCCGCACACGGTCCACGACGTGTACTTGTTTCCTGTGGTGACAGCGTGTGCGAGCGTGTAGCGTCAGCGTCAGCTGTCGTGGTTCGGAAGTTCCCTTTGCCCACGCCTCCGGCGTGGGCTTTTTGCTGTGCTGTGCCGCAGGAACCAGGGCGATCACCTCCGCCTCCCGCATGGTGCGGGAGGCGTACTCGACTGGAAGGCATGAGACATGGCTACAGGAACTGTGAAGTGGTTCAACGCGGAGAAGGGCTTCGGCTTCATCGCCCAGGACGGCGGCGGCCCGGACGTCTTCGCCCACTACTCGGCGATCAACTCCTCGGGCTTCCGTGAGCTCCAGGAAGGCCAGGTCGTGACGTTCGACGTCACCCAGGGCCAGAAGGGCCCCCAGGCCGAGAACATCAACCCGGCCTGACCTTCCGTACTCCGCCCGCAGACCGCAGTTATTTCGGCGGAATCTGAGGTTTACCAAGTCAGGGCTGCACAGCTGTTGCTGCGCAGCCCTGACCTGTGTCGAGAGGGAAGCGCGACGGGTGCTGCTGTTCGACCTACCGCGCGCTGGCACCCCGAAAGTGGGCTGTCGTATCACGCAACCCGAACTCACCGGACGGGGAACCACTGTGACGCAGTGGCGGATCGCCGGTGCGTAAGTTCCCTGTCAGCAGGGCTGAACGGTCCAGCCGCGAATGCCGGGCTGCTACTTACCGCCAACCACGTCCCCACGCCGCTGTGTTATATCTTCGGCGACCTGAAACGTCCTCACTCCCGCTGAGAGCGCCGTCTACGGGGTTTGATCAACGCATGACGCAGGCCCGAGCTAGGGTTTCGCTGGATGTGACATCGTGGTGGGGAGAATCGAACAGATGATGGTGGCCGCCGACGATACCGCACGAACCCTCAGACGCCGCCTGCACGATCTGGGTGTCCGCACGGAATCCGGCGACGGCGACCCCTCGCTGGACCCAGCGCGACAAGATGGACCGCTGTCCCAACTTCCTGCTGCTCGCCACCCCAGAATCCACCGTGCACCACACCGTCCGTGAGCAGGTCTTTTACTGGCGCAATCAGCGAAATGCGGGGAAGTCCTTCCCCGTCCTCGACGTCTCGGGAGACACCCTCCGGCAGGGATCTCGCGAACGCCCCGGAGGCTGGTACCACCTCATCAAGGTTTCCCCTTTCGATCCACCCGACCGGATCCCTGCGGCGATCCGGCCCGCGTCGACTATCGACCGGCCGAAGCGGATGGCCAAGGCGCTGACCTCTGGAAGGGCGCCCGTACCGCCGGATGGCAACGCCGCAAAGGCACCGGCCCGCATGCCGCCGGAAGACGGCCCGGAAACGACAAAGGCGCGCATACCTCCTCGGCATGTTCCGCCTGGCCCTGTTGGCCACGGCCTGGATCAGCACCAGAAGTCTCCTTGAAAGCCATCAGCACACTGGGCTGGGCCTCACCGACGCACCCGCCGCAGTCGCTTCCGTCGTCAGCATCGGAACAGCCATCGGCGTACTCATCGGCGGCACCCTCACCGGGCTGGCCAAGCTCATGAAGGCCCGCGGTCAGACGCCGACCTTCTGCGTGCGAAGGCCGAAATGGTCCGAGCCGAAGCGGACATGATTCGTGCCAGGGCAGCACTCCCACCCAGCGCCCCCCACCCACCCCATCCGCTCTGGCCGACGCGGAACCGCCAGCGGAGCCCCCTGCCCCTGATGGGATCACCGCCGCGAGACGACCCCCCAGCCGGCACAGGGTCCAGGACCGCCTGGTTCCGAGCCATACGGCGTCGGCCGCAGCCTGCCCCCTCCGGGAGGAGCGTTGCCGGGCGCTGATGCGTCCAGCCGGATACAAGGTGCCCAGAACGACCAGTGCGTACGCGGTGAAACCGGAAAGTCGATGGTGCGGGCCCGACTCCACGCCGATGTCCCATGTCCCGGACGGATCGACCCGCAGCCCCTGGGCAAGCCCCCTGCCCGGGGTGGCGTGCCGAGGCTGCAAGGCCGTGGTGGCGCCCCTTCTACTCCGGCGTGCCGTGCGCCGGAATGACGCCGAGCTGCTGGAGAAAGCCGAAGACATCCTTGTCCGACCACTTCTCCGCGAGCCTGCCGTTTTCGATACGGTGAATTACCGTCCCCGTCATCGTGAGCTGGTTCCCCGTGGCGGGAATACCGGGAAGGTCCCCCTCATGGACTCCACGGGCCGTCAGCCGGGTCACAACCTTGTCGCCTTCCGCGATCTGGTCTTCGATCTCATGGGTCCCGGGAGTGGCCTCCCAGAAGAGACGGAACGCCTGCTTGAGCCCCTCGCGGCCGGATCCGAGCCCGGGAAACGGAGGCGGTGAGTGGTCCTGGTAATCCTCGGCCACGAGTTCGTCCATGGCCTCTACGTTGCCCTTGTCGATCTCCGCGTAGAAGCGGCGAACCAGCCTCTTGTTCTCTTCACTCGACACGGGACTCCTCTACGTGATTTTCGTATGGCCAGACGGCATGCAGGACCGGAAGCATGACCCGTACGGTCACGAGGCGACACCTGCGCCACGCGGGCTTCCGGGTGCGATCACCCGGAAGCAGCCATATACCGGCTGTGCTTGGCCACGCGCAGGCGCCGCCGCCTCGCTGGGAGATGGGGTCCGTTCGGGTGTATGAGGGAACGTTTCGCTGCCACTCGTAGAGCGGTGGCTGGGCTGGGGCTGCGAGGGCACAGATCGCCAGGTCAGTATTCCCACCAGTAGAAGGTCGCTCCAGATGCGGCTTCGTTCCGCGGCGCAGGAGCGTGGTGGTGCTGCCGGGGGCCCCGGCGAGGATGGCGCGGCTGGCAGCGAGTTCCAGGCGGGTGCGCCGGGGCGTGGCAGTGTCGAGATCGGTGTGGTTGAAGGTGTGCAGCCCGATCGTGGCCGGGGGCGTCGTTCCTGAACACCCTGATCCGTCTGCGCAATACGCGCCCGCTGGCTTTGGCGGGACCGCTGCCAGCGCAGCTGCACCGCCTGCTCGAACCTGACCGGGGTGCTTGCCCTGTTCGAGCTGCGCGAGGGCGGCGAGGCCTGAAGCCGTATGCGACGCGCGTCCGGCCCCGCGTCCTCCCGCGCGCTGCGCAGGACGACGGGCTCCCGTCGGGAGGGGGAGGCCGAGGGGGACTCGCACGGTGAGGAGACCGGACCGCAGACCGAGGATGATCACACTGCCTGGGATCATGCGCCTCAGAAGCCCACGGATGGTGGTCCCGGGTCCTGGGGAATGCCATCAGGCGCCCGATCGCCCCCGTGTCGACCGCTCCCGAGTGGGCACACGCGGTTGCATGACTCTGTTACTGCTTTTCCTGCTGCCTCTCGGACTGGCTCTCGTGCTGCTGACGACCAGCGAACACCACAAGCACGGTCGGCACCGCCACACCCGATGACCCCCCGCCCCAGCCGCCGGACCGATCGGTCCCGCAGCGCAGCGGTGGGCGCGCAGAGCGGGGCCGATAGGTGGCGTCCCGTGGGAGATCGACTGAGCGTCGGCGATGTTCGGCCGGTCTGGGCGGCGAGCGTTGCCGTGACGGTCTTGCCATCGTGGTGGACGCGGGCGGCGGTGGTGGGCGAGCTGATTGACCAGCCGCCAGCCGAAGCCGCGGGGTTCATCCGGCGCCATCCGGGGCGGGGCGGTGGAGTGGGCGCGGACCTCGACGGTGACGATGTCGGCCCGGGCTGGAAGGCGGTGGCGCCGCCGGCGTGGCGGCTGGCGTTGGAGATCATCGTGCGCTTTCCTCCGATTTCATCCTGTAAGCGACGGGGCGGACGTCTCCCGCTGCCCGCCCCTGCTGCCCCCTGAGGCCAGCTCGTTGTCCGCCAGTGCTGCAGGCTCGGCACCGAGAGCCAGAGGTAAGGCCCACGTTGCCGGGCGGGCGTGAGGTAGGGAAGGCCCCCGATGCCCGACGGCCACCGGCCGGGCACAACTCGTCAGGCCGGCGCCCGTTCGAGGGGGCCTCGAACTGGAACTAGCTCACCTGCCGTTGGCGAGCTGTCCCGCAAGCTCCTGGCCCGAGGTCCTTGACCAGGGCGAGGCCGACGCAGGACCGGCAGGCGGTGCGGGAGTGCCGGCAGAGTGAAGACGAGCTTGTCTCCCGCCGCGTCCACGTATCTGGGGGTGTGGGCCGCTGGAGGATGGCCCGCGACTTGTCCGCCTCTGCCGTCGAGGAGTGCTTTTCGTGCTGGAAACGTAAGCAAGTCGAGGGCCGCACCCACGTCACGTTCGTCCTGCCGACCGAGACCCCGCCCGGCCCGGTCAGTCGTGGTGGGTGATTTCAACGACTGGCAGCCCGGTGCCCACACCCTGGAGCCTCGCCCCGACGGCGTGCGCGCGGGCATCGACGACGCGCATGCAAGGAACAGCTGGATGACGACGGCACGCGAGATCATGACGGAACGCGGAGTGCATCGGCGCGGAGGAACCGGTCCTCGAAGCCGCGAAGAAGATGGCGCAGATGGGAGTCGGCGCGCTGCCGACCTGCGGGACGGACGACCGGCTCAAGGGCATGCTGACCGACCGCGACATCGTGGTGAAGGTCCTCGGCGCGGGCAAGGACCCCGCCCAGGGGAAGGCCGGCGAGCCGGCTCAGGGTGAGGCGGTCACCATTGGCGCGGACGACGATGCGGCGGAGATCCTGCGCACCATGACCGAGCACAAAGTCCGCCGCCTCCCGGTGATCGACGGCCACCGCCTGGTAGGCGTCGTCGCCTAGCCGATGTAGCCCGCGCCTTACCCGACCCGCAGTACCTTGCCCGTCCAGCGGGCCTGCGCGCGACATCCCGAACGGTGGCCGAGGTGAACACGGCCTGCCGGGGCCCTGTGCCGGATCGAGCCGCTCCGTGCCCGCCAGTGAACTCGCGGGCGTTTTGCCTCGGGGAGCTGACATAAAAGTGCGACGGCTGGCGCGAATGCTCCGCGTCACCTGCCGCGGGCTCTGTCCGAGCGGGACGAGAGGCAGCCGTGAGGCTGAAAGCCACGTCGCAGAGCCCCTGACCTGGCGCGAGAGTAGCCACGAATTTCATTGCCACCCGGGAGGCGGTGCTCTGTCGCCGGGTGGGTGCGGCACGGTGATGCGCAGTAGATGCCCAGGAGCGGAGCCCCGGCGATCACCGGCCGCACGCCACCCGCGATGCCAGACACCACGCCACACGCAGGATGCGATCGATCACGCCAAGAGGCGGCGGGCCTGGCCAGCGAGGCACGCGGCCGAGCTGCGCTGCGGCCCCTCTTGTGGCCTGCGCGCCGCCGCCCCGAGGCATCCTCGATGCTCCGACGGGTAGGCGCTGCACACCAGGAGCTGGTCAGGGCAGCTGGAGGATGCAGTGCAGCGTGTGAGGGTTCCCTTGATGTCGGTGTACTGGACCCGGCAGGCGTTCGTGCACTGGCCATACCCCCCACCCGTCATCCAGAGCTTGCTACCGCCCCAGCTCGAAGCCGACGTCTTCGAAGGCCAGGCCTGGGTGAGCATGACACCCTTCCTCATGTCGCGCACCCGGGTCCTGGGAGTGCCGATGCCCTGGGGGACTTTCCCCGAGACGAACCTGCGCACCTACGTACGGCGTCGCGGCGGACCGAGCGGCCTGTGGTTCCTCGCCCTCGAGGTCACCCACCCGGCCATGCTCACCGCGCGGCTGCTGGGGGTTCCGTACTCCCTGGGGCACCTCGTGGCGGAGCAACACGGCGGCACGCGCTACTACGCGGGTCGGCGGGGGCGGCGAGGGCCACGCTACGAGCTCGAAGTTCGCACCGATGAGCGCATCCGAGTGGCCCGTCCGCTGGACTCGTGGCTGACCGACCGTTTCCACGCGTACTCGGTGTCCGCAGGGGCGCTCTGGCGAACCCCGGTCGTCCACGAGCCCTGGCCGCTCTCCACCGGAGCCGTCGTGCGCATGGAGGAGTCCCTGCTGTCTGCTGCAGGATTGCCCGAGCCGGCCGATTCCCCCCGCGTCCACCTCTCACCCGGTGTGGGCCCGGTCCGCCTCGGTTTCCCGAGGCGCGTGGCATAGCAGGCGCGCCCGTTGGCGGGGCGACCGTACCGGATCGCGTGCCGGTCTGGACAAGCCGCACGGGTGGCCGCCGACGTCGCCCCGACCGGTGGATGGCGCCTGCCGAGGCACAGGCATATGGACTCATCGACAACGTCAACACCATGGTCGAGAGTCCCTCCCAGGGCACCGGCCTCCACGTCCCAGGCGAACGGCCCCAGCTACCGCCCGAACAAATGCCCCAAGAACCCGACCGACAAGCCTTTCAACTCCGCGATCACATAGCAATGCTTCGTCGCGGGCGCGGTGTCACACGCTCCAAGGCTCCAGGACACTCCACGTGCCCTCGACCGCTTCGAAGACCAGCTCCGAGCCTTCGAAGACATCCTGCCCACTCCTCGGACGAAGGCTGCCGAAACGCTCAGCGCACAGGTCGACCTGAATCAGCCCGTCGAACCGGGTGAACTGTGGGGGATCGTAGAGCACCCCCGCAGGAGAGCCCTGGCTCTCGTCGATCCGAAATCGCTTCACGTCGACCAGGTCCAGGCATACCGGCTCCCACCGCAGGGCCTCGTCCGCCACCCGAACGTCGATCACAAGTCTGACGGCCCGCCCCCGCGGTTGCCGTCCGAACTCCTGGTCAAGGATCACACGGCGGACACAGGCATCACCGAACTCGTAGCGTGCCAGCAGTGCCGCGATCCCGTCATCGGTCAACGCGTACGGCCCAAGCCTCCGAGACGGTACCGGTGCTCTGAGATCCACTCTGCTCCCTTGTCGAGGTGCCCCGCAGCGCACCGTCACAGCTCAACCCGACATCGGTCCGGGATGAGATCGTTTGCCGCATGGCCGGTAGACGACTCTCTACGTGAGCACGTAGGTGGGGGCTCGCGATGCTCGCGATGAACATGAGTGTTGATCTTGATGGGCTGTCTGCTCCTGTTTCGTGTGCGACGACAGAGTGAACACGAAGAGCTGGTTCACGAGAGCGGTTCCGCGTCGGGACGTGCCCATCGTTTGGTGATGTACGGCTCGCAGTACGGGGCCGGCCATGTCTGTAGCCGGATCTCCTCGGTGTCTTCGGGCTCGTCCTCGCAGTCGGGGCCGGGGAAGGCCGCAGCGGTGAGGCTGCGCCTGGAAGCCCGGATGCGGGTCCACCCGGAGGGCATGTCGAAGCGGGCTGCGGCGTCGACGTCGTCAGTGCAGCCGAGCACCACGAGTCGTCCCGAGGCCAAGTTGAGGCTTGCCTCGACGACGTGGTCAAACTCGTTGCTGTCATCGTCGGGCTGGTCTGTGAGGAGATGGACGGCAACTGCCACGGTGAAGTTGACGTCAGTGCCGATCGCCAGACCTCCTTCGGCGACTGCGAGCCCGTCCAGCACTGCCTGCTCCGTCCATACATTGCTGAAGTCGGCGTCGGAGTCCTCGTCCAGGATGTGGATCTGGAAGTAGTCCGCGAAGAGTTCAAGGTTTGTCGCCACGGAGGCATCATCCCTGCTGCCTGGGAAGGGCAGCAGGGCGGGGTGAGGCCGTCTTCGGACGAGGCCGCTGACCGGGTGATCCGAACATGAATGCCAGCCCCGTCGGAGAGGTTTCGGCTGTTGCTGCAGGTCAGGTGCTGGTGTTGATCGTGGACTCGGATGCACTGCTGGTGGAACGGCAGCTGCGCGTAGGCCGACGGACGTGCCCGTCGTCCGGGGCCGTGCTCGCGCCGAGGGGCCACGGCCGACCACGGGAGATCCGTGGTGATCTCGCGGACCGCCGACTGCCGCTCCAGCTGTTCCTGCGCAGGGTCTCCAACGCCGGCCTGCCCGCGTAGCCGGCCGCGTGCGCCGATGTCCCGCCTTCGCAGACAGCCGCCGACTACGCGGCGCGGCCACGGGGGTACCGGCCGGACTAGATGCGGGAGTTGCGCACCGACTGCCACACGGCACCGGCCAGAGCCCGCGTCGCCCGCGGCACCGACAGGTGCTCGTGGTCGCGGTACAGCGCCCAGTTGTACTGCACGAGCGAGAACTTGTTGGAGGACAGGGATCCCGCCTGGTGGGCCCTGTACACCGCGAGCGGCTCGGCCAGACCGCGGGCGTCGGCGCCGTCCCGCATGATCGACAGCCAGAGGGCGTAGTCCTGGCGCTTGCGCATCTCCGGCATCAGCCGTGTGCCCAGGACACTGCGGTCGTACATGGCGGTGAGAGCGCCGATGTGGTCCTGGAGCAGCATCGCGCGGTAGTCCACGTGCTCCCGCGCACGGACCACGCGCCCGTTCGGGATCCAGTCGGTGCTCTCGCCGTCGTAGTCGGCGTCCATCTTGAAGTACGAGGTGAACGTGAGCGGCGCGGTGGCTTGAGCTGCGAATGCGAGTTGCTTCTCGGTCTTCTCCGGCAGCCACATGTCGTCGCTGTCGAGGAATGCGACGTAGTCCCCGCGGGCCCGCTTGATCGCGCGGTTGCGGGCCCGGCCGGCGCCTCCCTGCTCGGGCGCCCGCTCCGGCAGGACGCGCGCGTCCTGCCAGGCGAACTCGGTGATCAGGTCCATGGACCCGTCGGTGGACTGATCGTCGGTGACCAGCAGTTCCAGGTCGCTGTGGGTCTGGTTGAGCACCGATCGGACGGCCACACCGAGGGTCGCCGCCGAGTTGTACACGGGCATCACGACAGACACCAGGGGCACAGCGCTTCTCCTTGCCAGACCAGGAACGACCCCCCATTCAAGCACCGCAACCGAGTGGGAGCCGCCATGCAGATCGTTGTCGTCGGTCAGGGCTACGTCGGGCTTCTCCTGGCCGTACGCGCAGCCGAGGCCGGTCACCGCGTCATCGCCTGCGACGTCGACGTGGACCGCGTCCGGGCCTTCACCTCCTGCGACTCGCACGCCGAGGACGTGCCCTCCACGCGGCTGCGCGCCGTGCTGGACGCCGGCTCCTACCGCGCGAGTGCCGACGAGGCCGCGCTGGCCGGCCACGACACCGCGGTGATCACCGTGCCGACTCCGCTGCGCGACGGCGTGCCCGACCTGGGCTTCATCGAGGCCTGCGCCCGGACGCCTGGCAAACACCTTCGCCGCAGCGCGGCGCCTTCGAGATCCTACGGATCGTTGCTTCGCCGGAGTTCTGCGTCGTGGTGGCGGCCGAGGTCGCTGTAGGTGCCGGCTCCCGACCTGCCTTCCCAGCGAAGGAGATCGAGAACGGAGCCTAGTCTTCTGAGTCGGGAATTCTGTTCAGATGTATAAGCTTGCCCTGTGGTACGGACGGGACGGCCGAAGGCCGAATTGACGTTGTCGGACGA
>NZ_JBITFF010000057.1:0-8161 GCF_044455885.1 Streptomyces sp. NPDC051109
ACACCCCAGACCCTTCGTCTGGACAAAGACGGCCGACGAGATCCTCGACAAGGTCGCCGCCTACTGCCGACGAATCTCTGACTCAGATCACTAGGCCATGTCCTTCGGATCGGGCCGTGTCTCGCCGTTCGCCAGGCGGCCGAAGTCGCGCTGGACGTCCGACGGGAGGGAGACGTCCAGCCCGTAGTGGTGGTAGAGCTGGAGTTCCTGTTCGGGGGAGAGGTGGCGGCCGACGCCGAAGTCCGGGGCGTCCTTGATGAGGGAGCGCTCGAAGGGGACCTGCAGGGTGTCGTCGACGACCTCGCTCGGCTCCAGCGGGACGAACGCGTCCCGGCTGAACAGGCCCGTCCGGACGGCCGCCCATTCGGGCACGCCCGTGGCATCGTCAAGGTAGACCTCGTCGACGGTGCCGATCTTGGTTCCGTTGCGGTCGAACGCCTTGCGGCCGATCAGGCTGCGCGGATCGATGTCGGTCTGCACGGTCCCTCCATATGGTCACAACTCCTCCGTAATGACTACAGAAGGGCATTTCCGGGGTGCGGGCCACTCGAAGGCGGGTCCCGCAACCTCGCTGGTAGGCTGGGTGACGGCTGTTGACCCTGTGCGGGAGAGTCCTCCGAGTGAGTACGACGGAGGCGCCGAAGGAGCAAATCCTCCCCGGAATCTCTCAGGCATACGTACCGCACGTGACGAGGCCACTCTGGAAAGCAGGGGCGGGTACCGGGCGCGCAGTGCCGGTTCCCCTCCTCACCGACGGTGAAAGCCGGATCCGCGGGTCACCCCGCGACTCCGGTGAAGCTCTCAGGTTGAGATGACAGAGGGGGAGGCCGTCCGGGTGCCCGCGCCGTGGTGCCCCTCGCAGGTCGTACGACCCAGGAGGCCTCCGTACATGACCGCCAACCGCATTCCGCTCTCCCAGCTGGAGCGAGGCATCCCCTTCGAGCAGCGCCACATCGGCCCGGATGCCGAGGCGCAGGCGAAGATGCTCGCCCACGTGGGCTACGGCTCGCTGGACGAACTGACCGCCGCCGCGGTACCGGATGTGATCAAGAGCGCCGAGGCGCTGGACCTGCCCGAGGCGCGGACCGAGGCCGAGGTGCTGGCCGAGCTCCGCTCCCTCGCCGACCGCAACCAGGTCCTCACCCCGATGATCGGTCTCGGCTACTACGGGACCTTCACCCCGCCGGTGATCCTGCGCAACGTGATGGAGAACCCGGCCTGGTACACGGCGTACACGCCGTACCAGCCCGAGATCTCGCAGGGCCGCCTCGAGGCGCTCCTCAACTTCCAGACCGTCGTCGCCGACCTCACCGGCCTGCCGACCTCCGGCGCCTCCCTGCTCGACGAGGGCACCGCGGCCGCCGAGGCCATGACCCTGGCCCGCCGCGTCGGCAAGTCCAAGGGCAACATCTTCCTGGTCGACGCCGACGCGCTGCCCCAGACGATCGCCGTGATCGAGACCCGCGCCGAGCCGATCGGCATCGAGATCGTCGTCGCCGACCTGTCCGAGGGCATCCCGGCCGACGTCGCCGAGCGCGGCGTCTACGGCGTGCTCGTCCAGTACCCCGGCGCCTCCGGTGCCGTGCGGGACATCAAGCCGGTCATCGACCAGGCGCACGGCCTCGGCGCGATCGTCGCCGTTGCCGCCGACCTGCTCGCGCTGACCCTGCTGACCTCCCCGGGCGCGCTCGGCGCGGACATCGCCGTCGGCACCACCCAGCGCTTCGGCGTCCCGATGGGCTTCGGCGGCCCGCACGCCGGCTACATGGCCGTCCAGGACAAGCACGCCCGCTCGCTGCCGGGCCGCCTCGTCGGCGTCTCCGTGGACGCGGACGGCAACAAGGCGTACCGCCTGGCCCTGCAGACCCGCGAGCAGCACATCCGCCGCGAGAAGGCCACCAGCAACATCTGCACCGCGCAGGTGCTGCTCGCCGTCATGGCCGGCATGTACGCCGTCTACCACGGCCCGGACGGCCTGCGGACGATCGCCCGCCGTACGCACCGCTACGCGGCCCTGCTCGCGGCCGGTCTGCAGGCCGGCGGCGTCGAGCTGGTGCACGGCTCGTACTTCGACACCGTCACCGCCCGGGTGCCCGGCAAGGCCGCCGAGGTCGTCGCCGCCGCCCGCGAGGGCGGGGTCAACCTGTTCCAGGTCGACGCCGACCACGTCTCGGTCTCCTGCGACGAGACGACGCTGCGCGCCGGCATCGAGGCGGTCTGGGCCGCCTTCGGCGTGAGCGCCGACATCGAGGCGCTGGACGCGACCACGGCCGACGCGCTGCCCGAGGCCCTGCTGCGCTCTGACGACTACCTGGCGCACCCGGTGTTCCACCAGCACCGCAGCGAGACCGCGATGCTGCGCTACCTGCGCAAGCTGGCGGACAAGGACTACGCGCTGGACCGCGGCATGATCCCGCTGGGCTCCTGCACCATGAAGCTCAACGCGACCACCGAGATGGAGCCGGTCACCTGGCCCGAATTCGGCCAGCTGCACCCGTTCGCCCCGGTCGAGCAGGCCGAGGGGTACCTCACGCTCATCACCGAGCTGGAGGAACGTCTCTGCGAGGTCACCGGCTACGACAAGGTCTCCATCCAGCCGAACGCCGGCTCCCAGGGTGAGCTCGCCGGCCTGCTGGCCGTCCGCGCCTACCACCGGGCGAACGGCGACGAGCAGCGCACCGTCTGCCTCATCCCGTCCTCCGCGCACGGCACCAACGCCGCCAGCGCCGTGATGGCCGGCATGAAGGTCGTCGTCGTCAAGACCGCCGACGACGGCGAGGTGGACGCGGCCGACCTGCGCGCCAAGATCGAGCAGTACCGCGACGAGCTCGCCGTGCTGATGATCACGTACCCCTCGACGCACGGAGTGTTCGAGGAGCACGTCGCCGACATCTGCGCCCAGGTGCACGAGGCCGGCGGCCAGGTCTACGTTGACGGCGCCAACCTCAACGCCCTGGTGGGCCTGGCCAAGCCGGGTCACTTCGGCGGCGACGTCTCGCACCTGAACCTGCACAAGACCTTCTGCATCCCGCACGGCGGCGGCGGCCCGGGCGTCGGCCCGGTCGGTGTCCGGGCGCACCTGGCCCCGTACCTGCCGAACCACCCGCTCCAGCCGACCGCCGGCCCGGAGACGGGCGTCGGCCCGATCTCGGCGGCGCCGTGGGGCTCGGCCGGCATCCTGCCGATCTCCTGGTCGTACGTGCGCCTCATGGGCGGCGAGGGCCTCAAGCGCGCCACCCAGGTGGCCGTGCTCGGCGCGAACTACATCGCCAAGCGCCTGGAGCCGCACTACCCGGTGCTCTACACCGGCCCGGGCAACCTGGTCGCGCACGAGTGCATCATCGACCTGCGCCCGCTGTCGAAGGCGACGGGCGTCAGCGTCGACGACATCGCCAAGCGCCTGATCGACTACGGCTTCCACGCGCCGACCATGTCCTTCCCGGTGGCCGGCACGCTGATGATCGAGCCGACGGAGTCCGAGGACCTCGCCGAGATCGACCGCTTCTGCGACGCGATGATCGCCATCCGCGGCGAGATCGAGCGGGTCGCGGGCGGCGAGTGGCCGGTGGACGACAACCCGCTGGCCAACTCCCCGCACACCGCGGCGGCGCTCGGCGGCGAGTGGAACCACCCGTACAGCCGCGACGAGGCCGTCTTCCCCGGCGGGGTCACGGCCGCGGAGAAGTACTGGCCGCCGGTGCGCCGCATCGACGGTGCCTTCGGCGACCGCAACCTGGTCTGCTCCTGCCCGCCGCTGGACGAGTACGACAACTGATCCGCAGGGCGCCGCGCCCGTGGAGTGACATGACATGTTCGTATGACATGACGGCATGAAGAAGGGGCCGGTCCGGGAGGATGATTCCCGGGCCGGCCCCTCGTCGTACCCTTCCGTGCTGTCCCGTTCCGTGCTGCCGACGGTCAGGCCGCTTTCATCACGTGCGCCGCCGCGAGCGGGCGGTGCGGGGCGATGATCTGGCCGTCCGGCAGCAGCTCACCGGTGTCCTCGAAGAGCAGGACGCCGTTGCACAGCAGGCTCCAGCCCTGTTCCGGGTGGTTGGCCAACGGCTTGGCGGCCTCCCGGTCGGCGGAGTCGGCTGACGGGCACGCTGGCTGGTGCTGGCACATGGATGCGTTCTTTCGCTGCGATGTGGTCTGTGTGCTGCGGCTCGAAGCTTTGTTCATGGCCGCCCCCCGTATCAACGTCTTGGTTTGGTCAGGGTCCCAGTGTTGCCCTCCGGAGTTGCGTCCGCAGGGATTTCCCGGCAGCTGTCCTCATAGATTGATGACGCATCACTCGTGCGGGCGGTTCAGGTCAACTCCCCTGTCATTTTGGGTGGTTCGGGGGTGGCCCGGCTGGGCTAGGCCGAATGGGTCGTACGGACCACCGGCATGGAACGCACCTGCTCAGACCCGCTGCACCGCGGCCCGGAACCGGCTCAGGCGGCCGGCGCGGCCAGCGACGGCGGGACCGGCGGGCTCGGCGGAGTGAGCCGGTGCGTCATCACGGGCAGCAGTTCGGACACCGGATGCGGCCGGTACGGGGCGATGCCGGGCGGGGCCGGAGCCAGCGGCACCAGCAGATCCGCGGCGGCGGGCAGCCCGGCGGAGGCGTCGGCGCCGACCGCCCCGTGCAGCCACAGCGTCAGCATGTACAGCTCCGGCACGGAGAGCAGCCGCGGCTGGTAGCTCTTGCCGAGCGACTCCGCCTGGCGCAGGGCGCGTTCGGTGGCCGCGACATAGGGGCCCTCGAAGAAATGGGAGAAGACCCAGCCGTCCGGCGTCAGCCGGGTGTCCGCGGCCGCGACGTAGCGGTCGCCGCTGCGGATCAGGAACCGCCAGGCGGTCAGCCGGGTGCGGGGCGGGCGGCCCCCCGCTGCCAGCTGGGAGATGTTCAGCCGGTCCAGGACGTGGACCGGCAGCGGCAGTTCGGCGGTCATCGGGCCCTGCAGCGCGCGCAGGGCCGGAGTGTGCGCCTCGTGGACGGCGGTGGGGGAACCGAGTGCCGCGAGGACGCTGCGCAGGGCGGGCGCGGGAGCCGGAGGGACATGCAGCGGCATGGTGGGTCGCCTCTCACTTGGGAGACCTGTGGAAGGGGGCAGGTGCGGACGGCGCTGTCGCATTCTGGGGCCAGAGGGGGGCTGAGGGGCAATGGCCGCGCGCCAACTCTCTGCCTCGTTTGCGGAGTTTATACGACATGTGTTCACGCAGTGTTTCGGCTAGCTGTCCCGCCTATTGCCGACAAGGCGCTTACCGGTCCCGCTGACATGGCTTTCATGCCGGTTGCGCGCGAACAATCCGCGCTGACCTCGGAGGTTACCGGACGGGGGCTCGGCTGGAAAGCGTCCATTATCCGGAACAGGCAAAACCCATGCGGAATTTGCGCAAGGCGCCTTGCCAAGTGAATGTGCCATAGCGCCCTTCGGCCAAACCGGCGCGCGCTCCCCGCCACGCACGCCCCCTCTGCGTTACGGATCTCGCCCCCGGGGCATCATCGACCGTACACGCGCGCCTGGGTGGCATGGGCCAGGCGCAATCGAGGAGGGACGCTCCGATGGGGGAGAAGGTCGTGGCGGGCGGATTCGACCTGTCCGATCGGCAGAGGTATCGGAGGAAGCTCCACGAGTGCCTGGAGGGGCTGGAGCGGCTTCTGGCGGAGAAGAGGTTCGATCGTCCCAAGAACATGATGGGGCTGGAGATCGAGCTGAATCTGGCGGGTTCCGACGGGTTGCCGAGAATGGTGAATGCCCAGGTTCTGGAGCGGATAGCGAGCCAGGATTTCCAGACGGAACTGGGAATGTTCAACCTGGAGGTGAACGTACTTCCGCACCGCCTCGGCGGCCGGGTATTCGACCAGCTCGCCGAGGAGCTGAGTACGGGGCTCGGTTACGCCCACCGGCAGGCCGCGGAGATCGACGCCGGGGTGGTGATGATCGGCATCCTGCCGACGATCACCCGCTCCGACCTGGTCACGGCCAACCTCTCGGCGGTGGACCGCT
This sequence comes from Streptomyces sp. NPDC051109, assembly GCF_044455885.1. NCBI lineage: Bacteria > Bacillati > Actinomycetota > Actinomycetes > Kitasatosporales > Streptomycetaceae > Streptomyces > Streptomyces sp. NPDC051109. The sequence goes on from NZ_JBITFF010000057.1 coordinate 5,997, forward strand.
ACTCGCTGCTGAACGAGCAGATCCTGATGATGCGCGGCGAGGACTTCCTCCTCGACATCGACGGGGTCGAGCGGCTCACCTGGAGCACCGGGTCGATCGTCCCGGAGGCCGCCTGCACCTCCGTACAGCTGCACCTGCAGGTGACGCCGGGCCGGTTCGCCGACGTGTGGAACGCGGCGCAGGCGGTGACCGCCGTACAGATAGCCGTCGGCGCCAACTCGCCGTTCCTGTTCGGGCGCGAGCTGTGGCGGGAGTCGCGGCCGCCGCTCTTCACCCAGGCCACCGACACCCGGCCGCCCGAGCTGCAGGCCCAGGGGGTGCGGCCGCGGACCTGGTTCGGGGAGCGCTGGGTGGAGTCGGCGTACGAGCTCTTCGCCGAGAACGTCCGGTACTTCCCGGCCCTGCTGCCCATCTGCGACGAGGAGGAGCCGCTGCGCGTGCTCGCCGAGGGCGGGGTGCCGAGCCTGCAGGAGCTGGTGCTGCACAACGGCACGGTCTACCGGTGGAACCGGCCCGTGTACGGGGTCGCCGACGGGGTGCCGCACCTGCGGGTGGAGAACCGGGTGCTGCCGGCCGGGCCGACGGTCGCCGACGTGGTGGCGAACGCCGCCTTCTACTACGGGCTCGTCCGGACGCTCGCCGACGAGCAGCGGCCGGTGTGGACGCGGCTGCCGTTCGCCGAGGCGGAGGCCAACTTCGACGCGGCCTGCCGGTACGGCATCGACGCGCGGCTGCGCTGGCCGCGCCGGGGCCGGGGCGGAGGCCTGGCCAGCGTGTCCGCCGTCCGCCTGGTCCTGGACGAGCTGCTGCCGATGGCGGCGGCCGGGCTGGACGCGTGGGGCATCGAGCCCGCCGACCGCGACCTCTACCTCGGCATCATCGAGGAGCGCTGCCAGCGGCGGGCCAACGGGGCGACCTGGCAGGTGGACACCTACCACCGGGCGCTCGCGTCCGGGATGGGACGGGACGACGCGCTGGCCGCCATCACCCGGCGCTACAGCGAGCTGATGCACAAGGGCGACCCGGTGCACACGTGGCCGGTCGGGCTGGCGGACGAGGAGGTGAGCGCTGCGGTGTCGGCACGGCGCTGAACGGTGCGGCGCTGAACGGTGCGGCGCCGAACCGGTGCGGTGCTGAACCGGTGCGGTGCTGAACGGTGCCGCCGCCGGCCGGCCGAGCCGGCAGCGGCGCCGCCCGCGTTCCGGGTCCGGTGATCCCCTTCCCCGGCCGAAGAGGCAGTATGGGGTGGACGAAGCGGAACGGCGGGACGGGAGTCGGACGTGCGGGCGGAGCCGGAGCCGGTGGTCAAGGCGTTGCACGAGGACGGGCGGGGGGTCCTGCGCACCGAGACGCTGCTCGTGCTGGCGCTGTCGCTGGGGGCGAGCGCCTTCTCCTCGCTGATCAGCTTCATCGGCTCGCTGACCAAGCCGGGAGGCCTCAAGGACCAGGCCGCCACGCTCAACGGCTCGTACGCCCCCGGCCGGCCGTGGCTGGACCTGGCCTGGCAGCTGTTCGGCATCGGCACCGCGCTGGTGCCGGTGCTGCTGGTCGCCCACCTGCTGACCCGGGAGGGCGTGCCGGGGTTGCGGGTGCTGGGCTTCGACCGCACCCGGCCCGGCTGGGACCTGGGGCGCGGAGCCCTGGTCGCGGCCGGGATCGGGAGCGCGGGGCTGGCCTTCTACCTGGCGGCGCGGGCGGGCGGGTTCAACCTCACGGTGGTGCCGGAGGCGCTGCCCGACGTGTGGTGGAAGTTCCCCGTGCTGGTCCTCTCGGCCCTGCAGAACGCGGTGGTGGAAGAGGTCATCGTGCTGGCCTACCTGCTGCGCCGGCTCGATCAGCTGGGCTGGTCGCCGATGGCCGCGCTGCTGGCCAGCTCGGTGCTGCGCGGCTCGTACCACCTCTACCAGGGCATCGGCGGCTTCCTCGGCAACATGGTGATGGGCGTCGTCTTCGTGCTCGCCTACCGCCGCTGGGGCCGGGTGGGGCCGCTCGTCGTCGCGCACGCTCTGCTCGACATCGTGGCTTTCGGCGGGTACGCGCTGCTCGCGGGCAAGGTGGGCTGGCTGCCGACGCCCTAGGTGTATTGCCCAGTGAGGTTGGGGACGCGGCTGGCGGGTGGTTTGCCTGCGAGCGCGGTGTGTCCGCGGTGGTGATTGTAGGTGTGC
>NZ_JBITFF010000058.1:0-7512 GCF_044455885.1 Streptomyces sp. NPDC051109
GCCCGCGCGGTCCGGCACCAGCCGCTCTTCGCGCCCGGCAGCGGCTGGTCGTACTCCAATACCAACTACCTACTCGCCGGTCTGGTGATCGAGGCGGTCACACGTCACAGCGCGCCCTCCGAGATTCAGCGGCGGATTCTCGCCCCGCTCGGCCTGAAGGACACCTCCTTCCCGCTGACCGACCCGGCCATTCACGGCCCTCATCTGCACGGTTACGACCTCACGGGACACGATGTGACCCGATTCAGCCCGTCCTACGACTGGACCGCCGGCGCCATGATCTCCACGGTCGACGACCTGGCCCGATTCCACCGGGCCCTGTTCGCTGGCAAGTTGCTGCGCCACGCCCAGCAGCGCGAACTCCTGACGACGGTGCAGTTCCCCAAGTCACCGGCGTACGGGCTCGGCGTGCAGCGCATGGACGTGCCGTGCGGCTCGGAGCCGGACACCAAGCCGACCAGTGTCTGGGAGACCGACGGTGGCGGACCGGGCTTCACCAGCGTGTCCCTCACCACCGCCGACGGTGAACGGCAGCTGGTCCTCGCCGCCAACGTCTACGACCTCGGCGCGGACCTGAAGGGCGAGCCGCCCGTCCCGCGAAGTAAGGGACTGGGCAAGGCGCAGATGGCAGCCCTGTGCGACTGAGGCAAGGTTGTCGAACGTCTGATCGCCGGGGCCGGCCGCCAAAGGCGGCCGGCCCCGGCCTTTTGTCTGAGACGCAAAGGAGAGGTCCGACCCCATACAGTCCAGCAGCGGCCTGGCGTGCAGCGGCCCGCCCAGCGCCCGTCCTCGCGGCGGGGCCTGGCCAACGCCGGCCAACCAGGGTGGCCCCAGCTGTACCGCCAATTCGCGGAAGAACGCCCAGTCCGGCCGGGACGGGCGCACCAGCCCGCCCGCCGGATCTGGCCGCTCGTTCGTGGGGCTACAGGCTGGGCTGGTACCCGGTGGGGTGCAGGAACTGTCGGACACCGCGCAGTGTGGTGTGCAAAGTCCGCTGGGTTGCCCGGCTGTCGAGGCGCACGTCGAGCGCGCCGGGAAGGGCGCTGTCGGCCCGCAGGCCCGTGGGCAGCCGGGAGGCATCAAGACCGTCCCGCTCGGCGATGAGCAGGCCAAGTTCGTGACGGCTCACTGCGTCGGAGCCTGCGAGGTGGTGGACGCCGGTTGTGTCGGTGGCCGCGAGCTCCAAGAGGGCGGCGGCCAGGTCGGTGACGTGCACGGGGCAACGGATGTCGTCGGTGAATAGCGCACCGTCGCGCGTGCCATCGGCGAGTTCGTGCATCATCTTCTCGTGGGCAGACCGCCCATAACCGATGATCAGCGATGTCCGGGCGACAGCAGCCTTCGGATGTACGGCGAGGACGCCGGTCTCTGCCGCAGCTTTGGCCGCGCCGTAGGGGGTGACGGGATCGGGGCGGCTGGACTCGTCATAGTGGACTTGCGCACCGGAGAACACTGCGTCGCTGGACACGTGTACCATGCGGGTTCCGTACGTCGCTGCGACCATCGCGAGCCGGATGGGGCCCTCTGCCGTGGTCGCCCAGTCGGCCCGCCTTCATTGCCCTCATCGTCGGTGTGTTGGTGGGGGAGGCCAGACGTAGCGGACGTCCGGCTCTCGCTCTTCGTTGCGTACTCCGTCGGTTCGCTCGACCGCGATGAAGCCGTGTCGCTCGTAGAACCGGTGGGCCGATTCGTTGACCTGGAACGTCCACAGCGCCAGTCCGTCCGGCTGCCGCTTCTTGGCCAGGGACATGAAACGGTCGCCCAGGCCCCGCCCGCGCCACGCGGGGTCGAGTGAGAGCTGTTTCAGCTCACCGCCGTTGTGCACCATGAGCCCCACCACGTTGCTGCCGGTGACCGCCACCCAGGTCTCGTACTGGGGCACGAGCACGCGGGCGAACCAGTCGCGAACGCCGGCTTCGTCGTGGGCGCAGCGCACGGTCGGCAGCGCGGCGGCGAAGGAACGCAGCCACAGACCGGCCGCGGGGCGTGCGTCGGAGTCTTCGGCACGACGGACACGGACGTCGTCACTGGTCATGGCAGGGCACCTCCGCGGGTTTCGAGGGCGTTTGCGAGTCGGCTCAGTGGGGACCGTCGGTTCTACTTTCCGGGCCGTCCGAGTTGGTGGAGAGCCGCAGGTATCCGTCTGGGGGGACGAAGGCGCCGCCGGTGGTGCCGTTGATGGGCTCGATCATGACCGCGGCGATCGGCATGACCGACCCTCCCTCGGCCACTGCTGCCGCATGTACCTGTGGGCGAAGACGGCCACGGTCGGAGGGGTTCGCGCCGGTGTTCCAGTGTCGGAAGCTGGTCCGCTGATATCTGGTCCGGTCCTCGGTGGCGAGCGGGAGCGCGGAGGCAGCGACCCCGATCGGCAACACCTATGACACAGCGGCCGCAGACGGCGCGGCGTGAGGCGTACGCGAACGACCTCGGGCAGGAGGCTTCCCCGGTCGCGGCCAACTGCCCGCTCGAACCGGTAGAAGGCGGACCAGGATCGCGCTCAGTGGCTGCCGCCGTCGGAAGATGCGCTGTGCCGGTACGGCGCGGAGTGGACCGCGAGCAAGCTCCGGTGGCACCGCCGTGGAGTTCATCCTGGCCCCGTAGGGTGGCGCGGACGACGTCGCACCACGAACGGGGCATCGACCGACCGGCATTGCGGACGCTCTAGCGTCCGGAGCCGCGTCGTCCGAGGCACGCGGCTTCACCCAGGGCAGAAGGCCACTCCCTTCCCCCGGCGCCCCGGATCCGTAGGGTGAGGGGGTGAGCACTCATGCGCCGAACGAGCCCCGCGTCATCTTCCTGCGCCCGCAGACCCCGTCGCCTGGTTCCGGCGGGGCGGCGGGCGCCCCGCGGCGACCCGTGGGGGGTCCACAGCCACGCGCGCCGAGGGAGCCTTTGTGGCGTGACCTCGTCGGCGGCGTGCTGCGGCGCGAGCGGCTCGCCCAGGAGCGCACCCTGAAGGACGTCTCGGAGGCGGCCCGGATCTCGATGCCGTACCTGTCGGAGGTGGAGCGGGGACGCAAGGAGGCATCCTCCGAGGTGCTCGCGGCCGCCGCCCAGGCCCTGGGGCTCGGGCTCGCCGACCTGCTGCTGCTTGCCGGTGACGAGCTGGCCCGGCACACCCGGAGCCGGGTGGTCCGGGGCCGCACGTCACCCACGGCGCAGTACGACGGCTTCTGCCTCGCCGCCTGACCGGACCCGCCCACGGCCGGTACGACGGGGCGCGCCCCCGTCGTACCGGCCGGCCCGCTGGCTCTCGACCACGCCCGCGCGGGCTCAGACGAACGCGAACCGTCGGCTCAGCACCTCGTCGGCGAGCCCGTAGGCCACGGCCTCCTCGGCGGTGAACACCTTCTCCCGGTCCATGTCCGCGCGCAGCGTCGCCATGTCGTGGTGTGTGTGCCGGGACAGAACCTCCTCCACCTGCGAGCGGATGCGGACCATCTCCTTGGCTGCGAGGCTGAGGTCGGAGACCGTCCCCTGCCGGCCGCCGCTGGCCGGCTGGCCGAGCAGCACCCGCGCGTGCCGGAGCACGAACCGTCGCCCCGGATCTCCGCCCGCCAGCAGCACCGCCGCCGTCGACGCCGCCTGACCGACGCAGAAGGTGGAGATCGGCGCCTGCACGAACGTCATCGTGTCGTAAATCGCCATCAGCGAAGTGAACGATCCGCCGGGCGAGTTGAGATAGATCGAGATCTCCTGCTCCGGGCTCGCCGACTCCAGGTGAAGGAGCTGCGCGATGACCACGTTGGCGACCTGGTCGTCGATCTCGGTGCCGAGGAAGATGATCCGCTCGTTCAGCAGCCGGCTGAAGACATCGTAGGACCGTTCGCCCTGCGCGGTCCGCTCGATCACGTAGGGAACCGTGTACGACCCCATGTCACAGCCCCGCCCGTCGGCGCGGCGTGGCCGGGCGGATGTCGGCGAGCGACTCCACCACCCGGTCCACCATCCCGTACTCCCTGGCCTGTTCGGCCGTGAACCAGCGGTCCCGGTCGCCGTCCCGCGCGATCGTCTCCTCGCTCTGGCCGGTGTGCTCGGCGGTGATCCGCTCGACGGCCTTCTTGGTGAACTGGAGGTTCTCCGCCTGGATCTCGATATCCGCGGCGGTGCCGCCGATTCCCGCCGAGGGCTGGTGCATCATGATCCGCGCGTTCGGCAGTGCGAACCGCTTGCCGGGCGTCCCCACGGTGAGCAGGAACTGGCCCATGCTGGCGGCGAAGCCCATCGCCAGCGTCGAGACGTCGTTCGGGATGAGCCGCATCGTGTCGTAGATGGCGAGACCTGCGGTGACCGACCCGCCGGGGCTGTTGACGTACAGGCTGATGTCGGAGCGCGGGTCCTGCGCCGACAGCAGCAGCAGCTGCGCGCACACCCGGTTGGCCGACACCTCGTCGACCTGGGTGCCGAGGAGGACGATCCGCTGGTCGAGCAGCCTTGCCGCGAGGTGGTCGTCGAAGTGGCCGGGCGGGGTGTCGCCCTCCTCCGCGCGGGGCGCGAGGATGGTCAGGGTAGTCATCTCTTCTCCTTGTCGAGGCGGGGTGCCGTCGACTCCACTCTTGACCTCGGGAACCCCCCGGACGCCGTTCCTCTGCCCCCGGCAGATCCGCCACGGGCGGACACGACGTCACGGCACTCGTAGCTGGAAGCGGTCGGCGCACGGCAGGACTCCGCCGCCTTCCCGCCGTAGGGCTGCCTGGATGGCGGTCAGAAGGTGGTGGGAGGCTTCAGGTGGGAGGGGGCGGGGCCGGGCTCGGCGGCGAGGCCGGCTCGGCGGGCAGTCGCGGGCTGTGCTGGGGGAGTTGTGGGGCGCGGGCCGGTGCCCGGGGCTCTCTCGCATGTTTCACCTGTTGTTTGTGATTCTCGGGGGAGGCACGGTTCTGCAGCTCATGCCGTATCGGGTGGTGTCTGTTTCCCGCCACGGGTCGGCAAGGACTCTGCGGGCCGTTGTGCCCGAAGGGGGTAGAACCGAAGTAAGGCAGCCAAAAGTCGGGGGCACTCGACTTTGGTGCAGCTGCGGCGGGTTCTGCGACCGCTGCTAGCCTGCCGTCCGTGATCAAGAGCGGACTGGCAGGCCGAATGGGCCGCGTGGCGGGGGATAGCAGGCCGGAGCGCGTGCTGATCGCCGCCAGTTTCGTCAACCGGGTCGGCAACGGTCTGTTCAACGCGGCGTCGGCGCTCTATTTCACCGTGGTCGTGGGCCTGCCCGCGGTGCAGGTCGGCGCCGCACTCACCATCGCGGGGCTGATCGGCTTGTGCGCGGGGATACCCGGAGGGCACCTCGCCGACCGACGCAGGGCCCGCACGATCATGATGGTGGCCCTCGTGGTCCAGGCACTGTCGATGGCGGCCCTCGTCCTCGTCGAGAGCTGGACCGCGTTCACGATCACCGCGACGGTCGACCAGATCGCCGCGGCGGCCGGTGGGGCGGCCTGGGGCGCACTGGTGGTCCGGGTCGGGGGTGAACGCCCCGCCCTGTTCCGGGCGAGGTTGCGCACCTTCGTCAACCTGGGCGTCATCCTCGGAACGGTGGGTGCCGGGGCGGCACTGGCCGCGGACACCCGTGGCGCCTACGTCACGCTGATCCTCGGCAACGCGGCGAGCTTCGCCCTGTGCGCGGCGCTCCTGCTCCTCCTGCCCCGCTATCCGGTGCTGCCGGCGCCGCCGCAGCAGCGTCGTTGGATCGCCTTCGCGGACCGCCCGTTTCTGACGTTCACCGCCCTCTACGGAGCCATGGGACTGCAATACCCGGTGGTATCCCTGCTCCTGCCGATCTGGATCTCCGAGCACACCGAAGCGCCGCGCTGGACGATCGCCGCGCTGTTCGCCGTCAATGCCGCCTTCTGCGTGCTGATGCAGACGAGGATCGGCTCCCGGATCGAAAGCCCGCACGACGGCGGCAGGGCGTTTCGCATCGCGCGGCTGCTCTTCCTCGTCAGCTGCCCGTTGATGGCGCTGGCGGCGTACACCCCGGTGTGGGCGGCGGCGGGACTGGTCCTGGCAGCGATCTTCGTCCACAGCCTGGCTGAGGTCTGGGAGTCCTCGGCGGGCTTCGCCCTCGGCTTCGGTCTTGCCCCCGACCACGCCCAGGGCCAGTACCAAGGACTCCTCGGCCTCGGCTTCAACGCGGGCCAGGCCGTTGCCCCGGCCATCCTGACCACGGTGGTGCTCGGCCTCGGCACGACGGGGTGGCTGCTGCTGGCGTTGTTCTTCGCGGCGCTGGGCGCTGCCGGCCCCTCTCTTGCCCGCTGGGGCATGCGGACCCGGCCGCAGCCGGGCGTTGCCGCGGAAGTGACGGGATGAGCAGGGAGTAGGTGTGTCAGGCCGCCTGGCCGTAGCCGTCCACGCCGGGGACATTGCCGCGCAGCGGACTGAAGTCGACGTCCAGGGGGCGGGTCCCACGAACGACCCTTGGCGAATGGGTGACGAGCGAAACGGGCCGGACGCCAAGATCAAGTACTGGCGGCTTTGGCCTTATCTCGGGGCTACCCCTAAAGGTTTCGCCGTGTTGAGCGCCCAGTTCCTGCTCACGGAGAGTTCTCGGGGCGGGGCAGAGCCACCACTTGGGCGGTATCGGTCTCGCTCCGGTCAGGGCGGCGTTCTCCAGAGCGAGCAGGTTGATCGCGGTGGCGTAGAGCTGGAGTGGTTCTTCCCGTTCAGCGCAATGTCTGACCAGCTTGGTGGGCTTCCTTTGAGCTTGTCGTAGAACTGAGGTCCTTTGCGAAAGCTGCCGGGGCGGGGTGGCTTCGGCGGCCTTAACCCGGGCCTCGAAGAGTTCTCTCCGGCTGTGCGGGTGCCCAGCACGGATGGCGTGCTGGGCACCGGCCCCGTGCAGGGGGCCTACCCCGTCGAGGTGCGGAGGTCTGGGCCCGAAGCGGCACCGTAGCCGGGGACCGTCACCGCAACGTGACGGTAGCGTTGGCGGCGTGCGTGAGGCAGGACAGCGGTGCCGCGTACGGGTCGGCTTTGGCCGTATGCCGTCGTTGCGGACGCTTCGCAGGGGCACTCGCCGAGGTGCACCGAAAATGGATCAGTGGGACTCTACTGGTACCTCCTCGGCATTGTCTGCGTAGCCTCGGCAGCGCTGCCAGGCCAGGGCCGCGTCGTTCAGGCGAAGTATCCGTTTTGATGCCGGTTCAGGCATGGGATGCGGCTGCGGTGTTCATGGATCGGGCTGGAACGGGGGCAGGCACGGACTCCGGGTGATCATGAGGTGTCGAGTCCCTGACCACCGCAACGGAAGACCGTGCCTGCCCGAACATCATCGCCCATCCCCGCTGGCCTGGGCCAGCTCGCCGCCGCCCGGCCCGCCGCGCCCGGGGAACACCCACACCTGCTGGACCACCTCGCGACGGTGCCCGATCCGCGCCGGGCCAAGGGCCGCCGCCACCCCCTTGCCTTCGTCCTCACGCTCGCCGCGTGCGCGGTGCTGGCCGGCGCGAAGTCCCTGACCGCGATCGCGGAGTGGGCCACCGATGCCCCAGCCGCCGTGCTCGCCGCTCTCGCCGGCCC
>NZ_JBITFF010000059.1:0-6879 GCF_044455885.1 Streptomyces sp. NPDC051109
CGCCTCACCGGCGAGAACACCATCTCCTGGCGCGACCCAAAAATGCCTATCAACCATCCCATCCCAGGATGAAACAGCAGGATAAAACGACCTCTAAGGAGCCGCGGGGCCCCTCGGGTTCAGTGGGGGCTGACCTGACGCCGATGATAGCTGCCCCCGCGATCGGTGGTGACGGGCGGATGCCTGCCCGGTACTGCCCGGTCTGCGGTGAACGGCTCCGGCCGAACGCACGACCCGCGGGCCCGGTTCTGCTCGGCGGTGTGTCGCTCCAGGCAGTGGGCCTCAGGCCCAGCGGGTCCGGCGAGGGTGGCCGCGTTGCGGGATGCCCGGGACGCCGCTGAGTGCCTGTCGTGCGGGACGCGGTGGACGCCGGGGCGTCCACCGAGCGGAGCCCCGTACGGCCAGCGGGCGTTGGGGCGCTGCGCCCCTCATGCGGGCACGGTTCGTACCGCTCGACAACTTGGCCGGGGCCCTCCGGCCGGCTTCTGCATCATCACCACGTCGTGGTCCGAGCTCGGGCGTCAAGATGCAGACCAGGGACTCCGGATATACGGTCGTGGGTAAGGTGCTCAGGCCAGGGTCTCTGTAGACGGCGCTCTTGACAGCCGCTGGAGGCCGTCGGGCACCGTGAAGGCGGCGCCAGGATGCAGGCTCACGGTTCCTTTCTCCTGCCCTATGGGCAGCATGCCTGGTCGGAGGTCACCGGATGATCATTGCCGATCGTACCTTCCACTCCCCGCTATGCCGCATCTCGTGGACCGACGTCGTCCACGGCACTCAGCATTCGTCGTTTGGCTTGGACGAGGAGGTCGAGCTGCGCTTCGGCCTCAATCTGGACCAGAGCTTCTGGTCGTCGTTCGAAACCTCGCAGTTCTTCGCGCAGTTCTGCGTCTATCGGTTCGGCGAGCTGGTCAAGCGGTTCGACCACTCCGGCGACACGCGGCAGGAGCTGCCCGGTGCGCCTGCGACCCAGATATGGATCGGCGTCGCCCTGGGCGGGGCCGAACAAGCGAGTGGGACGAGAGCTGGGTTAGTGCAGTTTCGTCCACAGATCTTTTTCTTGCGACAGAACAACTTTGTCAACCTAAAACCTGAGTTCGCAGTGGCTCCGCATGACCACGCATTCATGGTTGATCAGTTCAGCTCTGTCGGCGGCTCCGGGAGTGAGTCTCTGGTTGGTGGAGTCGGCATCCCGGTGGGCACCCCGACACCTGAGAATTGACAGTCGGACACCAGGAGGAGACATGAGCCTGACCACGCTGGTGCAGAACATGGACGACTGGTGCGGGACACCCGTGCCCGGCCACCCGCCCCGCCCGCCATGGCTGCGCGACATCCTCACTGCGGTGGTCTTGGCCGAGATCTCGGCCAACATGAACGGTGCTGACGAGGGCCGCTCCCTGTACCGCGCCGCCGCTCGCCTCTACGAGGCCGCGGCCGAGAAAGTGGCTCTCAACCCGCAGCCGCTGCCCCCGTTGGAGGAGTAAACCTCCTGACAGGCGCATCGAGCCTTGGCCGGTGGGGGCCTCTCCGTGCCTCCAGGCGCCTCGTCGCCCACGCGAGACGTTGGACGTCCAGGGCTGGCCGCTTGGCGCGGTCTTGGCATCGTACGGTCACGATGTCGCCGTCGCAGATCGCCGCGTTAATCATGCTGTCGCCGGATACCAGAAACCGACGGGTTCTCACAATCCTGGTGCACTTTGGCGACGAACCCAAGGGGCATTGCGCCCGGCTCTACGGGTGCACACAGGGAGTTCGTCCGTGCGCCGAAGGATCGCGAGCGTCCCTGGCGCATCTATTTGCCCTGCATAGCTGCGCGACCTGCCCGGGCCAGGTCTTTAAGGGCGGTCAGGGGGCGGCTGTATCGCGGCTCCAGTAGTTCTCGCCGGAAGACCAGCGGAGATGCCCCTGAGCTGTACTGATGCCCGCTGGGCGGGGGCCTTGCTGAGGTGGCGGTAGTTGGTGGGGAGGGTGACGCCGAACTCGTCGGTGATCTGCTGGACGGTGCGACCGCCGGAGTCGTGCGGTGAGCAGGGGTGCGGCACCGGAGCTCGGTGCTGAGTGCCCACGACGCCGCGACGTCACGCAACCTGGAGCGCTCGGCCCCGGCGAGTGCAACGGACATCGAGGCGAACTCGCGAAGACGACGACGGCATCGGGCGCAAGCCGTGCACTCCGAAGAGGTACGGGCGTGTGTCAGGGCCAACCGGCCGTCCAGCCTGTGCTGTGTTGGGTGTATGAGCCCGATCGAAATCCGCGTTCACGGCGTCGGCGATCACGGTCCCCTGAGCGCATTGGGCAGCGTGGGCCTCGAACCGTCGGCGCAGACCTGCAAGGGCATCGAGTCGTACAACCTGCCGAAGACCCCGGCCCATGACCTCGCCCTCATCAACTGGTCGCGGACCTCGCGCGGCATGGCCGGCTTCCTCTGGTACCTCGCAATCCCCTTCACGCTGCTGAACGTCGTCGGCTACATGAAGCCCGCCGGACGGCGCCGCAACTGGTACACCGCTGTCACTCACCTGGCCTGCGTGTTGGCCACCGTGGTGCTGACCGCATGGCTGATCGTCATCACGGAGACGGTGCTGGAGTACGCACCGGGCCTGGCCGGCGAGGTGCTCCTGGCGGAGGTGCTGTCCGCATGGCTTCCGGCCGCGGCCGTCGCCGTCGCGATCCTCTGCCGGACCTTCCTGCGGCCGGAGCGCCGGATCCCCCCGATCCTCGCCTGCGTCCACGCCCTGTTCGCTTTCGCCGTGGCCGCGGCCGTGTCCGTGTGCAAACCGGCCCGGATGGAGTGGAGCAGCTGGCCCAACAGCTTCGGCTACGGCGGTGACGCACCCAGTCCGGCACTCGGGACAGGCGCCGATCCACGCCTCGACGCGATGATGGTCTTCGTACTCTGCTTCACCATTGTCGCGCTGATCCTCGCCTGCGCGCTGTGGAACTCGGCCGCAGCGGTCGTGACGATGCTCGTCTTCCTCGTACTCCACTCGACCGGCGCGATTCTCCGTCTCGGCGCCGGGTGGCTGATGGCGTACTTGGACTCCATCGGAGCCGTCGCTGACCGTTGCACAGGCATGGCAGCTTCGTCCCATCTGCTCAGGGCGGCCGATCCCGAAGGGGACCGGGTCCTGCTTCTCGACCTTGTGCCCTTCGCGGCGTGGGCCGCCATCGTGGGCCTCGCCGTGGCGTTCGCGCTCACGGCCTTCACCTGGGGGTGGAAGGAAACAGTTGAGTGGCAGGAGGACCGCGCCTACCGGCGTAGGAGATTCGTCCACCGTGTCGTGAGCGCGTTGCCAGGGTTGATCCGGCGCACCCTCGTCTGGGCTGTCGTCGTCTACGCCGCCCTGACGGCTGTTGTCTGTTTCGTGGCCCTGCGCACGAGCTGGAGCGGCTGGCCGCTGACCGTGGCACTGCTCCTGACACACGCGACCGTCGTCGGGGTGCTGGTGTTCATCGCCATGCGCGGAAAGCTCTCGGCGGCTCCCGAGGTCTTCGGCAAGATCGCCGATGTCGCTGGCTTCTGGCCGGTCCGTTACCACCCGCTGGCGGGCAGCTCATACCGCGACGATGTCGTGGACGGGCTGCAATGTGAACTCGAACGCCACCGGGAGGGCAGGGTCGTCCTGTTCGCCCACAGCCAGGGTTCGGTCCTGGGCACATGGTTGCTGGCCAATGAGAAGGTCCCTGAGAATCTCCGGGACGACGCGGCGGTCGTCGTGGAAGGGCCATCACTGCTGCCGCCGAAGGAGAACCTCAACCTCCTCACGTGTGGATCCCCGCTGAGGTCTCTGTACCGGGGCTTCTTTCCGTCATATTTCCACGACCAGTTCTTCCTCCGCGCCTCGGAGAGAACCGTCAAATGGTTCAACGCCTGGCGGGAGACGGACCCGATTGCGACAGCGATGCCGGATGCGGTGAGCGAGCAGGTGCATGACGAGGAGATCGACGAAGCGGATCGCGACCGCTTGCGTGGCCACACTGACTACTGGATCGAGGCAGCGCCGACAACCTGGATTCAAGGGCGGCTCGCACCGCCTGGCGGAGCCATACCGTGACCGGACCGCGCCGACACAGCGGTCCGGGGTGCGGCCGCATCCGTAGGCCGTCCCACATCACGGTCTCCGCGGGCAGGATCAGCAGTCCAGCCTCCCCGTCGGCCCAGGCCGCGTCGATCCCGCCGTACCTGGACTGCCACGCCGGCCGCGCCGCCCGCGTCGGCGACATAGACCGTCGGGTCGACCTCCCCGCCGTGCTCGGCGATCCGACGGTGTCGCCCCCCGTGGCCATTCATACCAGTAACCCGCAGCCCACCTGGCATGGAACACCTTTTCGATAACAGGGCGTGCCGATCTCGCAGCGGGTGGTGAGGAGAACAGGGAGGGCGGTGCCCGTCCCCGGGCTCGCGGCTTGCAGCAGGGATTCCGACAGCTCATGATCCGCATGTGCCGTTTCACGTCAGGCTTCGCTTCGGGCCACCGACCTCTCCCGCCGTCACCGGCACGTGGAGCAGCTCCAAGACCGCCGAGCGGAAGTTCCGGGGGTTCATCGGCCGCTACGGCAGCCGGGCGGACGTACGGATCGAGGACGCGCGGGACAACGGAGGCGGTCGTCGGCGCTCTCTCCGGGCGACAGGGTCGGCTTGGCGTCGCGGGTGAGGGCCCAGGATGTCGACGGCAACGAGACAGACCTGGTAGCTGCTGCGCGACCAGAAGGGCTGGGTCGCGGCCCGGTACGTCAGCAACGTCGGTGATGCGAAGTGGGCCAAAGAGATGGCAGTAAATGAGGCGGAGGACGAGGACCTGGACGGGTAGCAGAGACCCCGCACATGCGGCAGGTGGTTCGCATCAGTCCGCTGGGGAGGCATAGGCCGTCATGCCGGGGCAGGAGGTTGGCCGTCGTTGTGGCAGGGTCCTTACCGCAGGCCCTGCCACCTCTCGGCCGTCTCGCTCGCCGACCCGGGGTGCGCCCATTCGAGTACGCCCCACCATCAGGTGACAGCAGAATCAGCCACATCCGAAGGGCGGCTCCGGGCAAACCCAGCCGCGCACGAGGTCGTACGGCGGGGAGATAGTCCCCGGGTTTCCCTACATCGTGTGGCACCGGATCAGCTCCCACAGCATCCTGGACCGGCCCCTGGCCGAAGGCCGTCTTGCGGACCCGGGGATGGAGCGGATCCCGGACGTCATCATGTGATCAGCGCGCACCACCTCGCGCGGTCACATCTCGTCGGGCGGGACATGAAGCCGACTTCCGGACAGGGTCGAGGAGCTGGCGGAGGAGACCGTCGTCGCGGCGTGCACGCTGGCCGACGCCGTCGGCCCGTCGTGCTGGAGCGCGAACGCGGTGGAGGACGTGGCCGCCGCCCTCGAGGTCTTGGCCGGTGCGCTTGCCCAGCTCGATCCCGAGTGCGCGGAGATCCTCTCCGTCGTGCCGTCGCCGCGGCCGCCGTCGTCAAGCGCGCCGAACAAGCCGCAGCCGAGGCGATCAGGAGGGCACCCGGGAGCACCCTCCACGTGTGCTGCGTGCACCCTTCTACCCGAAGACCACCGAGTGCGGGACGCTCGCGCCGCCGTAGACGCCCCCCGTATCCGGCGCGAGCGCGTCCTGCCGGGCAGAGCAGAACTGGTCCTGGTAGAGGGTTGCGGCGGTGTCTGTGAGGTTGTCGACGACGCCCGCACCACCGGGCATCCCGATGCATTCGCCGTCCGGCGGGTTCTCCATGACCTGCCGGAATCCCGTATCGGCCCGGTTATACGCGAACTTGCCCGAAGCTGCCTGAGCGCTGGTCGATACCCCGGTCACCAGCACGATCGCCGAACTTGCGACGAGCGTCAGCCTCGCCATTCTTTTCCACACGTACACGTAAGCCCCTCTTCTCACCGCGGTGATTTCCACGACGAACATCATGAGCGCTGCATTCAGGGCAGCACGGCTCTTCGCCCTACAGCCACTCCGCATAGAAAGAAACCACTCATACGACGCGCGGCGAAACGATCCATCGTTTCCACATGCGAGATAGGGCACGGCGGCCCGGCCAGGCAAGTCCAGTGCTTCGGAAGGCATGGTGACCAGTGCGCTCCGAGATCGTTCACTCCTGTATGAACAACACCAAGCGTGTACTTGTCGCACTCACCCTTTCGGGAGCCGCCCTGACCATGTCGGGAGCTGCCCACGCCGAGGCCGTGACGGCGAACAGCCCCAGCAGGGCCGTTCCGGCTGACGGGATCCTCGGGATCGATCTCAACCACATCCTGCACGGACTGGGCCTCGGCGTCGGCGGCCAGCTCCTCGGCAACGCCAGGGGCGCCAACCACGGCATCGGCTAATTCCTCCCCGCCGGCCGCTCCGCCGTGGCACCACTCCCCCGTGCCGGCGGCCTTCTGTAGCAGCCACCGAGCTCGCTCTTCCAGAACGGCGAGTCCCATATGCGGGACTCGCCGTTCTATTTCATCGGAACGTTCAGGCCCTCGGTCAGCGGCCCCCACATCACTCGGGCGTCCGCGCTCACTGAAGTTTTCTCAGGGAAGAACACTTCCAATGCCCGTTGAGGACGAGGGCGGCGCGGGCGATGGCGCCGATCCGGCTCGGGCTGAGTGTGATGTGCTGCAAGGTACGCCAGCGTGCTTGAGTTCCGCGGCAGCGCGCTCGCCACGGGCGCGCAAATAACGGATCAGCGCGTTGGCCATGCGCGTGTCGACATCAAGGGCTCGCTCGGACTGGCCCTTCGGGCGGCGGACGGGCACATGGATGCCGATGCCCGCACCGATCTATCCCTTGTCCGCTAGTGATCTGAGTCAGAGATTCGTCGGCAGTAGGCGGCGACCTTGTCGAGGATCTCGTCGGCCGTCTTTGTCCAGACGAAGGGTCTGGGGTGTT
>NZ_JBITFF010000060.1:0-6837 GCF_044455885.1 Streptomyces sp. NPDC051109
TCACCACGAGGTGCCCTGAAAAAGTTTCCGGCTCACGGCAACCTTTTGCGGAGCCTGCGACCACAAGGAAGTAGATCCGGCCAGTACCGGTGTCGGGATCCGCCTTCCTCTCATGCACGGTTCGCAAGGAGAACGTCTACCCATGAGCAACCCCCCAAACGGCGGGCGCCGCGGGCGTCACCGCCGTCGCTTGAACGCCACCGCTCTGCTGGTCGGTGTGCCCCTCGCCGTCGGGTCGTACTTCGTGTTCACAGACGAGGAGTCCCAGGCCGCGACGGTCGACGGCGATGCCTACTACAGGCTGGTCTCCGTACGCAGCGGCCAGGTGTTGGACGTCAACGGCTTCTCCACCGCCGACGGCACCCGGATCCAGCAGTGGACCGACCAGAACACCGCCAACCAGCAGTGGCGACTGAGGCCCACCGGGGACGGCTACTACGAGCTGGTGAACCGCAACAGCGGCAAGGTGCTGGGCATAGCGGGCGGCTCGACCGCCCGGGCGGCTGCCGCCGAGCAGCAGACGGACAGCTCCTCCGCCTCCCAGCAGTGGCGGATCGACGGTGTGAGCGGTTCCGAGGCCGTCACCTTCACCTCCCGCAAGAGCGGTCAGGTCCTGGACGTCTCCGGATACTCCAACGACCGTGGCCCGCAGATCATCCAGTGGCCCGGCCAGGGCAGCAGCAACCAGCAGTGGAAGCTGGTGAAGACGGGCGGGAGCCTGGTGCCCGGGTCCGCGGCGGGCAGGCCGGGTCCGGATCGTACGCATGGAAGAACGCCCAGGTGGTGGGCGGCGGTTACGTCACCGGGCTGGTGTTCAACCAGAAGGAGAAGGGCCTGCTGTACGCGCGCACCGACATGGGAGGCGCCTACCGCTGGGACACCGGGGCCGAGCAGTGGATCCCGCTGACCGACTGGATCGGCGAGAAGGACTGGAACCTGCTGGGCATCGATTCGATGGCCACCGATCCGGTCGACCCCGACCGGCTCTACCTCGCGGCGGGCACCTACACCAAGGACTGGGCCGGGAACTCCGCGATCCTGCGCTCCACCGACCGGGGCCGCACCTTCCAGCGCACCGATCTGCCGTTCAAGCTGGGCGGCAACGAGGACGGCCGCGGGGCGGGCGAGCGGCTGGTGATCGACCCTGCGAACCACGACACCCTGCTCCTGGGCACCCGTAAGAACGGCCTGTGGCGCAGCACCGACCGCGGGGCGACCTGGAGCCAGGTCTCCTCGTTCCCCGTCAAGGACGAGGCGAGCAGCGGCGGCATCTCCTTCGTGACGTACGGCCCGGCCGGCAGCAAGACGGTCTACGTCGGCGTCGGCGACAAGTCCACGTCCCTGTACCGCTCCACCGACGGCGGCAACTCCTGGCAGGCCGTCTCCGGACAGCCCACCGGCCAGCTGCCGCAGCACGGCGTGGTCTCCGGTGACGGCTCGCTGTACCTGACGTACACCAACGCCCTCGGGCCCAACGGCGTGACGGCGGGTTCGGTGTGGAAGTACACGCCGGCCGGCGGGGCGTGGAAGGACGTCTCCCCGTCCAAGGGCGGCTACGGCTTCTCCGGTCTGGCCGTCGACCCGCAGCACCCGTCCACGGTGATGGTCACCACCCTCGACCGCTGGTACCCCGAGGACGAGCTCTACCGGACCACCGACGGCGGTACCACCTGGAAGGCCCAGGCCGCGAAGTCGGTGCGGGACGCCTCCAGTGCTCCTTTCGTCGGTACCGGCATCGGGCACTGGATGACCGCGCTGACCATCGACCCCTTCGACTCCGGGCACGTGCTGTACGGCACCGGCAACGGCATCTGGCGCAGCAAGGACGCCACCGCCACCGACAGCGGCGGCACCAGCCACTGGACCCCGGGGGCCCGCGGGCTGGAGGAGACCGCGCTCGCGGACGCGATCGCCCCGCCCGGCGGCGCCACCCTCATCACCTCCATGGGCGACCAGGGCGGTTTCCGGTACGACGACCTGACCAAGGTGCCCGCCGGGCGGCTGAAGAACCCCCTGATGAGCAGCAGCACCGACATCGACTTCGTGCAGTCCAACCCCTCGATGATGGTCCGGGTCGGCCGGGGCGGCGAACAGGACGGCGCCTACTCCACCGACGGCGGCCTCAACTGGATCGGCTTCAAGGCAAAGCCGGTGGGCAGCGCCCAGGCGGGCCACGTCGCGATCGCGGCGGACGGCTCCACCATCGTCTGGACCGGGGCGGGCCAGGTCCCGTACCGCTCGACCGACAAGGGAGCGAGCTGGTCGAAGGTCGGCGGCCTGGGCGCCGACGCGGTGGTCGTCGCCGACCGGTCCTCGGCCAACACCTTCTACTCGCTGGCCGGCGGCACGCTGTTCGCCAGCACCGACGGCGGCGCGACCTTCACCGCCCGCGCCACCAACCTGCCCAACGGCCGGCTCACCGCCGCCCCGGGCGTCGGCGGGGACCTGTGGATCGCCGACGGCGGCAAGGGGCTGCTGCACTCCACCGACGGCGGCCGCACCTTCACCACGCTCACCACGGTGAAGTCCGCCTCCGCCCTCGGCTTCGGCAAGGCCGCGCCGGGTGTCCTACCAGGCCCTGTACCTGATCGGCACCGTCATGGACGTCACCGGAGTCTTCCGCTCGACCGACATGGGCGCCACCTGGCTCCGCATCAACGACGACGCCCACCAGTGGGGCGCCATCGGCAGCCTCGGCATCATCACCGGCGACCCCGACACCTACGGTCGCGTCTACATCGGCACCAACGGACGCGGTCTCCAGTACGGCGACCCGTCCTGACCCCACCACCCGCGCGGGGTCGCAGGCTCAACCGCCTGCGGCCCCGCCGTGTCTGACGGAACGCCAAGGACGACACCTACCCCGCCGACGCCGGGACCGCCGCGGGCGCCCTCGCGGTCCGGGGCGGCTTCGCCCCGACGGGATGAGGGCCGCGCCGATCTCCGGCTCGACAAAAAGTCCTCCCGATCACGGCAACCTTTGTGTGCGTGGCGGCAACTAGCGGGTAACCGGGGCCAAGATCAAGGCCCACTGCGCCAGAAGGACATGCCGTTGCCAGATCAGAACCGCTCTCATCGCCGCCGGCCGACAACCCGCCGCGTGATCGCCGCCGCCGTGGTGCTCGCCGCCGTAGGTGCAGCCGTACCGCTGGTCGCCCAGGCCGCGTTCACGCCGAACGCCGGCACGCCGACCGTGCTCGCCGACGCAGCGGCCGTCAGCGGCCGCTACTTCGGTACGGCAGTGGCCGTGGGCAGGCTCGGGGACGCGACGTACTCCACCATTCTCGACCGGGAATTCAAGATGGTAACCCCGGAGAACGAGATGAAGTGGGACGCCATCGAGCCCTCCCGCGGGTCGTTCAACTTCGGCCCCGCCGACTCGATCGTCAACCACGCCTCCGCGCACGGCCAGAAGATGCGCGGCCACACCCTGGTCTGGCACTCCCAACTGCCCGACTGGGTCAAGTCCATCAACGACGCCAACACCCTGCGCGGTGTGATGAACAACCACATCACCCAGGAGATGACCCACTACAAGGGCAAGATCTACGCCTGGGACGTGGTCAACGAGGCGTTCGCCGACGGCGGCAGCGGTCAGCACCGCGACTCCGTGTTCCAGAAGGTGCTGGGCAACGGCTTCATCGAGGAGGCCTTCCGCACCGCCCGCAACGTCGACCCCTCGGCCAAGCTCTGCTACAACGACTACAACATCGAGAACTGGTCCGACGCCAAGACCCAGGGCGTCTTCAACATGGTCAAGGACTTCAAGTCCCGCGGCGTGCCCATCGACTGCGTCGGCTTCCAGAGCCACTTCGGCGCCGGCGGCCCCCCGGCCAGCTTCCAGACCACCCTGTCCAGCTTCGCCGCGCTCGGCGTGGACGTCCAGATCACCGAGCTCGACATCGCCCAGGCGTCCGCCACCGCCTACACCAACACCGTCCACGACTGCCTCGCCGTCGCCCGCTGCACCGGCATCACCGTGTGGGGCATCCGCGACAGCGACTCCTGGCGCACCGGCGAGAACGCGCTGCTGTTCGACAACAACGGCAACAAGAAGCCCGCCTACAACGCCGTCCTCACCCCCCTGGCCGGCGCCGGCGGCGGCACCCCGGGCGGCGGCATCAAATCCGGCACCGTCTACACGCTCTCCGGCGTGGGCGCCGCCGGACGTGTCCTCGACGAGCCCGCCGGACAGAACGGCAACGGCACCCCGCTCCAGGTGTGGGACGCCAGCGGCGCCACCAACCAGCAGTGGCGGGCCACCAAGAACGGCGACGGCTCCTACACCCTCACCAACGTCGCCAGCGGCCGGGTCCTGGACGAGCCGGGCGGCCAGACCGGCAACGGCACGAAGATGCAGGTCTGGGACTCCCACGGCGGTTCCAACCAGCACTGGAAGGCCGCCGGGAACAAGGACGGCTCCTACACGCTGACCAACGTCGCCAGCGGCCGGGCCCTGGAGACCCCCGGCAACCAGACCGCCAACGGCACCGCCGTCCAGATCTGGGACTCCTGGGGCGCTGCCAACCAGCACTGGAACTTCAGGTCGTCCGGGTCGTCCACCCCGACGCCGGCCCCGACGACGCCCGCGCCCACGGGCGGCGCGTGCGCCCTTCCGTCGACCTACCGGTGGAGCTCGACCGGTGCGCTGGCGCAGCCGGCGAACGGGTGGGCCGCGCTGAAGGACTTCACCACCACGACGTACAACGGCAAGCACCTGGTCTACGCGACGTACTCCGACGGAAACTGGGGCTCGATGGGCTTCAGCCCCTTCACGAACTGGTCGGACATGGCGACGGCCACCCAGACCAAGATGAACCAGGGCGCGGTGGCACCCCAGCTGTTCTACTTCGCGCCCAAGAACATCTGGGTACTGGCCTCACTGGGGTGGGGAACCAACTGGACCTTCACCTACCGCACGTCCAGCGACCCCACCAACCCCAATGGCTGGTCCGCGCCGCAGAACCTGTTCACCGCCCGCTTCCCCGCCGGCGAGGGCGGCGTCCCGATCGACCCGACCCTGATCGCCGACGGCCAGAACATGTACCTGTTCTTCGCCGGTGACAACGGCAAGATCTACCGGGCGAGCATGCCGATCGGAAACTTCCCGAGCAGCTTCGGCTTGTCGTACACGACGGTCATGAGCGACACGGAGAAGAACCTGTTCGAGGCGCCGCAGGTCTACAAGGTCCAGGGCCAGAACCAGTACCTGATGATCGTCGAGGCCCGGGGCGCGAACGAGCAGCGCTACTTCCGACCGTTCACCGCCACCAGCCTCAACGGCTCCTGGACCCCCCAGGCCGCCACCGAGAGCAACCCCTTCGCGGGCAAGGCCAACAGTGGCGCCACCTGGACCAACGACATCAGCCACGGTGACCTGGTCCGCAACAACCCCGACCAGACCATGACCGTCGACGCTTGCAACCTGCAGTTGCTCTACCAGGGCAGGTCCCCCAGCGCGCCGGGGGACACCACCCCCTACGAGAAGCTGCCGTACCGGCCGGGCGTCCTCACCCTGCAGCGCTGACCCGCCGCCCGATCCACGGTGATCGCGACGTGGTGCGGTCCGCCGACTCGTAGACGAGCGGTCTACGGCGTGGGCAACTCCACCTGCTGACCAGTATCCGCCGCCTGGAGGAACCCCAGCCGCGGGTCGGCTGGGGTTCCTCTCTTTCGTGGACCTTCATCGCGGCGTCGGCGGCGCGCCCGGCGGCGCGTCGGGCCGTCATCCTGCCCAGGATGCTCATGACGGTTCCTCGGGTGGGGAGTTGGCTGGCTCAGGAGATGGCGGAGGGCCTCGGCGGCTTGTGCTGCGAGAGCCGGCGCGGGTCGGTCTCCCACTCGACGCCGCCACCGAAGGGGCGGAGAAAGACCATGCCGTTGTGGAAGGCCATGAACGCGCCCAGCGGCCGCTGGGGCAGGGCGGCGTCGTTCTGGCAGTCCGTCCGGTTTGATCATGTGATGCAGAGGGTGGCCAGTGGTCGGGTGGCGTCTCGGCTGTGTTTGCGCAGGGCTGCCATGGCACGGGGTGCTGTGCCGGTCCGCACACGTGAGGCGTCCTCGGCGAAGGTGGTGTCGCGTACGTGGTGGATCTTGTTCTCGATTCCCCAGTGCTCGCGGAGGTGGCGCGCGATCTCGGGAGCATCGGCCTGCTCCGCGGCCAGGTCGGTGACAGCGTAGACGCGTTCCAGGGTGACCTTCCCGGTGGTGATCGTCTGGCGGCGGCGCGCGATCTGCACGGCCTGGGCGGCGTGGGGGAAGCCGAGGCCGCGGGTGACCGTGCAGGTCTTGACCCGGCGGATCTCGTCACGGCCATGCTGCGTGGCCCGGGTCTTGTCCAGCAGCGGAATCTCCCGCCAGGGCAACTGCCTGAGTTGCTGAAGTAGCAGTGGCTGGTTTCCCTTGATCACAGCGATGTAGTGGGCCTTCTTCTCTTCCACCAGGAAGCGGGCGTGGCCGGTCTGGGAGTGCACGGCGTCGAAGGTGACCACGGTGCCGGCCAGGTCGAGCGGTGCGAGCATCGGCTTGAAGACGGTGATTTCGTTGGTCTTGGAGCCGACTTCGCACTGCGCGGCGACCAGGCCGGTCCCGGTCATCGCGGCGAGCAGGTGGACCTGGGTACCGTCCGTGCGACGGGCGCCCCGGACGGTCTTTCCGTCCACGGCCAGCGAGCGGCGGGCCCGGCGTTTGCCCGGCTCCTGGGACGGCGGGCCGCCGGTGTCGCGGGCGGCGAGCCAGGCACCGATCGCCGCGTCGAGGGCGTCGCCGTCGATGCGCTGCAGGACCCGGCGCACGGTGGCCTCCGACGGGGCAGTGGGACCGGACGGTTCGCGGTTC
>NZ_JBITFF010000061.1:0-5534 GCF_044455885.1 Streptomyces sp. NPDC051109
CAGGACGAACCCGCCATGGCGGGCGTGAGCACCGCCCTCCACCGCGATGGCCGGCTCGCTGACATCACCGGGTTCTTCCTCCCCGCGTAAGCGGATCCCACAGCCTCGCCGAGCTTGTCGCCGACCGGCTGGCACCGCTCGGCGAGGTCACCCTCCACCGCCACTTCGGTGGCACGGACCGAATCAACTGAGACGCCGAGCGAAGCAGACGAGATCGCTTGAGACAGGAGATTACGGGCGCAGTCCACAGCCCTCGCAGATGGCAACTCCTTGTGGCCAAAGCCCCATCGACACGGCACGCTGCGTTCTTACGGTCGAGGGAGGCTCAGCGTGGCGATACATCCGCTGATGCGCCGCACTGGCTAACGGATACCCGAAGGGCCGCATTCCCGGGCGATGTCAGAGGCCGGCCTTGGCCAGGACGCGCTCCACCTGAGCTCTTGGCAGCAGGGGGTTGGACCTCAGCATCATCGGCGACTCTTCGTTCAGGGTCCGTTAGCAGCAGCTCCACCACCAGCATGGGGCGGATGTGGGGTATGTCGCCGTGGGCGCGGATCAACCGCAGTAGGACCTGCGGCGGCGTGTCAGGCCGGTGGGCGGCCGCGCGGCGGACGGACACGTCCGGGTCCTCGTCCAGCTGCCGCCCTGCATGATCCGGTAGGTCCCTGCTGGCCGCTACTTCTCGTCGGAGCACCGCAGCTGCCCTGCAGGTAGGTCACCACGTCCGGGCCGGTGAGCAGCGCCAGCTGCACGGTGACCGGCCGGGTCCGCCAGGTGGCGGCGACCGTTGCGCGCACCTTGGGATCGGAGGCCGCAGCGAGTTCCGTTGGCTCTGGGTCGTAGGCCTCGACCAGGTCGTCGATGTTTGTCGGCACCCCGCCTCCACCATGGTCCGTACGAAGTCCGCGCAGGCGTCGCGGATCGCCAGGTCGGAGTGCTCGGCGATTTCACGACGCATCGCATCGCCGAGGCTGGCCGACGTACGAGACCCCGGGGCGCTGTGAGTCCTGGGGTCTCGGTCGTACCGGGGAGTGGTCAGCCGGCGTCGCGTTCGGAGGGCGGCCGTACTGACTGAAGGCAGCCGACTGCGCCGGTTGTCGGTGGCGTCATGGACCATGTCCGGGTGACTCATCGAACGCAGGACACCGATTCCGTCGGATCCGAGCCGGGGATTGCCTGGCTCGCGGCGCCCCGTTGGATTCCTTTCGGCGGATACAACGTGGTGATGGTCCGGGGGCTGACCCCGGACGAGCTGGTGGAGCGGCTCGCGGCGACGGCCTTCTGGGGTGCGCCCGCCGTCGTCCATCGGGCATCCGGCGAACACAGTGCCGAGGACGTCGCGAACCCGGACCTCTTCGATACCGACTCAGACGTGCACCTCCGTTACGGCGAGCACGAGGGCCTGTCGTTCGCGGTCATGTACGGCCCGTGGTGGGGCGAGTTCAACGACCTGGGCCCGGTCTCGGCCGGCGGCGCGCACGTCTTCCGTGTGGTGTTCGAAGAAGACAATGGCAAGCCCGTGCCTCCGTTCTTCGAATACCACCGGGATGGACATCTCGCCTGCTCGTTCAATCTGCACCTGGACGCGTCATGGGGATACGACGGCATCGACGGAGACCCGGCGCTGGCTGCGGAAGTGACAGCGGCCATGACAGAGGCCGGACTGCCCGTTGCTGGCCGAGGAGGCTACACGGGCGAAGAGGACGAGGAGCAGATGCGGTACAAATTGCTGGGAATTCTGGGCCGCCTCTTCGACCTCTCCCTGCCGCGCCAGCAGATCCTTCGGGGCTCCCTCGCCACAGCCACGCTGACGACCTGAGGCCATGGCCCGCGAAGACCCCGGCTTGGCCCTCGACCAGCCCGAGGCCGAGACCGGGGTCTCCCGGCGCGACGCCCGAGACGTCGGGCTGCTCCCCGTCGTCCGGCCCCCGGTGGACTGGCGGGCGGTGGCGGCCGGCCGCCGTTCCCCGTTCGGTCGACGGCGCCGGTTCACGACGGCGGCCTGGCCCACCCGGGCGATCCGCCCGACAACACGTCCTCCCCCTCGGCGTCGTCGGATGCCTGCGCCCGGAAGGTGAAGTCGAGGCCGCCCCACACGGTCACGTTGATGGCGGGACAGATTCCGGGAGTGCTGCTGCGCATACGTGCGCGGCGGTGTTGTGATCGCGCCGAGCGATGAGAGAAGAGACGCGCGGCGAGGGGGAGCTCGGTAACACCGGCATCCGGACGGGGGCGGGGTGCGCAAGGGGGAGAGGTTTCGCATCGCCGCGCCGTGCGTGGGCAGCCAGTCATCCGAGCCCTTGCTGTGCAGGCGGCGCTGCGACGCGAGAGGGCGACCAGCCCCCGCCCCCTTCTCAGGCAGCGCCGGCCCGCGCGGTCTCCACGTCCTCTGCGACGGCGGTCGGCTTGGCGGCGGCCGGCCGCGGCTTGCGGACGAGCGGGATCGTCGCGCACGCGGCGAGCAGGGCCGCCGCGGCGACGGCGTACCAGCCGTGCCGGAACGCGTCGACGGTGTGTCCGGGGCCCGCGGTGCCGAGGACGCCGACCAGGATCGCGACGCCGAGGACCGCGCCGATCTGGCGGCCCATCGACGTGATGGCCGAGCCGGTGGCGAAGCGGGCCGGCGGCAGGGCGGCCGCCGACACCCCGGTCAGGACTGGGAGCGTCATGCCGACGCCGAGGCCGGTCAGGATCATGCCGGGCAGGAGCGAGGCCGCGTACGCCGAGCCGGTGTCGAGCGTCGCGGCCCACCACAGGATGCCGGCGGCGAACACGACGGATCCCGCCAGTGCGATGCGGCCCGCACCGAACCGGGCGACGGCGGGCCCGATCCGCAACGCGACCGGCGGCACCAGCAGGGGTCCCGGCGCGATGGCGAAGCCGGTGCGCAGAGCCGAGTAGCCCCACGCGCCCTGGCACCACAGGACCGCACCGAGCAGCATTCCGGCGAACGCGATGGTGAACAGCGTCAGGGCGGCCGCGGCGGATGCGAACGCCGGGACCCGGAGCAGCGGCAGCTCGACGATCGGCACGGGGTGGCGGGCCGATCGCAGGACGAACCAGGCGCCGAGCAGCACCGCGGCAGCGAGGTCGCCGAGGGTGCGGGCGCTCGCCCAACCCCAGTCAGGAGCCTTGATCAGGCCGAGCGCGAGCGTGGCGATGGATCCGGTGAGCAGGGCGGCGCCGAACAGGTCGGGCAGCGGACTCTTCTCCGTCCCGGCGCGCCCGGGTGACGGCAGCACTCTGACACCGAGCACGAACGCCGCGATCCCCACCGGCAGGTTGACGATGAACACCCAGTGCCATCCGGCCTCGACCAGCAGCCCGCCGGCCACCGGCCCGAGCCCGGCCGCGATCCCGCCGATCGACGCCCAGGCGCGCACCGCCCCGGCGCGCTTCTCAGGCGCCGTCGTGTCGAGCAGCAGCGCGAGCGAGGTCGGCATCAGCAGCGCAGCGCCGGCGGCCTGTACGAGCCGGGCCGCGACCAGCGTCCCGACGTTGGGAGCGAGTGCGCAGCCGACCGAGGCGAGGGTGAACACCGCCAAGCCGGTCAGGAACACCCGCTTGTGGCCGGAGCGGTCGGCGACGCGGCCCGCGACGACGAGGAGGGCGGCGAAGACGATCGCGTAGCCGTTGAGGACCCAGGAGAGGGAGCCGAGACCGCTGCCGCCGAACGAGTCGCCGATCGCAGGGAGGGCCGCGTTGACGATGAAGAGGTCGAGGTTCGACATGAAGACGGCGGCCGCGACGGTCGCGAACACGGCTCGGGACGCCACTGGTCGGTTTGAAATTCCAACTGTCATGGACCGGAGGCTAGTCGGGCGGGTTTGAAAACACAACGGACTCGCGAGAGGATGGGGATGTGACCTCGAACGCGAAGCAGGGCGAGAATTCGGTTCCGCACCCCGACGTGCCCGGTCGGCCGTGCTCTGCGGCCGCCGCGCTGCAACTCGTCGGTGAGCGCTGGGCCCTCCTGGCGATCCGCGAGATCTTCTACGGCAACCAGCGCTTCGACCAGATCGTCCGTAACACCGGCGCGCCCCGCGACCGCCTCGCCGCCCGACTGCGCGCGCTGGAGGAGGCGGGCGTGGTCGAGCGCCGCCCCTACAGCGAGCGCCCCTTGCGGTTCGAATACCACCTCACGGAGGCCGGCCGCGATCTCGCGCCCGTGATGCACGCGCTGCTGACCTGGGGTGATCGCTGGGCGGTGGACGCTCCGCCGGTCGCCTTCCGGCACCGCGGCGGGCCCGGATCGGATCACCACGCCGAGCACGACCTCGATCTGGTGACGACGTGCCGGACCTGCGGTGAGGAGGCCCGGTCGGGAGGCCTCACGATCGACGTGCGGGCGCCTGGATGGGATCGGGCCGGGCCGATCGAAGGCGTCTGAGCCGGCACGACAGAGCCCACTGGTTCCTCTGAACGTGCGACTCCACGGGCACGGGCACGTACGGTGAGCCGGTATGCCGGTATGCCGGTATGCCGGTATGCCGGCACCCGCCCCAGGCTGTCAGACGGCCCGCCGCGCAGCCGCCGTCACGGGTTCGAGCCGCAGCCGCCGGGTCGGCCAGGGCGGCTGCGGTGACTCCGGCGGCCCGACCCAGACCCGGACGTCCTCCCCGGTGCGCACGGGCAGGAGGGGGTAGTCGTTCTCGGCGTGCTCGGTGCGGTGCAGCGCATGCTCCGGGCCCAGGTGGCGGGCAGCGTACGAGTCGAAGGCGGCCGCGTCGGTCGGACGGCATACGGTCGCGACCACCTCACGGGCGGTGGCGAACTCTAGAGCGGCGAAGAGGGTCGTGGTTCCGCCCGGACGTAGTCGTGGCTGCGACCAGGGCCTTCTCCGGCGGGTCGAGGTAGAGGCCGACGACGTCACGGACCTTGTCGATGGACAGATGATCGGTCGACAGCTTGAACGTCTGCGACCGGTGCGGGGCAAGGGAGAACGCCCGCCTGATCCGCGAGACCGTCGACTGCGACATGCCCGTGGCCGCGGCCATCGACCTCGTCGACCAGTGGGTCGCGGTCTTCGGTGTCTCCTCAAGCGTCTTGAGGATGACCCGCTCGACGTCAGCATGGGTGATCTTCCGGGGGACGCCGTGCCTCGGGTCGTCGCACAAGCCGTCCAGTCCCCGCTCGATGAAGCGGCGCCGCCAGGTGCGGACCGTGTCCGGCGCGATCCGCAGCCGGCGCGACACCTCCATGATCGAGTGGCCTTCGGTGCACTCCAGCACGATCCGCGACCGCTGAGCCAAAGCCTGAGCCGTCGTACGACGGCGTAACCAGCCCTCCAGCACCGCCCGCTGGGCATCAGCAACCGACAACGGCACAATCTTCGGACCCGGACGACTCATGCTCAACTGACGACGAATCTCTGACTCAGGTCACTAGCCGTGCCGTCTCATGACATTGGTTCCTCGCTGTCAGGCTTGGCGGGCGGAGGACGTGAGGCGATCGGCGAGCGCGATGACGAGGTCGCGTAGTTCATCGGGGCGCTCGATGACGAACGGCCGGTCGAGTGAGGCGAGTATTCGAGG
>NZ_JBITFF010000062.1:1709-4215 GCF_044455885.1 Streptomyces sp. NPDC051109
GGGTCGTGACTGCGTGCCTTTTGAAGAATGAGCCTGCGAGTTAGCGGTGTGTAGCGAGGTTAACCCGTGTGGGGAAGCCGTAGCGAAAGCGAGTCCGAATAGGGCGATTGAGTTGCACGCTCTAGACCCGAAGCGGAGTGATCTAGCCATGGGCAGGTTGAAGCGGAGGTAAGACTTCGTGGAGGACCGAACCCACCAGGGTTGAAAACCTGGGGGATGACCTGTGGTTAGGGGTGAAAGGCCAATCAAACTCCGTGATAGCTGGTTCTCCCCGAAATGCATTTAGGTGCAGCGTCGTGTGTTTCTTGCCGGAGGTAGAGCACTGGATAGGCGATGGGCCCTACCGGGTTACTGACCTTAGCCAAACTCCGAATGCCGGTAAGTGAGAGCACGGCAGTGAGACTGTGGGGGATAAGCTCCATGGTCGAGAGGGAAACAGCCCAGAGCATCGACTAAGGCCCCTAAGCGTACGCTAAGTGGGAAAGGATGTGGAGTCGCAGAGACAACCAGGAGGTTGGCTTAGAAGCAGCCACCCTTGAAAGAGTGCGTAATAGCTCACTGGTCAAGTGATTCCGCGCCGACAATGTAGCGGGGCTCAAGCGTACCGCCGAAGTCGTGTCATTGCAGCAATAGGGCCAACGCCCGCTGTGATGGGTAGGGGAGCGTCGTGTGCCGGGTGAAGCAGCAGCGGAAGCTAGTTGTGGACGGTTCACGAGTGAGAATGCAGGCATGAGTAGCGATACACACGTGAGAAACGTGTGCGCCGATTGACTAAGGGTTCCTGGGTCAAGCTGATCTGCCCAGGGTAAGTCGGGACCTAAGGCGAGGCCGACAGGCGTAGTCGATGGACAACCGGTTGATATTCCGGTACCCGCTTTGAAACGCCCAATATCGAATCAGGCGATGCTAAGTCCGTGAAGCCGTTCCGGACCCTTCGGGGAAAGGAAAGTGGTGGAGCCGACGAACCAGACTTGTAGTAGGTAAGCGATGGGGTGACGCAGGAAGGTAGTCCAGCCCGGGCGGTGGTTGTCCCGGGGTAAGGGTGTAGGCCGAGGGGTAGGCAAATCCGTCCCTCATATAAGGCTGAGACCTGATGCCGAGCCGATTGTGGTGAAGTGGATGATCCTATGCTGTCGAGAAAAGCCTCTAGCGAGTTTCATGGCGGCCCGTACCCTAAACCGACTCAGGTGGTCAGGTAGAGAATACCGAGGCGTTCGGGTGAACTATGGTTAAGGAACTCGGCAAAATGCCCCCGTAACTTCGGGAGAAGGGGGGCCATCACTGGTGATCGGATTTACTCCGTGAGCTGGGGGTGGCCGCAGAGACCAGCGAGAAGCGACTGTTTACTAAAAACACAGGTCCGTGCGAAGCCGTAAGGCGATGTATACGGACTGACGCCTGCCCGGTGCTGGAACGTTAAGGGGACCGGTTAGTGACCTTTCGGGGTTGCGAAGCTGAGAACTTAAGCGCCAGTAAACGGCGGTGGTAACTATAACCATCCTAAGGTAGCGAAATTCCTTGTCGGGTAAGTTCCGACCTGCACGAATGGCGTAACGACTTCTCGACTGTCTCAACCATAGGCCCGGTGAAATTGCACTACGAGTAAAGATGCTCGTTTCGCGCAGCAGGACGGAAAGACCCCGGGACCTTTACTACAGTTTGATATTGGTGTTCGGTTCGGCTTGTGTAGGATAGGTGGGAGACTTTGAAACCCCAACGCCAGTTGGGGTGGAGTCGCCGTTGAAATACCACTCTGGTCGTGCTGGATGTCTAACCTCGGTCCGTGATCCGGATCAGGGACAGTGTCTGATGGGTAGTTTAACTGGGGCGGTTGCCTCCCAAAGGGTAACGGAGGCGCCCAAAGGTTCCCTCAGCCTGGTTGGCAATCAGGTGTTGAGTGTAAGTGCACAAGGGAGCTTGACTGTGAGACCGACGGGTCGAGCAGGGACGAAAGTCGGGACTAGTGATCCGGCGGTGGCTTGTGGAAGCGCCGTCGCTCAACGGATAAAAGGTACCCCGGGGATAACAGGCTGATCTTCCCCAAGAGTCCATATCGACGGGATGGTTTGGCACCTCGATGTCGGCTCGTCGCATCCTGGGGCTGGAGTCGGTCCCAAGGGTTGGGCTGTTCGCCCATTAAAGCGGTACGCGAGCTGGGTTTAGAACGTCGTGAGACAGTTCGGTCCCTATCCGCTGTGCGCGTAGGAATATTGAGAAGGGCTGTCCCTAGTACGAGAGGACCGGGACGGACGAACCTCTGGTGTGCCAGTTGTCCTGCCAAGGGCATGGCTGGTTGGCTACGTTCGGGAGGGATAACCGCTGAAAGCATCTAAGCGGGAAGCCTGCTTCAAGATGAGTATTCCCACCTCCTTGAGAGGGTAAGGCTCCCAGTAGACGACTGGGTTGATAGGCCAGATGTGGAAGCCCGGTAACGGGTGGAGCTGACTGGTACTAATAGGCCGAGGGCTTGTCCTCAGTTGCTCGCGTCCACTGTGTTAGTTCTGAA
>NZ_JBITFF010000063.1:0-3833 GCF_044455885.1 Streptomyces sp. NPDC051109
ACCCGGAAGCTAAGCCTTTCAGCGCCGATGGTACTGCAGGGGGGACCCTGTGGGAGAGTAGGACGCCGCCGAACAATCATTGTAGAAAGCCCCGTGCCGGGTATCCGGTACGGGGCTTTTCTGCGTTTAAGGGGCTTCCGACAGGGCCGGTCGCTATCCTGGCCACGTTCCCCTGGAGGCACGATGACAGCACAGCACCTCGAAGACGACGGTCCGCTCATCCCCCAGCCGGCCATGACGCGCGAAGCCCTGCGGGACGCAGTGCGCCGCATCGACATGGCGCACCTCGCCGAGTTCGACAGGGAATGCCATGCGGCGTTCGACCGCGCTGCGGAGACGGGTGCCATCAACCCGCTCCGCTTCTTCCTGATCAAGTGGGCCACGCACGTGGCCATCCACCGACGGCCCGCCCGGGCCGCGGCCCTGCTGGAAGCCGAACGTACCGCCGGCGACCCGGCCGCCACGGAGGCCCAGTTCCAAGCGGCCATGGAAACCAGCAGCCGCATCCTCGCCGAGGCCCAGCGGGAGATCGGTCAGTGACCCTGCGGGGTGAGGGAGCGGAGAACGAGGCCGGCTGGGCCTGGGAATGCGATCCGAGCAGGCTGTGGGTGCTCGGCGACATGCCCGCGGAGCAGCAGGAGCTGGTCGCGGTCGTCATGGAGGGCCTGGTCGACCTCGCGTCGATGGCCATCGACCCCAAGGACGGCAGCCTCTACGAAGACCCCAGCCCCATGCGCCTGCGTACGTACGAGGACGAGCACCTGATGCTCTGGTACCAGACCATCCCCCACCGCAGCCGCGTCTACCTGAAGCGCGTCAACCTCTGACCTCGAAGCTCACCCCGCCGGAGTGTCTCCTGGAGGCGACCGGCGACCGGCGACCAGCGACCGGCGACCGGCGACCTGCTCCTCAAGACGACGTGTGCCCGCGGGGCAGGACGGCGCCCGGATGCCGGAGGGCTCCGGCGTGCGATTCACCTGGACCGCTCTGCTGAGCCTGGCTGCCTCGCTTGCGAACCATCCGCCGCCACACCACGGGTGGAGGCGTGGACGGATACGTCAGCACAAGGACTGGCTCTGGCGGCTTTTGAGAAGCCTGGATCACGATCACCTGCGGCAGCGGCGCCGAGACGGCCAAGGCAAGTTCGCGCCCACGCCAGCCCGACCCGTCCAGATACGTGCATTCCGGGACCGAGCCAGGCCATCTTCTCCGCTGTCCATGCCCACCGAGACCGCGTCTTGGACTCTCTGAGGGGGGGCACGACACCGCTGATGCAAGGAGCCTCCGCAGCCCGTTTCCGGCTCCGCCTTGTGCCTCCTGTCAGCTCAGGCCTGCGGGCCCACCGCCAGCGGTCTCTGAGGCCGACCACCAGGCCCTGCTGACGCCGGGCCTCATGCGGTGCCCGGCTCGCGGCCGGGTATCACCGACACCGTGAACTCCGCCCTGGTCCTCCGCCTCGGCACTGCGGGCTGAGCTCAGCGCGTTGCAGTCACCAGGGCCGTCCGGATGGTGGATCTGTTGGCGTTCCGGGCAAGAGGCCGTCATCGTGCGCCGGCCTGAACTGACGCATGCTCAGTGGGAGCGGATGGGCCCGGACAAGGACCGGCATTCCCTGGCGTGACCTGCCCGAACGCTGCGGAACCTGGCACACCGTGTACGAACGCCCCCGCCGCTGGTCGGTCGACCTTGCAGACAGGTGCCGGCGCCACCGCCCAGGACGCGACGCCCGGGGCGGGCTGACCAGCAAGGTCCATCTGCTGGCCGACAGCCGGTGCCGACCCCTGGTCTGGCTGACCTCGCCCGGCCAAGGCGGGGACAGCCCGATGCTCATCCCGCCCCCGCCCCCGACCCGGGACGGCCTGCGGAGACGAGGCGCCCAGCCGGACGACCAACGCGCCAACCGCCAACGGCGCGGCCGGGCCGGCGGCCGCCCACCCGCTTTCGACCGCGAGCGGAACCGCCGACAGCCACTCCCGGTTCTTCTGGGGATTTCGGCTCTACCTGGTCACCACCGCCTCGGGCATGCCCGTCACCTGGTGCCTGGCCGACCCCAAGACCGGCGAGCGGGAAGTGATGGCCGCGCTCCTGGAACGCGACCATCGCCTCGTTTGCCCAGGGCAGGTGATCCTGGCCGGCAAGGGCTTCGCTGGGAAGGCCTGTGAAGCCTTCTGCACGGGAGCGATGGGGTGCACCTGGTGCGGCCGGACCGCAAGGACGGCCCGTCGGACACGGCAAGGTCGCCCGGGGGCCGCCGGAGCCTTCGCCCGCACCGGACAACGACTCCTCGCCCTGGCCGCCGGCACCTGGCACAACTGGACCACCGGCGCCCCAGTCAAACGCTCACTGATCGCCTACGACCACTGAAGGCATCGCAGCGGCAGTAGCCGTAGCCGCAGCGGCCGGCCAGGGCAGATCGCTTGACCGTCTCTCGTGAGGCAGCACATGGCAGCGGGCCAGAGCCTCGATCACTTGGCTGATCAGCGGTCCAGCGGTCCAGCGGAGTTGGGGCGCTGTTATAGGCGGACCGCTCGGGCAGGTAGCGGAACAGGTGGCCCAGGCGGGCGTGGGCGAAGCGGACCCAGTGCCGCGCCGGGAAGCCGAGCAGGACCTCGGCGACGGCCAGGCACAGCAGTTCGGCGTCCGTCAGTTTCGGGGGTCGCCCATCCGGCGACTAGCGCATCCCGATCGACGCGCCACCCACCCGCGTCACCTTCAACCACCGCCAGGAACGTCATGGGCAGGATGTACCAGACGCCCATGACACGGCTCCGATCAGACGCTGCCCGAGGTCGGACAGCGGCGCGGTCTACCCGGCGTCGAGCTGGTGGTCGGCCCAGACGTAGCTTTCGGGCAGCAAGTCGGTGATGAGGACGGATCGCCGGCGGTCGTTGTTGCCGACGATGACCTTGAGGGTGGGGAAGTAGTCGAGAAGGACCTGACGGCACCGGCCGCACGGGGGGATGACTCCTCGGTCGCGGTCGCCCACGGCGACGATCGTGTCCAGCTCGTAGGCGCCCTGGGCGGCTGCCGTGCCGATGAGGACCAGCTCGGCACAGGGGCCTCCTGTGAAGTGGTAGGCGTTCACCGCGGTGATGATCCGGCCGTCCTGTGCGCGGGCTGCGGCTGCCACGGTGTGGTTGTCGCCCCGGCAGCGATCGCGAGCGACTCGAGCGGCGGCCTGGATGAGCTCGTGATCGGCGTTGTGGGCTTCCGTGGTCATCGTCTTCTCCTCCGTGAGGTGTCAGGCGACGTTGGCCCGGGCGGCGAGGGGCGCGCAAGCAGATATCGGCGCTGTGTTCGTTTCGCCAGATGACGCGGGACGCGGTGGCGGAACGTGGTCAGTGCCGCTGAGGAGGAGCTGGCGCCGAAGACGGGCGCGATGCGTGCGCGGTTGGGCAGGCCTTGGTGGCTGATGGCCTCCGCGACAAGGACGCCGGCCAGGTGGGCTGCCTGTCCGTACGGGCGCTTCGACGTACCCCGGGGCATGGAGGCGCTCGTTTTGACAGCCTGGGGGCCCAGTTGTAGAGTCGAACGGTTGCCTGGAACTGCACAAGTTCGGCAGCCATCAGCAAGACCCCCTCGTACCCCCCGAATCGAATTCTGTGGGTACGTACTCGACTCCTCATCCAGGAATCCGAAGCCGGGAAATCCGGTGGAAAACTTCTGATAGAGTCGGACTCGCCGGAAAGGGAAACGCGAAAGCGAAGACCTGGAAGGCAAATCCCGCTTCGACCGGGAGTCAGGCCCGAAAGGATCTGATAGAGTCGGAAACGCAAGAACGAAGAGCGAAAGCCCGGAGGAAAGCCCGAGAGGGTGAGTACAAAGGAAGCGTC
>NZ_JBITFF010000064.1:0-3455 GCF_044455885.1 Streptomyces sp. NPDC051109
CGGCCCGCTGGGCATCGGTCACCGACAACGGCGGAATCTTCGGACCCGGACGACTCATACCCAACCAACGATGAATCTTCGACTCAGGTCACTAGCGTCGGCAGGCCCTCGGCGGCTGCCTTGTACAAGGCGGGCAGCGCGTGAATGCGCGCTGCGGTGATGTCGGGGGTGGAGCCAGGCTCAACCTCGGAAACCCACAGCGGGGTACCGTCCGGGGCCGACAGGACCTGCACGATGCCGCCGAACGCCTTGTGTTTCTGGCTGAACCACAGGTCGTTGCTGTTCTCGCGGACACCGGCGACGCGGTCCGATGCGATCAGCGTGCCGTCGAGGACCACGTGTCTCATACCCTTCTTCCGACAGCGAGCCAGGACATCGTGCAGGTCTGGGGCTTGGTCGGCAAGAACATCGATGCCCTCGTGGAGGTAGCGGTAGCCGGTGGCCTGCGAGATCCCCGCGTCGCGGGACAGGCAGTGCACGCAGCCGCGCTCACGGAACCACCGCAGGACCAACACCGCCCGGCGAACGGCCCCAGCGAGCGAGAACGACGGGTGTCCCGATGCGGCCGCGATGAGCGGCAAGCCGTCGGGCGAGGAACTCGACGACGTGGCGCGGGACGTCGAGCTTGGCAGCATAGGTGACCAACGTGAAGCCTCAGGTTGTGCTGGACAGCAGCTTGGGGTGAGGGCCGTCCGGCTAGGAGATTCGCTCTGTCCCTGAGCGACCTCTGGTTGTCCGGTCGCGACAAGCCGTGATCGTTTGCTGCTTCACGAAGACCGTTTCGCGGTGGAAAACCTCGATGGTCCTCCGAGCAGATCTGCTTGTCGCGGGCACCTCTTGTGGAACTCGATGGAGGGGAGGCTCAGCCGTGCCAGACAGCGTGGATGTGCTCGGCGTGGGCGGCGGCCTGCTGGTGGCCTGCGCGGGCCGCGCCAGGGATACGGGATGGGTCCAGGGGGTTGCGGCCGAACGCGCGGCGGGAGGCATGGTCCGGGACGAGCAAAGCAGCCCGGATACCGTCTGCCACGAGGGAATCGACCTGCTCGTCGACGCTCGGGCTCGCCCCCGGTGACTTGGGAATCGGCGCCAGCACGACGACGCGCCGGCAGTCGTTCACCAAGTCGGCGTTGGTCGTGGAGCGCACGCCACCATCTACCCACCGCCCCTGCCCGATCGTGATTGGCGGGAACAGCGGGGGCAGCGCGCCGCTGGCCGACACGGCCCGCACCAGGTCGATCCCGCTGTCGGCACTGAAACCGGTCGGCTCACCGGTGAGCGCGTCCACCGCGAACAGCCGCAACGGCCTGTCCGGCCAGGCATGGACCGGCAGGAGCGGGCCGATTGTGTCGAACACCTCGGTCTCGGGCACGTCGCGAACAGCCAGCCCCAACTTTCCCAGCCGCCTGCGCGCGGTTGCCGGATCGCGTGAACCGAGCGCCGCCCACAGGTACTTGACCGTCATGCCGAGCGTGAAATTCAGCTCGGGCATGGCCCGTATCCCGTCGGCACACGCCGTGTAGAGGTCGTCCGGTGCTGCTCCCGCGGCCAGTTCCACCGCGAGCAGCGCGCCGGCCGACGTGCCAGCGAGCAGATCGGCGCCGCCGAGGTCCACTCCCGCCTCGGCCAGCCCTGCCAGCATGCCGACTTGCCACGCGAACGCGGTCAGCCCGCCTCCACCCAGCACCAGCGCCGTATCCGCCATGCCTCCACCCCTCCTCACAAAATGGGGACATCTCCCCGGTTATCGCGGGCGACGCTAACATCTCAACCGGGGAACAGTCCACGGTTCCGTGTGGTCCGAGAGGCAGGTACAGCAGATGGCTGTCCGCAAACAGGCTCCGCCGCCACTGCGGCGAGACGCGCAGCGCAACCGGGACGCGCTCACGGCCGCCGCGCGAGAGATGTTCGCACAACTGGGACTCGACGCTTCACTGGATGAGATCGCCCGTCGCGCAGGGGTCGGCAACGCCACGCTGTATCGCCACTTCCCGACCCGGGCGGCGCTGGTCGAGGCGGTCTTCCACGACCTCCTGACCCAAACCCGGCTGATGGGCGAACAGGCCCGCGCCAGCGACGACGCATGGACCGGGCTGACGGGCTATCTGGAAGGCATCTTCGCAGGGCTGGCGGCCGACCGGGGAGCCAACGACCTGATGACCACCGGCATCGAAGGAGTCACATCCCTCGAAGAGTTGCACACTCACAACCGCGAGACGATCAGCCTGCTGACCGACCGAGCCAAGGCACAGGGCACGATGCGCGCCGATGTCACCGCGGAGGACCTGCTGCTGCTTCTGGCGGCGCTCGGACGAACAGTGCCTGCCCTGACCTCCGTCGTTCCCAACATCTGGCAACGCTATCTAGCCATGCTCCTCAACGGCCTCCACGTACAACCCACTGGCAATCTCCCCGCCCCGCCCCTCACCCCGGCACAACTCAACGACGTCCTCCACGACCTCGGCCCCCACGCAGCGAGGGGCCCGAAGTGAAAGCTCTCCCCACGATCGAAGGCTGTCCGTCGCTTCCCCGAAGCCGGATCAACTTCCTGCAGCACACGCCCGTTCGCTGAGAAAACCTCACTGCCACCGGATCCGGGGCCGGATCAGGAGCAGCAGCGGGAGCAGGGGCGGCGGGCGCCGCGTGGACGCCGGTATCAACGGCGAGGTGAGCCACCGTCTCAACGGCCCGCTCCGTGCGAGCGATCAGGTCCCGGACCAGCACCTCGCTGGCAATGATCACTGGCAGATGCTCATGCCGGCCGCAGAGGCGGCCCGGTGGTACTGCCCCCAGAGCGCACTGGGCACCGGGCACCGGCCCTGGCCCGCGCACGCCATATAGGCACGGGCTACCCGCACCCTAACCGCCCCGCCCCGCCCGACCGGCCGGACCCTGGCGCGGCTACGGGACATCGCCCCGCCACCCGAACCGGGCGGGGTAGACGCCATCGGCTTCAGCCGGCTCGTACGCACAGCGGCCTCCCGGCCCGAACGCCTCCCGCTCCGACATCAGCAAGGCGCCATCCGCGAGCTCCAGCGGACTCCAGCCGGTCACGTCGAGCAGCTGCCCGTCCAGCGGGCCGCCCACCAGCTCGACGTAGCAGTGGCCCGGCTCCAAGCCGGGATAAAGGGTCCTCCAGCTCCGCTCCGTACACCCGCCGACCCCTCCAGGCGGCATCCATCCGCCCAGCCTGCCAGCCCCGGCCCGCGGACGGGACCGGGGCTGGGCGGTCTTTCTACGGACGGGTGAACTCCGGCCCGGACGCGGCGGAGGTCTCGTCCGGGTGCGCGACGGCTCTGTGGGCCCTGACGGGCTGGGGTGCGACGTCGGCGAGGCGGTCCAGGCGCTCGTAGAGGGCGCGGACTAGGTGTATTGCCCAGTGAGGTTGGGGACGCGGCTGGCGGGTGGTTTGCCTGCGAGCGCGGTGTGTCCGCGGTGGTGATTGTAGGTGTGCAGCC
>NZ_JBITFF010000065.1:0-3283 GCF_044455885.1 Streptomyces sp. NPDC051109
CCCTGAAATCCTCAGTAGGCGTGCTCTGAGTGCCGGGGCAACCGCTCCAGGGTGTGATCAGTGGCTTGTGCCTTGGCCTCATACCTGTCGTGAAGGCGTCGGAGAAGCGCCCTGGTGTGCCGTGCTAGCGGGCGGTGCTGGGCCTCATCGATGACCAGAGCCATCACGTAGTGGTCTGGCGCGCCCGCACAGCGTCGACGGGCATGGCGGCCCTGAGGTTGGGCCAGTACCGGACACCGCGTCCGTCAACTCACCTCGACCAGCCACAAGATCAGTTATCAGACCGGCTCTAGGCGCACGCATCAACTCGACGAGCTCCTATCGCTGTTCGCGGCAGCCTTCCCCCTTGAGTCGGTCGCAGCCCTCCATCTCCACCACCGAGCCGAGGTCGGGGTTGGCGTTCCGTGCATACATGTTGACACCCGGGTCCAGGCGCTCCAGACTTCTGGGTGGGAGCGCTCCCACTCCGTAACTGTCCTACTGGAGCGGCGAGTTGAGTGCCGGACTCCCGCAGCGCGGTCGTTTCCATCCCCCACCCAAGGCCGCGGCGCTGCAGGCGGTACGTGTCGATCGCACGGAACGGCGTACCGGGCTGGCTGCGGGTCACCGCCGGCACCCCCGCCGAGAACGACGCGTTCCTGGAGCTTCGGGCGTTGCGGGCCGTACCCCCCGCGCTGTCGGCTGCTGAGAAGGAGACCATGCGTACGACACACAAGGCGGCCGTCGTGGCGGCAGTCGCGGTACTGCTGGCCGGTAGCGGAGCGGCGCAGGCCGTCGGCACCGCGCCCGGGCGAGCGGTTTCCGCGGCCGCTGCCACCGCGGGCCCGGCGATCACCGTGGATGCCACCAGCGGGCGGCACGCCATCGACCCCCACATCTACGGCATGAACTTCCCCGACGAGGCACTGGCCAAGGAGCTGCATCTGCCGATCGGCCGCTGGGGCGGCAACGCCACCAGCCGTTACAACTACAAGCTCGACGCCTACAACGCCGGGTCGGACTGGTACTTCGAGGACCTGCACTACAACAACGACACCGCGGCACTGCCCGCCGGATCGCAGGCCGACAAGTTCGTCGAGCAGAACCGCAGGACCGGCACCGACACGCTGATGACCGTGCCGATGACCGGCTGGACGGCGGCCGGCCGCGACAGCGGCTGCGGGTTCAGCGTGGCCAAGTACGGTCCTCAGCAGGAGACCGACGCGCAGTGGCGGCCGGACTGCGGCAACGGCAGGAAGCCCGACGGCACCCTGATCACGGGCAACGCTCCGGCCGAGACCAGCACGCCCGCGGGGCCGGGCTTCGTCAAGGGCTGGGTGCAATACCTCGACAGTACCTACGGCACCGCGAACACCGGCGGGGTGCGCTTCTACAACCTGGACAACGAACCGGACCTGTGGTTCGGCACGCACCGCGATGTCCACCCGACCGGCCCGGGCTACGACGAACTGCGCGACAGCACCTACGCCGTCGCCGCAGCCGTCAAGGACGCCGACCCGGCTGCGCAGACCCTCGGCCCCGTCGGCTGGGGCTTCAACTCGCTGATCTACTCCGGCCTGGACCAGCAGGTGTGCGCCGAGCAGGGGGACAGTTGCTGGTCGAACCCCCCGGACGCCGCCGCGCACGGCGGCGTGCAGTTCGCCCCGTGGTACCTGCAGAAGATGAAGGAGTACGAGCAGGCGCGCGGGCGCCGGATCCTGGACTACTTCGACGAGCACATTTACCCGCAGCAGTCCGGTGTGTCCGGCAGTGCGGACGATGCGGCGACGCAGGCCCTGCGTCTGCGTTCCACCCGGCAGCTGTGGGATCCCTCGTACGTCGACGAGAGCTGGATCAACCAGCCGATCCAGTTCGTCCCCCGGATGCGCTCGCTGGTCGACCAGAACTACCCAGGTACGAAGCTGGCCATCTCGGAGTACAACTGGGGCGCGCTGGACCACATCGACGGCGGCCTGGCCCAGGCCGACGTGCTGGGGATCTTCGGACGTCAGGGGCTGGACCTGGCCACCCTGTGG
The DNA here is from genome assembly GCF_044455885.1 of Streptomyces sp. NPDC051109. NCBI lineage: Bacteria > Bacillati > Actinomycetota > Actinomycetes > Kitasatosporales > Streptomycetaceae > Streptomyces > Streptomyces sp. NPDC051109. The sequence continues at coordinate 2,016 of NZ_JBITFF010000065.1, forward strand.
TCACCGCCCAAAGCGACCGACCCCGGAGCGTACGCCTTCCGCATGTTTCTGAACTACGACGGCCAGGGCGGCACCTTCGGGAACACCTCGGTCAAGGCCGCGAGCGCCGACCAGGACAAGCTGTCGGTGTACGCGGCCGAGCGCAGCAGCGACCACGCCACCACGGTCATGGTGATCAACAAGACCACCGGCGACCTGACCGCACCCGTCTCCGTGACCGGCGGCACCGCACTCCCGGCAGCGGCGCAGGTCTACCGCTACGGCCAGGGCGGTCCCACCGCGATCCAGCACCCGGCCGGTCAGCCGCTGAACGGCGGCTCCTTCACCGCGACTTTCCCGGCGTACTCGATCACCGAGTACGTCATTCCCGCCGGCTCGGCCCAGGCCACCCCGCCCTCGGCACCGGGCACTCCCACCGCCTCCGCGACCGGCCCCGACCGGGTGACGCTGACCTGGCCGGCCGCCACAGCCGGGACCTCCCCCCTGGCGGACTACCGCGTGTACGCCGGCGACCCGGCCAGCACGGCGCCGCTGGCCACCGTTCCCGCGTCAGCCACCACCGCCACCGTCACCGGCCTGACCCCGGCCACCGTCTACACGTTCCGCGTGGTGGCCACCGACACCGGGGGCCGCATTTCACCTCCGTCGGCTACGCTACAGGTCACCACGGGCCCGGCCACGACGAGCGGCTGCACCGTCGCCTACCAGGTCGGCAACGACTGGGGCACCGGCTTCACCGCGAGCGTGAAGATCACCAACCTGGCGCCACCGGTCACCGGCTGGAACCTCGGATTCACCTTCGCCGGCAACCAGACGGTCACCCAGGGCTGGAACGGCACCTGGTCACAGACCGGCGCCACGGTCACCGTCAAGGACGCCGGCTGGAACGCGTCCCTGCTCACAGGGGGTTCCACCACGATCGGCTTCAACGGCGCCTACTCCGGCGCCAACCCCGCACCCGGCGGCTTCACCCTCAACGGCACCACCTGCACCACCGTCGGCACCGCGCTTCACTGACCCGCCCCGCCCGCGCATGGCCGATCCCGAACAACAAGGGGTCGGCCATGCGCCGACGTTTGCCGTCCCTGGTCAGCCCAGTTGTGCTTGCATGCTTCGTTGAATCCTCCCCTCCCTGCAGGGAGGGGATTCCTGACTCTCCAGGGCTGATCGGGATTTCTAGCTCACGCTGCCAGGTGGGGCAGCGCCCCGATAGGTCTTCCGCGATCGGCGCTAGTGACCTGAGTCAGAGGTTCGTCGTTACTGAGGAT
>NZ_JBITFF010000066.1:0-2674 GCF_044455885.1 Streptomyces sp. NPDC051109
CAAGAAGCTCTCCGCGTCCGAGGTCCGTATCGGGTACTTCCCGAACCTGACCCACGCCACCGCGCTGGTCGGTATCCAGGAAGGCCTGATCGCCAAGGAGTTGGGCTCCACCGCGATCAAGCCGCAGACCTTCAACGCCGGTCCGTCCGAGATCGAGGCGCTCAACGGCGGCTCTCTCGACATCGGGTTCATCGGCCCCTCGCCGGCGATCAACGGCTATGTGAAGTCCAAGAGCAGCAATCTGCGGATCATCTCCGGGTCGGCGTCCGGCGGTGTGAAGCTCGTCGTGAACCCGGACAAGATCAAGACCCTGGACGACGTCAAGGGCAAGAAGATCGCCACTCCGCAGAAGGGGAACACGCAGGACGTCGCGTTCCTCAACTGGATCGCGGACAAGGGCTGGAAGGTCGACGCGGAGTCCGGCAAGGGCGATGTGTCCGTCGTGCGCACGGACAACAAGGTGACCCCGGACGCCTTCAAGCAGGGCTCGATCGACGGCGCCTGGGTGCCCGAGCCGACAGCCTCCAAGCTGGTCACCGAGGGTGCCTCCGTCCTCCTCGACGAGAGCGACCTGTGGCCCGACAAGAAGTTCGTGATCACGAACGTCATCGTGTCGCAGAAGTTCCTCAAGGAGCACCCCGACGTCGTCGAGGCCGTACTCACGGGCACGGTGAAGACCAACGAGTGGATCAACGCCAACCCGGACAAGGCCAAAACCTCCGCCAACACCGCTCTGAAGACGCTCAGCGGCAAGGAGTTGGAGCCCGCGGTCATCGACCCGGCGTGGAAGAGCATCCGCGTCACCGACGACCCGCTGGCCGCCACGCTGAAGACCGAGTCCGACTGGGCGGTCAAGGCCAAACTCATCGAGCAGCCCGACCTCGCCGGCATCTACGACCTGACGCTCCTGAACAAGGTCCTCAAGAGCGCGGGCAAGCCCGAGGTCTCCGACGCCGCCCTCGGCGCCAAGTAACCCGCACGCACGCATCCCAGGAGGTGACGACCATGGCCACCACACTCGCCACGGCTGCCGAGGCCACGGCAGCGGAGCACACCCGCGCCGCCCGCATCGCGCACGTCTCGAAGTCCTTCTCCGGCCCGGCCGGACCGCAGCTCGTCCTGGACGACATCAGCCTCGATGTCGCACCCGGCGAGTTCGTCACCATCCTGGGAGCCTCCGGATGCGGCAAATCAACCCTCCTGAACCTGGTCGCCGGACTCGACAAACCCTCCACCGGCACGATCGAGACCACCGGCCGGCCCGCCCTGATGTTCCAGGAACACGCCCTCTTCCCCTGGCTGACCGCCGGCAAGAACATCGAACTCGCCCTACGCCTACGCAACGTGGCCAAGAACGAGCGCAAAGCGGAAGCCGAACGCCTCCTGGAACTGGTCCGCCTCGCCGGCGCCCACAACAAACGCGTCCACGAACTGTCCGGCGGCATGCGCCAACGCGTCGCCCTGGCCCGCGCCCTCGCCCAAGACAGCCGCCTCCTGCTCATGGACGAACCCTTCGCCGCCCTGGACGCCATCACCCGCGACGTCCTGCACGGCGAACTCACCCGCATCTGGGCCGAGACCAACGTCTCCGTCCTCTTCGTCACCCACAACGTCCGCGAAGCCGTCCGCCTCGCCCAACGCGTGGTCCTGCTCTCCTCACGCCCCGGCCGCATCGCCCGCCAATGGACCGTGGACATCCCCCAACCGCGCCGCATCGAAGACGCCGACGTCGCGGAACTGTCCGTCGAGATCACCGAACACCTGCGTGGGGAGATCCGCCGCCATGGCCAACACTGACACCACCGCCAAGAACAGGACCGACGACCTCGCCGGACTGGAAGCAGGCCTCGACGCCCTCGACGCCGTCCACACCCACCGCACCCCCACCCGGCAAGTCCTCCTCAAGAAGACCCTCCCGCCCCTCCTCGCCATCACCCTCGTGCTGCTGGTCTGGCAGACCCTGGTCTCCCTGAAGGTCACCGACGAAACCAAGCTGCCCGCCCCCTCCGCCGTCTGGGACAGCCTGTCCCAGATGTGGCTCAAGGGCACCCTCCTCGACGTCATCTGGACCAGCGTCTCGCGCGGCCTGCTCGGCTTCCTCCTCGCCCTGGCCATCGGCACCCCCCTGGGACTGCTCGTCGCCCGCGTCACCTTCATCCGCGCCGCGATCGGCCCCATCCTCCAAGGCCTGCAATCCCTGCCCTCCGTCGCCTGGGTCCCCCCCGCCGTCCTGTGGTTCGGCCTCAACGACGCCATGATGTACACCGTCATCCTCCTCGGCGCCGTCCCCTCCATCGCCAACGGCCTCGTCTCCGGCATCGACCACATCCCCCCGCTCTACCTACGAGCCGGCCGCACCCTCGGCGCCACCGGCCTGCTCGGCGCCCGCCACGTGATCATGCCCGCCGCCCTCCCCGGCTACCTCGCCGGCCTCAAGCAGGGCTGGGCCTTCTCCTGGCGCTCCCTCATGGCCGCCGAAATCATCGCCAGCTCCCCCGACCTCGGACTCGGACTCGGCCAACTCCTCGAAAACGGCCGCAACAACATCGACCTCCCCGGCGTCTTCCTCGCAATCCTCCTGATCCTCACCGTCGGCATCGCCATCGACCTCCTCATCTTCAGCCCCCTCGAACGCCGCACCCTGCGCACCCGCGGCCTCCTGGTCAAGAGCTGA
>NZ_JBITFF010000067.1:0-2414 GCF_044455885.1 Streptomyces sp. NPDC051109
TGCAGAAGCACCGTCGACACGAATGACTTGGTGTTACTGGCGATCCGGAACCGTTGGTCCGGCCGTGCTCGCTCGCCGCTCGCCGTGTCCGCGAGGCCGGCCGCCGTCCGTGACTCCCGCCCTCCGTGCCTGGCATACGCCACGACACCCGGGAAGCCGTCCGCGACCGTCTGCTCGACGGCCCCCTGAAGACCAGCGGGCGGCGAGGCGGACGCCTGCTCCGCCGCCGCCGCCGGAAAGACCCCTGATACCAGCACCGCACAAATCCCCGCCCACAGTGCTGCGGCCCCCGCACGTGCATTCACCGATTGCTCCTGTTTCTGTCGCCTGCGCTGTTCCTGCGCTGTTCCTGCCCCAGCGTGCCGGGCCCCGCACCAGTTGCCCATCTGGCTGACGCCCGGGCCGATCCGGGGGCTGTCCCCACCCTTCCCGACCCGAGCGGTCCTCCCCCGCCGTCGTGACCTCCGCGAGGACGTCCGCCAGGGCCAGGCGGCGGCGACTGTGAAAATCGCTGTCCGATCACCGGGGCACGGTGATAGACATCCGGCGTGGAAGACAATCCTGAGTTCCCTGACCTGTTGCGACTGATCGATGAACGGTCGACCGCCTTCCGCGCCGCGGTCGCCGCCGCGCCCAGTCTCGACGCACCGGTGCCGAGCTGCCCCGGGTGGACGCTGTTCGATCTGGTGAAGCACCTGGGTGGGGGAGATCGTTTCTGGGCTGCCATCGTCGGCGCGGGACCTGCCGACGCTCCCCCGGCCGAGGCCGTCGCCACTCGCGCCGCTCTGGAAGTGCCGCGCGAGCGTGAGGCCCTGCTGGCCTGGCTGGACGCGTCGACGCAGCTTCTGCTGAGCGCCCTGAGCGAGGCAGGCCCAGAGAGCGGTTGCTGGACGTGGTGGCCCGCGTCGCAGTCACCGCAGACCGCCGGCGGCACCGCCCGGCACCGGGTCCAGGAGAGCGCGGTGCACACCTACGACGCCCAGCTCGCCGGGGGCGCCCCGCAGCCGCTGCCGGCCGAGCTGGCACTCGACGGTGTGGAGGAGTTCCTGTTCACCGTCTGCGCAACGCCGAGTGCCTGGCCGCACACGCCCACGGCCTTCGACTTCCACGCCTCCGAGGGCCGCTCCTGGCGCCTCGCGGTCGATGGTGACGGCGCACGTGTCACCTGCATCCCTGCGCCCATTGCCGCGACCGGCGAGGACTCGGATGCAGCCGGCGCCGCCGTCCATGGCACGGCCAGTGAGCTGGTCCTCTACCTGTACGACCGTATCCAGGCCGACGCCTTGCACGTTGACGGAGACGCAGGACTGCTCGACCTGCTCCGCGCCTGGGAGCCGGAGGAGAAGTAGGACGTCGCGAGGACCGTTGGCCGCGCCTCGAACCGGTAGGACACGACTCTTCGCCAGGTTCGTCAGTCGCGGCACCGGGCTCAAACCCGCGAGGCGGCCTCGGGGCGTCACCAAGCCGGCCGTCTACCTGGTCAGAGCTTGTTTTTAGCGGGGTGTAGTAGAGCTAGCGCGGCGGGTCGTTCAGAAGCCACCGGGCCGAGCGGCGGGCCGCGGCCCTCGCCGCGATCGATGAGGACTGGAACCCGGGCGACGAGGACCACGGGTGGACGGTGGACTGGCAACGCCGGTACGCGGGCTTGCGTGCGCTCTTGAGTGACAGCCGGGGCACCCGAAGCGTTACGCGACAGCCCTTAGGCAAACCAGAAAGACGTCAACACTAACCTGGGTCCGATCGCCACCATCTGGCTGTGCTCGGGCGGGTGCACCTGGAGCTGGCGCAGAGCCGCGCTGCGGTCGCCGGGTCGAGCTCGCGGGGGACGGTCAGGCCCTCGGTCAACGGCCCCCAGGAGCGCTTCGCGTCCACGCTCGCGGGCGGCGCCCACGGATCTACGTCGTCGCGCACCGGCGGCGCGGCCGCAGGAGCAGAAGGAGCACCCGGGGCCGGGGCCGGGGCGGGTACGCGGGCCTCGGCCGGCCCTGGGGCGGGAGCGGGCCCCGCAGTGGCAGGCGGCGGGCGAAGCAGGCGCGGGGGCCCCGACGGCGGGACCGGGCGTCTTGGCGGCGGCCGCGTTGACGGCGGCGACGGCCTGATCGACACCCGCTCCCGCGGCGTGCGCGTCGAGGAGGATCCGCGCGACGTCGATGCCCCGGCGTCGAGGTGGCCCATCGCGGCTGAGATGTCCGGCCAGGCCGGAGAGGCGCGGCGCGGCGCGGCCCAGGAGTTCGGATGGTTCGCGGATCCGGCACCGGACCCCTGGGATCTCGGGGCTCCCGCGTAAGCGGCTGTGCGTGGCGTCAGTGTGCGAACTTCTCGATGGCCTCCGGGGTGACGGGGGTGAAGAAGTTGACGAGGTTGCCGTCGGGGTCGCGGAACAACAGCGACCGGTTGCCCCAGGGCATCGTGGT
>NZ_JBITFF010000068.1:0-1447 GCF_044455885.1 Streptomyces sp. NPDC051109
GACGTGAGGCGATCGGCGAGCGCGATGACGAGGTCGCGTAGTTCATCGGGGCGCTCGATGACGAACGGCCGGTCGAGTGAGGCGAGTATTCGAGGCAACCAGTCGAGCTGCTGCGCCCGTAGCTCGACGCGCAGCCAGTGCTCGGCCGCCGGGTCCTAGCCGGCCCCGGGCTCGTGCTCCTCCAGGCTCGCGACGCTGGCGGGGAGGTGCGCGCGGATCTCCTCAACTGTCCCGTGGATCCGAAAGGTCACCTCGTGCCGGTACTCGGCCGTGGCGAATCCTGACAACACGCGCTGTGCCGGACCGGGACCCACGGGCGCTTCGAATGAGCCGGGCAGGGCCCTCGCGGCTGCGATGCGATCGAGCCGGAAGGTTCGGTCCTCGCCGACCTGGGCGTCCCTGCCCGTCACGTACCACCGGCCCGCATGGGCGACGATCCCGTACGCGTGCAGTGTGCGTTCGCTGCGCCGTCCGTCGCGGTCGGTGTAGCGGATCGAGACCGGCCGGCGGTGGCGCACCGCATCGGCGATGGTGAGCAGGAGCCCGGCGTCCGGGTGGTCCAACTCGCCGGGCTGATCCGTGAAGGCGAGAGCCTCCAGGAGTGCGTCGAGCCGACGGGCGATGTGCTTGGGCAGCACCCGCCGGATCTTCGCTGACGCCGTCTCGTTTGCCGTGCGCTCCGTCGTCGTCAGCCCTGCCCGGCGGCCGGCGACCAGGCCGAGCAGCACGGCCAGCGCCTCGTCGTTGCTCAGCATGAGCGGAGGCAAGCGGTACCCCGGAGCCAGCCGGTACCCGCCGTAGCGGCCGCGCACCGACTCCACGGGCACGTCCAGGTCGATCAGCTGGCCCACATACCGCCGCACAGTGCGCCCTTCAACGCCGAGACGGTCGGCGAGCTCGGCCACAGCCCGGGTGCCGCCCGACTGCAGCAGCTCCAAGAGTGTCAGCACGCGGCCGGTGGGTCGTGGCATGTTCGCAGCCTAACGCGAATACAGGACCGATTCTGTCCACTATTTCTCCTAGCCTGCGACGTGCACGCCTCCAGCACAGCCAAGGAGATTCCCATGGACTTCGTCTCGATCCGCATCATCACCAGCGATGTCGTACGCCTCGTCGAGTTCTACGAGCGAGCCACAGGGATGCAGGCGATACGGGCCACCGAGGACTTCGCCGAACTCAAGACCGCGGGCGCAACCCTCGCGATCGCCAGCACCCGCACCGTCCCGCTGTTCGCCCCGGGCTCTGCCCGCCCGGCGGACAACCACAGTGTGATCACCGAGTTCCTCGTCGACGACGTGGACCGCGTTCACCAGAACCTGACCGACTTCGTCACCGACTTCGTCAACGAGCCCACCACGATGCCCTGGGGCAACCGGTCGCTGTTGTTCCGCGACCCCGACGGCAACCTCGTCAACTTCTTCACCCCCGTCACCCCGGAGGCCATCGA
>NZ_JBITFF010000069.1:0-1150 GCF_044455885.1 Streptomyces sp. NPDC051109
TTCGCGATGGCCTTCGGCCACCCTTGACTGCCCGGCCCGCCCCGGAATGCCATAAGACTGCCGGGAAGCCCCCGAAGGAACGGTCAGGGGGACAGCCAAGCCCACGGCCACCTCAGGGATGCCGCTCTCCCGTTCCCGTTCAGCCGCACCCAGCCCCATCAGGACCGATTCAGCGACCGGGGGCGCGGGGACGCGCCAGATCGCTACGCGCTCCTCGCGGCATAGCGTCCGACGACCGCCTGTGGCCGGACATAAGCCGCCCACGACCGGCAGACAGGCCCCTGGACCTGCGACAGCAGGTCATTTGTCCCTTTTGAGCGCCCATCGAGACCCATCAAGGCTCTTGGCGGAGTGGAAGGTTGAGAAATCCGGCACCAGGCTCCCTTTCGCCCCCCTTTCCGCCCCAAAGACCCTCCAAGAGCCCCCAAGAGCCCCAACAAGCCTCAAAGAGCCCGAGAGAGCGTCCAAATAGGCCGCAAACGATCCGCAGACAGCCTGCAGACGGCCCGCAGACAGCCCGCAGGCGCCCGAGGGCTCGCCCACGGACTTCGTCTGGCCTCCTCCACGGCCTGCAGGCGCCCGAGGCTCGCCCATGGACTTCGTCTGGCGCCCTCCACCAGCCCGCAGACGCACGAGGGCCGCCCACGGACGTCATCTGGCGCCTCCACCAACCCGCAGACGCCCGAGGGCCGCCCATGAACTTCGTCTGACGCCCTCCACCAACCCGCAGGCGCCCGAGGGCTCGCCCACGGATGTCGTCCGACAGCCCCAACGGCCTGCAGGCGCCTGAGGGCTCGCCCACGGATGTCGTCCGACAGCCCCCACGGCCTGCAGACGCTGGCAGGCCACCCACCCGCTGTGCGTGGGCGGCCTATGTCCAGCCCCAGGGGGTCGTCGGACGCTATGCCGAGAGAAGCGCGTAGCGATCGGACGCGCCCTGGAGCCTGCAGCGTCATCTCATCGGCCTGTGGCGCAGCTTGGTTTGCCCCCCGTCCCCGGGCGGGCTTGGTGGTCCGGGTGGGCTGGGTGCGGACGGACCCGGAGGCACCGATCCGCATCTCCGATGCGGCCGCTCCTGGTCGGTAAACCTCCCGGCCATTCCTTCGGGGGCTTCCCGGCAGTCTTATGGCATTCCGGGGCGGGGCGGTCA
>NZ_JBITFF010000070.1:0-1121 GCF_044455885.1 Streptomyces sp. NPDC051109
TCCGCTTACGCGGGGAGGAAGAACCCGGTGATGTCAGCGAGCCGGCCATCGCGGTGGAGGGCGGTGCTCACGCCCGCCATGGCGGGTTCGTCCTGCTCACCGAGCTGGGTCCACCGTGCGAGCGACCGGTCATGGTGCTCGACCACCTCGTCGATACAGAACCGGTGACCGGGGAAGGCTCCGGCGAACCCGGCCATGTAAGCGGCCAGCTCGGTCAGCCCGCCCACCTCCGTGCCCGGGTCCCGATAGGCGACGTCTTCGACCGCGACCGCGCCGAGTGCGGCAAGCCGCTCGCCCGGGTCGGCCGACCAGCACGCGGCGTAGTTCGTCCAGAGCTGCTGCGAGTCGATCATCGCTGTCCTTCTTCGTCGGAGCCGATCGACGCCATTGCGCCATCGGTGATGGTGTTCAGCTTCGTGACGGGAGTGCCGGCCCGGACCAGCACCAGCAGGCCCTGATAGAGCGCCAGCAGCCGGGCTGACGACACCTCGACGTCCAGATCCGCCGCCAGCAGGCCCAAAACGCGGGCGCGCGTCAGCGCGTCGGCGAAACCGGACTCGATCGTCTCCAGCCCCCGGTGCACTCCCGCGGCGGCCTGCGGAACGGTGAAGGACTCCACCGCGGTGTTGGTGAGCAGACATCCCGGATCGGGATCGGGACCGGTCTCGAACGTCGAGGTGAAGAACGACCGGATGCCCGCCACAGGGTCCGGCGACTCCAGCAGATGGGCCCGGACACGGCCCTGCACCACCTGGTCGTTGTAGGCGTCCAGTGCGGCGCAGAACAGGCCCTCCTTGCTCTGAAAGACCCGGTACAGGCTGCCCGGATGCAGTCCGGTCGCCTCTTCGATGTCCCGCAGCGAGGCCCCGAGGTAGCCGCGACGGCGGAACAGTCGCATGGCGCGGGCCAGTACATCCGCCTGATCCCAGACCTGCTTGCGGCCCACCGAAACCCCCGTAGTTGAACGATCGCTCACAAAAATAGCACGCCGTCACGACTGGTCCGACCCGTCACTCCCCCAGCCGTCGAACCATCCAAGTTCCTTGAGATCGGTCACGGTTCAGGGCGACGGGACACCGACGCCTGGATGCAGACGTCGCGAGCTCCCGCAGAACCAGCAA
>NZ_JBITFF010000071.1:0-1096 GCF_044455885.1 Streptomyces sp. NPDC051109
GGCGGTACGCACGAGGAGGGCTTCCGGGCCGCGCTGACGGGTCTGGTGAACCGTTACGCGCGCGAGAAGAAGCTGCTGCGCGAGAAGGACGACAACCTCGCCGGCGAGGACATTCGCGAGGGTCTGACGGCGATCATCTCGGTGAAGCTGGGCGAGCCGCAGTTCGAGGGCCAGACGAAGACCAAGCTGGGCAACACGGAGGCCAAGACCTTCGTGCAGAAGGTCGTGCACGAGCACCTCAACGACTGGTTCGACCGCAACCCGGTCGAGGCCGCGGACATCATCCGCAAGTCGATCCAGGCGGCCACGGCCCGTGTCGCGGCCCGCAAGGCCCGTGACCTGACCCGCCGCAAGGGCCTGCTGGAGAGCGCCTCGTTGCCGGGCAAGCTGTCCGACTGCCAGTCGAACGACCCGACCAAGTGCGAGATCTTCATCGTCGAGGGCGACTCCGCCGGCGGCAGCGCGAAGTCCGGCCGCAACCCGATGTACCAGGCCATCCTGCCGATCCGCGGCAAGATCCTGAACGTCGAGAAGGCCCGGATCGACAAGATCCTCCAGAACACCGAGGTCCAGGCGCTGATCAGCGCCTTCGGTACCGGTGTGCACGAGGACTTCGACATCGAGAAGCTCCGCTATCACAAGATCATCCTGATGGCGGACGCCGACGTCGACGGCCAGCACATCAACACCCTGCTGCTGACCTTCCTGTTCCGCTTCATGCGCCCGCTGGTCGAAGCCGGTCACGTCTACCTCTCGCGCCCCCCGCTCTACAAGATCAAGTGGGGCCGGGACGACTTCGAGTACGCGTACTCGGACCGCGAGCGCGACGCCCTCGTCGAGCTCGGCAAGCAGAACGGCAAGCGGATCAGGGAAGACTCGATCCAGCGCTTCAAGGGTCTGGGCGAGATGAACGCCGAGGAACTGCGCGTCACCACCATGGACGTGGACCACCGCGTGCTCGGCCAGGTCACCCTGGACGACGCGGCCCAGGCCGACGACCTGTTCTCCGTGCTCATGGGCGAGGACGTCGAAGCACGACGCTCCTTCATCCAGCGCAACGCCAAGGACGTTCGGTTCCTCGACATCTGAGTCGGCC
>NZ_JBITFF010000072.1:0-1072 GCF_044455885.1 Streptomyces sp. NPDC051109
TGTATTGCCCAGTGAGGTTGGGGACGCGGCTGGCGGGTGGTTTGCCTGCGAGCGCGGTGTGTCCGCGGTGGTGATTGTAGGTGTGCAGCCAGCCGGGGAACGCGTCGCGTCGTTCCTGCTCTGACCGGTAGGGGCGGGCGTAGGCCCACTCGTCCAGCAGGGTGCGGTTGAGTCGTTCGACTTTGCCGTTCGTCTGGGGCCGGTAGGGCCGGGTCCGCTTGTGGGCGATCCCGGCCGTGGCCAGGACATCGCGCCAGGTGTGGGACTTGTAGCAGGCGCCGTTGTCCGTCAGGACGCGCTCGACGGTGATCCCGTACGAGGTGAAGAACGCCTGGGCCCGCTGCCAGAAGCCGGCAGCGGTCTCCTTCTTCTCATCGCTGAGGATCTCGCTGAAGGCGAGGCGTGAATGGTCGTCGACGGCGGTGTGGATGTAGCTGTAGCCGGCGTTGCTACGGGTCTTGCGGCCGGCTTGGCGGCCGAGGGTCTTGTGACCGCCGCCGTTGGGGATGTTGCCGAGTTTCTTGATGTCGACGTGGACGAGTTCGCCGGGGCGCTCGCGTTCGTAGCGTCGTATGACGGCCCCGGTGGCCCGGTCCAGATGTGCGAGGCGGGCCAGGCCGTAGCGGGTCAGCACGCGGTGCACGGTCGAGGCGGGCACGTCGAGCAGCCCGGCGATGCGGGCCGGTCCCCAGCGGCGCGCGAGGCGGACCTTGATGACCCGCCGCTCGGTTCGGGTCGGCGTCCGCTGCGGGCTGTGGTGCGGCCGGGAGGACCGGTCGGCCATCCCGCTCTCACCGAGTGCCCGGTAGCGGGCGGCCCACCGCTGGGCCGTGGTCGGTGAGACTTGGAATCGCTCAGCCGCCCGCCGAAGCGGCCAGCCGTCCTCGACCACACAGCGGGCCAGCCGCAGCCGTCCGGTCTCGGTCAGGGGTGCATTACGGTGGGGCACGAGGGCCTTTCTGGTCGCCGGTGCAGATGTCGCAATCCACACCAGGCCAGAAGGCCCTCACCCATTTCAAGATCCCTCAGCGGAGACCTACATCACCCGTCCACAACCTCCCTGGACAGAACA